>DATNDU010000019.1:0-36319 GCA_035606915.1 Roseiarcus sp. | reverse complement strand
GTATACAAGATGTCAATCGGTAGCGCAACGTACGCTCGATTTAATTCGGGCGCGATTGCTTATCGACAGAACCTGTGCGCCGAAGGGTTAATTGCCTGAATAGATTTATTTCGACGCGGTCGAGACTCGTGCTTCAGGATTTATAATGGCGGCGGGATCGTCGAACGGCCCTTCGCCAGGAGGCTTCTTGCGACCTTCTGAATCGCCCCCTTGCCCTCGCCGCCCCGCCCCGCCATAGAGGCGGCGGAGGACGGCCATGCTTCATCTTGTCACCGCATTCGATCGCATCGGCGAGGAAAACGCCTTCGCCGTGCTGGCGAAAGCCGCGGCGTTGCAGGCGCAAGGGCGCGACATCATCAATCTCGGCATCGGCCAGCCGGATTTCAAAACCCCGGCCCATATCGTCGAGGCCGCGGTCAAGGCGTTGCGCGACGGCGAGCACGGCTATACCGCCGCCACCGGCATCCTGCCCTTGCGCGAGGCGGTCGCCGCGGACCTGCACAAGCGCCACGGCGTCGAGGTCTCGCCCGACAGCGTGCTCATCGTGCCCGGCGGCAAGGTGACGATGTATATGGCGATCCTGATGTTCGGCGCCCCCGGCGTCGACATCCTCTATCCCGATCCTGGTTTTCCCATCTATCGCTCGATGATCGAGTTCACCGGCGCGCGCGCCATCCCGGCGCCGATGCGCGAGGCGAATGGGTTCGCCTTCTCGGCAGAGGAGGCGCTTTCGCTGATGACGGCCAACACCCGGCTGGTCATTCTCAACTCGCCCGCCAACCCGACCGGCGGCGTGACGCCGAAGGCGGAGATCGACAAGTTCGTCGCCGGCCTCGCCCGCTTTCCCGATGCGGCGATCCTCTCCGACGAGATCTACGGGCAGATGACCTACGACGGCCTCGCCCACCAGACGCTGCTCGCCTACCCCGAGATTCGCGACCGGCTCATCATGCTCGACGG
Source organism: Roseiarcus sp. (assembly GCA_035606915.1). Taxonomy (GTDB): domain Bacteria; phylum Pseudomonadota; class Alphaproteobacteria; order Rhizobiales; family Beijerinckiaceae; genus Roseiarcus. The sequence continues at coordinate 35,359 of DATNDU010000019.1, read as the reverse complement.
CTGGTCGAAGACCTACGCCATGACCGGCTGGCGGTTGGGCTATTCCGTCTGGCCGGCGCCGCTCTACGAGGCGGCGCGCAAGCTGGCGGTCAATTCCTATTCCTGCGTCAATGCGCCGGCGCAGTTCGCAGGCCTGGCCGCGCTGACCGGGCCGCAGGACGCGGTGCAGGCGATGGTCAGCGAGTTCGACGCCCGCCGCCGCATAGTCACCGAGGGGCTCAACGGCATCGCCAGCCTCAGCGCGGCGACGCCGAAGGGCGCCTTCTACGCCTTCCCCAACATCTCAGCGACCGGCTGGAAAGCCAAACCGCTGGCGAGCGCGCTGCTTGAAAAGGCCGGCGTGGCGACCATCGGCGGCCCGGATTTCGGCGTCTACGGCGAGGGATACCTGCGTCTTTCCTATGCCAACTCACGCGAAAACATCGTCAGGGCGCTGAAGCGAATCGAGGATTTCCTGGCGAGCGAGAAGCCGGCCGGATGAGCGCCAACCTCGGCGCTGGCCTTTGCCGGCGGCACGCGTTATGGCTCCCCGGCGATTGAGGCTTTTGTTGGATATGCGCCGTATTGTTCTGATTCTGGCATTGGCGCTCGCCGCATCCGGCGCCCGTGGCGAGACGGTCAAATCCGCACCGGCCTGCGATCCCAGCCGCATCGGCGCCAGGGAGTTGGCCGATTGCCTGCGCACCGCCTCCGAGAAATCCGATCGCGAACTCGCCGCCGCCCTCACCGCGGCGCTGAAGACGATCGACACGCGGCCGAAGATGCTCGCCGCGCGCAAATCTCGCTGGAAGCGCTTCCTCAACGATTCACAGGCGCAATGGCAATCGTGGCGCGACGAGGAATGTCAGGATCTGGCGCCTTTGGAGACGCCGGGCGCTGGCGACGGCGATCCGCGCCTGACCTGCATCATCGATCGCAACACCCGTCGCATCGACGATTTGCGGGCGCGCTATCCTTAGAGCGAACGGACCATGCGCGCGCACATCGTATTGGCCCATCCCGAACCGCAATCGTTCAACGCGCATCTGGCGCGAGAGGCCCAAAAAGAACTTTCGGCGGCGGGCTGGCAGGTGAGCCTGACCGATCTCTACGCCTGCGACTTCGATCCCCGCGAAGGTCCCGAGCATTACCGCGAGCGCGCGGACGCTGCCCGGTTCGACGCGCAGCGCGAGTAGCGCCACGCCGGAGACGTGGGCGCCCTGCCGGCCTTCGTCGCCGAGGAGCTTGAGCGACTGGACGCGGCCGACCTGCTCATCCTGCAATATCCGATGTGGTGGCACATGCCGCCGGCGATGCTGAAGGGCTGGTTCGATCGCGTGTTCGCCTACGGCCCCGCCTATACCGCGCGCCGCCGCTTCGAGAGCGGGCGCTTCGCCGGCAAGCGCGCGCTCCTAAGCGTGACCGTGGGCACGAGCCGCGCCACCTATGAGCACGATGGCCGCAGCGGCGACATAAATCTGATGCTCTGGCCGGTCGAGTTCACGCTCGCCTATGTCGGCTACGAAATCCTGACCCCGTTCATCGCCTATGGCGTCGAAGGCGGCCTGCGCTATTCCGATCCCGCCGCCGTGACGACGCGGCTCTCCGCCATCGCTTCGGAGTGGAGCCGCGATCTGCGTGGCCTGGCGGAGCGGTCGGTCGTGCCGTTCAACCGCATGTCCGAATGGGGCGAAGACGGCCGCGTCAAGCCGGGCGCTCCGGTTTATTCGCCGTATATCCGCCATCGGCGCGATCTCGACCTCGACTGAAGGTCGCTCAGCCGCCGCTGGTCTCCATTGCGATGCGCATCAGGTCCATCGAGGAGCGGGCGCCGAGTTTCTGCTTCAACGCCGTGCAATTGTTGGCCACCGTCTTATAAGAGACATGCAGCGCGTCGGCGATGTCGCCCATCGATTTGCCGGCCGCCAGCATGCGCAAGATCTCCAGTTCGCGCGAGTTGAGCGCCGCGGCCTTGCTGGCGCCGGCGTTGTTGCGCAGGAAGGCAATCTGGCGCGCCATGTCAGGATGCAGATAGACGCCGCCGCGCGCCACCTGCCGAACCGCGTCGATGAATAGCGTCGGGTCGTCGTTTTTGGCGATATAGCCCTTGGCGCCGGCCTCGATCGCCCGCGCCGCGAACACGGGATCGTCGTTCATGGTGAAGATGATGATCTTCGCCCGTTCGTCGCGCTGGCGGATGCGCCGGCACACTTCCAACCCGGAGAGGCCCGGCAGGTTGAGATCGACCACCGCCACGTCGGGCTTCCACGAGAAATATAGCGCCTGCCCAACATCGGCGTCGCCGGCGTCGCGCACTTCCATCGTCGCATCGACGGCGAGCAGCGCCTTGCAGCCGGAAATGACGATCGGATGATCGTCGACGATCAGCACCCGCAACGCCTTCGCCTCCTTGGGGACAGGCAAGCTTGATGGCGCGGCGAGGCTTGAAAATCAACCAACGCTCGCGCGACCGCGATAGGGAACGGCGACGTTGGCGATAGCTTTTCGTCCCTGCTGACCAACCGCGCCCGGCGCCCGCATTGACGGCGATGCTGACGAAAACCGGCCGCGACACGCCGCGCCCGGAATCGACGCCATGGTTTCGAGCATAGTCCAGCGGCCAATAAAAGACGTAATCGCCGCAAGCAGCGAGAAATTCCGTCAGCGACGCTTTGGCGCAGACGCCAAGCGTGGCGGGCCTAGCGTTAAGCGGCAAGCTCGCGCCGCTTTTGCGCCGCGCCGCCGAACCAACAACGCCGGGTTTTTGTCGCCTTCGCCGCTTAGCTTGCATCCATCGGGCGGCGGGGGCGGCAATAGGGGGATGGCATGACGAGATCGCTGTTCGGTTCCCTGAAATTCGGCGTCCGCGCCGCCGCCATCGGGCTGGCGCTCGCCGCCTCCGGCGTCTCGGCCGACCAGGGCCCGCAGCCGCTGGTCAGCAAAAGCTTCCGGCTGCCGATCTCGGCGGCGCGCGATCAGGGCGATTCCGATCTCTGCTGGGTCTATGCGACGCTCAACATGCTGGAGAGCAACTATCTCGCCAGGCACCCGCAATCGAAGATCGAACTTTCGCGCGCGCTCGTACAGCGCGCCTCGATCGCCGACCGCTTCCACCGCGCCATCACCGGCAATTCCGACCATCTCGAAGACGGCGGCGTCGCCGTCGACGCGGTCAGCCTGATCCGCCAGCACGGCCTCGTCGCCGAGCAGGACTTCCACCCCGTCGTTGATTCCACTCCCGTCTGGGACCACGTCGCCGACGCGATCTCCGAGGCGCCGGGCGAGGCCGACAAGCTCGCCGCCCTTAACAGCGCGCTGGCGAGCCAACTCGGCGCGACGCCGCAGACGACGCGGCTCGACGGCCGCGAACTGACGCCCACGCAACTCGCCAAAGCCGTGCTCGGCGACAATGTCTGGACCGAATATGACGTCGCGCGCGACGGCAAGGCGCGTGTCGGCCCCTCGCAAGACCCCGACGCGCGGCCGGGGACGCAGGCCCATTACGTCGACCTGCCGACCGCCGTCGGCCTCATCCACAAGTCGCTGGCCCGCAACCAGGCGGTGGTGTGGAGTTCGAGCGAGAACCACGCTTTGGTCATTTACGGCGCCGATTACGACGCCGAGGGGCGCCCGCTCGCCTATTGGGTCAAGGATTCCTTCGCTCCCTACAATTACCGCGCCCCGGCCGAGAAGATCGAGGCCGAACTGACCGACGTGACGGTGGCGATACCGCCGAGGGAGGCGGCGTTGAACTGAGGCGGGGCGCAGGGCTTCCGCATGGCGTCGCGGCGATGTCCGCGCCGCCGCTATTCCTCGCCTAATTCGTCGCGATCGGGGCTGCCCGTAAGCACCTCGCGCTTGCCCTGGTGATTGGGGGCGCTGACGACGCCCTGCTTCTCCATGCGCTCGACCAGCGAGGCGGCCTTGTTGTAACCGACCGACAACCGGCGCTGAATGTAGCTGACCGACACCTTTTTCTCGCGCGTGACAATGGCGACGGCGCGATCGTAATAATCGCCGGCCTCCTCCTGATCCATCGTCGCCGCCCCGGCGACCGGCGCAGCAGCCTCCTCCTCCTCGGCCGGCGCGTCCTCCTCGGTGATCGAGGTTAGGTACTCCGGCGCCCCTTGCGTCTTCAGATAGGCGACGATCTTTTCGACCTCGGCGTCGGAGACGAACGGCCCATGGACGCGGCTGATGCGGCCGCCGCCGGCCATGTAGAGCATGTCGCCCTGGCCCAGCAGTTGCTCGGCGCCCTGCTCGCCCAGGATGGTGCGGCTGTCGATCTTGCTCGTCACCTGGAACGAGATGCGGGTCGGGAAATTGGCCTTGATGGTGCCGGTGATGACGTCGACCGAGGGGCGCTGCGTCGCCATGATAAGGTGGATGCCGGCGGCGCGCGCCATCTGCGCCAGACGCTGAATCGCGCCTTCGATGTCCTTGCCCGCCACCATCATCAGGTCGGCCATTTCGTCGACCACGACGACGATATAGGGCAATTCCTCCAGCGCCATTTCCTCCAGCCGGTAAGTCAGCTCGCCGGTCTCGGGATCGAAGCCGTCCTGCACCTGGCGGGTGATCGCCTCGCCTTTGGCGGCAGCCTCGGCGACGCGCTGGTTGAAGCCGTCGATGTTGCGCACGCCGACTTTCGACATCTTGCGATAGCGGTCCTCCATCTCGCGCACCGCCCATTTGAGCGCCACCACCGCCTTTTTCGGGTCGGTGACGACGGGGGTGAGCAGATGCGGGATGCCGTCGTAGACGGAGAGTTCCAGCATCTTCGGATCGACCATGATTAGCCGGCACTGTTTCGGCTCCAGCCGGTAGAGCAGGCTCAAAATGAAGGTGTTGATCGCCACCGATTTGCCCGAGCCGGTGGTGCCGGCGACGAGCAGATGCGGCATCTTGGCGAGATCGACGATCACCGGCTCGCCGCCGATCGTCTTGCCGAGGGCAATGGCGAGCCTGTGCTTGGAGGTCCCGAAATCCTGACTGCCGAGCATCTCGCGCAGGAACACCGTCTCGCGGCGCTGGTTGGGCAGTTCGACGCCGATGGCGTTGCGCCCCTGCACGACTGCGACGCGCGCCGAAATCGCCGACATCGAGCGCGCGATGTCGTCGGCGAGCCCGATGACGCGCGAGGATTTGACGCCCGGCGCCGGCTCCAACTCGTAAAGCGTCACCACCGGGCCGGGGCGCACATTGATGATCTCGCCCTTGACGCCGAAATCGTCGAGCACGCCTTCCAGCAGCCGCGCGTTCTGCTCCAGCGCGTCGTCGGAGATTTTCGACGTTGGCTTTTTCGGCTCGGCCAGCATGGTGAGCGTCGGCAGTCCATATTCGCCGCGCTCGATCGGCGTCGCGGCGCGCTTCGGCGCCGCCTTCAACGGCCCGACGGCCGGCGTCACCCGCGACGGCTGATCGGGCTTGAGGTCGATATCGACGATCGGCGCCGGCGGCGCGACGGCGCGCACTGGCGGCGCTTGCGAAGCATTGAGCAGCGGGGCTTGGGAGCCAGCGCGCGGCGGCGTCGGCGGCGTCACCACGGGGGCCAGTTGCAGCGGCGCGTCGAGCGGCGCGCCGAACGGCGGGCTGGTCTCGTCGAGCCACGGCGCGCGCGGCGGCGGCGTCGGCTTGGGCGGCTTGCGTGGCCGCAGCAACAACCGCTTCAGGCCGCCCTTGACGACATAGAGGGCGTGGATCGCCGCGCCGAGCGACACCAGGGCGAAGCCGGGCTCGCCGTCGCGATCGTCGTCCTCGATGTCGATCGGCGGCGGCGCACGGCGGCGCGGCGCATCGCCGACGGACTCGCCCGCCGCGGGCGGCCTCGCAAACGCGTAGCTGGCGGAGGCGGTGAGCGAGAGAATCGCGGTCGCCGCCAGCGCGATGCCGACGCCGATCATTTCAACCTGCGCGCCCGAAAACAGCTTGCGCGGAATCCACAGCACGGCGTCGCCGACGACGCCGCCGAGCCCGGCCGGCAAAGGCCAACTCGCCGGCGCCGGCAGCAGCGAGGCGAAACCGCAGGTCGCCGCCGCCCCAGCCATCAGCAGCAGCAGGCGCGGCGAGATGCGGCCGATGCGCCGCTCGGCGACCAGTCGCCAACCCCAGGCCGCTGGCGGCGCCAGCGCCGCCGCCGCGCCGACGCCGAGAAATTGCATGAGCAGGTCAGCCGTGATCGCGCCGCCCTGCCCGAGCCAGTTTTGCGCGGCGTGCGAAGTCGCGTGGGTCAGGCTCGGATCGTCGACCGACCACGACATCAACGACAGGCCGGCGCCGGCGACGAGCGCCAGCAAAGCGACGCCGGCCGCCTCGGCGATGCGCCGCTTCGGCGCCTCGCGCAGCGCGTCGGGGAGACGATCCAAAAGCGTGAAAGTCGTTGTACGCATGCCCAGACCTTGCGCGCGCGACGGACCTGACGCGGGCGCGCCCTTCAGGCTAGAACCCCCGGGTTAACGCCAACCTAACCTTAATGAATGGCCGCGCTGGCGACCGGCGCCAAAGCTTTAGCAGACTTTCGCAAGCCGTTGTGCGTGCTGAATTCTCCAGGCGAATGGCAAAGCCGGGCTGGCCGGCTGCGCTCAGGCGCGGGCGGCGGCCAGCTTGAGGCCGAAGGCCAGAAACACGGCGCCGGTCAGCCGATCGAGCGCTTTCACCACCCTCGGCTCTCTGAGTCGCCGACCGAGCGGAACCGTCAGCGCGATGAGCGCCGCGAACCAGATCAGCGTCAGCGCAGCGTGAATTGCGGCGAGCAGCAGCGAGAACGCCGCGACATTGACGTGCGCCGGGATGAATTGCGGCAGGAAGGTCGCATAGAACACGCCGACCTTGGGGTTCAGAACATTGGTCAGGAAGCCGCGCCGCAGATTGCCGCCGAGCCCGGCAGGCGCGCCAGCGGCGCCCATCAGCGCCGAGCGTGGGCGCAGCAGCAGGCCCAGGCCGAGCCAGACGAGATAGGCCGCGCCGGCCCATTTGAGCGCGGCGAAGGCGGCGCTGGAGGCCGCCATCAGCGCATTGAGGCCGAGCGCCGCGCCGCCGCCCCAGACCATCAGTCCGGCAGCGACCCCGACGCCGGTCGCGGCGCCGGCGCGCGGCCCCCGCGCGGCGCAAGCGCGCAGCACCATGGCGGTGTCGACGCCCGGCGTAATCGTCAGCAGGCTGGCGGCAAAGACAAAGGCGGCGAGCGCGACGAGCATCAGCGCCTCGTCACAGGAAGCGGAACAAGCCGGTCATGATGTTGCTGAGGAAGTCCGGCTCGGCGCCGCCGGTCGGTGTCGTGCGGGAGATGAAATCGAACACGTGGCCGTCCTTCATGCCGTAATTGGCGATGCGCGTGACCTTGCCGCCCTTGCCGAAATAGATCGCCAACACGTGCTGGTCGGTGGTGTGCGCCGGCATGAAGGCGAGCGAGCGGCGTTCCTTCTGGCCGATGTAATACCAGGCGTCGCCGCCGACGGTGGAGGTTGTCGAGGGCGTGCCCAACAGGTTCAGCGTTTCGCGCTTGTCGGTCTTGCCAACCTGCACCTTGGCGAGCGACTGCTCGTCGATCTGGTAGCCGCGGTCGAAATCGCCGTTGTAGCCAATGCACCCCGAAAGCGAGGCGGCGAGCGCGATCGCTGCCGCCGCGAGCATCATTTTCCCGTATTCGCGCATCGACGACCCCATTGCGAAGCGAAGCTCGGCCTGCCAGATTCCACCGCGTAATGGAAGCTCGTTAATAAAATCAAGGCGCCAAATGATCTTCGCACACCTGCGCGCGCGCCGAGCCGCGCGCGTTCTCATCGATCACATTCACGGCGAGATCGTGGCGGCGGCCCGCGCGCCGGCCCTCTACACCGATTGCGGCGTCCCCGACGACCTCGACGGCCGCTTCGAAATGACGACGCTGCACGCCGACCTGCTGCTGCGCCGCCTTGCCGAACTCGGCCAGACCGATCTCGCCCAGGAGATCGTCGACCGCGTATTCCTTGGCTTCGACGACGCCCTGCGCGAGATGTCGATCGGCGACGTCGGCGTCGCCAAGCGCATCAAGAAGATGGCCGACGCCTATTTCGGCCGCGCCGGCGCCTATGCGCCGGCGCTTGCCGCTGGCGACGCGCAGGCGCTTGCCGCCAGCCTCGCCCGCAACGCGCTACGGGCCGGCGACGAACCGACCCCGGCCTCGCGCCGGCTCGCGCTGCGCACGCTCAGCCTCCAGCGTCTGCTGGCCGAGACGCCGCTAGAGGCCTTCCAGTCCGCAAGCTTCCACTACCCGCAGCCGGAGGCCGCATCATGACCGAGATCGAATTCAGCCGCCCGACGCGGGTTTCTCCGCTGCCCCGCGACGGCCTCGCCATCGCCATCGAGGCCAATGCGGGCGAGCGCGCCGCGCTCGCCCGGCTCAACAACCTACCGGCGATCGAGCGGCTCCACGCCAGCTTCCGCATCGCCAAATGGCGGCGCGGCGTGCATGTCGAGGGCGAACTCTCGGCGCGCGTGACGCAGACCTGCGTCGTCAGCCTGGAGCCGTTCGACGTCGATATCGAGGAGCCGATCGACGTCAGATTCCTGCCCGCCGAGGCAACGCCGGCTGCCGAATCAGTCGCCGACGACGACGCGCCTGACGCCTTCGTCGACGGCAAGATCGACCTCGGCGCCCTCGCCAGCGAGTTCCTGACGCTAGCGCTCGATCCCTATCCGCGCAAAGTCGGCGTCGCCTTCGCGCCGCCGGCTGCGCCGCCGCCGCGCGAATCGCCGTTCTCGCGGCTGCGCGCCCTCGGCGACAACGAGGAGCCCGACTGAGCGTTGCTTTCGCGCCGCCCAAGCCGCTATGCTCGCCTTGAATTTTCCGGCAACAAGCGCCAGGCAAACGGCGACGGGGGCTCTTGAAGCGCGAAATCATCATAGCGCTCGACGCGATGGGGGGCGATCACGGGCCCGCAGTCGTGACTTCGGCGGCGGCGATCGCGCTCGAACGGCGCCCGGACACGCGCTATCTGCTGTTCGGCGACGAGAAAATCCTGCAACCGCTGGTCGCCGCCCACGCCAAGCTCGCCGCGCGGGCGACAATCATTCATTGCGACGTCGCGGTGAAGATGACCGACAAGCCGAGCCAGGCGCTGCGCCACGGCCGCCGCGTCTCCTCGATGTGGCGGGCGATCGAGGCGGTGAAGCGCGGCGAGGCGGATTGCGCGGTTTCGGCCGGCAACACCGGCGCCTTGATGGCGATGGCCAAGGTCTGCTTGCATATGCTGCCGATGATCGAGCGCCCGGCGCTCGCCGCCATGTGGCCGACGATGCGCGGGGAATCGATCGTGCTCGACGTCGGCGCCTCGATCGGCGCCAACGCTCAGCACCTCGTCGACCTCGCCGTCATGGGCGCGGCGTTGGCGCGCGTCGTGTTCGACATCGAGACGCCGACGGTCGGCCTGCTCAATGTCGGGGTCGAGGAGATCAAGGGCCTCGAAGAAGTGAAGACGGCCGGGCGCATGTTGCGCGAGGAGGCGTGGCCGCATGTCAATTACCACGGCTTCGTCGAGGGCGACGATCTCGGCCGCGGCACGGTCGACGTGTTCGTCACTGAGGGTTTCACCGGCAACATCGCGCTGAAGACGGCCGAGGGCACCGCCAAGCAGATCGGGCAATATTTGCGCGAGGCGATGCGGGCGACACTGGCGACGCGAATAGGCTTCCTGCTCGCCCGCGGCGCCTTCCAGGCGCTGCGGCGCAAGCTCAATTCCAACCGCAGCAACGGCGCCATATTCCTCGGCCTTGACGGCGTAGTCATCAAGAGTCATGGCGGGGCGGACGCCGAGAGTTACGCCGGCGCGATCGAGGTCGGCTACGACATGGTGCGCCAGGATCTGCTCGCCAATATCCGCGACATGATCGGCCACGCAAGCGAGGCGCGGCCGACGCTTGCCAGTTCCTGAAAGTCTAAGATGAACGCGAGACTCCGTTCCGTGGTGCGCGGGGTGGGCGCCTGCCTGCCCGAGCGCATCGTCACCAACGACGAATTGGCGAGCCGGGTCGACACCTCCGACGATTGGATCGTCCAGCGCACCGGCATCAAGCAGCGCTACGTCGCCGGCGACGGCGAGACCACGGTCAGCCTCGGCGCGCGCGCCGCCGCGCGGGCGCTGGCGAGCGCCGGGCTCACGGGCGCCGACATCGACCTCATCATCGTCGCCACCTCGACGCCCGATCACACTTTTCCCGCCGCCGCGACCGAGATTCAGGCCGCCCTCGGCAACACGCAGGGCGTCGCCTTCGACATCCAGGCCGTCTGCTCCGGCTTCGTCTTCGGCGTGGCGACGGCCGATAAGTTTCTCACCTCCGGCTCGCACAGGCGCGCGCTGGTGATCGGCGCCGAGACGTTCTCGCGCATTCTCGATTGGCAGGACCGCACCACTTGCGTGCTGTTCGGCGACGGCGCCGGGGCGATGGTGCTGGAGGCGGTCGAGGGCGGCGAGGCCGGCGTCATCACCTCCAAGTTGCGCTCGGACGGGCGCCATCGCGGCAAGCTCTATGTCGACGGCGGCCCGTCGACCACCGGCACGGTCGGCCATCTGCGCATGGAGGGCCGCGAGGTGTTCAAGCACGCCGTCGGCATGGTGACGGACGTCATCAAGGCCTGCTTCGCCGACGCCGGCGTCACCGCCGACGACATCGACTGGTTCGTGCCGCACCAGGCCAATCGCCGCATCATCGACGCTTCCGCCGACAAGCTCGGCATCGCCCGCGACAAGGTGGTCATTACCGTCGACCGCCACGGCAACACCTCCGCCGCCTCGATCCCGCTGGCGCTGGATGCGGCGGTGTCGGACGGGCGGATCAAGTCCGGCGACTTGGTGATGATCGAGGCGATGGGCGGCGGCTTCACCTGGGGCGCGGCGCTGATCCGGTGGTGAGCGCCCCGCCCGGCTTCGTCCGCCTCGAAATCGCCGCCAGCTTCGCCGCCGCTTTCGGCCCCATCTACGTCAAGCGCGAGGACGAACGCGTTCGGTACGGCTTCCGCGTCGAGGCGCGGCACCTCAATTTCCGCGAGGTCGCTCACGGCGGCGCGATCGCCACCTTCGCCGACATGCAGCTCGCGGCGCTGATGCGCTCCGGCCTGCTCGCGCCCAAGCAATCGCCGACGATCAGCCTGTCGATCGATTATCTCGCCCCGGCCCGGCTCGGCGATTGGGTCGAGGGCGAGATCGTACTCGTCAAGCGCACTGGCCGCCTCGCCTTCACCGAGGCGGTGCTGGGCGTCGAGGGCGCGCCCATCGTGCGCGCCAAGGCGATGTTTTCCCATTCCGAAAAGGCGGCGTCGCTCGACGCGCCGCCGCCGCCCCCGCCCCCGGCGCCGCCTGAGACGCCGCCACCGCCTGGCTTCGCGCCGATCGACGGCGGCGTCGGCTTCGGCGAATTGTTCGGGCCGGTCTATCACGATGCGGAGCGCCGCCGACTCGGCTTTCGCGTCGCGGCCCGGCATATCAACCTGTTCGGCCTCTGCCACGGCGGCGTGGTGGCGACTTTCGCCGATTACCAGATCGCGCCGCTGCGCCGCGCCGGCATCGTCAGCGGCCCGTTCGCGCCGACGCTGAGCCTCAACGTCGATTTTCTGGGGCCGGCGCGGCTCGGCGAGTGGGTGGAGTTAGAGGCGACGCTGGCGCGCGCCACCGGGCGCTATCAATTCACGCAGGCGCTGATCTCCAATGCCGCCGGCCCGGTGGCGCGTTCGACGGCGATCTACGCCATGACGCGGGGGTAGGCTCCGGGACCGCGCAACTGATCGTGTCTGTATTGAGTTGAGCGGCCAGCCCCCATGCACGCTCGGCCCCCTTGCGTGCCGCGAACCCGCACGCTATACACTGAACCGAATGGTTCAGCATACACAGATCGATGCTTCGTTCGCCGCTCTCTCGGACGCCACCCGGCGCGGCGTTCTGGAGCAACTCGGACGAGCCGACGCTTCAATTACGGACCTGGCCGCGAAGTTCCACATGACCCTCACGGGTATGAAGAAGCATGTCGGCGTCCTGGAGCAAGCGGGGCTCGTCACCACGCAGAAGATCGGGCGTGTGCGGACCTGCAAGCTCGGCCTGCACCGGCTGGAGCAAGAGGCGGCATGGATCGAGAGGCATCGCCAACTCTGGGATGCACGCTTCGACGAATTGCACAAGATTGTCGAGGAATTGACACAGAAGGAAAAGGTCGATGGACGCCAGAAAAGAGAGTGAGTCCACCCCGTTGAAGAACCGCACGACGGTGGAGCGGAAATCCGAGCGTGAGCTGGTCGTGACCCGAACCTTCAACGGCTCGGCGCGCCTCGTATTTGAGGCCTGGACCAAGCCCGAGCTGTTCAAGCGCTGGTGGGCGCCTAAGTCGACAGGCATGTCCCTGCTTTCCTGCGAGATGGATGTCCGGGCCGGAGGTAGCTACCGTCTTGAGTTTGGCCGCGACGCCTCGAAGCCTATTGCGTTCTTCGGCAGGTACGTCGAAGTGACGGCGCCCTCGCGCCTCGTCTGGACGAATGACGAAAGTGACGACGGCGCCGTGACCACGGTGACGTTCGAGGAAAAAGGCGGCAAGACGCTGCTGGTTCTGCACGAACTCCATCCCTCGAAGGAAGCTCTCGACGCCACTATGGCCGGGATGGAGGGCGCAATGCCCGAGCAGTTCGAGCAACTGGACGAGCTTCTACTTACGCTCAGCGTGTGATTGTCCTGAAGTCGCCGATCCCGCGGTCGGCCGCGTAACGCTTCAATGCGCGGAGGAGCCTCACTCCTTCGCCCCGCCAAACAGAAACGGCGCGACGTCGTTGACGCTCGGGCGCTTGACCGCCTGGAACGGCGCTGGGCGGCACACCGCCATCGCCGACAGGCCGACGCGCGCCGTCAGCAGCCCGTTGAGCACGCCTTCCCCCATCCGCGACGACAGCTTCGCCGCAATGCCGTGACCGACCAGCCCCTGGAGGATGGTGTCGCCGACCGCCATGCCGCCGGTGATGACGAGATGCGCCGCAATCGCCCGCGCCACTTTGAGGAAGCCGAGCAGACCCGGCCGGCCGCCGTAAATCTCGGCGATGCGCCGCGTCAGCCGAACCATCTGCGCGGCCACGAACAGCACGTCGAGCACGGCGCGCGGGCTCAGCGCCGTCACCAGCGAGACGCGCTTGGCGGCGGCAGCGACCTCGGCGCGCACGCGCGCGTCGAGCGGCTTCACCAACGCCCGCTCAGCGATCTCGACGAGATCGCGCCCGTCGACGATCTCCGTCATGACCCGCTGAAGCTCGGCGCGCGCGGCGGCGGTTTCGGCGCGCGCCGCGTAGAGCGCGACGAGACGCGCCACGGCGACGCGGGCGGCCGGGCGATCGTCGCCGGCATGGGCGAGCGCAAGGTCGGCGTGCAGCCCGGCGATGCGGCGCTGACGGCTCAGCGCGGCGATCTCGCGCGTCGCCAGGCCGACGACGCCGAACAGCAACAACACGGCGAAGCCGATGCCGAGCCAGCCGAGCCCGTGCGCCCTCGCCCACAGCGACTCCAGCAGATCGTCGACCCACAGGCCCAGCGCCAGCGACACCAAGCCGCCAAGCCCTGTCCAAACCAGCGCGCCCAGCGACGGCCGCCAGCGGCGGCGGGCCCCGGTGGCGGCCTCGATCGCCTGCTCGCCGGCGTCGAGCGGTTCGGAGGCGGACTTGTCGGGAATCGGCGCCGTCTCGGTGCGCACCTCGGCGCGCGGCGCCTCGGCGGCGGGGCGGCCGTCGAAGGCGACGCCGGCGTCGTCGAGCCGGAAAGCGCGCGGGCGCGGGCGCGGATCACTCATGCGAGGCGGTCTCCGATGAGGAATTGCAACGCCCGGTCGAGCCGAATGTGCGGCGCCGCCGTGCTCTTGGGGTAGATCGGCGGCCGGAAGCGCACGAAGCGCAGCGCATTGTCGGCCTCCGCCAGCGCCAGCGCCTCGCCGTCGAACAGGCTCTCCGGGTTCTCCGGCAATTCGCCGGGAAACACCGCCGCCTCGGCGGCGCCGTCGAACACCTGATCGCCAATGCGCTCGCCGAGTTCCGGCACGCCGATGATCGCCGGCAATTGCTCGCCGTCGTGGCGGATCAGCGCCTCGCGCGTGGCGCGCACCGAGGCGAGCGCGATAACGTCGATGTCGGCCCCGACAACCTTGGCGCGCGAGATCGCCTTGGCGGTGAGAGCCCGCAGAATCGCCTCCAGCCGGTCGTGGCTGGCATGATGCAGATGGTCAGCCTTGGTCGCCGCGAACAGGATGCGGTCGACGCGCGGGCGGAAGATCGCGCCCAAAGCCGAAGCGCGCCCGGCGCGGAAGGCGCGCATCACCTCGGTCAGCGCGTTTTCGAGATCGCGCATCGCCGTCGGGCCGGAATTCAGCGCGCCGAGCGCGTCGACGAGCACGATCTGGCGGTCGAGGCGGCTGAAATGGTCGCGGAAGAACGGCTTGACGATATGGGTTTTATAAGACTCGTAGCGCCGCTGCATCATCGCCGCCAGCGAGCCCGCCGTCGGCTCGCTATTTTCCTCCACCGGCAGCGGCGCGAAGGTCAGCGCCGGCGAGCCTTCGAGATCGCCCGGCATCAAGAAGCGGCCGGGCGGCAGCGTCGACAGCGCATAGGCGTCGGCGCGGGCGGCGCGCAGATATTCGGTGAACAATATGGCGGCTTCGCGCGCGCGCTCCTCGTCGAGGCGGCCTTGCGGATCGAGGCCGTCGAGATGGGCGAGCCAGGCGCCGGCGAGCGGGATGCGGGCCGGCGCGCGGCTCTGGGCGATCGTCTCGTTGGACCAACGGGCGTAGGATTTGTTGAGCAGCGTCAGATCGAGCAGCCACTCGCCGGGATAATCGACGATATCGAGATCGAGCCGCGCCGGACCCGGCGCCCAGCCGACCGCGCGGGCGTATTCGATGCGCAACCGCAGTTGCGAAATGCGCCGCGTCGATTGCGGCCAGTGCCGGCCGGGGCCGGATAGCGCGGCCAGATGCTCCTCGTAGGGAAAACGCGGCACGGCGTCGTCGGGCTGCGGGTCGAGTTGGGCGCGCGCGATGCGGCCCTCCGCCGCCGCGGCCAACACCGGCAACCGCCCGTGCGCGAGAAGATTGTTAACGAGCGAGGTCACAAACACCGTCTTGCCGGACCGAGCAAGCCCGGTGACTCCGACCCGCAATGCTGGCCCGCGCATATACTCGCCGAACGAGCGCGCCATGACGCCGGCTTCGAAGGCGAAATTTTCAAAAAAAGACATCGTCCGCCCGGGCTTTGCGGCTCCTACTTAGGTTTTTGCGTGCGTCTGGGGAAGGGCCGGCGCGCCGGCTTCGCGAGTTCCAGCCGCCGCAGGCGATAACGAGCCGTCGCAGGGTTTAGCGGCGCCGAAATCGGCGCCGGGGTGGGCGAACTCGGGTCGATCTTGCGGCGACAATGTGACATGCGTAAAACTATCGTTAAAATTAACCACCCGTTCACCACACTGAATTTGCCGAATTCGCTAATATCACAGGCATGACGTCAAATATGTTTGCGAATACGATGTTAACATCAATCGATACTTGTGATAATTTTCCGTTCAAATATCTCAACGATTGTTGCCAGATTGTCGTCACATTCGCCGCTTCTATTGTGATCGTGGCGCAACAGACTTTTCGCGATCGAGCGCGTACTGTCTTCGTCAACGAGCTGGGGCGGCGCCTCCGCCGTAGGGGTTGAATTCAGGAGTAGGTTATGAAGACGATTTTTTTGGCCGTGTTGATGGCGGGCGCGGCGACCAGCGCGCTCGCCGCTGACCTGCCGACGCGCAAGGGCGAGCCGATGGCGCCGGCGCCGGTGTATGCGCCCGCCTTCACTTGGGGCGGCCTCTATGTCGGCATCAACGGCGGCTATGCCTTCTCCAACACCAGCAACACGAACTTCGCCAGCCCGAACGGCGGCCTTGTCGGCGGCACCTTGGGCTACAACTGGCAGATGGGGCAGCTCGTTTACGGCGTTGAAGGCGATATTGGCTACGCTTTCACCAACACCAGCAACCAGTTCTCCAACGCTCTCGTCTCGGGCTCCAATTCCTACCGCACCAACTGGATGACGACCGAGCGCCTGCGCCTCGGCTACGCGGTTGACCGCGCCTTGTTCTATGTCACCGGCGGCTATGCTGGCGTGGACACCAAGGGCACGGTCGGCGGCTCCGCCGGCGGCCTCTTCACGCAGGAAAGCTGGCGCAACGGCGGCGTGGTCGGCGGCGGCATCGAATACGCCTTCACCAACAACATCTCGGCCAAGGCCGAATATCTTTGGGCGCCTATGCAGAGCCAGACCTATTTCGGCGGTACGCCCTATGCCGAGACCAACCATATGGACGTCTCGCTGTTCCGGGTCGGCCTGAACTACAAATTCTGATTTGCTTCTGGGTCGATCGCGTGGAAAAAGCCGGCGGGCTTCCGCCGGCTTTTTCGTTTAGGGGCGCCATCGATGCAGCTTTGGGACGCCGCGCGCTACGACCGCTTCGAGGCCGAGCGGGCGCGCCCGTCGCGCGAACTCATCGCCCGCATCCCGCTGCGTGAGCCACGCCGCATCCTCGATCTCGGCTGCGGCTCCGGCCTGTCGACAACGCAACTCCGCCAAGCCTTCCCGAAGGCGGAAATCGTCGGCGTCGACCTCAGCCCCGATATGTTGAAGGCCGCCGCCAAACGGCTGCCGAGCGCCACCTTCCGCCAGGGCGATGCCGGAAACTACGATTCCCGCGGTTTCGATCTGGTGTTCGCCAACGCGCTGCTGCATTGGGTTGCCGACCATCTCGCCGTCGTCGCCCGCCTCGCCGCCGCCTTGCCGCAAGGCGGGACGCTGGCCTTCCAGGTTCCCGACAACGAGGACGAGCCGAGCCACCGGCTGATGCGCGCCGTCGCCGCCATGCCGGCGTTCGCCGGCCTCAGCCTCGGCGGCAAGCGGGAGACGATCGCCGCCTTCGCCGATTACGACGCCGCGCTGGCCCCGCCTTGCGACGAAGTCGATCTCTGGCGCACCGTCTACGCCCACCGGCTCGGCTCACCCGACGATGTGGTGAAATGGGTCGAAGGTTCGGGGCTGCGGCCCTATCTCGATCCGCTCGACGCCGACAAGCGCGCCGCCTTCCTCGCCGCCTACTGGCAGGCGGTGGCTGAGGCTTATCCGACGCAGCGCAACGGCGCGCTGTTGTTTGCGTTTCCACGCCTGTTCGCGGTGGCGTCGCGAGGGTTAACGAGCCGTTAAGCCCGCCACCGCCAGAATCGGCCACACCGCCCGAGATTCCCATGCGCCGATTCGCCCTCGCCCTCGCCTTGCTCGCCGCTGTTTGCGCCGGCGCCTCGGCGCAGGACATCGGCACGCTGCACCCCAAGCCGCTGCCGCCGCTCGCTCATCCCAGCGATCCCCACAACGTCGCCAAGCAAGTGTTCGGCCGCGAATTGACGCCGAGCGCGGCGAAGACGCGCTCGATCGGCTTCTACTCGCGCGGTTGCCTCGACGGTGCGCGGGCGCTGCCGCTCGATGGCGCAACCTGGCGCGTCATGCGCATTTCGCGCGACCGTTACTGGGGCAATCCCGAGACCATCGCCTTCCTCGAACGCTTCTCCAAGAAGGCGGCGGCTGAGGGAATCTGGCCCGGCATCCTGGTCGGCGACATCTCGCAGCCACGCGGCGGGCCGATGATTACTGGTCACGCCTCGCACCAGATCGGCCTCGACGCCGACATCTGGCTGACGCCGATGCCCGCCGAGCTAACCCGCGCGCAGCGCGAGACCATGTCGGCGCTCGACATGGTGCGCCCCGACGGGCTGGCCGTGGACGAGCATTGGTCGGAGCGGCAGGCGGGAATCATCCGCACCGCGGCTGAGGAGCCGCAGGTGACGCTGATCTTCGTCAACGCCGCGATCAAGAAAGCCTTATGCGAGAAACACGCCGGCGAGCCGTGGATGAGCAAGGTGCGGCCGTGGTGGGGCCACAACTATCATTTCCATGTGCGGTTGCGCTGCCCGCAGGGCGCGACGTATTGCCGGAACCAGGGGCCGCCGCCGCCCGGCGACGGTTGCGGCAAATCGCTGAACTGGTGGTTCACCGACGCGGCCCTGCATCCCAAGCCTTCGGGCAAGCCGGCGCGGCCGCTGACGATGGCGCAAATGCCCGCCGCCTGCCGCGCGCTCGCCGCTGAGAAATAGCCCGTTAGAGTATCCCTCCCCTCACCCTCGCCAGATGATGCCGCTTCGCCGGATAGCCTAGAAATGCGCGCCGATGCCGACCAGCAACATGTTGTTGCCGGTCGACAGTTTTAGCGGTCCGCCGGGCATGTAATAGGTGGCGGCGCCGAAATCGTAATGGCGGAGTTCGGCGCGAGCGGTGATGGTGCGCGTCAACGCCACTTCGCCGCCGATGCCCAACGTATAGCCGTGTAGCGATTTTTCGAAGTTGAAGCCGTTTTGCTGGAAGCTCGACGTCGCCCAGGCCGGCCCGATCGTGCCATAGGCGAGCACGTTGCTGAACGCCCAGCCGCCGCGCACGCGCAACGACGACAGCCAATTCTGTCTCAGCGTGCCGCCCTGCCCGGAGCCGCTGATCGCGCCGAGAATGGCGTCGCCCTCGATGCCGCCGACAAGCGGGCCATTTTGCAGATTGTAGCCGGCATAGAGGCCGCCGCCGACGCCGGTCGGGCTGACGTTGCCGGTGCCGCCGATCGCCGCCCCGATCTGGCCGCCCGCCTCCGCGCCGGCGAAGCCCGGTCCATATCCCGGCTGAAACCCCGGCTGGTAGAAATCATCGGCGTGCGCACTGAGGCCGCACAACATCGACAACGCCGCGATTCCGAAGACAATCGACTTCGTCATGACCTCAATTCCCACTATGCCGACGCCGGCGACTGTCGGCAATTTTACTTTGTTTTCTAACCAAGGATTCGCTAAACCCAAGTTACGGAGAACAAAGCGTTAAGCTTACGACTGTCGCGGCGACGCTTGCGGCAAATCAACGACGCCGCGCCGGTTTCCTTGCATGAACTGTGTCAAACCAGAGGCTTTGCCATGCTTGACAACTTTCTCGTCGTTCTCGAAGACGATTCCGACGCGCTAATTCCCTATGCGATCTCGGTGGCCAAGGCGCTCGATGCCCAGCCGGTCGCGGTTTGGCCGCGACGCGACGCGATCGTGATCGACGACGGTTCGCTGGACTCGCGCGTCGAGGCCGCCGTCAACGCCGCTTCGGCGCGCCGGGCGCGCGCCCATCAGGCGCTGGAGACCTTCGCGCTCGACGCCAAGGCCGCCGGCATCGTCGCCGAGGCGCTTTATCCCGACGAGGGCTTGGAGCCCTCGCTCCAGGCGCTGCCGCGATTCGCGCGCGCCTTCGATTTCACCATGGTGCAGCAGCGCGAGGCCGGCCGTGCGCCGCGCCGCGACGACCTCACCGCCGCGCTGCTCGCCGAGAGCGGGCGGCCGGTCTGGGTGGTTCCGGCGATCCAACGCGCGGCGGCGAAATTCTCCCGCGTGCTCGTCGCTTGGGACGGCGGCGCAGCGGCGGCGGAGGCGTTCAGCGAATCCAAGCGCATCCTGAAGTGCGCGCGGCACGTCGAGATCGTCAGCGTCGTCGGCCCGGCGACCGACGCCGATGTGATCGCGGGCGGCGAGCGGCTGGCGGCGCGGGTGGCGCGAGCCGGCGTCGTTGCCCAATTCCGCCGCCTGCCCAGCGACGAAGACCCCGCCAATGCGCTGCTCTCCTACGCCGCCGACACCGGCGCCGATCTCATGGTTTGCGGCGGCTACAGCCACTCGCGCCTGCGCGAGACGCTATTCGGCGGCGCGACGCGCACCTTCCTCACCAGCATGACGCTGCCAGTGTTTTTTGCCCACTGAAGCCGAGCCTCGCGGGATCAGGAGCAGCCGGCGCCGCGTGAAAAGCGCGGCGTAAGCCGATGCGGAATTGTACAGGCCGACATCGCGTCAATGTAAATCGGAACGAATGCGCGTCTTCTCGCTTCAGTCTCCAGTGAGGCAAAATGGAGCTGGAAACCCATGTCGACCAAGACTAGCGAAAAGACCCTGCAAGATCTGTTCGTCCATGCCCTCAAGGACATCTATTACGCGGAAAAAGCGATCACCAAAGCGCTGCCGAAGATGATCGACAAGGCCAAACACGACCAGTTGAAGGATGCGCTGGGCGCCCACCTCGAAGAGACCAAGGACCATGTCGCACGCCTGGACAAGGTTTTCGCTGAACTCGACCTCAAACCGGCGGCGGTCAAGTGTGAGGCGATCGAAGGCATACTGAAGGAAGGCGAGGAAGTGCTGGAGCAATTCGGCGACAGCCCCGCCGGCGACGCCGGCATTATCTTCGCCTGCCAAGCGGTCGAGCACTACGAGATCAACCGCTACGGCACAATGGTCGCCTGGGCGAGCGAACTCAAACTGAGGCCGGTGGCGCAACTCCTCAAGCAGACCCTCGAAGAAGAATACAACGCCGACGACAAGCTTACCAAGCTCGCCGAGTCCAGCGAGAACAAGGAAGGCATTGTGCGCCGCGCGGCGTCGAAGAAGGCGGCTTAAAGTGGAAACGCCGGGCGGCCAGTTCAGGCCGCCCGGCGGCGCGCCATCTCGTCGACGAAGCGCTTGAACAGATAGTGGCTGTCTTGCGGCCCCGGTGACGCCTCGGGGTGATATTGCACCGAGAACGCCGGCCGATCGGTCAGCGCAATGCCGCAATTCGAGCCGTCGAACAGCGACACATGGGTGACGCGGGCGTTTGGCGGCAACGTCGCGGAATCCAATGCGAAGCCGTGGTTCATCGACACGATCTCAACCTTGTCGGTGGTGTAGTCCATCACCGGGTGATTAGCGCCGTGGTGGCCCTGGGGCATCTTGAGCGTCTTCGCGCCGATGGCGAGCCCCAGCATCTGGTGACCGAGGCAAATGCCGAAGATCGGCGTCTTGCTGTCGAGGATCGCCCGGATCGTCGGCACCGCGTAGCGCCCGGTTTCGGCCGGGTCGCCGGGGCCGTTGGACAAGAACACGCCATCGGGCCGCATCGCCAGGATCTCCTCTGACGAAGCGGTCGCCGGTGCCACCGTCACCTCGCAGCCGAGGTCGGCGAGCAGGCGCAGGATGTTGCGCTTGATCCCGTAATCGACAGCGACGACGCGGAATTTGGTTTGCTCGCGCCGGCCGTAGCCGCCGTCCAGACGCCAGCTTGTCTCGTCCCATGCGTAGCGCTGCGTCGCGCCGACGTCGGGCACTAGATCCATGCCGTCGATGCCGGGGAACGCGCGCGCCTTGGCGAGCAGCGCGGCGCGGTCGAATTCGCCCTGCGGATGGTGGGCGATGACGGCGTTCGGCATGCCGAGGCGGCGAATGCGCGAAGTCAACGCGCGCGTGTCGACGCCGCTGATGCCGATGACGCCACGCGCCCGCAACCAGGCGTCGAGCCGGCGCGTGGCGCGAAAATTGGAAGCATCGAACACGTCGGCGCGCAGGATGCAGCCGCGCGCCCCGGCTGAGGCCGCCAGATTGACGGTTTCGATATCTTCCTCGTTCGTGCCGACGACGCCGATGTGGGGGAACGTGAAGGTGATGATCTGTCCGGCGTAGGAGGGATCGGTGAGGATTTCCTCGTAGCCGGTCATGGCGGTGTTGAAGCACACTTCGCCGACCGCTTCGCCACTGGCCCCGAGCCCGGCGCCTTCGATGACCAGCCCGTCGGCGAGCACGACGAGCGCGGTCGGTTTGCACGGCGCCCAGGCGGGCGCGGCGGCCATTGGTGTTGCGTTTGACATGGGCCTGTGGTTAAGCGCCGGCCGCGCCGGGCGTCAAGCCGATACGGCGGGAGTCTGACATGGCGGAAGCGGTTTCCCTAAGCGGCAGCGTATCGGCGCAGATGAAAGAAGCGATGAAGGCGGGCGACAAGACCCGCGTCGGAGCGCTGCGGCTCATCATGTCGGCGCTGAAGGACCGCGAGATCGAGGCGCGCGGCGCCGGCAAGATCGTCAGCCGCGCGGACGAATTGGCCCTGCTCACTAAAATGGCCAAGACCCGCCAGGAATCGCTGACCATCTACAAGGACAACGGCCGCGAGGATCTGGCGGCTCAGGAGAGCGCCGAGATCGCCATCATCAACGAGTTCCTGCCCAAGCAAATGGATGAGACGGCGGTGGCCGAGGCCGCCCGCGCCGCCGTCGCCGAGACCGGCGCCGCCGGCGTGCGCGACATGGGCAAGGTGATCGCCGCGCTGAAGGAGAAATATCCGGGGCAGATGGATTTCGCCCGCGCCAGCGCCATCGTTAAGGGGCTGCTCGCCTCGTGAGCGCACCCTCCACCCTGAAACGCGGCATTTGCGTCTATTGCGGATCGAGCCTCGGCTCTGACCCGGCCTTCGCCGAGGCCGCCGATGCGCTCGGGACGGCGATCGCCAGCATGGGCGCGCGGCTGGTGTTCGGCGGCGGCCGCCGCGGGCTGATGGGGCGCATTGCGCGCGCAACGATGGCGGCCGGCGGCGAGGTCGTCGGCATAATCCCGACGTTCCTGGTCGAGCGCGAGCAGGGAACGCATGAATGGAGCGAGTTGGTCGTCGTCGACAACATGCACCAGCGCAAGCAATTGATGTTTGATCGCGCCGACGCCTTCGTCGCCCTGCCCGGCGGCGTCGGCACGCTGGAGGAGCTGGTCGAGCAACTGACCTGGGTGCAGCTCGACCGCCATGTCAAGCCAGTGCTGATCGCCGACATCGCCGGTTTCTGGCGCCCGCTGCTGTCGCTGGTGGCGCATATGCGGATGGCTGGGTTCATAAACGAGGACTTCGGCGCCCGCTATCTCGTCGCCGAAAAGATCGCCGATGTGCCCGTCATCCTTGCGCAAGCATGGGAAAGAGCGGCGGTGCGGCCGTAATCGCCCTTTTCCTGCGGCCGAAATTGCGCGATGAAGACGCACCCGGCCAGAGGCCAAACGAGTCGGGATCGTAGAGGTTGATATGAGGAAAATGCTCGGCGGAGCGTGGGTCGCGGCGGTTCTATTGGCGGCAGGCGTCGCGCAGGCGCAGACCGCTACCCCTCCAGATCCGCTGGCGCCTGGGGCGGCAGCCGAAAGCGCCAAGCCGGAAAAGGCCGACAAGGCGGGCGCCGAAAAGGTCGATAAAGAAAAGGTCGATGCGGAAAAGGCGGACGCGGAAAAAGCCGCTAGGCCCGCGCATGAGCGCGCCAGACATTACCGACATCACGAGGCGGAGGGGCTGGCCATCAGCGTGCATAACGAGCGCTCGGTCGGGTTGATGCAACTTTCGGTCGTTCCGGCCGGCGATCCCGACCACAAGAAAGTCCTGAGCGCGCTGGCCTTCGGCCGCAAGGCGGTGGTTCACGTCAAGCACACGAAGGATTGCCTCTACGACATCCGTGCCCATTTCGCTGATGGCGCCGATACCGAGCAGCTTGGCGTCGATCTCTGCAAGGACAAGACGATCAATCTGACGGATTAGGCGCTCTGCCCTCGCCATGGCCGGGACAAGCCCGGCCATGGCGGCGTCTGCCTGAATCAGATGGAGATCGGCGTTAGCGTGTTATTTGGTC
The DNA here is from genome assembly GCA_035606915.1 of Roseiarcus sp. Taxonomy (GTDB): domain Bacteria; phylum Pseudomonadota; class Alphaproteobacteria; order Rhizobiales; family Beijerinckiaceae; genus Roseiarcus. The sequence continues at coordinate 11,840 of DATNDU010000019.1, read as the reverse complement.
GCCGCCGCGTACAGCTCGGCGACGTATTCCCAGTTAACGAGGTGTTCGACATAGGCCTTCAGATAATCGGGGCGGCGGTTGCGGTAGTCGATGTAATAGGAATGCTCCCAGACATCGACGCCGAGAATCGGCTTTCCGCCGTGGACAAGCGGGTTCTCGCCGTTCGGCGTCTTGGTGGCGACGACCTTACCGTTGACGACCGCCAGCCAAGCCCAGCCGGAGCCGAACTGGCCGGCGCCGGCGGTGGCGAAATCCGACTTGGCTTTATCGACCGAGCCAAAGCCGTCGATCAGCGCCTTTTCCAAGGCGCCGGGAATCTTGCCGCCGCCTTTCGGCTTCATCCATTTCCAGAAATGCAGGTGATTGTAGTGCTGGCCGGCGTTGTTGAACAAAGCCGCGTTCTTGCCGAACGAGCCGCGCACCACGTCCTCCAGCGGCTTGCCCTCGAACTCCGTACCTTTCAGCAGGTTGTTGCCGTTCGTGACATAGGCCTGATGATGTTTGTCGTGATGAAATTCGAGCGTCTCTTTCGACATATGGGGCGCCAGCGCGTCATACGCATAGGGCAGTTCGGGCAGGGTGAAAGACATGAGGAACCTCCTTGGGCCGCACAGGCGCCATTCGGATACGCCACCGACCGAGCTTACCTAATGGCCGGTCGCGCCGCCCGCAACCCAAACGGCTCGCCAAAGGCGGAAATCCGCCCTTGCTTTTGACACATTGTCGAGAACTTTACCCCGCATGGCGATCCTGACATTCGTAATCGGCGCGATTCTGTTCGCCGCCGGCTTCGGTTCCCTGGCCTATTGCGTCGATCTCGTGCCGACCGAGATGGGCCGGCTCTACGCCGAGTGCGGCGTCATCATGTTGAGCGCCAGCGGCGTGGTGTTCTCGCTCGCCGCGCTGATCGTCAGGCTCAACCGCATCTTCGCCCCGCCGCGCCGCAAGGCCAAGGTGGCCGAGGTGAAGGCGGCGCCGACGCCGCCAACCGCGCCGGCGCCCGAAGACGACGACGTCAACCTCAACCGCAGCGGCCATCTGCCCACTCTGCGCGCCGTCGAGGAGGCGATCGCCCAGCCACAATCGGGGCCGCACGTCGTGGGTCGCTACAGCGCCGGCGGCGCCCAATATGTCATCTATTCCGACGGAGCCATCGAGGCGGAGACCGAGGAAGGCGGCCTGCGCTTCGCCTCGATGGACGAACTGAAGTCTTATATCGCCAACCGTCAGGGCTGAGACGGCTCAGACCGTCAGCCCCTCCTTGGCGGCAAGTTCTTTCAGCGAAACCTCCGGCCGCGCGCCGATGTGCTGGATCACCTCGGCCGCCGCCAGCGCCGCCAGCCGCGCGCAATGGGCGGGTTGAGCCCCTTGCGCCAGCCCGGCGAGATAGCCGGCCGCGAACAGATCGCCCGCCCCCGTCGTATCGACGAGCCGCGCGATGGTATGCGCGGCCACCTCGGTGCGCGCCTCGCCGTCGACGATCACCGAGCCTTTCTCCGAGCGCGTCACCACCGCATGCACGCCTTCCGCGGCAAGAGCATCGAGCGCTTCGCTCAGACGCGTCGTCTGATAGAGCGACAGCGCCTCGTCGGTGTTGGCGAACACTGTGTCGACGACGCCGGTGCGCATGAGATCGATGAACTCGCCGCGGAAGCGGTCGACGCAGAAGGCATCCGATAGCGTCAGCGCGACGCGCGCGCCGGCCGCGTGGGCGATCTCTCCGGCCTTGCGGAACGCCTGCTTGGCTGCCGGCCGGTCCCACATGTAGCCTTCGAGATAGACGAAGCGCGCCGCGCGCACGACCGCCTCGTCGACATCGTCAGGCGACAGATAGGTGCTGGCGCCGAGGAAGGTGTTCATGGTGCGCTCGCCGTCCGGCGTCACATAGACGAAACAGCGCCCCGTCCCCGGTCCATGGGCGGCCTTGGCGGTGGCGTAGCGCACGCCGGTGGCGTTGAGGTCGTCGCTGAAGCGCTGGCCGAGTTCGTCCTGCCGGACCTTGCCGATGTAGGCGGCGCTGACGCCGAAGGAGGCGACGCCGACGATGGTGTTGGCCGCCGAGCCGCCGGAAACAATCTTCGGCGCCTGGCGCAGGGCATAAAGCGCATCGGCGCGGTCCTCGTCGATCAGCGTCATCGCCGCTTTGGCCATCTCATGGCTGATGAGAAAGGCGTCATCGGCCGTCGCCAGGATGTCGATGAGACTGTTGCCGAGGCCAAGTACGTCGACCTTTTGAGACATGAAACGGCGCCTTCTGCGGTGGAGTGACACGGTCTTTGGCGCAGGCGGCAAGCCGCGTCAATCCGCCTGCCGACCCGCCCGCAACCAACGCTGTTTGAGCCGGGAGATCGTTTGATCCTCACACAAGCCGCAAAGCCAGCCGTCGCTGCCTATCATGGACGGTGCAGCTTTGTTGCGATTTGACGCCGATGCTCTGCATGCGAGAGATGCCTATATAGCCATTCCCCGCCAACCCGGAGCTTCGCCTTTGGCCGCCGCCCTCGACTTTCGCTTTCCTGAGCCCCCTGCCCCGGGCGAAACCCTCGAAGTCGCCGAGGGCGTACTGTGGCTGAGGCTGCCGCTGCCGTTCCGGTTGGATCACGTCAACATATATTTGATCGAGGACGGCGCTGGCTTCGCCTTGCTCGACACCGGCATCGACGACGCGGCCACGCGTGCGCTATGGGAGCGCCTGCTCGGCGGCTTGTTGAAAGGCCGGCCGCTAACCCGCGTCATCTCCAGTCATTGCCACCCCGATCATATCGGCCTCGCCGGTTGGCTCTGCGGCCGGCTCGGCCTCGAGCTCTTCGCCAGCCAAACCGAATATTTGGATGCGCTAACCATCCGCCTCGACCCCGGCGCGCTCAACGCCGAGCCCTATCGCGGCTTCTACCTCGGCCACGGCCTCAGCCCGTCGCAGACCGACCTGCTGCTCGCCCGCGGCCTGCACTATCTGCGCATGGTCAGCGACCTGCCGCGCACCTTCAACCGGCTGATGGCCGAGGAAGCGCTGGAAATCGGCGGCCGCTCGTTCGAGGTTCTCACAGGCGCCGGCCATTCCTCCGAGCAGGTCATGCTCTATTGCGCCGAAGCCGGCTTCATCCTCTGCGCCGATCAGGCGATGGCCAGAATTTCGCCAAATATCAGCGTCGAGGCGATCAACCCGAACGGCGACCCGCTCGGCGCCTATCTGCGCTCGCTGGCGGCGCTCAAACAAAGGCTTCCGGCGGGCGTGCTCGCCTTGCCCGGCCACAACCTGCCCTTCATCGGCCTGCCCGACCGGATCGACGAACTGATCGCGCATCATCAGGCGCGCTGCGCCGCGATCCTGAACGCGGTCGGCGCCAGCGCGACCACGGCGATCGACCTGTTGCCGGTGGTGTTCGGCCGCACGATCGACGATCCCCACCAGATGTCGTTCGCCTTCGGGGAGGCCTTGGCGCATGTCAACTATCTGGTCCGCCGCAAGGAGTTGGCGATTCGTCCCGGTCTCGGCGGCGCTTCGACGATCGTGCGGGTCGATTGAGCGCCCGGGCGGCTTGAAAAAGAAGAGTTGAGGGCCGTTTGTTTCTTGTTTGTTTCACAAACAACGCTGTTTGTCTCGTCAGCAGCTTGCAATATTCAGGAATATGTGTTCAACGAATCGCGCGGGCCTAGCATTTCGGTCCGTTTCTTATAATGGAGACGACGTGGCCAAGGCCCCCAAAACCCCCCCCTCCCGGCGTCCGTGGTCGTCGGATGACGTCAAGATGATGAAATCGATGGCGCGCAAGGAGCCGGCCTCGGCGATCGCCAAGGCGCTGAAGCGCACCGAGGGCGCGACGCGGCAGAAGGCGACGGCGCTCGGCGTTTCGCTCAACACCACACGCGGCCGCGCCGCCGCGAAGACCGTCGCTCGCAAGGCCCCGGCTTCAGCCCCGGCCCGCAAGGCTGCGCCGAAGAAAGCCGCCGCCAAGAAGGCTGCGCCGAAGAAGGCCGCCGCCAAGAAGAGCGCGCGCAAGGCCTGAGGCTTCGCGTCGATCAAGACATTGTGATTGCTAAGCCTCCGGCCGATGTTTCGCCGGAGGTTTAATGTTGTTTTAGAGCGGCCACCGACGAGTCGTCATGGCGGATGAAGCGAAGCCAACCATGCCTGCATGAGGTCGTCGCCGTCGCCGTTTGGCGCTGAGACTTGTTTGAGGCGCATGCGTTCGCAAATGGCTCGGCGTGTTTTCCTGTTTTGTTCTCATATTTGCTTGACCGTTCAAGCCCGAGCGCACCTTCGTCAACCACCGGCGTCCGTCTCTGACGCCAACGGCCCGTCGCCAACGCGGCTCAACCGCCGTCGCGCTCAGACGGCCGCCAGCCGCGCCCTCAACCAGCCGAGCCGTGCCTCGCCCACTGGCGCCTGATAAGGCTCCGCAGCGCCCTGGCCCCACACCGGCCCCGGCCATGCGGCGTCGCCGGCGCGCCGCCCGACCACGTGAACATGCAATTGGCGCACGATATTGCCGAGCGCGCCGAGATTGACCTTCTCCACCTGCGCCAGCGCCAAAATCGCCCCGGCGGCAAGCGCCGCCTCCTCCATCAACTGCGCGCGCTCAGGCGCGGCGAGCTGAGTGATTTCGATCAGGCCGGCGCGGCGGGGAACCAGGATCACCCAGGGATAGCGGGCGTCGTTCATCAGCAGCGCGCGCGATAGCGGCAGGTCGCCGATCAGCAACGTATCGGCGGCGAGACGGGCATCGAGCGTGAAGCTCACAACCAGCTTGCCCCCTTCGGCCCCTTCGGCAGGCCGAGATGCGCCGCCACGGTCTCGGCGATGTCGGCCAGCGTCTCGCGCTCGCCGATCGGCCCCGGCGCAGCGTCGCCGAAGGCGAGGATCGGCGTATGCTCGCGCGTGTGGTCATAGCCGCGCCACGTCGGGTCGTTGCCGTGGTCGGCGGTGACGACGCAAAAATCATTAGCCCGCAGCGCGGCTTGAATCTGCGGCAACCGGCGGTCGAACGCCTCCAGGCAGGCCGCATAGCCGGCGACGTCGCGACGATGGCCATATTCGGTGTCGAAATCGACGAGATTGGCGAAGATCAAGCCGCCGTCGGCGGTCTCGCGCAACGCCCGCAGCAGCAGATCGACGTGCTCCTCGTTGGACTTGCCCTTCAACTCCAACCCGGTGTCGCGATGGGCAAAGATGTCGCCGATCTTGCCGACGGTGACGATCTCGCGCATGCCCTGAGCGGCCCGCGCCAGCAGATTGCCGGGCAGCGGCGGCATCGAAAAATCCTTGCGGTCGGCCGTGCGCGTGAACTGCCCCGCCCGCTCGCCGACGAACGGCCGCGCAATCACGCGGCCGATGTTGAGCGGGTCGCACAGCGCGCGCGCCACCCGGCAGACGTCGTAGAGCCGCTCCAAGCCGAACGCCTCCTCGTGGGCGGCGATCTGGAGCACGGAATCAACCGAAGTGTAGCAGATCGGTTTCAGCGTGCGCAGATGCTCGTCGCCGAAGCGCTCGATGATCTCGGTCCCCGAAGCGTGGCAATCGCCGAGAACGCCGGTGAGCTTGGCGCGCGCGATCAACTCGCGCGTTAGGTCGGTCGGCAAGGCCGGGGTGCGCAGCGGAAAATAGCCCCAGGCGAAATCGACCGGCGTGCCGGCGATCTCCCAATGGCCGGAGGGCGTGTCCTTACCGCGCGAGGTCTCGACGCCATAGCCCCATTGCCCCGTCGGCGCGCGGCAGGCGAAACCCGGCGGCTTGCGCCCGGTCGAGGCATGCATGGTCAGACCAAGGCCGAGTTGGTCGAGGTTCGGCAACGAAAGCTGGCCCTGGCGCAGGCCCTCGCGGTCGCCCTGCCCGGCGGCGCAGGCCCGTGCGATGTGGCCGAGCGTGTCGGCGCCCTCGTCGCCATATTCGGCCGCGTCGCGCGCGCCGCCGCAGCCGACCGAATCCAGCACAATGATGATCCCGCGCCCCATCCGGCCTCTCCTTCACGCCGTGGCCAGCGCGGCGGCGAGCAGCGCCCTGGTATAATCCTCGCGCGGCGAAGCGAAAATCGCCTCCGCCGGCCCGCTCTCCACCACCCGGCCCGCCTTCATCACCACGATGTCGCTCGCCAGCGCCCGCACCACTTCGAGATCGTGGCTGATGAACAGATAGGCAAGCCCGCGCCGCTTTTGCAGGTCCGCCAGCAGATCGACGATTTGCGCCCGCACCGATTTGTCGAGCGCCGAGGTCGGCTCGTCGAGCACGACGAATTCGGGATCGAGCGCCATTGCACGGGCGATGGCGATGCGCTGGCGCTGGCCGCCGGAGAACTCGTGCGGGTAACGGTCCATCGTGCCGGGATCGAGGCCGACATCCTCAAGCGCGCGCGCCACCGCCTCGCGCCGCTCGCGCGCGCTCAATCTCAGCCGCTGCGCGATGAGGCCTTCCTCGACGATCTCCGCCACCGACAGCCGCGGCGACAGCGAACCGAACGGGTCCTGAAACACGATCTGCATGGCGCGGCGAAGCGGCCGCATCTGCTTGCGGCTAAGCCCGTCGATGCGCTGGCCCTTGAAGACGATCGGCCCCTCGGAGCGGATGAGACGGAGCACGGCGAGCCCCAGCGTCGTCTTGCCGGAGCCGGATTCCCCGACGATCCCCAACGTGCGCCCAGCCTTCAGTTCGAGGCTCACGCCATCCACGGCTTTCACGTGGCCGACGACGCGACGCAGGAACCCCTGGCGGATCGGGAACCAGATTTTCAGGTCGTCGGTCGAAACCACCGTCGCCGCGCCGGGGGCTATCGGCGGCGGCACGCCCTTCGGCGCGGCCTCGATCAACATGCGCGTATAGGCGTGCTGGGGCGCCGCGAACACCGCCGCCGTCTCGCCGGCCTCGACGATGCGGCCGAGCCGCATCACCGCAACGCGCATGGCGAGCTTGCGCACCAGGTTGAGGTCGTGGGTGATGAACAGCACCGCCATGCCGTATTTGGCCTGAAGTTCGCGCAGCAACTCCAGGATTTGCGCCTGTACGGTGACGTCGAGCGCCGTCGTCGGCTCGTCGGCGATGAACAGGTCCGGCCGATTGGCGAGCGCCATGGCGATCATCACGCGCTGCCGCTGGCCACCGGAAAGCTGGTGCGGATAGGCGCCTAACCGCGACTCCGGCTCCGCAATGCCGACCTCGCGCAACAGCGAGACCACCCGTTCGCGCACCGCCTTGCCGCGCCCGCCGTGCAAGGCGATGATCTCGGCGATCTGCCGCTCGATCGTGTGCAGCGGGTTGAGCGAGGTCATCGGCTCCTGAAACACCATCGTCACCCGGCCGCCGCGGATCTCGCGCAAGTTGGCCGGGCTCATCGTCAGCGTGTCGGCGCCCTCGAACAGGATTTGCCCGCTCGGGAAGGTCGCGCCCTGCACCAGCCGCACGATCGCCTGCGCGGTGACGGTCTTGCCCGAGCCGGATTCGCCGACCAGCGCCAGCGTCTCGCCGCGCGCCAGCGTGAACGAGACGCCGTCGACGACGCGCTTGTCGCCAAAGGCGACGCTGAGATCACGCACCTCGACCAGGGGCGCGCTCACGCGAAGGTCTTTCTGGGGTCGAAGGCGTCGCGCACCGCCTCGCCGATGAACACCAGCAGCGACAGCATGATGGCGACGATGAAGAACGCCGACAGCGCCAGCCAAGGCGCGGAGAGATTGTCCTTGCCCTCGAACAGCAATTCGCCCAGCGAAGGCGATCCCGGCGGCAGACCGAGGCCGAGGTAATCGAGCGAGGTCAGCGCGCCAATCGAGGAATTGACGATGAAGGGGGCGAAGGTCAGCGTCGCCACCATGGCGTTCGGCAGCACGTGCTTGACGATGATCTTGAAGTCGCTGAGCCCCAGCGCACGGGCCGCATTCACGTACTCGAAGTTGCGGGCGCGCAAAAACTCCGCCCGCACGACATGCACAAGGCTGACCCAGGAGAACAGCAGCAGGATCGTCAGCAGCACCCAGAAGCTCGGCGCCAGCATCGCCGACAGGATAATGAGAATGTAGAGTTGCGGCAGCGATGACCATATCTCAATACCGCGCTGCATAATGAGATCGAGCCGGCCGCCGAAATAGCCCTGCACCGCGCCGGCCGCGACCCCGACCACCGACGACACGCCGGCGAGTATCAGCCCGAACAGCACCGAAATGCGGAAGCCGTAGAACAGCCGCGCCACCACGTCGCGGCCATTGGCGTCGGTGCCGAGCCAGTTGTATTCGAGGTCATGGCAGGTTCCGCCGTCCGCCGGCGGCTTCCGTGACGGATGGGCGGCGAGCGCGGCCTTGCATTGAGCTTGGCTTAGCGTCCAGGTCGGCGGCGAGGGCACCGGCATCGGCGGATCGAGCTTGATCGTATTGTTGGCGAAGCGCACCAACGGCCAGATGATGAAGCCATGCGCCTCGATCTCCCGCGAAATGACGGGATCGCGATAATCCGTCACCGCCTCGAAGCCGCCGAACTTGTCTTCCGGGTAGTTGACGAATACCGGCAGCAGCCACTCGCCTTTATAGGAGACGAACAACGGCCTATCGTTGCAGATGAACTCGGAGCCCATCGAGGCGACGAACATCACCAGGAAGATCCAGAACGCGAACAGCCCGCGTCGGTTGCGCTTGAAGCTCTCCAAACGGCGACGGTTGAGCGGCGACAGTCTCATCGCGGACGCCGCCTCACACTTCCCTCGTCTCGAAATCGATGCGCGGGTCGATTAGCGTATAGGTGATGTCGGAGATGAGGTTCACGATGAGGCCGATCAGCGCATATATATAAAGTGTGCCGAGCACGACAGGATAATCGCGGTTGATGAGCGATTCATAGGAGAGGTAGCCAAGCCCGTCGAGCGTGAACACCTGCTCGATCAGCAGCGATCCCGCGAAGAACGCCCCGACGAAGGCGCCGGGAAAGCCAGCGATGACGATCAGCATGGCGTTGCGAAACACATGGCCATAGAGCACCTGCCGCTCGGTCAGCCCCTTCATGCGCGCCGTCTGCACATAGGCTTTCCTGATCTCGTCGAGGAACGAGTTCTTGGTCAGCAGCGTCGAGGTAGCGAACGAGCCGATCACCAGCGACGCCACCGGCAGCGCGATGTGCCAGAGATAGTCGAGGATCTTATGCGGCCAATCGAATTGCGCGAAATTATCAGAGGTCAGGCCGCGCAGCGGAAACAGCGCCCAGAACGAGCCGCCGCCGAATAGGGTGAGCAACAGGATGGCGAACAGGAAGCTCGGGATCGCATAGCCGACGATGACGACCGCCGACGACCAGATGTCGAACCGCGAGCCGTCCCTGACCGCCTTGGAGACGCCGAGAGGAATCGAGATCGCGTAGGAGATCAGCGTCATCCACAGGCCCAGCGACATCGAAACCGGCAGCTTCTCGCGGATCAACTCGATCACCGGCACGTCGCGATAATAGCTGCGGCCGAGATTGAAGGTCGAGTAATCGCGCACCAGGATGAGGAACCGCTCCCAGGCCGGCTTGTCGAAGCCGTATTGCTTTTGCAACTCCTTGATGAACTTCGGATCGAGCCCTTGCGAGCCGCGATAGCGCGAGGCGATGTCGGCCGCGCCGGCGCCGGCGCCGCCGATGCCGCTCTGGTCGGCGTTCTGTAATTGCGCAATCGCCCGCTCCACCGGCCCGCCGGGCACGAACTGCACGATGGCGAACGACACCAGCATGACGCCGAACAGCGTCGGGATCATCAGCAGCAAGCGGCGGGCGAGATAGGCTAGCATACGTACAAACCGGCGCGCCGTCGTCGCATCGTCACAACCCGATCTTCTTGGCTTTCTCGTCGTCCCACCACCAGGTCTCGGGCGCGCCGACGCCGAGCTTGGGCTGGCGCTCGGGCCGAGAGAACACGTCCCAGTGGCCGAGCCAGACATTGTCATTGTACCACGCCGGCATCCAATAGCGCCCGGCTCGCCACAGCCGGTCGAGGCAACAGCAGGCGGTCGTCAACTCGGCGCGCGTCTTCGCGTCGGCAGCCTTCTCGACCATGGCGTCGATCGCCGGGTCTTTGACGCCGGCGAGGTTGCGCGAGCCGACCATGTCGGCGGAGCTTGAGGAGAACAAGGTGCGCAGGCCCGCCCCCGGCGTCTCGCTACCGCTCATGTTCATGGCGGTGAGGTCGAATTCGAACGAATCGACGCGCGACTTATACTGGCTGGCGTCGACGATGCGCGAGCGTGCGTCGATGCCGAGTTTCCTCATATTCTGGCGCCAGGGCGAGATATGCGGCTGGAACAGTTCCGAGGGGTCCAGGAACGAGAAGGCGAGCGGCTCGCCGGTCGGCAGTTTCATCCGCGCGCCGTCGCGTTTGCAGCCGGCGGCCAGCAGCAGTTCATAGGCGCGCTTCAGCAGCGTCCGGTCGCTGCCGGAGCCGTCGGAGACCGGCGGCACATAGGGTTCGCCGAACACTTCGTCGGGAACCTTGCCGCGCCAGGGCTCAAGCAGCTTCAACTCATCCGGCCCCGGCTTGCCCTTGGCCGCCATCGCCGTGTTCTGGAAACGCGACGTCACCCGTTTGTAGGACGAGTACATCACATTCTTGTTGGTCCATTCGAAATCGAAGCACAGCGTGATCGCCTCGCGGATGCGCGGATCTTTGAAGACCGGTCGGCGCAGATTGAAATACCAGGCCTGCATCTGGCTTGCGGCGCCCGAATGCAGCGTCTCCTTGACGACGCGCTTCTCGCGCACCGCCGGGAAATCATAGCCCGTCGCCCAGGTGCGCGAGGTAAATTCCTGATGGTAGTTGATCGCTCCGGCCTTGAACGCCTCGAACGCGACCTGCCGCTCGCGATAATATTCATAGCGCAGAATCGCGAAATTGTTCTGCCCGACATTCACCGGCAACTCGCGGCCCCAATAATTCCCATCGAGGGCGAATTCGATGAAGCGGCCCTGATCGAATTTGCCGACCTTGTAGGGCCCGCAGCCCAGCGGCGGCTCCAGCGTCGAGGCGTTGAAATCGCGGCCCTTCCACCAGCTTGCGGAGAAGATCGGCATGCCGGCGACGATCAGATGCGCGTCGCGGCTGCGCTGCTTGACGAATTCGACCAGCGCCACGTCGTCGCTCTCAGGCGTCGCCGAGGCCATCTCGCGCAGCAGGATCGAGAACACCGGATGCGCCTTTTCCTTCAGCGTCGTCAGCGAGAAGGCGACATCGGCGGCGGTGAGTTTCGACCCGTCGGAGAAATGCGCCTGCGGGCGCAGGCGAAAGCGGTATTGCAGCTTGTCGGCGCTGACGCGCACGGATTTCGCGATCAGCCCGTAGACCGAATCCGGCTCGTCACCGTTGCCAGCCATCAGCGTGTCGAAAGTCGCGCCCATGCCCGCCGCGCCGTCGCCCTTGCGCGAGAAGATGTTGAGCGTATCGAAGGTCTCGAAATTCTGATTTCCGGTCGTGCTGGTGATCTGCAACGACAGCAAGCCGCCCTTTGGTGCATTCGCATTGACATAAGAGAATGCTTTGAAGTCGGGCGGCAGCGCGAGATCGCCGAATGAAGACAGGCCGTGGACCTCGGCGTCCTCGGCGCGCGCCGGCAGCAGACCCGCGCCCAGCAGCGCGCCCGCGCCTTGCAGCGCGCCGCGTCTCGTCATGCGCACCGCCATAGGGCTCGGCTCCTTCACGCTTTTTCTTTCACCTTGGCGACGAAGCCATGTAATCCGGCACGCGCGGGCATGGCCAGAGTGCGCGGAGGGTTGAGCGATGAAAGACGCCTTTTTCGAGACAAATCCTCCCGCCGGCTTCAGCTTCGCCGGCGCGGCGCTCGACCGACTCGCCAACCGCCGCGACGAGGCCGCGTTCGTCGCCGAATTGCGTGACACGCCCGGC
>DATNDU010000012.1:0-3301 GCA_035606915.1 Roseiarcus sp. | reverse complement strand
AGCGCGCGCCGCCCGAGGTCTTCGGGTTCGGGGTGATGATGGAGACGCCGGGTTTGACGAGGTCGTCCCAATCATGAATGCCCTTCGGGTTGCCCTTCCGCACGAGAAATACGATGGTCGACGTGTAAGGAGAGGAATTGTGCGGCAGCCGCTTCTGCCAGTCGGGCGGGATCTTGCCGGTCTTGGCGGAGATCGCGTCGATATCGGCGGCGAGCGCGAGAGTGACGACATCGGCGTCGAGCCCGTCGATGACGGCGCGCGCCTGCGCCCCCGAGCCACTGTGCGAGGATTTGACTATGACGGTTTCACCGGTCTTGGCCTTCCAGTCGGCCTCGAAGGCGGCGTTGACGGCCTTGTAGAGTTCGCGCGTGGGATCGTAGCTGACGTTCAACAGCGTCGCGTCGGCGCGAGCGGCCGAGCCGAGCAGCGCCGCACCGACGAAGCCGGCTACGCAAGCACGCAGCCACAGAGACAAATTCTTCCTGAAAACCATGACTTCTCTCGACTTTGCTCGTTTGGTCGATGGGCGGGTCGGGTTCATTTGAAGCGGCGCACTTGCGCGCGACCTCGATCGCCGGACGGCGCGCGCGCAGGCATGACGCCGTTCACGCGCGAAATCTCGTCCTCGCTCCAGCCGATGTGGTCATAGGCGCCGCGCCAATAGAGCAGCGCGCCTTCGCAGGGTCGGGCCGCGGCGAGGGTCACGCGCCCGACGACGATGGCGTGCGCGTGACGCTCAATGACGTCCTCGGCCTCGCATTCGAAGATTGCGATGGCGTCGGCGAGCACGCTGACGCCGCCACGCGTCGTCGCCCAGGCGCCGTCGCGAAACCGGTCGGCCCGTTTGGGACTGGCGCGACTGGCGAAACAATCGGCGTGCTCGGCGTGATGCGCGGCGAGCACGCTAACGCCGAACAAGTCGCCCGTCGCGAGCCGCTGATACAGCAAATCCGCGCGGCTGACGCACACGATCAGCGTCGGCGGCTCCACGGACAGCGAGGTCACCGAAGTGGCCGTGAGACCCGCGCGGGTTTCGCCGGCCCCATGGGTGACAAGGCAAACGCCGCTGGCGAGCTCACGCCTAGCCAGCCGAAAGGCGTCCTCAATCCGCGGCTCGCAGCTCGCGAAATACGCTGGCGACGAAGTCAGCATTGCAGCCTCATGTCAAATGGGCGCGTGGCGGGGAGGCGAGACAGCCTTGCGATCAGGCCGCCGCTTCGGTTGGCTCGACGTGCGCGCCCGGCGGCGCGTCGTACATCAACCAAATATTGGCGCCGACGACGATCGGTCCAAACAGCGGCGCGTTGGCGTGGATGACGACGTCGTCCTCGCTGCACGGATGGCGTCGCGCGGGAACGCCGCTCGATGCCGGCAGGATTTCGAACGCCGGCGCTTGGGCTTCAACGGAGTCGGTAGCCGAATTCATCTGCGATTCTCCTTGATTGAAACAACCGCGGCGACGACTCAATCCTCATCGTCCGCGCACGGCGTTCCCGCGCGCGTCACGGCTCTCATGCTTGCAATGTGCGGCTGGAAGACCGAGCCGTCGTCGCGCCAGGACAGAGCCGTCGCCTTCGCCAGCGCGCGCGCCGAAAGCGCACGCGCCAGAGCCTGGATAGCGCTTCGCAATCGCGCCGCTGCCTGATGGATCGTCATTCTGGCCTCCTCAGATTCCTGCGCCATTGTCGAAAGACTCCCGGCACGGCGCGGCTTGCGAAAGGTGGCTGCCGGGCGGGGCGCTCTGGGTGAGCCAGACGCCCCCGCCAATGGACGAGCCGCAGCCGATGGTCACCCGTCCGAGAATGGTCGCGCCGGCGTAGATGACGACATCGTCCTCGACGATGGGGTGGCGCGGGTAGCCCTTGCGCAAGCGGCCGGTCTCGTCGGTCTCCAACCTCTTCGCGCCGAGCGTGACGCCCTGATAGAGGCGCACATTGCGCCCGACGATCGCCGTCTCGCCGATGACGACGCCCGTGCCGTGGTCGATGAAGAAACGCTCGCCGATCTCGGCGCCGGGGTGGATGTCGACGCCAGTGCGCGCGTGCGCGTCCTCGGAGGCTATGCGCGCCAGCATCGGCGCGCCGAGCTTATAAAGTTGATGCGCGATGCGATGACGCAGCGTGGCGGCAAAGCCTGGGAAGGAGAAGATCACTTCATCCATGCTCGCCGCCGATGGATCGCCCTCGAAACCAGCGCGCGCGTCACTGTCGGCGAGCGCGCGGACCGCCGGCAGCGCGGCGGCGAAGCTCGCGGCCATTTCGGCCGCGCGGCGCGGCGCATCCCCGCCCACTGGCGTCAGTTCGAGCCTGATCTGCCCTTGCAGCGCGCGCAGCGCCGCGCGCAGAGTCCTGCCGACGAAAGCGTCGACCTCCTCAACCGGCAGACCTTGTGGCCCGAAATGGCGGGGATAGAGGGAGCAGACGAGGTCGTCGATAGCGGCGATCAGGGTCTTGCGCGACGGCAGCGTCGGCGTCGGCCCGCGGTAGCGGCGCCGCTGCGACAGGTTGCGCAGATCGCTGAGCCCGGCGACGAGGCCGTCGATGTCGAACGGATCGTCGGATTGGATTTCGGCGAGCGCGATCACGCGGCGAGCCCCTTGGCGTCAAACAAGCCCTCGAACAGCGCCGTTGTGAGGTAGCGCTCGCCGGAATCCGGCGGGACTACGACGATGGTCGTGCGCGCGTTCTCCGGCCGCCTGGCGAGGCGCACCGCGGCCGCGCCGCAGGAAACGCCGGAGATTACGCCGTCCTCGCTCGCCAGGCGTCGAGCGTGGAGCGCCGCCGCTTCGTTGCTGACCTGCTCGACGGCGTCGACCAGCGAAAGGTCGAGCGCTTCGAGAACGAAGCCGGCGCCGAGGCCCCGGAACTTGTGCGGCTCAGGCTTCAACGCCTCGCCGCCGAGGTCCTGGGTGAGGATCTGGCTCGCGGTCGGCTCAACCACGACGGATTGGACCGGCTTGCCCTTGGCCTGTTTGATATAGCGCGGGTCGGCGATGCGATGGAGTCGCGCCAGCGGCGTGCGTCGGATGGACAGCGAATTGTTGGCGAGCCAATGCGGCATTTTTCTCTCTACATTCCGCTTTTTTTATAGACTTACTCAAAAATATAGACAATGTAAAGAGAGAACCCGCCTCTCGCGGTGTTTCGCCCGCGCATGGGGGCAAGCAAATGAAAAGACTGAATTTAATTCTTCTGGCCAGCGGCGCGCTGCTCGCCGTCGCGGCGGCGGCGCAGGCGGCCGATCTGCCGACGAGGAAGGGCGCGCCGGCGCCGGAGAAGCCGAATTGCTACGCCACCTTCTG
>DATNDU010000211.1:0-21230 GCA_035606915.1 Roseiarcus sp. | reverse complement strand
GATGCCGGCCTGCACCGCCTCCTGCTTGAAGCCTTGCAGCCAGCCGTCGAAGCCGTCGGGGCCGTTCCCGCACTGCGCCGCGCTCGCTGGCGAGGCGAGCGCCGCCAAGAGCCCGGCGGCCCACGCCGCCGCAACAACTGCGCTTCGCTTCATCTAAAATCTCCTCAGGCTCCCGCCAGCATGCTCCCTTCTGTCACAATTTGGGCCATAAGGGGGCGGCTTGCCGCAGAAATCCGCGCTTTGCGGCGCGGGCGGCGGGGATCGCACCGCCAGCGATCAGCCGCGCGCTTGCGCCGCAAGGCTTTTTGCCCCCTCATAAGCGCCTCGGCGGGCCTTGATCGTCCGTCGCGCGAATCGGAGAGGCTCCAGAACGTGGCCGACGACAAATTCTTCAACGAACGCGTCTCTTACGACGCCGATTACGACCCGCGCTTCGCTCCGCGTTTCGCCGAGATCGCCACGTTTATGCGCGCGCCCTACAAGCCGGACTTGGCCGACGTCGACATCGGCGTCTGCGGCGTTCCCTACGACGGCGGCGCGACCAATCGCGTCGGCGCCCGCCACGGCCCGCGCGCGGTGCGCGATCTCTCGTCGCTGATGCGCAATATGCACCATGTCTTCCGCATCAACCCGTTTGCGCTCGCCCGCATCGCCGATGTCGGCGACGCGCGCTGCAACTCGCTGTTCGACAACGCCGCCGTCGAGCAAGACCTCGTCGCCTTCTTTTCGCGTTTCGCTGCGGCCGGCGCGACGCCGCTGAGCATCGGCGGCGATCATTCCATCACCTACGCGATCCTCAAAGGCATTGTCCGCGACGGCCCCGTCGGCCTCGTTCATATCGACGCCCATACCGACGTCCTGGGGCCGATCCAGGGCGTGCGCTTCCACCATGGCGCGCCGTTCCGCAACGCCATCGAGGATGGCCTCCTCGATCCCGCCCGCATGGTGCAGATCGGCATCCGCGGCGCGCACAACACCACTGAGGCCTGGGAGTTCTGCGCCCGCCACGGCATCCGCGTCATCTATGTCGAGGAATTCGACGCGCTCGGCGTCGCCAGGACGGTGGAGATCGCGCGCGCCGTGGTCGGCGCCGGCCCCGCCTATCTGTCCTTCGACATCGACGCGCTCGACCCTTCGATCGCGCCGGGCACCGGCACGCCGGAGGCCGGCGGGCTGACGATGCGCGAGGCGCAGGGCCTGGTGCGCGGCATGCGCGGCCTCGATCTTATCGGCGCCGATGTCGTCGAAGTGTCGCCGCCGTTCGATCCCGGGACCAACACCGCGCTATGCGCGGCGACGATGGCTTTCGAACTGCTGTGTCTGCTGGCGGAGGCGCGGGCCAAGCGCCGGGGCTGAGCGCGGCCATCGGCGCCGAAAATTCAGCCGACTCCCCTTCCTGTCGATGACGAATTGTGCGTAAAGCGCCGGCTGACGTGGAATTGCCTAAGCCTTGAGCGGATCGCCCAACGGCCGGGCGTCGCGCGCCGCAGGGGGGCAGCATGAAACTCGTCACCGCCATCATCCGGCCGTTCAAGGTGGAGGACGTCCGCGAAGCGCTCGACCGCATCGGCGTCCACGGCATGACCGTCACCGACGTCAAGGGCTACGGCCGCCAGAAGGGCCATACCGAGGTTTATCGCGGCGCCGAATACATCGTCAACTTCGTGCCCAAGGCGCGCATCGAGGTGGCGGTCGAAGCCGGCCGCGCCGACGCCGTCGTGCAGGCGATCCAGGAGGCGGCGCGCACCGACAAGATCGGCGACGGCAAGATTTTCGTCACCCCGCTCGAACATGCCGTGCGCATTCGCACCGGCGAAATCGACGACGACGCGCTCTGAGCGGCAAGCCCATGCGCCGCGCCTTTTGCCGCGCCAGCCTCGCCGGCTCGGCGCTCCTGGCTAGCCGCCTGCCCGCCTTCGCCGGGCAGGCCAGAATCGATCCCGCCGATACCGCTTTCATGATCGCGGCGACCGCGCTCGTGCTGATGATGACCATTCCCGGCCTGGCGCTGTTTTACTCCGGCATGGTCCGGCGCAAGAACATGCTGGCGACGATGGCGCAAAGCGTCGCGGCGACGGCGGTGGTCTCGCTGTTGTGGTTCGCGATCGCCTATTCGCTGGCGTTCGCCGGCGGCGGCGCGCTGCTCGGCGGCCTGTCGCGCGCGTTCCTGGCCGGAATCGGCGTCGATACCGTGAGCCCGCTGGCCAGCAACATCCCCGAATTGCTGTTTGCCGCCTATCAGATGACCTTCGCCATCATCACCGTGGCGCTGGTCGGCGGCGCCGTGGCGGACCGGCTGAGGTTTTCGGCTTTTGTCGTCTTCTGCGCCATCTGGCTGTTCGTGGTTTATGTGCCGAGCGCGCATTGGGTGTGGGGCGGCGGCTTCCTGGAGCGGCTCGGGCTGATCGATTTCGCCGGCGGCACGGTGGTCCATATCAACGCCGGCGTCGCCGGCCTGGTGGCGGCGCTGATGGTCGGCGCGCGCCAAGGCTACGGTCGCGAAAATCTCGCGCCCTTCGACCTCTCGCTCGCCGTCATCGGCACCGGCCTGCTGTGGGTCGGCTGGTTCGGCTTCAACGGCGGCTCGGCGCTCGGCGTCGGCTCGCGGGCGGTGTTCGCGATCGTGGCGACGCATCTGTCGGCTTGCGCCGGCGCGGTGGTCTGGAGCGCCATCGAATGGAAGCATCGCGGCAAGCCCTCGGTGCTCGGCATGATCTCCGGCGCGGTGGCGGGCCTGGGCACGATCACGCCGGCCTCTGGCTTCGTGCTGCCCTGGCAGGGCGTCGTCATCGGCGCCATCGCCGGCGCGGTGTGCTATTTCGCCTCGACCTCGCTCAAGCAGCGTTTCGGCTATGACGATTCGCTCGACGTGTTCGGCGTCCACGGCGTCGGCGGCATCCTCGGCACGCTGCTGGCGGGGGTGTTCGCCACCGCCTCGGTGAGCGCCAGCGCCGCCCATCCCGGCGTTTCCGGGCTATGGCAGGGCAATGTCCGGCAATTCGCGGTGCAGGTCGTCGGCGTCGCGGTGACGCTCGCCTGGTGCGCGCTCGGCACCTGGATCTCGCTCAAGCTCACTTCGGCGATCGTCGATCTCAGGGTTAGCCGCGACGACGAGCGCGAAGGCCTCGACGTCAGCCAGCATGGCGAGGCGATGGGGACTTGAGAGCGTCCGGCCTCGCGCATGTGATTTGGCGCCGCCGGCGCCGGCTTTTATCGCTGTCGCCGACGGGCAGGGAACACGAGGCATCGGAAATGGATCGACCCATCACGCGCCGCGGCGCGATAGCGGCCGTTTTCGCAGGCCTGCTGGCCAGCGAGTTCGGCGGCCGAGCGCGCTCGCATCGCCGCGCTCGGCAAAGCCTTCAAGGCCAAGCTCGAAGCCTCCGGGCGCTACACTTCGCCCCGGTTTCCGCAGAGGCGCAGGCGAAGATCAACAGCGGGCCAATCATCGGCAGTTGCGGTGGCTGCGAATACCGCTACGGCCAGCAACAGGGAGTCTAGTCACAGCCGCTTCATCGCTTCCGCCAGCTTCGCCCCCAGACCGCCGAGCCCCGCCGGCTCCGGGCGCGGCTTTGGCGCGCGCTGGTCCGGCTTGGCCGCCGCATATCCCACCGGCGCGCTCGGTTGCACTTCGCCCGAACGCATGGTCAGCGCGATGCGCTTCCTCGCCACATCGACCTCGACGACGCGCACCTTCACCACATCGCCGGCCTTCGCCACCTCGCGCGGGTCTTTGACGAAGCGGTCGGCGAGCTGGCTGACATGCACGAGCCCATCTTGATGCACGCCGATGTCGACGAAGGCGCCGAAGGCGGCGACATTGGTCACCGTTCCTTCCAGCCGCATGCCGGGCTTGAGGTCTTTGATGTCCTCGACGCCATCGGCGAAGGTTGCGGTCTTGAACGCCGGGCGCGGGTCGCGGCCGGGCTTCTCCAACTCGACGAGAATGTCGCGCACCGTCGGCAGGCCGAAGGTGGCGTCGACGAACGCCTTGGGGTCGAGCTTCTTCAGCGCCGTCCGGTCGCCCATCAGCGCGCTGAGGTCGCATCCGCAGGCGGCGAGGATCTTCTTGGCCACGGCATAGGCCTCCGGATGGACGGCGGAAGCGTCAAGCGGTTCGCTGCCGTCGCGGATGCGCAGGAAGCCCGCGCATTGCTGGAAGGCGCGCTGCCCGAGCCGATTGACCTTGAGCAGCGCCTTGCGGCTGTCGAACGGTCCGTTGGCGTCGCGATGGGCGACGATGGCGTCCGCCAGCGAGGCCCCAAGCCCCGAAACCCGCGCCAGCAGCGCCGACGAGGCGGTGTTGAGATCGACGCCGACGGCGTTGACGGCGTCCTCGACGACGCCGTCGAGCGAGCGGCTGAGTTTGAATTGATCGACATCGTGCTGGTACTGGCCGACGCCGATCGCCTTCGGCTCGATCTTCACCAGTTCGGCCAGCGGGTCTTGCAGCCGCCTGGCGATCGAGGCGGCGCCGCGCAGCGTCACGTCGAGCCCGGGAAATTCCGCCGCCGCCAGCGCCGAGGCGGAATAGACCGAGGCGCCGGCCTCGCTGACGATCACCTTGGTCGGCTTCGCGCCCGGCAGTTGGGCGAGCATGTCGGCGACCAGGCGCTCGGTCTCGCGGCTCGCCGTGCCATTGCCGATGGCGATCAGCTCGATCTTATGTCTGGCGATCAGCGCCGCCAGTTCGGCTTGCGCGCCGCGGAGGTCGTTGCGCGGCGGGAACGGATAGACCGTCGCCGTCGCCAACACCTTGCCGGTGGCGTCGATCGCCGCCGCCTTGACGCCGGTGCGCACGCCGGGGTCCAGGCCGAGCGTCGGGCGCGCGCCGGCCGGGGCGGCCAACAACAGATCCTTGAGGTTGTGGGCGAACACCTTGATCGCCTCATCCTCGGCGCGCTCGCGCATCTGCGTCATCAGATCGAGCGACAGCGAGGTCGAGAGCTTTACCCGCCAGGTCCAGCGCGCGACGTCGCGCAGGTAAGCGTCGCCTGGGGCGGTCGAGGTCGCCTCATAGGCCTGCGCGATCATCTGCTCGACCGTCTTCGGCCCGGTCTCTTGCGCGTCGATTTCGAGGTCGAGGGCCAGGAAGCCCTCGTTGCGGCCGCGCAGCATCGCCAGCGCGCGGTGGCTCGGGACATTCGCCCAGCGCTCGCTATGGTCGAAATAATCCGAAAACTTTGCCCCCGCCTCCTGCTTGCCGTCCTCGACCTTGGCGCGCAGCACCGCCTTGTCGCTGATATAGGCGCGCAAGCGGCCGACGAGGTCGGCGTTGACGGCGAACCGTTCGGAAAGAATGTCGCGCGCGCCGTCGAGCGCCGCCTTCGTATCGGCGACCTCGCCGGTGACGTAAGGCGCGGCGAGTTCGGCCGGCGCCGCTTTGCGGTCGGCCAGAATCGCCTCGGCCAGCGGCCCAAGGCCGCGCTCGCGGGCGATGTCGGCCTTGGTGCGGCGCTTGGGCTTATAAGGCAGATAGAGGTCTTCGAGGTCGGCCTTGCTGGCGGCCTCGGCGATTTCGGCTTCGAGGGCCTCGCTCAGCTTGCCCTGCGAGCGGATCGAGTCGAGGATCGCGACGCGCCGGCCCTCCAGTTCGCGCAAGTAGACGAGCCGCTCGGCGAGCGTGCGCAATTGCGTGTCGTCGAGGCCGCCGGTCGCCTCCTTGCGATAGCGGGCGATGAACGGCACCGTCGAGCCCTCGTCGATGAGGGCGATGGCGGCGCCGGCCTGTTCGGGGCGGGCGGCGATCTCGGCGGCGATGCGAGCGGCGATGCGGCTGAAGTCGTCGGCCATGTCTGTCCTTGCGTGGCGAATCGGGCGCGAATGTAGCCAGCCGCGGCGCGCATGGCTACGCGGCCGGCTGTGGCAGGAATGACGCAACTGTTGCGATTCGGCGGCGGCGCCGCCGTCGCTGCGTTAACGGAGTCGACATTGGCGCTCGATCCGTGATGCAATCGTTCGGGATCTAAAGCGTTTTGCGTTTTGGTTTTGTAAGAGGGGCTGCCTGATGCCGGGACGCTGGTCGGCTGGCGCATGGGGGGCGCTCGCGTTTGCCGCGCTGCTCGCGCCGGCCTTGGCGGCGCCGCAGAACATTGGCGCCGCGCAAACCGCCAACAACCAAGTGTCGCGCGAGCTCGCCGGCGCGGCGGCGCGGCTCAATGCCGGCGATCCCGTGTTTCGCAACGAGGTCGTAAAGACCGGGCGGCAATCGACGGCCAAGCTGGTCTTCCTCGATTCCACCAATCTCGCCGTCGGGCCGATCTCGCGCGTGGTGCTCGACCGTTTCGTTTATGATGGCGGCGAATCCGGGCAGACGGTGGCGGTGAAGTTGTCGAAGGGCCTGTTTCGCTTCACCACCGGCGCGCTCGACAAGAACGCCTATTCGGTGACGACGCCGACGGCGGCGATCGGCGTGCGCGGCACCGTGCTCGACATTTCCGCCCGCGCGCGCTCGACCCGCGTCACCCTGCGCGAGGGGCGGGCGATCGTTTGTCCCGTCGACAAGGGCGCGGCGTTCGAGCAGCTTGCCCGCGATTGCACGCATGGCAAGGGCCGCCACTGCAATTGCACGGCGCTCGACCAGCCGGGCCAGACGGTGGAGGTCTCGCGCGTCGGCGGCTCCGGGCGCACGAGGCAGGTCCTGACGTCGGCGGCGGTCAATTTCGAGGCGCTGTGCAGCGGGTCGCTCTGCGAGTCCACGCAATACGCGACGTTAACCAACGGCGCCGCCGATCTCGCCGCCCCTGTCGACGGGGCAGGTGGGGGCGGCGCCGCCTTGTGTGGGCGCTGAGCGATGCGCGGCTCCGTCTCCTATTGTGCGCTGCTGGCGGGACTGGTCGCAGCGCCGGGCCTCGCGCATGCGGGTAACATGAAATGCCCGAACGTCGTGGCTGGCGTCCACGCCTTCGCCGGCGCGGGCGAAACCTGTGTGGCGCCCGGCGGCGCCTACGCCCCAACGGCGACCGGGACGACGATCCTGCCCTTCAACGACCCCGGCTATGGCTTTGTGACATACGGCGGCGGCCAGTTGACGACGGCCAGGGCGGTGACGATCACGACGCCCGACAACGCGGGAGCCGACGCGGTGCGCAGCACCGGCGCGAGTTCGCTCATCACGCTCACTAATGGCACGGCGCTGACAACCTACGGCGACGGCGCGAACGGCGTTCAGGCCGATGCGGGCGGCGCCGTTACGCTGGGCGGAACCTGGGCAACGACGACCGTCACAACCACCGGCAATTCCGCCTACGCCTATTATGCCACGGGCGCCGGTTCCAGCATCAGCGCTACCAACGTCGTCGCCAACGTCGCCTCCTCAACCGGACCGACCGTGCTCGCCGATCAGAGCGCGACCATGACGATCACCGGCGGCTCGATAACGACGACCGGCCGTTACCTCAACAACGTGCAAGCCAACAATTCCGCGTCGATCACCTTGACGGGGACGGCGCTCTCCGCCTCTGGCAACGGCGCCAACGCGCTTTGGACGTCCAACGGCGGCGCGATCACCGGAACGAATCTGACGATCACGTCCAGCGGCGGCGTCGATACGGCGACAGCCGTCTCGTCCGGCGGCGCTTTCAATGGCGGCTACGGCGCAATCACGTCCGGCGGCCTGTTGCGGCTTTCGAATTCGACGATTTCGATCACCGGCCCGAGCGGTTACGGCGTCGGGACCGCCGACGGCGGCATCACGACGCTGACCAGCGACATTATTTCACTGACCAACGCGGGCGCCGGCGGCTATGGGGTGCAAAGCGGCGTCGGCGGCCAGACCACGATCAACGGCGGCGCGGTCACGACCTCCGGCGTTGGCGCGTTCGGCGTTCAGGCGACCGGCGGCGGCGCGCTTCTGACGACGGCGTCCTGCAACGACGTCGGGCTGACCATCACTACGAGCGGCGCCAACGCCGAGGGAGCGCGGGCCGACAATGGCGGCGTGATTGCCCTCCACGGCGGCTCCGTGACGACCTCCGGCGCGAGTGCGGTCGGCCTTTACGCCACCGGCGCAAACTCCGTGATCGATGCGAACGGCGTCGCCATCACGACCTCCGGCGGCGGCCAGGCGATCGGCGTTTATGCCTACAACAACGCCGCCATCACGATCGGCTCGGGCACAACGATCAAGACGACCGGCGATTCCGCCGACGCGGTGGTGGCCGGCGGCGGCGGCGGGGCGACGCTCAGCGGCGGCACAGTGGCGGCGACCGGGCTAGGCTCGGGCGGCCTCGTCATCGTCGACGCGGGGTCCACATTGACCGCGACCAACGTGAGAGTAACGACCACCGGCGCCATAGATGCGAGCGACGGCTACCACCCCGACGCGGTCTACAACGGGCCGAGCCCCGGCGGCGCCTCTGGCGGGATAGCGAAGCTGACCGACGTTACGGCATCGACGGCCGCGGCCGGCGCGTTCACGGTGTCGACCGGAGCTGGCGGCCTAACGACTTATCTGGGCGGCGCGATCGCGTCCACAGGCGCCAACGCCGGCGGCGTCATCAGCTTCAACGGCGGAGCCACTGTCATCGGCCTCGACCCCAACGGCCTGGGGACGACGATCGCCACCACGGGCGTCAACTCGACCGGCGTGCTGGCCGACACGGGCGCACACGTCTCCCTCAACGGTGGCTCCGTGACCACCTCCGGCGCGGGAGCGCTCGGGCTTTACGCCACCGGCGCGAATTCGGTTGTGACTGCGACCAATGTCGCGGTCTCGACCTCGGGCGGCGATTTCGCCAACGCCATGTTCGCCGAGAATGGCGGAACGATTATCACGAACGGCGGCTCCGCCGCGACCGCCGGCGCCGACGTTTATGTCGCCCTCGCGACGCCCGGCGGAACGCTCAAGCTGAGGGGAACGTCGATCACCGCAACCGGGCTCGGCGCCGGCGGCATCGGGCTCAACGGCTCCACGGCGTCGCTGACCGGCGCCAACCTGACCATCGTCACGCACGGCGATTTCGACGCCGCCAACAGCTTCGGCGCTGCCGGCCTCACCAATCAAGGTTTCGGCCAAAACACCGGCGGCGGCGTCGTCTCGCTGACGAACTCGACGATCGCGACGACAGGCTCGCAGGCGATCGGCGCCGCCAACCTGAATTCGGGCCTGATGACGATCACCGGCGGCGCCATCACGACGAGCGGCGTCCAATCCTCCGGCATTTTGACCGCGAGCGGGGCGACGACCAACCTGACCGGGGTGCAAATCACGACCAGCGGCGACGGCGCCAAGGCGCTCAGCGTCATCGACGCCGGGACGACGCTATCCGGTTCGAACCTTACCGTTTCAACCTCGGGAACGGCAGCGGCCGCGGACTCGCAGGCCAATGCGCTCTACAACGGCGCCGGTGGCGGCAGCGCCGGCGCCTCGGCCGGCGGCGGCGCTGTGGCGCTCACCGGCTCGGCGCTCTCCACCAGCGGCGACCACGCCCACGGCGCGGTGACCGAGAACAACGGCTCGACGACGTTGACCCGCGGCTCGGTGACGACGACCGGAACCCAGTCCGACGCTGTGTTCGGATCGAGCGGCGGCGTAATCACCCTCGTCGGCGAGCGGCTGACGACCTCGGGTGACGCATCCAAGGGCATCGACGTCGAGGGCGCGGGAACCCAGCTCACCGGCTCCAGGCTGACGATCTCGACCTCGGGGACCATCGACGCCGCGACCGGCTTTCACGCCCAGGGCGTCTATAACGGCTCCTCGACGCCGGCGACGGTGGGGCAGACCGGCGGCGGCATCGTCACCCTCACCGATTCCTCGGTGACGACGCACGGCGTCAGTTCCAATGGCGTCGATACCGCCAATGGCGGCTCCACCACCTTCGTCGGCGGCTCGATCTCGACCTCGGGGTCGGGCGCAATCGCGCTCATCGGCGCCGACGGCGCCTCCGTGACGGTGGGCAAGGACAGCGCCGGGCAGGCGACGACGATCGCTACCACCGGCGCCTCCGCCGCCGCCGTCGCCGCCACAAGCGGCGCCGGTGTTTCCCTGACCGGGGCGACGATCACGGCCAGCGGGGCCGGCTCGGCGGGCGTGACGGTGCGTGACGCCGACACGACGGCGACGCTGACCTCCGTCGCCATCGCTACCTCCGGCGGCGTCGACCTCGTCACCGGCGACCACGCGGACGCCGTTTACAACGGACCCGGCGCCACGGGGAGCAGCGGCGGGACGCTGGCGCTCACCGGCGTTGTCGCCACGACCTCGGGCGCCGGGGCCTATGGCGTCTCGGTCGGCGCCGGCGGCGCGACGACGGTCCTCGGCGGCGCCGTCACGACTTCCGGCGAAGCGGCCTATGGCGCGGCCGTGATTGGCGGCGGCGTTCTGCAACTCGGCGGCGGCCTCAATATCTCCACCTCCGGCGCCGGCGCGCATGGGCTCTATGTCGCCGGTCCCGGCGCCGGGGCCACCCTCGCCGGGCCGGTGACGATCAACGTCAGCGGCGCCAATGCGGCAGGCATTTACGTCGCTTCCGGCGCCGCGGTCGGCGCCAAGGGGCCGCTGGCGGTCAACGCCGCCACCTATGGGCTCTACATCGACGGCTCTGCGAGCCATCCGGTCGGGCCGACCGCGATCGGCCTCGGCGGCCCGCTGACGCTGAAGACCACCGACCCCTCGGGCGCGGCGATTACGCTGAGCGGCAATCAGGCGCTGTTCGCCGGGGCCGGCGGCGGCGTCATCGACGCCGCGGGAACGGCGATCGCCTTGCTCGACGGCGACCAGCAGACGGCGGCCTTCGTCAATTACCAGATCAACGCGCCTCGTATCATCTACGCCGATCCCTCCACGGCGAGCGTCACGTTCGACAACACCACCGCCAACGCCGGCAGCGGCGATCTCGCGCAAGTTGCCGGCGGCAGCGAGTTGACGCTGACCGCCCTCGCCTCGTCGCTGACCGGCGTGATCCAGACCGAGGCCGGCTCGCTCTCCAACGTCAGCCTGAGCGGCGGCTCGAATTGGACGATCACCGGCAATTCGACCGTCACCAACCTATCGCTCGTCAACGCCTCGGCCGGGTTCGCGCCGACCACCGACGGCGCCTTCCACACGCTAACGGTGACCAATTTCATCGGCCAAGGCGCCTCGCTGACGCTCAACGCCGCGCTCGGCGGCACGGAACCCGGCGCCGACAAGCTGGTCATCAACGGCGGCCAGGCGACCGGCGCGACGACGATCAACATTCGCACCATCGGCAATCTCGGCGCCGCCACCAGCGGCCTCGGCGTGCCGCTGGTGCTGACGACCAACGGCGGAAGCATCGCCTCCGACGCCTTCGCCTTGGCGGGGCCGGTGACGGTCGGCGGCTACACGTATTCGCTGCAATCGGAGGACGATGGCGAATATCTGGTGTCGAGCCAGGCGCTGAGCGGCGCGCAGGCCAGCGGCTCGCTGTCGAGCCTGGCGCAATCGCGCCAGTCGCAGGCGATCGCCAGCCGCGTGTTGACCTCGATCCTCACCGGCGCCACCGAGCAGATCAACTGCTCCTCCTGTTCGAGCGGCTTCGCCTCGATCGGCTCGTTCGCCATCGGCGCGCATGGGCGCTGGACGCTGAGCCCGAGCCTGGCGTTGCTCGGCGGCGTCTCCTACGACCGCTATTCGGCCAAGGGCGTGACCGTCAACAATTCGCTGCTAGCGGCGGTCGGGCTGCGCTACGACATGGTGCAGCTTGGCAAATACCGCCCGTTCTTCGAGGCGGGGCTGGCGGTTTCGCCCTACGCCAATGTCAGCTTCAACCGCGGCTACGCTTCGAGCTCCGGCGCCGGCTCCGGCGTCGGCGATACGCTGTCGCGCGCGGTCTCGGTCTATGGGCGGGCCGGCTATATCTGGCGCCTGACGCCGAAGGACGAGGCCGCCGCCTACACCAGCTTCACCCGCTCCTGGCAATCAACCGGCGGTTATCTCGAAGGCGCGACCGCCGGCAACCCGTTCGGCGCGCTGGTGCTGCCGAGCCTCGACACCATGAACATCGCCGAGGTCGGCGCCCAATATACGCATCTGTTCGGCCAGCATATCGAGGCCAATGTCAGCGCCGGCTACGCCTTCGCCTTCGACGCCAACTACGGCAGCGACGCCACGATCTCCGGCTTCGGCGCGGCGAGCGGGGCGGCGGCGACGAGCTTCGGTTGGGCGGAATTGGGCGGCCGGCTCAGCTACCGGTTCTCCAAGCGCGTCACCGCCGACGCCTTCGTGCTCGGCACGCTTGGCGCCGAGCCGGCCGGCAACCAGATCCACGGCGGTCTGGCGCTGCGCATGGCGTTCTGAGGCGATATTTTGCCAAAAGCGCCGTGAAACAGCCTGGTTTCGGCGGGAAGGGGGGCCGAACAGGGGAATCGGGCAGCGTGAAAGCGATCATCTGGGCGGCGGCGTTTTTGGCTCTGAGCGGGCTCGCCGCCCGCGCCGCAAATTGTGACGCCAACCTGCCGCTGCCGACCGCGCTGCGCAGCGCCGACGTGGTCGAGGATTATCAGTCGACGCTGCAAATCTGCCGCGCCGCCGGCGCCGAGGAAATCGCCATCCGGCGCATGAAGCTCAAGGGGGAACCGGCGCTGCTGCTCGCCGACCCCAAGACGCTGGCGACCAAGCTCGAACGCGCCGCCTGCTGGACCTGCGCCGATGCCGACGAAGCGGCGCTCAGCGGCACGCGCATGATGCGGGCGATTGTTCGCTCGGCCGCGGCGCCGGGGCTCATCCATCGCAGCTTTCTCGACAACGCCGGCCTCACCCACGGCGACCCCGGCGGCGCCTATTTCACCGGCGACCTGTGCCCCAGCCGCAAGCCGATGGACCGCGCCTTTCTCGCCACGCTGGCGGGCAAGGCGACGCCGATCGCGCTGTCGATCTCGGGCCTGTGGCTCAAACATCATTTCGCCGATTACCGCTGGCTGCTCGACAAGCAGGCGGCCGGCGATTTCGCCATCTCCTGGACCAACCACACCTATACCCACCCCTATCGCAAGGGCGTGGCGGAAGGCGCGAATTTCCTGCTTACGCGCGGCGTGAACGCCGATTTTGAGATTTTGGAGACCGAGCGGCTGCTGATCGCCAACGGCCAGACGCCGTCGCTGTTCTTCCGCTTTCCCGGCCTGGTGTCGTCCTCGCCGCTGATGCAGGCGGTCAGGCGTCATCACCTGATCTCGCTTGGCGCCGACGCCTGGCTGGCGCTCAACGAGCGCCCGCGCGACGGCTCCATCATCCTCGTCCACCCCAACGGCAACGAGGAACTGGGCCTGAAGATCTACCGCAAGGACGCGGCCAAAGGCGCGCTGCCATCGCCGCTCAAACCGCTCGACGAGGCCCCGCCATGAAACTTGCACTGATCCTCATCGCAGTGTTTGCCGCCTCGGCGGCGCGCGCCGCGGCGCTCGATATGAGCACGCAGACCTGCCAGGATTGGCTCGACGCCGACGACGACGTGCAGGATCAGATGACGGCGTGGCTGCACGGCTACGTCTCCGGCCATTCCGCCTCGACGCTTTACGACGTCGACGGGCGCGCCGATGCGGCGACCTTGAAGGCCTATTGCCAGAGCCATCCCTCGACCGGCGTCATCAGCGCGGCGGCGCAGTGGCGGCATTGAGGGGGATGCGGCGCCGCGATTTCGGTCGCGCGAACCGCCAGCATTTCAATTAACGGCGACCTGGTCCCGCAGCGAGCGCGCAAGGCCGTCGAGCCGCTCCGGGGCCGCCGTCGACACGAGCATGAAGCCGCGGCCCGCCTTCGCCCATGAGACGACATTGAAAGCGCCGAGTCGCGCGCGGGCCTGCGGCGCGTCGGGCTCGCCGTCGCGGATGACGCAGAACGCCGTCGGCGCGCCATCGACGACATAGCCGATCTGAGCCAGCGGCGCGCCTTGAAATTGCAACAGCACTCCGCTGCGCGGGGTGAGAGAGCCCAAGCGCAGGTTTGGCGCCGACAGATCGACGCCGACGCTATTGGACAGAACGGCCAACTCGCTGCGCAGAGACGCTTCGTCGCGCGGCGCGAAGGTGGCGGGCGTATAGAGGGTCATGTATTCGGCGACGCTTTGCCGCCAGTTTTCCGCCTCGCGCGAATGGGGAGTCAGAACGCGCGAGGCGCCGAGTCCGGCGACAAACGCGATCGCCGCCAGGGCGGCCGCGCGCCGCCAGTTCATCGCGATGGCGGCCTTTTTCGTCGTATGCGCCATCTTGGCTGCCATGTTGTCGCGCCGGGCCTGCCCGAGCGCGACAGCGAAAGCCGAGCGCAGGACGACCTCGCCAGCCTGCAACACCTCCAGGCGCGCGCGCAAAGCCGGCTCGTTCGACAAACGACCGGCTACGGCCTCAACCTCGTTCGCCGACAATTCGCCGTCGAGAAAGGCGGTTAGCAGGGTGTCCTCGACGGGATCGGCCATCGTCAACTTCAGTCCTTTTCGTTCTTGGCGGCCACGCCGAGCGGCGCCAATGCGACGCGCGCCGCCGCAAGTCGGCTCATGACGGTTCCAATCGGGACGCCTGTGAGGCTGGCCGCCTCCTTATACGAATATCCCTCGCCATAGACCAACAAGGCGGTCTCGCGTTGCGCGGGCGGAAGGCTGCCAATAGCGGCCAACACTTGGCGGCCGAATATATTCATTTCGGCGCGAGCGACGCCATCGACGAACAGCACGGTTTGCGCGTCCACGGCGCCCTCGCCCGAACGCACGCGCCGCGAGCGCAGCTCGTTGAACCAGACCGACCTTAGAATCGCGAAAAGCCAGCGGTCGAGCCGCGTGTCAGGCTGAAACTGTTGTGCGCGTTCGAGCGCCCGCAGGCAAGTCGCCTGCACGAGGTCTTCCGCGACGTCGCGCGCACCGCAGAGGAAGAAGGCGAACCGCCACAGCCGCGGCAACAAGGGCTCGAGGCCGTCGCGCACCTGATCGGGCCGATTGTGCGGCATGTTTCTCCGCGTCCCTGCGACCCCGTTGTTCTCCGTCGCGTCCGGAATTGCAATCTTCGAGGCCGGCCCGAATAAAATTGGCGGTGCGGTGTTTTGAAGAGCGTCTGGCGTCCAACGCCTTTTTCCGGAGCGAGAAATGCGACGATATCAGAAACTCACGCTGTCGTCCTCGTGCTTGGCCCTTTGCCTCGGTCTCGCCGGCTCCGTCTGGGCGGCCGGCGGCGGGGGCGGAGGCGGAGGCGGCGGGGGAGGCGGTGGCGGAGGCGGCGGGGGAGGCATGTCGCCGTCCGCCGGCCAACGCCAGACCCAGGAGGATCTAACGACCTGCCGGCGAGGCCAGATCTGGGATCGCAGGCACAAGCATTGTCTCAAGCGCAAATCCGGCGTGCTGCCGGACGCCGACATGGCCGAATACGCCTATGCGCTCGCCAAGGCCGATCGATACGCCGAAGCCTTGGAGACGCTGGACCTGCTGCAGAACCCCAACACTGCGAGGGCGCTCAACTATCGCGGCTACGCCACCCGCAAGCTTGGGCGCACCCAAGAGGGGATCGGCTTTTATCTGAAGTCGATAGAAATCGACCCGAACTATGCCCAGGTGCGCGAATATCTCGGCGAGGCCTATGTGCTGCAAGGCAACGTCGGCGCCGCCAAGGAGCAACTGAACAGAATCGCCAAGATATGCGGCTCGACCGACTGCGAGGAATACGAAGATCTCGAATTCGCCATCAGCCACAACGGCGAGGAGAAATCCTGAAGGTCCGCGCCTACGGCCGCGCATAATACGGCTTTCGCCAGAAAACCGTATCCGTTGGTGCGAAATTCCCTGTCGTCATAAGAATTTCGCGCGATCGTTGCGAGCCTTTCGCCCGGAAACCGAAGGCCCCTGTCGAGGAAATCGAACATGGTTGATGAGAGGCTCGATCGACGCGGCGCCGCGCGCGCCGGCTTGGCGGACGTGACTTTATGCGCGGGGCGGCTGCTGATCGCCTATCTCTTCGTCAGCGAAGGGGTGGGAAAGATTGTCTACTATAGCGCGGTGCGGGACTACATGTCGCAACACGGCGTCGCTCCGGCGCTGCTGCCACTGGTCATTTCGCTGGAGCTTGGCGGCGGCTTGCTGGTAGCCGTGGGATTTTTGACGCAAGGCGCGGCTGCCGCTCTGGCAGCGTTCTGCCTGTTGACGGCCGTGCTTTTTCACGGCGGCGGCGACGCCGCCTCCGACATCGAGTTCAGGAAGAATTTCGCGCTTTGCGGCGGCCTGCTGGCGCTCGCCGCCCGAGGCCCCGGCGCCCTGGCGCTCGACGCAATCCTGCCTCGTTGGCCGCTCCTTTGGCCGCGCCGCCGGCCCGGCGGACAAGCATGATGGGGTTTGCGAGCGAAAGGGTCGGAAACGATCGCGCGAAATTCTTGTGAAAAAGGGGAAACTCGCGCGAACGGAATACGGCCTTTTGGCGAAAGCCGTTTGACGCCCCTCACCGCCTGGGCGGCGCGACCCCGAAAGCCTTGCCCAGGAACAGCCCGGCGTGCTTGAGCCCGCCGCCGTCGATGCCGTGGCCGACGCCCATCGACAGATGCCATTGCGTCGGCAGATCGGCCGCGGCGAGTTGGTCGGCGGCGATGAACAGGGCGTCGACCGGGATCATCGGGTCTTGATCGCCGTGAATGAGCAGGATCGGCGGCGGCGCGCCGCGTAAGTCGCGCGCCCGCGCCTCGGATAGTCGCTCCGGGCCGACCAGCAGGCCCGAAAAGCCGACGATCGCCGCCGGCGCGCGCCGGCGGCGCAGGCCGACATGCAGCGCCATCATCGCCCCCTGGCTAAAGCCGCAGAGCGCCAGCCGGCTCTCGTCGAGCCCATATTTGGCCAGTTCCTCGTCGAGGAAGGCGTCGATCACGGGCTTGGCCGCCTCGGCGCCCTTGAGCCGGTCACCGGCCGAGCGGGCATCGTCGACGCCGCGCGCGGCGCTGAGCGCGAACCATTGCCGGCCGCCCGGCGCGCCGGGACAAAGCTCGTGCGCGTGCGGCGAGACGAAGGCGGAGTCAGGGAGCGCCGCGCGCCAGTGCTGGCCGAGCTCGATGAGATCGTCGCCGCTGGCGCCGTAGCCGTGCAGAAACACCACGAGTTGCTTGGCCCGGCCGCTCATGGCTTCGAGGCGTGGTCCCGACAGTTTGGCGGTCATCTGGGTATCCCTGGAGGAAGCATCGCCCCGTCTAGCCCGTCTGCGGGGCCTGCGCCAAGCCGGCGTCGAGGTCGATGACGCCGGCGCGCTGTTTGGCGACGCGGTAATAGGCCCACAGCATGCGCGCCGCGACGCCGCGATAGGGCCGCCAGCGCTCGGCGAGGCGTTCGAGCCTCGAGGCGTCCGGCCGCGTCTTGAGATCGAGCGCCAGCTTCGCCGCCTCCTGCAAGGCTAGGTCGCCGGATGGGAAGGCGTCGGGGTGGCCGAGGCAGAACAGCAGGAAGATGTCGGCCGTCCACGGCCCGATGCCCTTCACCGCGATAAGCGCGCGATGCGCCTCGGGCGCCGGCATGTGGGCGAGCGCCGCGAGGTCGAGACCGCGCCCGGCCACTGCCTCCGCCACGGCGGTCAGGGCGCGAATCTTGGGGCCGGAAAGCCCGCAGCGGCGCAGGCTTTCCTCGCCGGTGGCGAGCGTCGCCTCAGCCGACAGCGGCGCGAGCGCCGCCTCCAGCCGGCCGAAGATGGCGTTGGCGCTGGCCACCGACACCTGTTGCGAGACGATGATCGCCGCCAGCCCGGCAAAGCCCGGCTCGCGACGGCGCAGCGGCGGCGGGCCGCCGATCTCGACCAGCCGGCCCACGGTCGCCGGGTCCAGCGCCAGCAGCGCGGCGGCGGCCTCCGCCAGCGCCGCCTCGCCATCGATGAGCCGGCCAGGCTCGTAGCGCAGCGTCGGCGCGGCCTTGCGCACCACCTTGCGCCGTTTCGCCGCTGGCTTTTTCTTCTCCGCCGCCGGAGCTATCGTCTTGCCCATGCCGGTTCTCCGCTTCGCTCCAACCCCCAACGGCCTCTTGCATCTCGGACACGCTTATTCCGCGCTGCGCAACGCCGAGCTCGCCGCCCGGCTCGGCGCCAAGCTGTTGCTGCGCTTCGAGGACACCGATCCCAGCCGTTGTCGACCCGAATACGAGGTCGCCGTTGTCGACGCTCTAGCCTGGCTCGGGGTCGCATGCGAGCCGAACCCGCGCCGCCAGAGCGAGCACGCCAGCGATTACGCGCACGCCTTCGACGTCTTGCGCCGGCGCGGGCTCGTCTATCCCTGCTATTGTACGCGCGGCCAGATCGCGGCGACCAAAGCCGGCCGCGATCCCGACGGCGCGGCGCTGCATCGCGGTGGTTGCGTCGCCGTGAGCGCCGAGGCGACGCAGGCCCGCCTCGCTCGCGGCGAAGCCGCCAACTGGCGGCTCGATCTCGCCCGCGCGCTTGCGCAGGCGCCGCCGCTGGCATGGGCGGAGTATTTCGAGGGCGACGCTCCGGCCGTCGTCGCCGCCGAACCGCAGCTTTGGGGCGACATTCTCGTCGCCGCCAGGGACCGGCCGGCGGTTTATCATCTGGCCGTCGTCGTCGACGACGCGTTGCAGGGCGTCACCGACGTCGCGCGCGGGCGCGATCTGTTCGCCTCGACCTCGTTGCACCGACTGTTGCAGACGCTGCTCGATCTGCCGGCGCCGCGCTATCGCCACCACCGCCTGGTGCTCGACGCGGCGGGCGCTAAACTGTCAAAAAGCGCGAAATCGACGAGCCTGGCGGCGCTGCGCGCCGGGGGCGTCTCGGCGGCGCAGGTGCGCGCCGCGCTCGGCTTCGGCGACGGCGAGCCGCCGTTCGCGGTCGCCTTCAGTTGACCTTGGCGGCAGGCCTCAATTGACCTTGGCGGTCGGCCCTGGGGCGGCGGCGCTGGCGCTCGGCGCTTGCGACATCAGCCCCTTGATGCGGTCGCGCTCCTTCTTGAACAGAGCGAGCATGCGCCCGTCGAATTCGCGCGTGCGCGGCAGTTTGATCCCCATGGGATCGACGAAATTGCCGTTGATGATGACTTCATAGTGTAGGTGCGGCCCGGTGGCGAGGCCGGTCTGACCGACGTAGCCGATGACTTGTCCCTGGGTGACGCGCACCCCCTCGGTGACGCCGCGGCCGAAGCCCGACATATGATTGTAGGTGGTGACGTAGCCGTTGGTGTGCTGGATCTCGACGCGGCGGCCGTAGCCGGAATCCCAGCCCGCCTTGATGACGACGCCGTTGCCGGCGGCGAGCACTGGCGTTCCGACCGGCGCGCCCCAGTCAACGCCGGTGTGCATGCGCGAGAAATGCAAGATCGGGTGATAGCGCATGCCGAACGGCGAGGTGATCACGCCGCCCTCGATCGGCTTGCGCAGCAGGAACTTGCGGGTCGAGCGGCCATTCTCGTCATAATAATCGACCGCGTTGTCGTCAGGCGTGCGGAAGCGATAGTAGTGGAACGTCTGGTCGCGCACCGTCAGCGCGGCATAGAGCAGGGCGGCGTGGGGATCGTAGTCGTCGGCGTCGGCGACGAAGGCAGTCATGGCGTCGCCGGGCTGCGCCGAGCGCTGAAAATCGACGTCGTTGACGAAGGCGTGGACGAAGTCCTCGATGACGGGCGTTGGCAATCCCTGCTTGAGCGCGGTCTGGTAGAGGCTCTGGTAGAGGCTGAGGCCGCCTTCGGCGCCGCTGGGCGACGCGCGATGCGCGCCGTCGCCGCTGGCGCGCGCGACATTGACATAATCGCCATCGTCCTTGACCGCGACGGCCGCGCGCAACTGATCGTCGCTGTAGATGTCGACGCGGGCGATGCGGCGGCCGAGATCGGGATCCTCGGCGTCGGAAAATTGCAGGATCACCTTCTGCCCGTCGGAGACCGGCGAGGCGCCTTTTTTCGCGCCGAAGGCAGCCAGAATGGACGCCGCGATGGCCGGCGTTGCGCCGTTCTCGCGCAGCAGCGCGTCGAAGGGCTCGCCGTGCCGGGGCCGCAGCAGCCGCTCGGTGGCGACGTCGGCGCCGCCCTCGACGGTGCGCGCAACGCTGGTCACGTTCTCCGGCACCATGCGCACCGCGAGCGACGGGAAGCCCGCGCCGGGGGTGATTTCGCCAGCCGGCGCGTAGGGCAGGGCGCCGAGCGGGTCGACGCCGGCGCGCGAGGTGCGCATCAACAGCAGTTGCGGCGCCATCGTGAAACGGCGCTCTCCCGCCTGTTCGTTGCGCACGAATTCATCGACCTGCGCCATCGCCTGCGCGAGCGACAACACGCCGGTGACGGCGGCGACGTCGGCAGGCGTTATATCGTGGCTGGTGAAGACGACTTCCGTATCGTCCTGCGGCGGGAGGGCATCGGGCGGCGTTTCGCCCTTACCGAAGTGGTTGGCGCTGGTCTTCAGCGGGTCGAACGGCGGCACTGCGGCGGCGAACTGCGTCGGCGTCGTGGTGAGCGTCGTCGACAGTAGCGTATAGGGACGCGCCCGGACGATCTCTTTGTCGCCGACCTTCATCGGCTGCGAGACTTGATAATCCTGCTTAGCCGCGACGATGTCGACGGGTCGCACGAGGCGGTCGCCCTTGCGGGTGCTGACGTGCTCGCCTGCCTCGGTCGGCTGGGTCGCCGCCACGAACTCCGGCCGCGCCGCGAACGAGGATTGCCGATCGAGATCGAGATAGAGCGCGGAGCCGATCAGGGCGAGGCCACAAAGCCCGGAGAGCGTGACCCCGGCCACCCAGCGCCAAGGCGCACGGCCGCGATCCGGCGCTTCGCCCGAGGGATCGTCGCCCTGGATCGGCGGCTCATGGCCGAGATCGGCCTGCGCCCTCTCCGTCCGCCGCAACGCCGTCCCAGCGTGGGAGATCAGCATCGTTCGCGCGCCCCGATCATCTGTCTCGGACTGCTCCTCGCCCACCGCAGGCCTAGCGCGAATGCGCCATGGGTTCCAGGCCCGTCCTTCAACTCCTTGGCGAGCGTGGCGATTTTTCGACGGGCGACGCCGGTAGGGAAGCAAGCGCGACTATTTTCTAAAAAGGGTTTGACAGTTTGGGGTGGGTCCACCTATATGCGCTCACCGACGGCGACGCTGCTGGTTGGCGGGTCGGTTGGTTGTCGGCTGGATATTGGCCTTGATCGACGCCTTGTTCTCCCTCTCTGTGAGGAGGGGGTGGGGGGGTGTTGGCTGTGTTTGCTTTCAGGCGGTGCCTGAAGGTGGAAAGTGGGCCGAGGATTGGGTTTTGGCGGGTTCTCCGGACGCGTGGCGTCGGGATGATTTGTGGGAACCTGGGGGTTATGGCCTCCGAACGCTGTTTGACAATTTCATCGGAAG
>DATNDU010000202.1:0-6987 GCA_035606915.1 Roseiarcus sp. | reverse complement strand
AGAACCTCTCGTTCTTCAATCCCGTGGGCGTTCTGTTGTCGTGTTGTATAATCGACAACGCCCGCATTCGAGCCTTGACCGGCGCACCCCGGACGAGGCTTACTTCCACCCGACGCCCCTCGCGGAGGCGGCATGAAATTTTCCGCGCCGCATAGGGGTTGGACCTCCGGTCGGGCTAAACCCTCGCTCCGTCCCAACCCCTATGCGGCAAAGACATCAACCCCGGCAGGACGCCACTTATCGTTCGCGGAAATCTGTGTAGACAACCGGAGCCAGCTCTCTGGCGTCGAAGCCGACGATACCCTAGCATGGAATGTGGACCCGCCGACGCGGGCCGGTCATAGCGACCGAGGGCGGCGCGGGGAAAAAAAGAGCCCGATGAGAGGATGGAGAACCGGTAGTCTGATCGTCGCGTTGACGCTAGCGAGCCTAGGCATAGCTTCGTTTTCATTGCCATCGCAAGCGGCGAATCAAGACAGTCGAAAGCAAGCCAGCGAAGACCACAAACTCACCAAAACCAACGGGGCGAGCCGGCGCCCCAAGCCGTCGGGCGACAACAAGCTGCCGGTCGGCCTCGATCAGGCGCTTTACCTGATCCGCTCGACATTGCTCACGCTCAACGACGCCAACCGTTCCGGCAATTACACGGTTTTGCGCGATCTCGCTTCGCCAGGAGTCCAGGCCAGGTACACCCCCGCCGATCTCGCCCAGATCTTTTCCGGCCTGCGCGAAAACCATGTCGATCTCTCCGCCGTCGCGCTCGCGGCGCCGCAACTTTCCGGGCCGCCTAAGTTGGAGCTTCATGGCGACTTGCGCGTCACCGGGTATTTTCCGACCCAGCCGCGACAGATCAACTTCAATCTCCAGTTCCAGATCGTCGCAGGACATTGGAGATGGCTGGAGCTTTCGGTTACGACGCCGGACGCTCCGGCATCGGCCCAGACGAGCAACCGCAAATAGAGGGCGCATTGCTTCAGTCGCCAGCCTAGAGGCCAAGCGACGCAGATCCGTTGATAAGAGATTGTGGCTTATTCATGCGTAGGGCGCGCCGGAGGCGCGGCCTGTTCACGGAACCACGACACACCGTGCGATCGATAAACCGCCGCGTTGGCCAAAGAGTTCCGCCAAAATTGCCCATGGGGGGAGAAATTGTCGGCTCCATGTGTTGGAAACACGGCATTCACCGAGAGGAACCCCCTGGCCGGTCTCAGGATGCGGCAGCGGCAGTGGCAAAAAAGCCACAGTCGTTGTCGGAAGCCCAGCGATGGCACAAATGCGTTCGCATTTCGATAAAAATGTGCGCACATGTGGGGCAAATCACGGAATGCCGGCTTTGCTTGCATGCCGGCCTGGCGCAAAGAAATCGCCGCACGCTTGTACCAGAGGTCAATTGTAAATGAGGCAGCAGGGAGGCAACCCAGCCTATACAGTGGCGCCGCGCGCAGTGTTAGTCAACGTTTCGCTTAGGGCGGCGACGCAAGGCGGGGTCGCCAGCCGTCGGCCTCGCCTGCTGAGCCGCATCTTGGCCACGACGGCCGTAATCGGCCTCGCTTTCGCTCCCGCGGCGACATCGGCCGCA
This sequence comes from Roseiarcus sp., assembly GCA_035606915.1. GTDB lineage: Bacteria > Pseudomonadota > Alphaproteobacteria > Rhizobiales > Beijerinckiaceae > Roseiarcus. Next base: position 5,408 of record DATNDU010000202.1, on the reverse strand, counting down.
AACCTGACCACGCCCACGCCGACGTCGGGCGGCGGGGCAAACACGACTGCGGCCGCCGCCTACACGGGATACAATCCTTCCGACCACAATGCGGTGGGTCAGGGCGGGTGCAACTTTCAGTATACCGACAAGCTCAACAGCCTCGCCGAATCCTCTGCCCTGGACAATGAGGTAGGTCAGGCTGCAAACGCCGCATCCTGGGGCGTCGCCACCGCTCAGTTGCTTAGCTCAGGCGGCGAATTCACGGACGCCGCCGCGGGATTGGGCACCGCTGCCGGCGGCCTGACCGATGCGGCCACGGGGCTGGGCATTGCGTCGGGTGGCCAATATGCGGGGTCGGCCGGCCTTTATGAGGCCGCCGCCGGCGTCGTCGTGCCCCTGGACGCTGGCGCGGCCGCTCCGGGCCTGACCGACGCGGGCGCCGGCATGGACGCCACGGGCGGCGGCTTGGACGATACGGCCGCGGGTCTTGGCGTCGCGTCCGGAGGGCTGACAGACACCTCGACGGCGCTCGGCTCGCTCTCCGGCACTTCGGCCTTGGCCTATGCGGGGCTGACCGCCCAAACCGCGGGCGTCGCCACGGGCGTGTCCGGCGCCGTGATTCAGCAACAGCAGACGGATTTGGCTAAATACGTCAGCTACCTGCCGAACTGCGACACCATCTTCAACGGCACCATCACCGCCAACGCCAATGTCGTCGGGGCCCAAGGCATCGCGGCCGACAACGGCGCCATAAATCTCGGCAATCCCGACGGCACGACCTACCAGCCCGGCATCACGATCGGCGGCGGCGCGGTTTCCGGCGCCGGCAGCAGCGGCCCCGCTTCGATGGCCGGCCCACTCGCCACCACCGACAACATCAACGCCGTCGCCATCGGCAACGGGGCGGTCGCCATCAACGGCGCCAGCACCGCAATAGGCGATCTCGCCACCGCGACCGGCCTGCAATCGACGGCTATCGGCTACAATTCCTTGGCCTCGGGCGACTACAGTTTCGCCGGCGGCTCCGGCGCCAAGGCCACCGGCCTGGGATCGACCGCGCTCGGCGAAAATGCGCTAGCCTCGGGCGATTACAGCTTCGCAGGCGGCTCGGGCGCCCAGGCCACCAGCCTGGGGGCGACCGCGCTCGGCGAGAATGCGCTAGCCTCGGGCATCAACAGCTTCGCCGGCGGCGCGGACGCCCAAGCCACCGGTCTGGGATCGACCGCGCTCGGCAACAGCGCGCTGGCCTCGGGCGCTAACAGCTTCGCCGGCGGCGCTGGCGCCCAGGCGACCGGCCTGCAATCCACCGCCATCGGCAATAACGCCCTGGCTGCGGGCGCCAACAGCTTCGCCGGCGCCTTCGGCGCCCAGGCCAACGGCGCCAATAGCGTCGCGATCGGCGATCCCAGCATCGCCAACGGCGCCGATAGCGTGGCGATCGGCCACGACAACACCACCACCGCCGCCGCGCTCAGCAGCATCGCGTTGGGCGACACCAACACGGCGAGCGCCGCCAACAGCATCGCTCTTGGCGCGTTGAATGCGGCCAGCGGCGCCAACGCTATCGCGCAGGGCGCCTCCAACGCGGCGAGCGCCGCTAATAGCATCGCTCTCGGCGCGTCGAACAAGGCGAGCGCCGCCAACGCCATCGCGCAGGGCAGTTCCAACACGGCGAACGCCGCCAACAGCATCGCCCTGGGCGCATCGAATACAGCCAGCGGCGTGGACGCCATGGCCGCGGGCGTCGCCAACAAGGCGAGCGCCGCCAGCGCCATCGCGCAGGGCAGTTCCAACACGGCGAGCGCCGCCAACAGCATCGCTCTCGGCGCGTCGAACACCGCTAGCGGCGCGAACGGCATGGCCGCGGGCGCCGGAAACACAGCCAGCGGCGCGAACGCCATCGCGCAGGGCGTCGCCAACATCGCCTCCGGCGATTACAGCGTCGCCATCGGCACGGGCAACGCCGCCGCCAACGTCGAGGCGACCGCCGTCGGCTTCAATGCCGTCGCTTCAGGCGCCGGCAGCCTGGCGCTGGCGCCGAATGCTACGGCCTCGGGAACCGCGGCCATCGCCGAAGGCATGAATGCGGCGGCGAGCGCGGCCAACGCGATCTCGATTGGCGTCAGTTCGACCGCATCCGCGCCAAGCGCAACGGCGGTCGGCTACGACTCGCTGGCCTCGGGCAATGGCTCGATCGCCGTCGGCGCCGCGCAATCGACGGGCCTCAACACGATCGCGATCGGCACGGGCGCGGTTGCGACCGACTCGGTCGCGGTCGGCGCCGGCGCCCACGCCTCCTTTGGCGGCGCCGCAGTCGGCGACTACGCGATGGCGAACGTGGGCGTGAACGGCGCCGCCTACGGCACAAGCGCAAACGCCGCGGGCGACAATTCCGTGGCGGTCGGCAGCGGGTCCACGGCGCTCGGGCCGAACACCGTCGCCATTGGCAATAGCGCGACCGCGGGGAACGCCGTCGACGGCGGCTCCAACTCGACCGCCGTCGGCGCCAATTCGGCCGCAACCTACGCCAACTCCGCCGCTTTTGGCGCCAACACGCAGACGACGCGCACCAACCAGCAGGTGTTTGGAACACTGACCAATAACTACACGATGCCGGGCATCACCTCGAATACCAGCAAGACTTTCCAGTCGGGACTGCTGCAACTGCCGACGACGGACAATTATGGCAATCTCGCCGCCGACGGCGGCGCAACCTTCAAGGCCATCGCCATGGTGCAGGCCGGCGTCGCGGTGGCGATGGCGATGTCGCCGCCGATGCTTGGCCCCAACGAGAGGTTCGGCGTCAAATTGGGTTATGGCGTTTTCGGCAGCTATGGAAGGCCCTCGAACGCCTTCGCCTTGAGCGCGATGGGCGTCGTGGCGGAAAACATCTTCTCGGGCCACAACCGCCTTTCCATTAACGGCGGCGTGGGCTTGGGTTGGTCCGAGTTCATGAACTACCAAGAGAGCGCGGTCGCTGGCGGGCAAGTCGGCGTGCAACTGACTTGGTGATGGTCGGGAGCAATCAACCCGATCGCCATGTTCTCGCAGCCGCGCCCTCGGGGGCGCGCAAGCAGACTGCGACGAGGTTTCCGGCGCCGCCGCCCCGAAGCGAGGCCTGGACAAGCCGCGCTTGGACGCCAAATCGAGACGTGTTTGCGATATGTCCGGCAGAACGGCGGATCGGAAGCGCCGGCCAATCCTTACAGGGGCCAACCAAGTCGCGGTCGCATTTGACTGGACTTTGGCCCGCCAGGGGACCGACGAACCGCCCAGCTTTGGACCTTGGGTTTCTGACCTAATCGGAAAAACTCAAGCTGAGAAACTTCAAGGGCTCAAGTTATGGGGCACGATCCGGTGAAGGCCTATTGCAAGATAGTCGTGGCGGCGCTGACGGCCTGCGCGCTCGCCTCGGCCGCATATGCGACCGAACAACCCAAGAAGCCTGCGCCCAGCACGGATAAGAGCGAAGGCAATGCGCAAACGCCCTCGGCCGAGACCCATTCCGCGCCGAAGATCGTGCGCACGGAGACCATCACATACGACAATTGGACTGTAAACTGCGCCTATCCGGACCGGCGCGCCGCAAAGCCCCGCTGTTCGGCGGTGCTGCGCATTGCCGAAAAAATCAACAACGTTCCCCGCGTTATTTTCACCTGGATCATCGGCGAGCAGAGATCCAAGCTCGTTTCGGTGCTTTCCGTGCCGACGGGCGTCTTCATAGAGCCGGGCGTCGAGGTGAAAATTGGCGCCGATTCCGTCAAAAAATACAGCTACTCGCTGTGTGCGGCCGATCATTGCGAGGCGATTGTCCCCATGCATGCGACGGTAACCGCGGAGTTGAAGCGCGCGCCGACGGTCGAGGTGACGATTATCGGGCTTCGAGGGCAGGTGGTTAAATTCACCGTCAAGACGAAAGGATTCGAGCAGGCTTTCGCCGCCCTTACGAAGTGAGGCCGCGTTCGGCGCAGGCCGTCGCCTGACCAGGACCTGGCCGCCAACGGCGCGCGGCCATTGAAAAAGCACCCGGAAAGTAACCATCCCCCGGCAAAGCCGGGGGCCTTCATGATGTAAGCCGCTCGAAGCGGCATTGGGGGCGCTGACGCGACCCCAGTTGGTTGCCACCTGAAGGTGGCGAGGCAGGGACGCTGGCGCGGCCCCGATTTCTTGGCCACCTAAAGGTGGCAGGCTAGCGCCACAGGTTCATTTGCTCCAACTTTTGGTCTTCGCTGTCCTGGTTCTCGATGTAGTCCCGCACAACCGCTTCGCCTCGACCAGGCCTGGAGGAGGCCGCTCCAGGCCGCGAGATGGCGCTCGGAGTTCTGGGCTGTGCGGGTAGAACAGCGCCGCCGGCGGCCCTTGTCCGCCGCACGGGTGGTCGTCGCGGGCATAGACCCAGATGCGCCCGGTGTCCGTCTTGCCCTTAGCCGGGATCGGAACCTTAGTGTCGCCGTCGTGCAGGCAAACGGTTGCCAGAACGTGAGCCTCGATCAGCGCGCGCAACGGAGCCAAGGCCGCCGTGCATGCGCCGACGTGATCGGCCAGTGTCGAGAGGCTGAGGTCGATCCCTTCGCGAGCATAACGCTCGCTCTGCAGGTTCAGTGGCTGATGTTGGCGAAACTTCGTAAACGGTGTTTTGGCCCCACCTTTTTCCGTGCGGCGTGATGGGCGAGTCTGATCCCGAGTTTTGGGGATCGGGCGGCGAGCCAGGTGAAACAGACTATCCGGCGCGTTCCGGGATTTCCCGCGCGCGCGCCGGCCGAGGAATGAGCGATGGGCTTCGGCCGGCGCCTCGAGCCAGGAGGGAAACGATGAGCGGAACTCTCAGCACGACCGAATATGTCCCATCGGGCTCGGGCGGCGCGGCAAGCGACGGCGGCACAACCATCGTGTCGGGCGGCTTTCAGTATATCGGCGACAGCTATGGGACCGGGTCGGCGACGGACACGACGATCTACAGCGGCGGCTATCAGTACCTCGGCTCCGGCCCGGGGACGACCGGATACGCGACGAGCACAACGATCAGCGGCGCCCTACAGACAATCTATTTCAGAGAGTCCTAACTGAAGATAGAGCGGAAAACCGTGGCTTTTTCGATGAAGGCTTGGATGTTGTCGTGGAAATGGCGGTAGGCCCTCAGCGACAGATCAACCATTTCGACGACCTTGGAGACGACCTTGGCGCGCCGACGAAATCTCGCGACGAAGTGGCGAATATTGCTGTTGTCTTGTTCGATGGAGACGGGCAGGTCTTTGCCTGTGAAGAGTTGGTCCTCGGGGATGAGGCGGTGATAGCCCTCCCAATCATCTGTGACGAATGTTTTGCCTTCGACGCCGATTTTGTCGAGAAGCTTTTGGCAAGCGGCGTCATCACGGCCACCAAGAACCCAGGCGATGGTTCTCCGAGCAATAGGGTCATAGGCTCGC
>DATNDU010000184.1:0-138268 GCA_035606915.1 Roseiarcus sp. | reverse complement strand
GCCGCGCCAGCGTCCCCGCCTCGCCACCTTCAGGTGGCAACCAACCGGGGTCGCATCAGCGCCCCCAATGCCGCTTTGAGCGGCTCACATTATGAAGGCCCCCGGCTTTGCCGGGGGATGGTTACTACTCACGTAAATACTGTGCATCGGGGGAACTGAAATAAAGAATTGCTTCCTCACACCTTCCCCATCACGTCGCCGCGAAACCCTACCGCCTCGCGCTTGCCGGCGATCGCCACCAGCCGCACCGTGCGCGTCTGCCCCGGCTCGAAGCGCGTCGCCGTGCCGGCGGGGATGTCGAGCCGGTAGCCCCTGGTCGCCGCGCGCTCGAACTTCAGCGCCGGGTTGGCCTCGAAAAAATGGTAGTGCGAGCCGACCTGGATCGGCCGGTCGCCGCTATTGGCGACATCGAGCGTCAGCGTCGCCCGGCCCTCGTTCATGACGATCTCGCCGGGCTCGGCCAATGTCTCGCCGGGGATCAGCTTGTCGTCGGCGCCGCGAATCGGATTATGCACGGTGACGAGCTTGGTCCCGTCGGGGAAGGTCGCCTCGACCTGGATGTCGGGGATCATCGCGGCGATGCCGTCCATCACCTGATCGGCGGAGATCACATGCGCGCCGGCCTCCATCAGGTCCGCCACCGAGCGGCCGTCGCGCGCTCCCTCGACGACGAAATCCGAGATCAGCGCCACCGCCTCGGGAAAGTTGAGTTTGACGCCGCGCTCCAGTCGCCGGCGCGCCACCACCGCCGCCATCGCCACCAGGAGCTTGTCTTTCTCGCGCGGCGTCAGGTTCATAGCAGCCTTGCTCCCGTTGGCGGCGCGACAATGCCGGGCTTCGCCACCCCGCGCAAGCCGCGCGCAGCGGGCGCCGGCGCCTGAAAAGCGGGCGCCGGGCCGGCTCGACGCTAGCCAAATCTGCCGCCTTGCCGTAACCCCCCGCGTGACGCTTTGATGACAGCGAGAGGCCAGCGGCTTGTCGGGGATCGTGATGACGGCGGTTCTCGCCGCTGCGCTGATGCATGCGCTGTGGAACTCGCTGGTCAAGAGCGCCGGCGACAAGTTCATGACCTCGGCGCGTGTCTGCCTGTGGTGCGGAATCATCGCCTTGTTCGTCGGCGCCGCGACGCCTATTCCGGCGTCGGCGGCGTGGCCGTTCGTCGCCGCATCGGCGATCGTCCATGTCGTCTATTTCGTCCTCGTCGGCCGGCTTTACCGCAACGCCGATCTCTCCGTCGTCTATCCGCTGATGCGGGGCCTGGCGCCGCTCATCGCCACCGCGATCGCCGCGGTGGCGCTCGGCGAACGGCTGCCGCCGCTGGCGCTGGCCGGCGTGCTGGCGCTGGTCGCCGGCGTCGCCGCCATGGGGGCGAGCGGCTTCGCGCACGGGCGCATCGACGCGGCGACGATCCGCTACGCCGTGCTCAACGCCGCCATCATCGCCGTCTATTCCGTCGTCGACGGCGAGGGCGCGCGGCGCTCGGGGCCGGCGATGGTCAATGCCTTCGGCTACAACGCCTGGGCCGACGGGCTCACCGCCGCGCTCTATGCGCCGGTGCTCGTCGCCTGGCGCGGCCGTGGCGCGCTGGCGCAATTCACGCGCGAGCCGGTGCGCGCCGCGGTCGGCGGCGTCGCCGCCTTTTCCGGCTATGCGCTGGTCGTCTGGGCGATGACGCAGGCCGAAATCGGCGCGGTGGCGGCGTTGCGCGAATGTTCGGTGGTGTTTGCGGCGGCAATCGGCGTCGCGGTGCTCGGCGAGCCGTTCCGCCACGCCCGCGCCGGCGCCGCGCTGCTGATCCTGGCCGGCGTCGCGGCAATCAAATTCGCCTGAGAGTTCAATCGCGCATCGACAGGCCGAGCAGCCGGGCGGCCGCGGCGCAGGCGAAAGCGGCGATCGCGCCGCTGGCGATCAGCGCGTGATAGAGCGAGGCGTCGAACTCGCCCGCCGTCCAATCATAGACAACGTTGCCGGCGCCGTCGCCGAGATCGAAGCGGACCCAGCCGACCATCGCCGTTCCCGCCTGCACCAGCCAGAGATAGAGCCCATGCGCGAACAGCGCGCCGATGATCCCGGCGCCGAGCGCTCGCGGCGCGGTCGGCGGCGCCCAGGCGTCGTAAAGCGCATAGGCGAGCCCGGTGAAAGCCGCCGGCAGGAAGCCGATGATGTAGGCGGGGACGAGCACGAAGGCGTGGCCGATGAGCCCGGCGATCCAGCCGATATGGGCCGCCGCCTGGGTCTGCGCTTCCGCGACCAGGGCGAGCGGGATGAACACCGCCCCGCCGACGGCCGGCCCCAGCGCCGCAAACAACGCCACCAGCCCAAGCGCGGGCGCGAAGAAGCCGCGCTGCGCCGGCGGCGCCGGCGGCGGGCTCATTGCGCCAGCTCCTTCAGGCCGGCGCGGATCAGCGCCGCGGTCGCCGCCTCCGGCCCCAGCGCGTTATGGGCTTTGGCGACCACCGCCGCCGCCTGCGGGCGCCCATAGCCCAGCCCGGTCAGCGCCAGCACCGCGTCCTCGGCGGCTTTCGGCATGGCGGCGGCCGGACCCGCCTCGATGGCCGCGAAATCGCCGCCGCCGAGCGCCGCGGCTTTGTCCTTCAGCTCCAGCACCAGTCGCGCCGCCAGCTTCGGCCCGACACCGGGGGCGCGCGCCATCATCGCCTTGTCCTGGCGTGCAATCGCCGCCGCCAGCGCCTCGCCCGGCAGCGCGCCGAGAATGCCGAGCGCCACTTTCGCGCCGACCCCCTGCACGCTCTGCAACAGCCGGAACCAGTCGCGCTCGCCGGGGGTCAGAAAGCCGAACAGCCGGATCGCGTCCTCGCGCACCTGCGTCTCGATATGCAGCGACACCGCCTCACCGAGCCCCGGCAGCCCGCGCAGCGTGCGCGCCGAAGCCGCGACGACATAACCGACCCCCCCGACATCGACGATGAGGCCGTCCTCGTCGACGCTGTCGACGCAGCCCTTGAGCTTGCCGATCACGCCGCGCCCCGGATGCGGGCGTTGCGATGCTGGGCGTGGCAGATGGCGACTGCAAGCGCGTCGGCCGCGTCGGCGGTGCGGGCGTTGGAGGCAGGCAACAGCATCTTCACCATCATCCCAACTTGTTGCTTCTCCGCATGGCCGACGCCGACCACGGTTTTCTTGACCAGATTGGCGGCATATTCGGCGACATTCAAGCCGGCGAGCGCCAGCGCCGCCAGCGCCACGCCGCGCGCCTGGCCGAGCTTCAACGCCGAGCGCGGGTCGCGGTTGACGAAGGTCTCCTCGACCGCGCCCTCCTCGGGCGCGTGCTCGGCGATGAGGCCGCAAAGCTCGCGGTGGATGAATGCCAGTCGGCGGCTGAGCGGCATGTCGACATTGGTCGAGATCGTCCCGCAGGCGCGGAACTGCAAGCGCGTGCCGGCGGCCTCGATGACGCCCCAGCCGGTGGCGCTGAGGCCGGGATCGACGCCAACAATGCGAATCGGGCGTGAAGACATCGGCAAAGCCTAGCCGCTCCCCCGCCCGCTGGCGAGACAGGGCAGGTTACAGAAAATTTGAAACAAATTTGGCGCCTGACCGACACTCGCCGCGATTATTTCTGAAAGGCGACCTCCTGCCCGTTGAGGGTTCGATCATGAGCATTGTCTCGCCATTCCACGACGTTTGCATCGCCGGCTGCGCCGCCAACGCCGCGCTCAACGCCGCCGCCAAGACGCCAACGCCAACCCACAGCGAAGCCGCGAGCTTTGCCGCCTCGCCAATGCGCGCCGAGGCCGCGCCGCCGCAGGTCGCGCCCCGCCGCAGGGGCTGGCGCCGCATCGCTGCCGCGCTGTTCAGCCTCGTCAGCGGCCCGACGATGCCGCATGGCGGCGTCAACCGCGCCTGACCTTCACCACGCCACCGTCGGCCGCTCCCGGTCGGCGACCCACAGGCGCGCGCCGCCGCCGCAGGCCCGTCCAATCCCTGCTGCCAGCCGCGCCGCCGCCGCCTCGACGTCGCCGCTGCCGTTGGATTGCGCCGTCAACACGACGCGCCGCGTCGCAGGCGTCACCGCCGAGCGTGCGTCCTGACGCCAGTTCCAGCGCCGGCACAGCACTTTGCGCGCATCGGCGTAGACGACCTCGCCGGGCTTCGGCGGGTCCTCGGCGTCCTCGCCGGGCGCGGCGCCCATGTCGATGAAGCTGTCGTCGGGCCGCGAGAAACGGAACGCCAGATCGCCCTCGACGCGGTCGAGATCATCGCAGCCGAGGCACAGAACCTCGTCCAGCGACACCATATTGTAGAGATCGACCAGCGCGTTGACGCGCGGCAGGGCGTCGCCGGCCAGCACCCGCTTGAGCAACCGCTCGACCGACGAGCGATAGCTCGTTTTCTTAATGCCGAAGTCGCGATAAGCCCGGCGCCACGCCGCGACGCCGGGAATCGCCGAAAGCTCCGTCCCCGCCCAGCGCGCGCGGGCGCGGGCCTGCGCCGCCGTGATCTCGGCGTCGAGCGCTTCGTCGCGCTCGCCGATTGTCAGCCCCTCGGCGATGACGACGGCGACGCGGAATTGCGGGAAGCGCTCGGCCAGCGCCTCCAGGCTCAGACTTGGCATCGCATCACGCCGGCCGTGGCCGCGCCGCTGAGATCGCCATCAGGATCGCCTGCGCGCGCGGCGCTTCGAACAGCTTGACGGCGTCGTCTTTGGCGCGATGGCGCCAGTTCGGGCGCTCGCGATCGGTGCCCGGCAAATTGGTCGCCACCGTCTCGCCAGCGAGATCGTCGAATTGCACGCTCGCCAGCGCCGAGCCGGCGTGCGCCAGGAAGGTGTGCACCGCCGCCGCCAGCCGATTGTCCATCGGCGCGTCGAGCGCCGGCGCATGTTCGAGCGCGCCGGCGCCGATCAGCGCCTCGACGAGCGCCTGCTTCTCGGTCAGCCGCTCGGCGAGCGCGCGCACGGCGTGGTCGGGGCCCAATTGGCCCAGGCTCATGCGCTCGGCGATGTCGGCGGCCTGCCACCAGCCGGCCAGCGTCGGCAGATCATGCGTGGAAACGCAGGCGACGCTGTGCACGGGATAATCGCGGGGATCGAGGAAGGCATTGTCCTTGCGCTCGAAATACACCACCCGCATGCCCGATATATCGGCCTTGCTCAGCTTGTCGCGGAAGCCGTCGGGCACGGTGCCGAGATCCTCGCCGATCACCATGCAGTGGTGGCGCTGGCTCTCCAGCGCGATCTGGCCGATCAACTCGTCGACGGGATAGGCGACATAGGCGCCTTCGGCGGGCTTGGCGCCCTCGGGGATGACGAACAGCCGCGTCAGCCCCATCGCGTGGTCGATGCGCAGCATGCCGGCGTGGCGCATGTTGGCGGCGAGCAGGTCGCGCTGGCCCTTCCAGCCCGACAGCGCGCCGGCGATGGGGTCTGGCGGCGGCAATTGCCAGTTCTGCCCCGCCGACGAGAACGGGTCTGGCGGCGCGCCGACCGCCGCGCCGATGCCAAGCTCGGCCGCGCGCGACCAGCTCTCCGCGCCATCCGGGGCCGAGCCGATGGCGAGATCGCGGTAGAGGCCGATGTCGAGCCCCGCCGCCCGCGCGCGCGCCGCCGCCGCGCCTAACTGGCGGTCGGCGAGCCATTGGCAGAATTGCGAGAGCCGCACGTCATAGTCGCGCTCGGCCGCTTTGGCGGCGAGCGCCGCCGGGTCGGCGTCGCGCAACTCCGTTGGCCACAGCCGCCAATATTGGCCCTCGCGTTCCCGCTGAATGGCCTCGAACACGGCGAAGCGCAACAGCGCCTCGGCTCCCGTGGCGACGAAGGCGTCGAACTCGGCGAACAGCGGATCGTGCGGGTGCGCCGCGCGGGCGCGCAGGAAAGCGGCGAAGCGGTATTGCAGCGCGATGCGCTTGACGCTCCACACCGCTTCGTAATCGATCGCCGGCAGCTTCGAAACCGCGCTCAGCCGCTCGCCGAGCGTGGCGGCGGCGGCGCTCCATTCCTCGTCCACCGGCAGACTGTCCTGCGCCAGCGCGTCGATGAAGATGGGATCGAGAAAGCGCCGGTCGGACGGATGATAGGGGCTGGCGCGGCCGCGGTCGGCGGGAAACAGCATGTGCATGGGGCTGACGCCGAAATAGGCGGCGCCTTTGGCCGCCGCCGCCGCCGCGGCGCCGCCGAGGGCGGTGAAATCGCCGATGCCCTGATCGCCTTGCGCGCGGCGCAAAGCGTAGAGCTGGGCCGAGACGCCGAAGCGGCGCTTCCACACCGCCTTCGGCCGATAGGCCTCGGGCGGCGCGATGGTCAGCGCCGAGACGGCGCCGCCGACTTGGAGCCGGTGGCGCCCGATCGGCAGCGCCGGCAGGTCGAAATGGCGCTCGTCGATCTCGCGCCCGTTCGGCAACGTAATGCGGCGCGCATCGGCCCCCGGCGTCGAGCCGGAAACGGTCGAGCCGTCCTCCAGCGTCACCTGGAACTCGATCGGGGCGAGCGGCGCGGCGGGGTCGCAGCGCAGCGGCGCGCGCGGCGGCGCATCGAGCGGCAGCGTGATCGAGGGCGGCAGCCGGCGCGCCGCCGTGCCCTCCATCAGCCGGTCGAGCGAGGCGCGGGCGAGCGCCTGGGTGCGGGCGGGCAGTCCGAAGCAATCGAGCAGCGCCAGCTTGGTCGAGGTCGAGACCAGCGTATGCGCGCCCGCCACGTCCCACCACTCGCCGGCGATGCCGGCGGCGGCGGCGAGCGTCTCGACGTCATGCGCGTTGGGGGCGCGCGCCGCCCTGGCGGCAGCCGGCGTCTCGGCGACGATGAGCGTCGCGCGCGCCGGCAGCGGCGTGCGGTCGGCGAGTTCGGTCAGCGCGTCGACGTGCGAATCGTCGCTGGTGTCGAGCCGCACCCGCCACGCAAAGCCCGGCCGCGGCTCCGGCAAGCGCAGCGAGGCGGCGCCGCCGCGGTTGAAGGCGACGAGGGCGCGGTCGAAACCGTCCGCCGTCGGGGCCGCGAACACCGCGGTCAGCACGTCGCCGTTGGGAGACTCCCAATGGCTGGCGTCGACCAGCGGCAACTCGGCGTCGCGCCATTGCACATCGAGCGGGCCGCCCTCGGCGAGCGGCCGGCCGTCGAGCCACGCGGCGCGCCGCAACGCCGGATGGGCGGCGCGCACCGCGGCGAGGCGGCCGACGAAGGCCGGAAGCTGCGCATCGGCGCGCCCCCAGTCGAGCCAGGAGACGGCATTGTCCTGGGCGTAGGCGTTGTTGTTGCCCTTCTGGCTGTGGCCGATCTCGGCGCCGGCGGGAAACATCGGCACTCCGTGGGCGCAGAACAGTGTCGCCAGCAGATTGCGCTGGTCGCGGGCGCGCGCGGCGAGGATGACGGGATCAATCGTGTCGCCCTCGACGCCGTGGTTCCAAGAGTAGTTTTCGTTATTGCCGTCGCGGTTGTTCTCGCCGTTGGCTTCGTTGTGCTTGTGCGCGTAGGAGACCAGGTCGGCCAATGTAAAGCCGTCGTGGGCGACGATGAAATTGACGCTCTTGGTCGGCGCCGGCGCGTGGCCGAAGACGTCGCGGGAGCCGGCGAGCCGCGTCGCCAGTTCGCCGCGTAACCCCGCATCGCCGCGCCAGAAGCGGCGCACGCCGTCGCGGAAGTGATCGTTCCATTCGCCCCAGGCGTCGGGAAAGGCGCCGAGCCGGTAGCCGCCGGGGCCAATGTCCCAGGGTTCGGCGATCAGCTTGGCCTTGGCGAGCACGGGGTCGGCGGCAAGCGCCGCCAGCATCGGCGCATGGGCGTCGAAGCCGGCCGGGCGACGCCCGAGTGCGGTGGCGAGATCGAAACGGAAGCCGTCGATGCCGCCCCATTCCATCCAGCGCCGCAGGGCGGCGAGCGCCAGCGCGACGATCGGCGGCCGGTCGAGGGCGACGCAATTGCCGCAGCCCATGTCGTTGACGTAGCGCGCCAGATCCTCGGGCGCGAGGCGGAAATAGGCGGCGTTGTCGAGGCCGCGAAAGGAGATCGTCGGACCGCCCTCGTCGCTCTCGCCGTTGTGGTTGAGCACCGCGTCGAGCACGACCTCCAAGCCTTCGGCGTGCAGCGCATCGGTGGCGCGGCGCACGTCGCGCCAGCCGCCAGGGGCGAGGCGCGGGTCCGGGGCGCCCCAGAACACCGGGTTGTAGCCCCAGGCATTCGACAATCCCAGCGCCGGCAGGTGGCGCTCGTCGATAAAGGCGTCGGCCGGCATCAGCTCAACCGTCGTCACCCCGAGCGCCTTGATGTGCTTGACGAGCGGCGGCTCGGCGAGCGCGGCGAAGCGGCCGCGCGACGGCTCGGGAATGTCCATGCGCAGCCGCGAGAAGCTGCGCAGGTTGACCTCGTAAATGACGGTGTCGGCCATGGCGACGCGGGTATGGCCGACCTCGCCGCCAGGAGAGGCGCGCACCACGCATTTCGGCATCACCGCGGCGGTGTCGGCGCCGCGCTCGAACATTTCCGGATGCAGCTTGAACGGGCGGTCGATTTCGGCCGCCAGCGGATCGACCAGCAGCTTGGCGGCGTCGAAGCGATGTCCGTGCGCGGGATCGAATGGCCCCTCGACGCGCAGGCCGTAGCGCGCGCCCTCGGTGAGCCCCGGCGCGAAGCCGCGATGATAGCCCTCGGCGTCGGCGGTCAGCTTGATGCGCAGCGTCTCGCGCTCGCCGTTCTCGTCGAACAGGCAGACTTGCGCGGCGGAGGCGTGCGGGGCGTAGACGGCGACCTCGCCCCCCTCCAGCCGGATGACGTGGCTGGGGTCGGCGGATTCGGTCATGCGGGCGTCCTCAGCCGGGCGTAAAGGGCGGCGTAGCGCCGCGCCGGCAGGCGCCACGAGACGTCGGCGCGCATCCCGTTGAGACGCAGACGGCGCATCGCCGCAGGATCGGCGTGGAGATCGAACGCGCGCGAGATCGCATAGTCGAGCGCGCCGATCTCCGGCGGATAGAATTGCACGCCGGTCGCAACGCCCGCCGACAGCGCCGCCTCGTTGGCGTCGATCACGGTGTCGGCGAGGCCGCCGACGCGCGCCACCAAAGGCGCCGCGCCATAGCGCAGCGCATAGAGTTGGGTCAGGCCGCAGGGCTCGAAGCGCGACGGCGCGACGAGGAAATCGACGCCGGCCTGGATGAGATGGGCGAGCCGCTCGTCGTAACCGATGACGCAGCCGACATGATCGGGATAGACGCCGGCCATTCTGCGAAAGCCCAGCTCAAGCGCCGGCTCGCCGGTCCCCAGCAGCGCCAGTTGGCCGCCGCGCGCCACCAGCCCTGGCAGGCAGGCGAGCAGCAGGTCGAGCCCCTTCTGGCTCGTCAGCCGCGAGACGACGCCGAACAGCGGCCCGCTATCCGCCGCCGCGATGCCGAATTTCTCTTGCAGCGCCGTGCGATTGGCGTCGCGGTCCTCAAGCTTCAAGGCGCTGAACGGGTGCGCCAGCGTGTCATCCGTCTCGGGGTCCCACACTTCGTCGTCGATGCCGTTGACGATGCCCTCGACATCGGCGGCGCGACTGCGCAGCAGGCCGTCGAGCGCCATGCCGAATTCGGGGGTGAGGATTTCGCGCGCATAGGTCGGCGACACGGTGGTGATCTTGTCGGCAAGCCTGATGCCGCCTTTCAGGAAGCCGACGCCGCCGAAATATTCGACCCCTTCCAGGCTCATGGCGCTCGCCGGCAGGCCGAGCGCGCCGATCAGGTCGCCATAGTAATGGCCCTGGAAGGCCATGTTGTGCAGGGTCAGCACCGTCGCCGGCCGCGGCGTTCCGTCATAATGCAGATAGACCGGGGCGAGCGCCGCTTGCCAATCGTGGGCATGGGCGACATCGGCGACATAGGCCGGCAACAGACCCTTGGCGAGATCGGCGCCGACGCGGGCCAGCGCTGCGAAGCGGAAGGCGTTGTCCGGCCAGTCGCGCCCGTCGGGGCCGAGATAGGGGTTGCCGGGACGGTCGTAGAGATGCGGCGCGTCGAGCACGAACAGGTCGAGGCCCGCCGCATGGGCGGCCAGCAGCCGCGCCGGGCCGCCCATGAGGGCGGGATAGGCATGCACGGTCTCGGCCTTTTCGAGCTTCGCCTTCACCGAAGGATAGCCCGGCAGCAGCGTGCGCATCTCGACGCCCTGGCGCGGCAGCGCCAGCGGCAGCGCCCCGACGACGTCGGCCAGCCCCCCGGTCTTGATGAGCGGGAAGGCTTCGGAGGCGATCGAGAGGACGCGCAGCATGAGCTACAACAAGCCCAAAACAGATTGAGTTGGGCGCGCCGTCATTGCGAGCGAAGCGAAGCAATCCATCTTGCGGAGATCGCAGGCTATTGGGAGAATTCGGCCCGGTGGAGGCATGGATTGCTTCGCTTCGCTCGCAATGACGATGGCTAGACCTGATCGGTAGCCGCTCTAGGCGAGCTTGTCGATCATCGGCTGGGTAATCAGCACGACGCCGGCATCGGTGCGGCGGAAGCGCCGCGCGTCCAACTCCGGGTCCTCGCCGACGACGAGGCCATCGGGTATCTTGACGCCGGAATCGATGATTACTTTGCTGAGCCGGCAATTCTGGCCGATGCGCACATAGGGCATGATGACCGCCTCGTGGACGTTCGAATAGGAGTGGACGCGGCAACCGGTGAACAGCAGCGAGCGCGAGATCGCGGAGCCGGAGACGATGCAATTGCCGGAGATCAGCGACGACACCGCATAGCCGCGCCGCCCGTCGACGTCATGCACGAACTTGCCGGGCGGGGTGATCTCGGCGAAGGTCCAGATCGGCCATTGGCGATCGTAGAGGTCAAGCTCGGGCACGATCTCGGTGAGATCGATATTGGCCTGCCAATAGGCGTCGACGGTGCCGACATCGCGCCAGTAGGTATTGTTCTCCTCGTGCGAGCGCACGCAGGAGCGCCCGAAATGATGCGCCACCGCTTTGCCGTTGGCGACCAGATAGGGGACCAGATCCTTGCCGAAATCGTGGGCGGAATTGGGGTCGGCGGCGTCGCGCCGCAGTTCCTCGATAAGGAACTTGGTGTCGAACACATAGATGCCCATGCTGCACAGCGAGACGTCGGTGCGCCCCGGCATCGGCGGCGGGTTCTTCGGCTTCTCCAGGAAGGCGATGATGCGGTCGTTCTCGTCGACGTGCATGACGCCGAACGCCGACGCCTCGGCGATCGGCGCCTCCAGGCAACCGACCGTCACGTCCGCGCCGGACTCGACATGCTGTTGCAGCATCTTCTCGTAGTCCATCTTATACACGTGGTCGCCGGCCAGGATGACCATGTATTGCGGATGATAGCTCTCGATGATGTCGATGTTCTGATAGACGGCGTCGGCGGTGCCGAGATACCACATGGTTTCCGAGACGCGCTGCGAGGCCGGCAGCACGTCGAAGCTCTCGTTGCGCTCGGGGCGGAAGAAGTTCCAGCCGCGCTGCATGTGGCGGATGAGGCTGTGCGCCTTGTACTGGGTCGCCACCGCGATGCGGCGGATGCCGGAATTGAGCGCGTTCGAAAGCGCGAAATCGATGATGCGCGACTTGCCGCCGAAATAGACGGCCGGCTTGGCGCGCCAGTCGGTGAGTTCCATGAGACGGCTGCCGCGTCCGCCGGCCAGCACATAGGCCATGGCGTGACGCGCGAACGGGGCTGCTGGCGTCGCTTGCTTCGTTTCAACCATACTCGCTACCTCCCAACGCTCCCCGGCTTCCTTATTGCGCCGGCTCCATGACGAAATCAAAATGGATTCTGCGGCGCGCCGAGCGCGCTCAGGGTTCCGACGGCCGCCATTCCAGGAACACCGTCGCCAGCGGCGGCAGGGTGAGGGCGGCGGAGGCTGGCAGGCCATGCGAGGGCTGCGCCTCGGCGAGGACGCCGCCGAGATTGCCAACTCCCGAACCCCAATATTCCCGCGCGTCGGTGTTCAACGCCTCGGCCCAGCGCCCGGCGTTCGGCAGGCCGATGCGATAGTTGCGGCGCACCACTGGCGTGAAGTTGGAGATCACCGCCACCGGCGCGTCGCCCGCCGCCCCGAAGCGCAGGAACGCGATCACCGATTGGTCGGAATCGTTGACGACGACCCAGCGGAACCCTTCCGGCTCGCAATCGCGCGCGTGCAAGGCCGGGCGCGAGCGGTAGAGGGCGTTGAGGTCGCCGATCAGGCGCTTCAGGCCCTGGTGCGGCGGGTGGTCGAGCAGCCACCACGGCAGGTCGGCGTTGCAATCCCATTCCGAGGTTTGGCCGAACTCCTGGCCCATGAACAACAGCTTCTTGCCGGGATGGCCCCACATGAAGCCATAATAGGCGCGCGCATTGGCGAAGCGCTGCCACTCGTCGCCCGGCATCTTCGACACGATCGAGCGCTTTCCGTAGACGACCTCGTCATGGGAAAGCGCCAGCACGAAATTCTCGCTGAACGAATAGACCATGCTGAACGTCATCTGATCGTGCGCCCAGCGCCGATACACGGGGTCTTTGGACATGTACTCCAGAGTGTCGTGCATCCAGCCCATGTTCCATTTGAAACCGAAGCCGAGCCCGTTGGCGCTGGTGGGCATGGTGACGCCGGGAAAGGCGGTCGATTCCTCGGCGATCACGAACGCGCCGGGAAACAGCCCATAGACCGCCTCGTTGGCGCGCTTGATAAAGCTGATGGCGTCGTAATTCTCGTTGCCGCCGTCGGCGTTGGGCGTCCATTCCCCGGGTTTGCGGGAATAATCGAGGTAGAGCATCGAGGCGACGGCGTCGACGCGCAGGCCATCGACATGGTAGCGATCGAGCCAGTAGAGCGCGCTGGCGTGCAGGAAATTGGCGACCTCGCGGCGGCCGAAATCGTAGATGGCGGTATTCCAGTCGGGATGGAAGCCGCGGCGCGGGTCCTTATGTTCGTAGAGCGGCGCGCCGTCGAACCAGGCCAGGCCATGCGCATCGGTGGGAAAATGCGCCGGCACCCAATCGAGGATGACGCCGATTCCCGCCGCATGGGCTTTGTCGACGAGCCGGGCGAAGCCCTCCGGCGCGCCGAAGCGCCGGGTCGGCGCGAACAGACCGATCGGCTGGTAGCCCCAGGAGATGTCGAGCGGATGCTCGGTCACCGGCATGAACTCGATATGCGTGTAGCCGAGTTCGGCGACATAGGGGATCAGCGTTTGCGCCAGTTCGTCATAGGTCAGCCAGCGCCCACCCTCGCCGCGCCGCCAGGAGCCGAGGTGGCATTCGTAGGTCGACATCGGCTTGCGCCGCAACTCGCCCTGTCCGCGCGCCGCCATATAGGCGGCGTCGGTCCACTCGAAGTCGGAGGTGTAGGCGACAACCGAGGCGGTCGAGGGCCGCAATTCCGCCTCGAAGCCGAACGGGTCGGCCTTCAGCGGCTGCAACTCGCCGCTCGCCGAGATGATCTCGTACTTATAGACCGTTCCGGCGCCCAGATGCGGGATGAAGATCTCCCACAGGCCGCTGTCGATGCGCTTGCGCATCTGGCAGCGCCGGCCGTCCCAGCCATTGAAGTCGCCGACGACGGAGACGCGGCGCGCGTTCGGCGCCCAAAGGGCGAACAGCACGCCGCCGGCGCCTTCGTGGTGGGTGATCTGCGCGCCGAGGCGCTTGTAAATCTCGCGGTGGGTGCCCTCGATCAACAAGTGATCGTCGAGCGGCCCGAGCGCCGTGCCGAAGGCATAAGCGTCCTCGTAGGTCGAGACGCCGCCGGTGCGCGTCACCTCCAGCCGGTAGGTTGGGCGCTCAGCGCCTTTCGGCAGCAGCGCCTCGAAGAAATCGTCCTTGCGACGTTCCAGTTCGACGAGCGGCGCGTCTTCGCGCGTCAGGGCGCGCACCGAAATCGCGTCGGGGGCGAAGGCGCGGATCGCCCAGCCCTGCGGGGTGAGGTGCGGACCCATGAACGAGAACGGGTCCGGGTGGCGCGCCGCCGCGAGGGCGTCGATGTCGGATTCGTCTGCGCGCCAAGTTTCGCTCAATGCGGTGCTCCCCTAGGCCATGCGCTCATACGACACCTTCCAGATGTCGTCGGCGTATTCGCTGATCGTGCGATCCGACGAGAACCACCCGGTATTGGCCGTGTTCAATATGCTCGATCGTAGCCAAGCTTTGCGGTCCCGCCAAGCCACGTCGATCTTTTGTTGCGTCGCCCAGTAGGCGTCGAAGTCGGCGCACACCATGAAATAATCGTGATGGCGCAGCGTCTCGACGAGGCCGTGGTAGCGGCCGCGGTCGTCGGCCGAGAACACCCCGGAGCCGATCGAATCGAGCACGTCGCGCAGCACCGGCGAGGCCTCGATATAGGCCGTCGAATCGATGCCGTTGGCGCGCGTCGCCTCGACCTCGTGGGCGGTCAGGCCGAAGATGAAGATGTTGTCGTCGCCCACCAGATCCTTCAACTCGACATTGGCGCCGTCGAGTGTGCCGACGGTCAGCGCTCCGTTCAACGCCATTTTCATATTGCCGGTTCCCGACGCCTCCATGCCGGCGGTCGAAATCTGCTCGGAGAGGTCGACGGCGGGGATGATCGTCTCGGCCAGGCTGACGTTGTAGTTCGGCAGAAACACCACCTTGAGCAGGCCGCGCACCGTCGGGTCGCTGTTGACGGCGCGAGCGACGTCGATGGCGAGCTTGATGATGAGCTTGGCCTGGGTGTAGCTCGCCGCCGCCTTGCCGGCGAAGATTTTCACCCGCGGCGCGAAGTCGATGGTTGGATTGGCGCGGATCTCGTTGTAGCGGGCGATCGTCTCCAGGACGTTGAGCAATTGGCGCTTGTATTCGTGGATACGCTTGATCTGCACGTCGAACATGGCGTCCGGGTCGAGGCGCTGGTTGAGCGTCTCGGCGGCGAGCTGGCCCAGCGCCACCTTGTTGGCGCGCCGCGCCAGCGCGATCTGCTCCTGCATCGAGGAATCGTCGGCGTAGCGGGCGAGCCCGCGCAGCGTCTCGGCGTCGTGCAGGCCCTTGTCGCCGACGGCGGCGCGGATGATCGCCGACAGTCTCGGGTTGCACTCCAGCAACCAGCGGCGGAAGGTGATGCCGTTGGTCTTGTTGACGATGCGGCCGGGGTAGACGAGGTTGAGGTCGCGGAACACCGTCTGCTTCATCAGCTCGGTGTGCAGCCCCGAGACGCCGTTGATCTTGTGCGAGCCGACGAAGGCCAGCGCCCCCATGCGCACGCGCCGGCCGCTGTGCTCGTCGATGAGCGAGATCGCGGCCATGAAGCCGGGGTCGGTCATGCCCTGCTTGCGCGCCGCCTCCAGATGCATGGCGTTGATGAGATAGATGATCTGCATGTGGCGCGGCAGCAGCCGCTCCATCAGGCCGACCGGCCAGCTTTCGAGCGCTTCCGGCAGCAGCGTGTGGTTGGTGTAGGAGAACACCGCGCTGGCGATCTTCCACGCTTCGTCCCAGGGCAGGCCGTTGAGGTCGAGCAGGATGCGCATCAGCTCGGCGACGCCGATCGAGGGATGGGTGTCGTTGAGCTGCACCGCGACATGCTCGGCCAGCGAGCGCACGTCCTTGAACACCTTGACGTGGCGGCGCACGAGGTCGAGCAGCGAAGCCGAGGCGAAGAAATATTCCTGCCGCAGGCGCAATTCCTGGCCGGCGGGCGTTGCATCGGAGGGGTAGAGCACCTTCGAGATCGCCTCGGCGCGCACCGTGTCCGACTGCGCGCCGAGGTAGTCGCCGGCGTTGAAGGCATCGAGCTTCAGCGGGTCGGGAGCGCGCGCCGACCATAGCCGCAGCGTGTTGACGTGGCGGCCGCGCCAGCCGACGATCGCGGTGTCGAAGGCGATCGCCTCGACGCGCTCGCCGGGGCGCCAGACATGGTGCGACTCGCCGTTGTCGCCTTGCACCGCCTCGACCCAGCCGCCGAAACCGATGGCGTAATTGACCTCGGGGCGCTCGAACTCCCAGGGGTCGCCGTGGCTGAGCCAATCCTCCGGCGCCTCCTGCTGCCAGCCGTTGCGGATGATCTGCTTGAACAGGCCGTTGTCGTAGCGGATGCCGTAGCCGTGGGCGGCGATCGACAGCGTCGCCATCGAATCCATGAAGCAGGCCGCCAGCCGCCCAAGGCCGCCATTGCCGAGCGCCGCATCCGATTCGATGCGCCGCAGCGAATTGAGGTCGACGCCGAGTTGCGCCATCGCCGTCGTCATCGGCTCGACGATGCCGAGATTGGTCATCGCGTCGTACAACAGGCGGCCGATGAGAAATTCGAGGCTGAGGTAATAGACGCGCTTGCGGCGCTGCTGGTAGGTGCGATGGGTGGCGGGAATCCAGCATTCGACGATGATGTCGCGGGTGGCGCCGGCGACGGAGAGGAACCAGTCGCGCCGGCTCGCCGTCACCGGGTCCTTGCCGACCATGAATTTGAGCTTGGCGAGCACTGCGGCCTTCAGCTCCTCGGCGGAGTAGGCGCGCACGTCCTCGACCGCGGCGGCCTCCTGCGCAGACGTGACCAAATCCATGCCGAATCCCCCTTTTCCGTCCGCTCGAAGCGTAGCAGGACTTAATACGTTCCGAGTTTAACGCTCGTACCATTATTGTGACTGACGACGAAATTGCCTAAAGCGGGGCCGAGAAGCAGGACGCTGCGGGAGACGGCATGAGAATCGACGGCAAAGCCTATCGCACGATCTGGCGCGCCGGCCCGGCCGCCGTCGAGGCTATCGACCAGACCCGGCTGCCGCACGAACTGGCGTTCCGGCGCCTGGATTCGCTCGAAAGCGCCGTCGCGGCGATCAAGACCATGGTGGTGCGCGGCGCGCCGCTGATCGGCGCCACCGCGGCCTACGGGCTCGCCATCGCGCTGACCAAGGCGGGCGACGATGCGAGCCTGGCTGAGGCCTATCGGGCGCTCAACGCCAGCCGCCCGACCGCCGTCAACCTCAAGCACGCGCTCGACGATGTCCGCGCCGTCGTTGCGCCGCTGCCGGCGGCGGCGCGCGGCGAGGCGGCGTTCCGGCGCGCCGATGAAATCTGCGAGGAGGACGTCAAGCTCAACCGCGCCATCGGCGAAGCCGGCTTCAAACTGATCGAGGCGGCGCATAAAGCGTCGGGGCGGCGGGTCAATGTGCTGACCCATTGCAACGCCGGCTGGCTCGCCTGCGTCGATTGGGGCACAGCGACCGCGCCGATCTATCTCGCCCACGAGCGCGGCGTGCCGGTCCACGTCTACGTCGACGAGACGCGGCCGCGCAACCAGGGCGCCTCGCTCACCGCCTTCGAACTCGGCCAGCATGGCGTGCCGTTCACGCTTATCGTCGACAACGCCGGCGGCCATCTCATGCAGCATGGCGAGGTCGACCTTTGCATCGTCGGCGCCGACCGGGTGACGGCGCGCGGCGACGCCGCCAACAAGATCGGCACCTACCTGAAGGCCCTCGCGGCGCGCGCCAACGGCGTGCCGTTCTACGTCGCCGCACCCGGCACGACCATCGACTGGACGATCGAGGACGGCCGCAAGATCGAAATCGAGGAGCGCAACGGGCGCGAAGTGACGCATATCTGGGGCCGGCTCGCCGACGGCCGCGTCGCCGAAGTCGAGCTTGCGCCGCCGGGGACGCGCGCCGCCAATCCCGCCTTCGACGTCACCCCGGCCGAACTCGTCAGCGGCATCATCACCGAGCGCGGCGTCGCGGCGGCGAGCAAGGCGGCGTTGGCGGCGCTCTACGGGCACGGCTGAGCGCCCCACAGCTTGACGGCGCGCTCGCGCTGCCCTCTATCTCACGCCCGTCGGACGTGAACGGGGGCGCGATGCGGTCGGGCACGAGGTTCCTGGCGATGCTCGCCGCGACGCCGCTCGCCGCCTGCAATCCGCCAAGCGTATCCAAGCGGCCGCCGTTGCCGGTGCAGGTGATGACGGCGAAAGTGTCGCAATACGCGCCGACGCTGTCGCTGACTGGCGCGATCGCCGCGCGCGTCAGTTCCGACCTCTCCTTCCGCATCAGCGGCCGCGTCATCGAGCGCAACGTCGATGTCGGCGCGCATGTCAAAGCCGGCGAGACGCTGGCGCGTCTCGATCCGGCCGCCGCCAAGGCCGATCTCGACGCCGCCAACGCCGCCGTGGCCTCGGCCGAGGCGGTGCTGAAACAAAACCAGGCGGCCTTTGACCGGCAGAAGCAATTGCTTAGCTCCGGCTTCACGACGCGCTCCAGCTTCGACGCCGCCCAGAAGAACCTGCGCACCGCGCAAAGCGCGCTCGACGGAGCCAAGGCGCAGGCGGCGACCGCGGCGGATGCGCTGACCCATACCGTGCTGAAGGCCGAAAAGGCCGGCGTCGTCACCGCCCGGCAGATCGAGGTCGGCCAATACGCGCAAGCCGCCCAGACCGCCTTCACCGTCGCCGAGGACGGCCCGCGCGACGCGGTGTTCAACGTCTTCGAATCGATCTTCTTCGCGCGGCCGGCCGGCGGCGGCGTCAAGCTGACGCTGGTCGCCAATCGCAGCGTGACCGCGCACGGCCGGGTGCGCGAGATCTCGCCGACCGTCAACGCCCGCTCGGGCACGGTGATGGTGAAGGTCGCCGTCGTCGACGGCGCCGACAAGATGCCGCTGGGCGCCGCCGTCGTCGGCGAGGCCGGCTTCGCGCCGAGCAAGGTGGTCGAGTTGCCGTGGTCGGCCGCCGCCTCCGACGCCGGCAAGTTCGCCGTCTGGACCGTCGATCCCGCCAGCCGCGCGGTGTCGCTGAAGCCGGTCACAGTGGAGGGCTTCGGCAACGAGACGCTGATTCTCGACGGCGGGCTTTCCGGCGGCGAGACGGTGGTCACGGCGGGGGGTAAGTTTCTCTATCCCGGCGAGATCGTCGCGCCGCAGCGAGCCGCGCCGTGAAGCGCCTCGTCTTCGCCGCCGCGTTGGCGCTCGCGGCCTGCAACAAACCGGCGCCGCTGCCGCCGCAGATCCGCCCGGTGCTGTCGACGGTGGTCGCCGAGACCGCCAGCGACCCGCTGCGGCTCGCCGGCGTGGTGGCGGCGCGGGTGGAGACGCCGTTCGCCTTCCGCGTGCTCGGCCGGCTGACGTCGCGGCCGGTCAACATCGGCGACCTGGTCGAGAAAGGGCAGACGCTGGCGACCGTCGATCCGCTGGCGCTGCAACTGGCGGTGCGCTCGGCCGAGGCCGATCTCGCCAGCGCCGACGCGCAGGCCGTCAACGCGCTCGGCGTCGCCGATCGCCAGGGCGCGCTGTTGAAGACCAATGTCGCCACGCAAGCCCAGGTCGACGCCGCCTACCAGGCGCGCGACTCGGCGCTCGCCGGCCAGTCGCACGCCCGCGCCGCGCTCGCCAAAGCGCGCGAGGAATTGGGCTACGCCGCGCTGAAGGCCGATTTCGCCGGCGTCGTCACCAATACCGGCGCCGAGGTCGGCCAGACCGTGTCGCCGGGACAGATGGTGGTCGACCTCGCCGACCCGGCGTTGCGCGACGCGGTGATCGATGCGCCCGAGAACGCTGCGGCCGTGGTTCGCCTTGGCGACGGCTTCGAGGTCGCCGCCCAACTCGACCCCAGCGTGCGCGCTGCCGGCCATGTGCGCGAGATCGCCCCGCAGGCCGACGCGGCGACGCGCACCCGGCGCGTCAAGATCGCGCTCGACCATCCCTCCAGCGCCTTCCGCCTCGGCTCGACCATCACCGCCTGGCCGGCGGGCACGGCGCGCGACGCGCTGTGGCTGCCGGCCTCCGCTATCCTGACCAGGGACGGCAAGACTTATGTCTGGGTCATCGACCGCGCTGCGCTGACGGTCTCGACGCGCGCCGTGACCCTCGCCGACCGGCGGGCCGATCCGGTCGAGGTGACGGGCGGGCTGGCGCCGGCGATGCGGGTCGTCACCGCCGGCGTCCACAGCCTCGTCGAAGGCCAACAGGTCAGGCTCGAACCGCGGGCAAATCCGTGAAGCGCTTCAACCTCTCGGACTGGGCGTTAGAGCACCGCTCGCTGGTCTGGTATTTCATGATCGTGTTCGCGCTCGCCGGCGCGTTCTCCTATCTCGGCCTCGGCCGCGAGGAGGACCCGAACTTCACCATCAAGACCATGGTGATCCAGGCGATGTGGCCCGGCGCCAGCGCCGAGGAGGTCGCCAAGCAGGTCACCGACCGCATCGAAAAGAAGCTTGATGAGCTGGAATCGCTCGATTACACCAAGAGCGTCACCACCCCCGGCAAGGCCATCGTCTTCGTCAACCTGCTGCCGACCACCAAAGCCAAGGACGTGCCGCACGTCTGGCTGACGGTGCGCAATATGATCGGCGACATCCAGTCGAGCTTTCCCTCAGGCGTCCAGGGGCCGTTCTTCAACGACCGCTTCGGTGACGTCTACGGCAACATATTCGCCTTCACCGCCGACGGCCTGACCGAGCGGCAGTTGCGAGATCAGGTGGAGTTCGCGCGCTCGAAGGTGCTGACGGTGCCCAATGTCGGGCAGGTGGAGATCCTCGGCGCCCGCGACGAGGCGGTGTATCTCGATTTCTCCACCCGCAAGGTCGCGGCGCTCGGGCTCGACGCGCCGGCGATCGCCAATTCGCTGCGGGCCCAGAACGCCATCGCCCCTTCGGGCGTCATCGAGGCCGGGCCGGAGCGCATCTCGGTGCGCGTCGACGGGCAATTCACCTCGGAGGCGAGCCTCAGCGCCATCAACCTGCGCGTCAACGACCGCTTCTTTCCGCTGACCGACGTGGCGACGGTGCGCCGCGGCCTCGTCGATCCCCCGGAGTCGCTGTTTCGCTTCAACGGCAAGCCCGGCATCGCGCTGGCGATCGGCATGAAGGCCGGGTCGAACCTGCTCGATTTCGGCGCCGCGCTGGAAAAGAAGATGCACGAGATCGTCGGCGACCTGCCGATCGGCGTCGATGTCGAGAAAGTATCGGACCAGCCGGCGGTGGTGGAGGAGGCGGTATCGGGCTTCACCAAAGCCCTGTTCGAGGCGGTCGCCATCGTGCTGTTCATCAGTTTCGTGAGCCTGGGCCTGCGCGCCGGGCTGGTGGTGGCGATCTCCATTCCGCTGGTGCTGGCGATCACCTTCCTGGTCATGGCGATCTGGGGCATCTCGCTGCAACGCATCTCGCTCGGCGCGCTCATCATCGCGCTCGGCCTGCTCGTCGACGACGCGATGATCGCGGTCGAAATGATGGTGGCGCGGCTCGAAGTCGGCGACAACCTGCGCCAGGCGGCGACGCATGTTTATGTCTCGACCGCTTTCCCGATGCTGACCGGCACGCTGGTGACGGTGGCGGGCTTCATCCCGATCGGCCTCAATTCGAGCGCGGCGGGCGAGTTCACCTTCACGCTGTTCGTCGTCATCGCGGTGTCGCTCATCACCTCGTGGATCGTCGCGGTGCTGTTCACGCCGCTGCTCGGCGTGACGCTGCTGCCGGCGACGATGAAGAAGCACGCCGATCACAAGGGCTGGTTCGCGCGCGGCTTCGGCCGCACGCTGCTTGCCGCGACGCGCTGGAAATGGATGACCATCGCGCTGACGCTGATCGCCTTCGCCGCCTCGGTCTACAGCATGAAATTCGTCGAGCAGCAGTTCTTCCCCAGTTCCGACCGCCCGGAACTCATCGTCGACTGGAGCTTGCCGCAAAACGCCTCCATCCGCGAGACCGACGCCGAAATGGCGAAGTTCGAGAAGGACATGCTGCAAGGCAACGCCGATGTCGACCACTGGACGAGCTATGTCGGCGCCGGCGCGCCGCGCTTCGTGCTCTCCTTCGACGTGCAGATCGGCGATGCCGCCTACGGGCAAACGGTGATCCTGACCAAGGGCCTGGCGGTGCGCGACAAGCTGCGCGCCAAGCTTCAGGCCTATCTGACGCGCACGTTCCCCGGCGCCGACGCATACGTGAAGCTGCTCGACATTGGGCCGCCGGTCGGCCGCCCGGTGCAATATCGCGTCGGCGGCCCGGACATTCAGCAGGTGCGAGGGCTGGCGCAAAAGGTCGCGGCGACGATGGCGACCAACAACAACCTCGCCGAGCCGGTCTATGATTGGATGGAGCCGGCGCGCGCGCTGAAGGTGGAGGTGTTGCAGGATAAGGCGCGCCAGCTTGGCGTCTCCTCGCAGGACATCGCCGCGGCGATCAACAATGTCGTCAGCGGCGCGACGGTTACGCAGATCCGCGACGACATCTATCTTATCAACGTCATCGCCCGCGCCGAGGCGCAGGAGCGCGGCTCGATCGCGACGCTGAGCAATCTGCAGCTCAGCGGCAGCGGCGGCCAGGCGGTGCCGCTGGCGGCGGTGGCGAAGTTCGGCTATGGGCTGGAGCAGCCGAAAATCTGGCGCCGCTCGCGGTTGCCGACGATCACCGTGCAGGCGGCGGTGCGCGGGCCGGTGCAGCCGGCGACCGTCGTCGCGGAGCTGGAGCCGAAGATCGACGCCCTGCGCGCGACGCTGCCGATCGGCTATTCCATCGTCGCCGGCGGCTCGGTCGAGGAAAGCGCCAAGGCGCAGGGGCCGATCGTGGCGGTGGCGCCGCTGATGCTGTTCATCATGGCGACGATCCTGATGATCCAGTTGCAGAGCTTCCAGCGGCTGTTCCTGGTGTTCGCGGTCGCGCCGCTGGCGCTGATCGGCGTCGTCGCGGCGCTGCTGCCGAGCCGCGCGCCGCTCGGCTTCGTCGCCATTCTCGGCGTTCTCGCGCTGATCGGCATTCTCATCCGCAACGCGGTCATCCTCATCGTCCAGATCGAGGATGTGCGCAAGGAGGGCCTCAGGGCCTGGGATGCGGTGATCGAGGCGACCGAGCATCGCATGCGGCCGATCCTGCTCACCGCCGCCGCAGCGACCCTGGCGCTGATTCCGATCTCGCGCGAGATCTTCTGGGGGCCGATGGCCTATGCGATGATGGGCGGCATCGTCGTCGGCACGGCGCTGACGCTGCTGTTCCTGCCGGCGCTCTATGTCGCGTGGTTCCGCATCAAGGAGACGGAACCGGTCACGTCAGAGCAGGCTTGACCGCATTGGCTGGCGGAACCTCGGCGCGCAACTGCTTCAGCGCCTCCTCGTCGAGCGTTTCGCGCTCCAGCAGCATCTGCGCGCCGCGTTCCAGCAGCGCATTGCGGGCGGTCAAGATGTCGACCGTGCGCTGGAAGCAGGCGGTGACGAGGGCATGCACGGCCTCGTCGATCTCGCGCGCCGTCGCCTCGCTGTAACGCTTCTCCTGCGCGCCGCCCATGCCCGGCGCGCCGGGCATGAACAACGACGGCGCGCCTTCGTAGGAGACCGGCCCGAGCCCCGGGTCCATGCCGAAGCGCATCGTCATGTCGCGCGCGATGTCGGTGACCTTGACGAGATCGTCGGCGGCGCCGGTGGAGGTGTGATGGAACGTCACCCACTCGGCGGCGCGCCCGCCGAGCAGCACCGTCATGCGGTCGACGAGTTCGTCGCGGGTGATGACGAAGCGGTCCTCGGTCGGCCTTTGCAGCGTGTAGCCGAGCGCGCCGACGCCGCGCGGGATGATCGAGATCTTGTGTACGGGATCGGCGCCCGGCAGCGACATCGCCACCAGCGCATGGCCCATCTCGTGATAGGCGACGACGCGCCGCTCCTTCGGGCTGAGGATGCGCTTGCGTTTCTCAAGCCCGGCGACGATGCGCTCCACCGCTTCGGTGAAATCGCTCATGGCGATCTCGCCGGCGTTGCGGCGGGTGGCGACGAGCGCCGCCTCGTTGACGAGATTGGCGAGGTCGGCGCCGGTGAAGCCCGGCGTCAGCGCCGCGATCTCGTCGGCGGCGACGTCGGGGCCGATCTTGTGCTTCTTCAGATAGAGCTCAAGCACCTCGATGCGGCCGAGTTTGTCGGGCCGGTCGACCAATACCTGGCGGTCGAAGCGGCCGGCGCGCAGCAGCGCCGGGTCGAGGATTTCCGGCCGGTTGGTGGCGGCCAGCAGCACCAGGCCGCTGCGCGAATCGAAACCGTCGAGTTCGACCAGCAATTGGTTGAGCGTCTGCTCCTTTTCGTCGTTGGCGCCGAACGGGTAAGCGCCACGCGCCCGTCCCATTGCGTCGAGTTCGTCGATGAAGATGATCGCCGGGGCCTTCTCGCGCGCCTGCACGAACAGGTCGCGCACCCGCGCCGCGCCGACGCCGACAAACATTTCGACGAATTCCGAGCCGTTGATCGAGAAGAACGGAACCCCGGCCTCGCCGGCCACCGCGCGCGCCAGCAGCGTCTTGCCAGTGCCGGGCGGCCCGATCAGCAGAATGCCCTTCGGCATGCGCGCCCCGAGCCGGCCATATTGCGTCGGATGTTTGAGGAACTCGACGACTTCGCGCAACTCGTCCTTGGCCTCGTCGACGCCAGCGACGTCGGCGAAGGTGGTCCTGGTGTCGGTCTCGACATAGACCTTGGCCTTGCTGCGGCCGATCGACATCAGCCCGCCGGCGCCCGTTTGCCCCTGCGCGAAATTGCGGAACCAGAACCACCACACGCCAAAGAACAGCAGCGTCGGCAGGATGTAGGACAACAGCGTCCCGAACAGCGTGTTCTGCGGCTGGCCGCTGAATTTGACGTGGTTCTTTTCGAGTTCGGCGGCGATATCGGGGGCGACGCGCGTGGTGACGAAGTGTTTGACGCCGTTCTTCCGCGCCTCCTTCCATTCCCCGTCGATGAAGTCGCCGCCAACGCGCACCTGCACGATCTTGCCGCTTTTCAGGTCGTCGAGGAACTGGCTATAGGCAATCGTCGAGACTTTGCTGCCGAGACTCCACAACTGGCCGAGCAGCGCGATGCCCATGAACGCGGCGACGGCGTACCACGTATGCCACTTCTGCTTCTTGTCCATGAACGTCTCGTCGGCGAGCCAAGCGGGCGGTCACCCTAGCCGCCGACCGCCTGCTTGGCGAGCCCGGTGGTCTTCCGGGCAAACCGGCTCTTGCCTCCACGCGCGGGAACAATGCCGCAAATGAAGGCGTTTCCATCGATGGCAGGAGGAAGGAATGACACCATTTTCCATCGGCGATCATGTTAGCTGGAATTCCGAGGCTGGTCGGGTGAGCGGCAAGATCGTCAAGGTCCACCACGAAGATTTCGACTACAAGGGCCACCGGCATCGGGCTTCGACAGATGACCCGCAATACGAAATCAAAAGCGACAAAACGGACCACATCGCCGCCCATAAGAAAGGGGCGTTGACGAAGATCAAGCCGTGACGGCGCAATTCACCACCATTGGCCATTCCACCCGCGATCTTGATGAATTTCTGGAGATGTTGCGTGAAGCGCAGGTCGATCTACTGATCGACGTGCGTTCGTTTCCACGCTCTCGCGCCAACCCTGCGTTCAACATCGACCGGCTGCCGGACAGCTTGGCGCAGATGCGGATCGGCTACCGGCATTGCCCGGCGCTGGGCGGGCGGCGAGGCAAGCAATCGGGCATCGATGAAAATCTCAACGCGCTTTGGCGCGTGCGGAGTTTCCACAATTACGCCGACTACGCCTTGGGCGATGAATTCGCCGCCGCGTTCGCTGAACTGGTCCGCATCGGTCGGGACCAGCGTCTGGCGCTGATGTGTGCGGAAGCGGTCTGGTGGCGATGTCATCGCCGCATCATTGCCGATCACCTGCTGCTGAACGGCCACCCCGTCGATCATCTGATGGCGCCCGGTCATGTGGAGTCCGCAACGCCAACGCCCGGGGCACGGAAAACAGCGAACGGAAAGGTGATCTATCCCGCCGCCGCCGCATGACCGCAATTCATCGCGGCCGTCGCGTCGGTTTTAAAGCGGATGCTCCAGCTATAGCGTCGCGACCGTCTTCAACACGCCGTCGAGCGCTACGCCGTCTTCGTCCAAAAGCGCCGCGCGCTTCAGCCGGTCAAGCCAGAGCGCGCCGTCGTCGCGCGCCGCGAGCGCCGGCGTCGCCGACATGACGCGATCGAATTTCGACAGCCCGCGCGCGTGGGTGTCGGAATACCCCTTCACCAACCGGCGGCACGCCAGCACCTCGACCCCGAACTCGTAGCGGCTTTCGAGCCCGCGCGCGGCGATGGCAAGCCAGGCTTCGCGATGCGCGGCCTCGCGCGCGTGGCGCAGCGAACCGCGCCGCCGGCGCCCCTGCGCCGCCACGAACGCCAGCATCAGATAGCCGCTGATCGTATTGACGCGCACCCGCCGGCCGCGATTGACGATGCGGTCGAGCGTCTTGAACGCCGCCGGCCGGTTTTCGATCCATTCGCCCCAGCGTTTGGGCAGCGCGCCGCACAATTCGTCGGCGCGCGGATGAAAATATTCCGTCGTCATCACGATGGCGTCCGCCGACGCGCCAACCTCGCCGCGCACGCGGCTTTGCCGGGACTCGCGGATCTTCAGATCGGCGACGCGGGCGACGTCGTCATAGGCCATGGCGACCGCGACATATTTCGCCGCCGCGCAGGTGAAGGCGAAACCCTTCGCCTCGCCGCCATGGGAACGGTCGAGGTCGAACAGCATGCCGACGCGATCGAGATATTCGAGCCCGTAGGCGGGATCGAGATAGTCGACCACGCGTCGCAAGCCGGCGAGCAGCATCGGGCGCGCCTGCGGGGGAAACGTCGAGCGCACCCTTTGCGTCAGACAATCGAGTTCGGGATGGCCGGAGGTTTCGGGAAGCAAGGCAAACCGCTTATCGGGGAAGCGCCGCACCGGCTGGATCGGTTGATCGCTAGCCTCGGCGAAAGCGCCGGCGAAGGCGCGCAGGCTCGCCTCGACGCCGGTTCCCCCGGCGCGGATCGCCGCCTCGAAGGCGGCGCGCTCGAACGGCAGCCCCCCCGTCGCCGCCAACGCCCCGAACATCGCCGCGGATATGACGCTGCCCTGTGCCTTGGCGAGCGCTTCCATGTCGAAGGCGATCACCCGTTTGGCGGCGAATTCGGTGGCGATGGAGACGACGGCGGGGTCGCCGACGCCATCGCCCGGCGTCACCTTTTCCGACACGGCGAAAGCACGGTGCGTCGATGCGATCAGCGTCGTGCGCTCCGGCGTCACCAGACCGCGCAGCACCGAGCGGCCCGCCTCCATCAATTCCGACGCCATGACGATGTCGACGTCGCCCGGCGTCGGCATCAGCGCGAAAACCGGCTCGGCGCCGTGACGCGAGGGCGCGATCTCGATGTAGTAGATCGTTGCCCCGGTGCGCTGCGCCACGCCCGGCACCGAGGTCGATTGCGCCGCCCAGCCTTGTGCTTCGGCGAGCGCGACGATCCAGTCCGCCAGCACGCCGCCACCCTGGCCGCCCATGGCGAGGATGGCGATGGAAATGCGCCGCGCGGCGGCGTCTTCGGCGTGGGCGGCGATCGGTTCGCTCATGCCGCGTCGCTCGCGAAGTGCACCCGGCGGGCGTTGCGGCGGGTCTCGAACCAGCCGATCACGGCGGCGCGCCATCGCGCCACGCCGCGATCCCAGGCCGAGGGATTGTAGACGATGTCGGCGCGATAGAACGAGGGGCAAAGCGCCGCCGCCTCCGCCACTTCACCGCAATTGCCGCAGCCGACGCAGGTCTCGTCGATGGCGGCGACCGGGTCGTCCTTAAGCGGGTCGTCGGTATGTTTGACCGACAGCGACGGGCAGCCCGACAAGCGGATGCAGGCGTGATCGCCGGTGCAGATGTCTTCATCGACGCCGAACTTCTGGCGCACCACGCGCTCGCCGCCGGCGATCGCCTTGTTCATCAGCGGGCGGACGCGGCGTTGTTTGTTCAACATGCATTCGGAGGAGGCGACGATGATCTTCGGCCCCGGTTCCTTGGTGGTCAGCGCCTCGCGCAGCGCATCGCGCATCTTAGCGACGTCATAGGTCCGATCGATCTGGCGCACCCATTTGGCGCCGATGCCGCGCACGGCGGCGACAATGCTGTTGTTGGTCTGCCGGCGCGGGTTGAGCGCCCGCGAGGAGAGAACGTCCTGGCCGCCGGTGGCGGCGGAATAGAAATTGTCGACGACCAGGGTGACGCCGTCGTGCTTGTTGAACATCGCGTTGCCGATCGAGGAGGCGAGGCCGTTGTGCCAGAAGCCGCCGTCGCCAATGACCGAAATCGGCCGCTTGTCCGATTTGACGTTGAACGCCGAGGCCGACGCCGGGCCGAGGCCATAGCCCATCGTCGTCGCGCCGAGGTTGAAGGGCGGCAGGATGGAAAACAGGTGGCAGCCGATGTCGGCGGAGATGTGGTGCTCGCCGAGTTCCCGCTCGACCAGTTTCATCGCGGCGAAAATCGGCCGCTCCGGGCAGCCGATGCAGAAGCCGGGCGGGCGCGGCGGCACGACCCCGGCGAGCGCCTTGACGCGGGGATCGGCGAGCACTTGCGAGGGATCGGGGCGCGGCGGTTCGTTGCCCAGCAAGGCGCGTGCGTGCGCGGCGAAAAACTCGCGCAGGCCCTTCATCAGCACCGGCGCGGTGTATTCGCCGCCCATTGGCAGCACGTCCTTGCCGCTCACCTTGGTCTGGATGTCGCGCCGGCGCAGGATCGTGTTGAGGTCGCGCTCGATATATTCGGGCGCGCCCTCCTCAACCATCAGCACCGCGCGCTTGCCCTGGCAGAAGGCGATCAGTTCCTCCTCGATCAGCGGATAGGCGACGTTCAGCACATAAAGCGGCACGGCCGTTTCGCCGTAAGCGTCGGCGAGGCCGAGATATTGCAGCGCCCGCATCGTCGAATTGTACATGCCGCCGAGCATGACGATGCCGACATCGCCGCTCGCCGGCCCGAAGGTCTCGTTGAGCCGCCGCGACTTGACGAATTCGATCGCCGCCGGGCCGCGCTTTTCGAGTTTTTCCTTTTCGTGCAGGAAGGAGGCTGGCGGCAGCACGATGCGATTGACGTCGCGCACCGGAGTCTCCAACGCCTCGCGCAGCGTGAATTTCGGCTTCACATTGTCCTTGGCGACGAACTGGCCATGCACGTGGCAAGTGCGGATGCGCACCTCAAGCATGACCGGCGTGTTGGAGACTTCCGACAAAGCGAAGGCTTCTTCAACCATGCGAACCAGGGTCGGCAGATTGGGCCGCGGGTCGAGCAACCACAATTGCGACTTCAGCGCATAAGCGTGGCTGCGCTCCTGCATGATCGAGGAACCCTCGCCATAATCCTCGCCGATGATAATCAGCGCGCCGCCGGTGACGCCGCCCGAAGCCAGGTTGGAGAGCGCGTCGGCCGCGACATTGGTGCCCGCCGTCGATTTCCACGTCACCGCGCCGCGCAGCGGGTACATCACCGAGGCCGCGAGCGTTGCGGCGGCGGTGGCCTCGGAGGCCGAACTCTCGAAATGCACGCCCAATTCGCCCAACACATCCTTGGCGTCGGCGAGCACATCCATCAGATGCGAGATCGGCGAGCCCTGGTAGCCGCCGACATAGGCGACGCCGGACTGCAACAGCGCCTTGGTGATCGCCAGGATGCCCTCGCCGCGAAAGATGTCTCCGGCGCCGAGCTTGAGATCCTCGACTTCGCGCGCGAACGAGCGTTCCGCCATAGCGGCCTCCCTATGCGCCGGCCTTTGGCGCGGCGCCTTCAATTCCTGTGCATCAGCATATTTTTGTCACGCCGCGCTTGTCAATGCGCGACTGCCGGCGCCGCTACCTTCCCGTATACAAAGCCGAAATGGGCTATCAGCGGGCTCGGCCGCGACTTGACAGGTATCGTGCTCTTAGAATTATATATGAACGTGCATGTAATCCATGCGCCGAGCGGGCGGAAAACCTCCCGCTGGGACGGCCGCGCGCCGAGCTTGCCCGGCAAGGCAAAAGGCGTGCGAGGGAGAATTCGCTTTTGGGTCGCCTCGTCCCGGCATCGCCGATCCGACACAGGCGTCGTTCGCGGACGAAACGTGGGAGGACAGCATGGTGAGTGTGAATCGACGTGAGGCGCTCGCCTTGGGCGGCGCGGGTTTCCTGAGCGAACTGTTGCTCGGCGGCGCCGCTCAGGCGCAAGCAAGCGACAAACTGACGATCGCCTTCAACGTCAATCTGCCCTCGTTCGATCCCACGGTCGGTCCTTCCGCGGTCAACCCGACCATTCAGGCGATCTACCGGGCGATCTACGATCAATATGTCGGCCAGAATCCCGATCTCTCGCTCGCCCCCGGCCTGCTGACGAAGTGGGGCTGGAACGACGACAAGACCAAAGCCTGGATGGACGTGCGCGAGGGCGTCGTCTGGCACGACGGCTCACCGCTCACGCCAGCCGACGTCGTCTGGTCGCTACAGCGCGCCGGCGATCCGAAGACCGGCAATCCGATCCAGTTCGTCTGGGGCACGCTCGATAACTTCACCGTCTCCGGCCAGCGCATCACCGCCGACGTCAAGAAGTTCGACCCTACGGTGTTCAAATGGATGGCTTTCCTCACCGGCTTCATTCTGCCCAAGGCCTATTATGAGAAGGTCGGCGCGGAGGGCTTTGAGAAGAAGCCGATCGGCGCCGGCCCCTATAAAGTTGACGAATATCAGGGCAACGCCTTCCTTCGGCTGAAGCGCAACGACAAATATTGGGGCCCCAAGCCGGCCTTCGAGACGGTGATCTTCAAATTCGTGCCCGACGGCGCCAGCCGCGTCGCCGAAGTCGAGAGCGGCTCCTCGGACGTCACGCTGGAGATCCCTTACGAGGAATACGACCGTCTGAGGGTGAAGAAGGGTCTGGCCGGGGTCTGCGAGCCGGTGTCCAACATCGGCATGATCTTCATCACCAATGTCGAGAAGGAAATGCTCGACGAGAACGTCCGCCAGGCCGCGATCCACGCCGTCGATAAGGAGTTGATCGCCAAGAAACTGCTGCGCGGCTATGCGACGCCGATCGCCACGCTTGAGGCGCCCGGCTACGAGGCGTTCGACCCGTCGATCAAGGTCGCCTACGACCCGGAGAAGGCCAAGGCGCTGCTCGCCAAGAGCGGCTATTCCCCGGAGAAGCCGGTCAAGTTCAAGATCCAGACGACGCGCGGCTTCATGCCGAAAGACTACGAGATGATCCAGGCGATCGTCGGCATGTGGCGCAAGGTCGGCATCGACGCCGAGATCGAGGTCTACGAGATCGCCAAGCATTTCGAGCTGCGGGCGGCGCACAAGCTGGCGCCGATGGCCTTCTACAACTGGGGCGACGCGATCGGCGATCCCGCGACCTCGACCGGCTTTGCGATGTTCTCGTATTCGCCGCACTCGGCCTGGAAGTCGAAGGACCTCGACGCCATGATCGGGCCGTTGTGGGGCGAAAAGGACGAAGCCAAGCGCATCGCCGGCTACAAGGCGGTCGACCGCTACATCGCCGAAAAGGGCTACGTGCTGCCGCTGGTGCAGTATTCGCAGCCGATCATCTACAAGGCTTCGCTCAAGGTGATCGCCAACGCGACCGGCGCTTTGGAACCGAGGTTGGTCTCCAAGGCTTGAGGCGGAGCGCGCGGCGGCTCGTTCTCCCGCCGCGCCTCGGCAAGCCGAACACAATGGCATGAAGCTCGCGGCCCAACGTCTCGTGATGGCCTTCGTCACCTTGTTCGGCGTGGCGACGATCGTGTTCGTGCTGCTCAGGATCGTGCCCGGCGACCCGATCGCGATGATGATCTCGCCCGGCGCCAGCCCGAGCGAGATCGCGGCGCTGCGCGCGCATTACGGGCTCGACGCCAGCCTGCCGGTGCAGTTTCTCGTCTGGCTCAAAGATCTGGCGCGCGGCGATTTCGGCGTCTCGATTTCGCTGCATCGCCGCGTACTCGGCATCATGGCCGAACGCCTGCCGGCAACGCTCGAACTGGCCGCCGCCGCGCTCGCCTTCGCTGTTCTCATCGGCGGCGGGCTTGCGGTGATCGCGACGCTGTTGAGCGAAACCCGGCTCGCGGGCGTCATCGACGCCCTCAACGGCCTCTTTCTCGCGGTGCCCGATTTCATCTGGGCGTTCGCCCTGGTGCTGTTTTTCGGAGTGTTCCTGCCGGTGCTGCCGTTGTCAGGGCGGATCGACCCCAGTCTCGACGTACATTTCGTCACGCCGTTTTATCTGCTGGAGAGCCTCGTCAGATTGAACTTCGTCGCCTTGATTGACGTCTCGCGCCATATGATCCTGCCGACGCTGGCGCTCGGTCTGCCGCTCGCGGCGATGATTACGCGCGTGCTCAAGGAATCGCTGCGCGAGGCGATGGTGCAGGACTACGTGCTGCTGGCGCGGCTCAAGGGCATGTCGCGGCTGCGGCTGGTTTTGCAGGAAGCGCTACGCAACGCCATCGCGCCGACGCTGGCGTTGACCGGCGTTCAATTCACCTTCCTGATCGGCGGCACGGTGATCGTGGAGCGGATTTTCTCGTATCCTGGCATCGGCAACATGGCGATCGACGCCGTCATCAATCGCGACCTGCCGCTGATTCAGGGTCTCGCGCTGGTATTCGGCGCGCTGTTCATCGTCGTCAACGTGATCGTCGACCTGCTGGTGGTGGCGACCAACCCGAGATTGCGGCATGGCTGACGGCGGAGCGCAACGCGCATGACGGCCCCGTCGCACGGCCTGCGAGCGATCCTGCGATCCTGCGCGCGCGACCGCAAGGTGGTCACCGGCGGCGGCTTCATCCTGTTTCTGCTCGTCCTCGCAATCGCGGCGCCGCTGATCGCGCCCAAAGACCCGCTGGCGCAAGACCTGATCGTGGGCGTCACGCCGCCGCACGGCTTCGCCGGGGCCGAGCCGGGCTACTGGCTCGGCACCGACGATCTCGGCCGCGACGTGCTGTCGCGCGCCATCTACGGCTCCCGCGTCGCCCTCACCGTCGCTTTTGTCGCCGCCAGCCTGGCGGCTGTGCTGGGCTCCATACTGGGCCTGCTGGCTGGTTGGTACAGAGGTTGGGTCGATTTCGTCATCTCGCGTCTGGTCGAAATCTGGATGGCGTTCCCGCCGGTGCTGTTGTCGATCCTGCTGGTGGCGGTAGTCGGCGCCGGCGTCGGCTCGGTCATCGCCGCGATCGTCATCATCGACTGGACCCGCTTCTGCCGCGTCGTGCGCGCCGAAACGATGGTCCAGGCGCAAACCGACTATGTGACCGCCGCGCGCGCCATCGGCTTCGCCCGCCTGCGCATTCTGACGAGCGAGATTTTTCCCAACGTGCTGCCGATGCTGATCGCGCTCGTCAGCCTCGAAATGGGCATCGCGGTGATTGTCGAGGCGATCCTGTCGTTCGTCGGCCTGTCGGTCGCCTCCGACGTCCCCACCTGGGGCGGCATGATCGCGCAGGGGCGGCAGATGCTGCATCAGGGCTGGTGGGTGTTGGCGGTTCCGCTGGTGGCGCTGTTCCTCACCGTGCTCGCCTTCAATTGGCTCGGCGAGGGCCTGCGCCGCGCGCTCGATCCAGTGATGCGCCGATGAGCGCCCCGATCCTCGCCATCTCCAATCTCAGCGCGATGTCGGTGCGCGACGGCGCGCCGATCCTGCGCGGCGTCGACCTCGAAGTGGCGCGCGGCGAAACGCGCGGCCTGGTCGGCGAGAGCGGCGCCGGCAAGTCGACGATCGCCAAAGCGATTCTCGGCATTCTCCCCAGCACGGTCAGCGTCACCAGCGGGCAGGCGCGCTTCGAGGGCGCCGATCTGCTCGCCATGGCGGCGCCGCGGCTGCGCCGGCTGATCGGCGAGGGCGTCGCGCTGATCCCGCAAGATCCGATGACGGCGCTCAATCCCGGCCGCCGGATCGAGGCGCAACTGACCGACGGGCCGCGTCTGTGGCGCGGGCTCGACGCGCGCGCGGCGCGCGCACTGGCGCTGAAAGGGCTGGAGGAGGTGCAAATTCGCGAGCCCGAGCGCGTCCTGCGAAGCTACCCGCACGAACTCTCCGGCGGCATGCGCCAGCGCGTGCTGATCGCCGCCGCCTTCGCGCTGGAGCCGAAATTGATCGTCGCCGACGAGCCGACGACGGCGCTCGACGTGACGGTGCAAAAGCAGATCCTGCGCCTGATCCGTGCGATGCAGAGCGCCTATGGCGCCGCCGTCATCTTCGTCACCCACGATCTCGGCGTCGTCGCGCAGATCTGCGATAAGGTGACGCTGCTGTTTGGCGGCCGCGTCATCGAGGAGGGCGGCGTCGCGCAGATGATGGAGGCGCCCCGGCATCCCTACGCGCAGGCGTTGTTGGCGGCCTGCCCGCGCTACGACCGGCCGAGCGCCGGACTGCGGCCGATCCCCGAAAGCGTGGTCGCCGATCTGCGCGCCGAACTGGCGCGCGAGCCTGCCGCCCGATGAGCGACGATCTTCTCATCGCCAGCGGGCTGGAGGTCGGCTTCGGCGGCGGCAAGACGCTGCTCAGCGCCGCCAAACCCGTCGTGAAGGTGCTGCACGGCGTCAGCCTGCGGATCGGGCGCGGCGAGACCGTGGGCATCGTCGGCGAAAGCGGCTCCGGCAAAACGACGCTGGGCCGCGCGCTGCTGCGCCTGATCGACGTCAGCGCCGGAGAGATCCGTTTCGACGGTCGCGACATCACCCATCTCGCCGAGCGCGACATGCGGCCGATCCGCCGCCGCATGCAACTGATCTTCCAGGACCCGATGGCGTCGCTGAACCCTCGCCAGACGATCCGCCGCATCGTGCTGGAGCCGATGCTGTTTCACGGCGTCGCCAAAAACACCGCCGACGCCGAGACGCGGGCGCGCGCCATCTTCGATCGTTTCAGTCTGCCCGTCGCCTGTCTTGAGCGCTATCCGCACGAGTTGTCGGGCGGGCAGCGCCAGCGCGTCGGCATCGCGCGCGTCGCGCTGCTGGCGCCGGATTTGGTGCTCGCCGACGAGATCGTCTCCGGCCTCGACGTTTCCACCCAGGCGCAGGCGCTGAACCTGCTCAAGGGCCTGTCGCGCGACCTGGGCCTGTCGATGGCGTTCATCAGCCATGATCTGTCGGTGATCCGGGCGGTCTGCGACCGCGTCTACGTGCTGCGGCTAGGGCGCATTGTCGAGGAGGGCGATTGCGAGGCCCTGTTCGGCGCGCCCCAGAACGCCTACACGCGGGCGTTGCTCGATGCGATTCCGCTGCCGCGCGTCGACCCCGGCTGGCTCAGCCGGGCCAGCCTCGGCGATGAGCCGGCGGCGCCGCAGGCATGACGAGAGCGCTGCGCGGCCGCTCGCAACCGACGATTGCGTCAGCGCCAAGGACGCGAACCGCTAGATCCCATGCCGGTGGATGTTCAGGATCATCTTGTGCAGCGTGGCGGTGAAGGCTTTGTATTCGTCGTTGTCGATGCCGTCGAACATCTTGAGCAACAGGTCGTACATCGTCGGCCAAACGCGCCCGAAGGCCTCGCGTCCGCGCGGTGTTATGTCGACGTCGCGGACCCGCAAATCCTCGGCGCGCGGCCGTCTGACGATGAGCCCCTGTTCTTCGAGCGAGTCGAGCGTGCGGCTCATGGTGGATTGTTCGGTCAGCGCATAGAGAGACAACTCGTTGATGGTGACCGGCGAGGAGATGCTGAGGATCGCCAGCGCGCGCATCTTGGTCGTCGTCATGTCATGCGCCTTCAGCGCATTGGCGAGATGGGTCGTCCAACTCAACGATATGTTGTTTATCAGATACGGCGCGAAATGCTGCAAGCCGATCTCGCCCAGCGAAGGCCGCAGCCCGGAGGGGTTGGGGCGGATCCAGAGCGGGTCGTCGAAGGCGGCGTCGCGCGCGTCGTTTTGGTCGGTCATGGCAGCGCACTGGCTAGCAGAAATCCGGAGCCGCCGCCTAGCCCCGGACCGGGATGCGTCGAAGCGCCGATATGATAGAGGCCCGGAATGTGGGTGCGATGGTTGACCGAGGACGCGAACGGCCGCCAGACGAAAAACTGATCGAGGCTACAGGAACCGCCATAGGGATCGCCGCCGACCAGGTTGACGTTCAACTGTTCGAGATCGGCGGGCGAATAGGCCCTGCGCGCGATCACGTGGCTGTTGAAGTCTTCGATGTGGCGCGACAACAGCGCCTCGACACGATCGGCGTAGGCCTCGCGCACCGCCTCGCTCCAGCGTCCGTCGGGCGCAGTGGCGATCTCCGCCGCCGCATCGCCTTTGAGCACGCGCGGCGCCTCCGGCAGTTGCAGCCACAGGATCGCCTTGCCCGGCGGCGCGCGCGTCGGATCGAGCGCCGTCGGCTGGCCGACGCAGATCGTCGGCTCGGCGGGCAGCAGGCCGCGTTCGCATTCGTTGGCGGCGCGTGAAACGCCGTCGAGCCCCGGCGTCACATGCAGCAGCGCGACCTTGCCCAGTTCGTCGCCGCCTTTCCAGCGTGGCGGCGCGTCGAGCGCATAGTGAATTTGCATGTTGCCTTTGCCGTAGCGATAGCGCTTGTTCGCCGCCGCGACCTCGGGCGGCGGATTGGGCGCGGCGCGGCCGTAGAGTTGATCGGGCGTCATCGAACAGATGACGCCCTTGCTGGCTTGGATCGTTTCGCCCGACGCCAGCCTGACGCCGTCGGCGCGTCCGCCGGCGTTCACCAGAATCCTGTCGACATCCGCGGCGCACCGGATCGCGCCGCCGGTATCGGCGATCAGCGTCTGGAACGCTGACACCAGCGAGCGCGCGCCGCCGACCGCGATTGGGCAGCCGGCGAACTCCACCGCGAAGGCGATCAGCCTTATCATCTGCGCCGAATAGGCGCTCTCGGGGTTCAGCCCGCAGTGCAGCCCCCAGGGCGCCCACAGCGCGTGGATCATTTCCGAGGCATAGGCGCCTTCCAGATAGCCGCGCGACGGCCGCAACGCTTCGCCGAACCACGCCAGCAGGCCGCGCGGACCGCGCCTCCAGGCTTCGCGCGCGATCCGCAACGCGGTGGCG
Organism: Roseiarcus sp.; assembly: GCA_035606915.1. Taxonomy (GTDB): domain Bacteria; phylum Pseudomonadota; class Alphaproteobacteria; order Rhizobiales; family Beijerinckiaceae; genus Roseiarcus. The sequence continues at coordinate 101,607 of DATNDU010000184.1, read as the reverse complement.
CGCGACCAGAGTTGGCCGCCGAGCAGGGAAAACAGGAACGGCGCATCGGCGCCCATCTCGTCCATCGCGCGCGCGAAGGCGGCGCCGTCGCCTGGCGCGCAAGCCTCGAAGGCGGCGATGTTGCGCTGACGGTCGCGCGAAAACAGCACGTGCGAGCCGTCGGGGCGAATGACGCCGGTCGGCAGATCGGAATGCGCTACGGCGAAGCCGCGCGCCTCCAGATCCTTGCCGATCGCGCCATAGGCCGGCGAGGTCAGGAACAGCACCAGCGTCGTCGCCATCACGTCATGCACGAAGCCGGGCGCGGTGATCTCCTCGCTGCGCAGACAGCCGCCGATCCGCGCGTTGCGTTCGAGCAGCAGAACGCGCCGCCCCTTCTTGCCAAGCATGGCGGCGGCGACCATGCCATTGATGCCGCCGCCGACGATGACATAGTCAGGGGTGGTCATGAGCTTCGCCTGCCCGCGAGCCGCGCCTCAGTTGGCCACCAGCGCCAGCGCGCGCACCGGCGAGCCGGTTCCGGCGACGAACTTCAGCGGCGCCGCGATCAGCACCGCGCCCTTGGGCGGCAACTGGTCGAGTTGACACAGGCTCGCCAGCCCATAGCGATTGGCCTGATGCATGAGGGTGTGGGCGGGGAAGGCGGGAGTCATGCCGCCAGCCGAGCCGGCGTCGGTGCCGACAGTCTCCGAGCCCCAGCCGACGATGCCCTTCGACAGCAGATAGGTGATCGCCTCGGCCGTCGGCCCCGGCGAATGCGGCCCGTTGGCGTCGGCGTTGAGGAAAGTCTCAGAGGTCGCGTTGCGCTTGTACCAATCCGTGCGCAGCAGCACCCAGGTTCCCGCCTCGATGTCGCCGTGCTCTTTCTCCCAGGCCTTGATGCTGTCGACGGTCAGCAGATAATCCGGATTTTCGGCGGTCTCCTTCGAGCGGTCGATGACGTTGACCGGGGCGACGAAGTTTTTCGCCGGGATGGTGTCGGTGGCGCCGTCGGGGTAGCCTTTGCCGCTGATCCAGTGGCGCGGCGCGTCGAAGTGGGTGCCGGTGTGCTCGCCCAGTTCCAGCCAGTTCCAGGCCCAGTAGGGGCCGTCGGAATCGTAGTTCGAGATCGAATGCACCGTCACCGACGGCGATTGCTTGAACATCTCGGGCAATTGAATGACCGGCGTTTCCGGCCCCAGCGGCGCGGTCAGATCGACGACGCGAACCGATCCCGAAAGCAACGCCGAAGCCAGGTCGGCGAGCGATTTGGCTGAACTCATTTTCGTCCTCCCGATGTCGCGACGCCGCGGACGGGAACGCCGGCTCCAGGCCTTCCGCCCGACCGCCCCGAGACGTCAAGACGATCAGATTAGACAGAGAAATATGAATTTGCAACAATCCGGCGGCGGGCGCTGGGGCGAGCCTGGGAGCGGGAGGAGAGCGCGCCGAAATGTTGCGTAACGGTCTGGAATAGGACACTTTCGGCGGACACCGGCGCCTGCGGGGCTGGCGTCGAGCAGCGGCGCTGAGCGTCAGATTTCGCAGATTGCATGGAAGCGCATGGAATTCGCCAGAAACCGGCGAGGGCCGGCGACAGAAGGGGAGGCGCGAATGGCCTATGACGCCATTGTCATCGGGGCCGGGCACAACGGGCTGGCGGCGGCGGTCCGGCTTGTTGACAAGGGTTGGCGCGTCGCCGTCGTCGAAGCCAACGCCGAGCCGGGCGGGGCGGTGAAAACCGGTGAGCTGACGCTTCCCGGTTTTCGTCACGATTTATGCGCGATGAACCTGTCGATGTTCGCGGGATCGCCGTTTTTCGCCGCCCACAAAGACGCGCTGCTCGCCCACGGCCTCGCCTTCGCGCCGGCGCGAGATTGCTTCGCCACCGTGTTTCGCGACGCGACTTATCTCGGCGTCAGCCAGGACCTGGAAAAGACCGTCAGCGGCATCGCCGCGCTTTCAACCCAAGACGCGCAAGCCTGGCGTGAATTATTGGCGCGCTTCGCCATCGACGCGCCGCATCTGTTCGCGCTGCTGGGTTCGCCGATGCCGTCGTTGGCGGCGGCGAAGGTCGTCGCCAAGGCGTGGCAGGAGCGGGGCCTTGGTTGGCTCTACGAGACGCTTCGCATGCTGCTGGCGACGCCGCGCGATTTTCTCGACGCGCGCTTCAGTCATCCCAAGGTCAAGGCGATGATGGCAGCGTGGGGCCTGCATCTCGATTTCGCGCCCGATGTCGCGGGCGGCGCGTTGTTTGCCTATCTCGAATGCACGATCAATCAGAGCTTCGGCATGGTGATCGGGCGCGGCGGCGCCGATGCCATCGTCAAGGCGATGGTTGGCGCGCTGAAAGCCGGCGGCGCGGATTTGCTGCTGGGAACGCCAGCAGCGAAGATCGAGACCAGCGGCGGGCGGGCGACAGCGGTGATCCTCGCCGACGGCCGGCGGCTGGAAGCGCGGCGCGCGGTGATCGCCAACGCCCATCCCAAGCTGGTGTTCGGCAAGCTCGTCGCCTCCGATCCGGCGCGGGCGAACTTCGAGCGCGCCGTCGCCGGGTTCCGCGCCGGGCCCGGCACGATGATGATCCACCTGGCGCTCGACGCATTGCCGAATTGGCGCGCCGGCGCGGCGCTCAAAGGCTTCGCTTATGTGCATATCGCGCCGGATCTGGAGATGATGGCGCGTGTTTACGCGCAGGCGGCGGCGGGTCTGTTGCCGGCCGAGCCGGTGCTGGTTGTCGGCCAACCAACCGCGATTGACCCCTCGCGCGCTCCGGAAGGCAAGCACACGCTGTGGATTCAGGTTCGCGTCCTGCCGGCCGAAATTACCGGCGACGCCAAGGGCGAGATCGCCGCGACGTCGTGGGATGAGGCGAAGCAGGCCTACGCCGAGCGGGTGCTCGACATCCTCGAAAGCTACGCGCCCGGCTTGCGTGGCCAGATCCTCGGCCGCGCGGTGTTTTCGCCACTCGATCTGGAGCGGGAAAATCCCAACCTGATCGGCGGCGACAGCCTTTCGGGCAGCCACCATCTCGATCAGAACTTTTTCCTGCGCCCGGTCGCCGGCTACTCGCGCTATCGCACGCCGGTCAAGGCGCTCTATCTGTGCGGCGCCGCAACTTGGCCGGGGGCGGGCACCGGCGCGGGCTCCGGTTTCATGCTCGCCAAGATGCTGGCCGGGTGAGACCGCGCGGCGCATCGGCGGCGGCGGCCGGTTTCTTTGACATTTAAACCATCGTTGTCTATCGCTGGCCGCCGCCTTTCCATCCTGGTCACCGCCCGTGAGCGACAACAGCCTTGATCTTGCGACGCCGGCCGTCGATCTCGAAATCATTGTTCGTGGCGCGCGCGACGGCCAGAAGCCGCAATTGCGGCTGTGGCTGCGCATGCTGTCGATCACCAAGATGATTTCGCAGGAGGTCCGCCGGCGTCTGCGCGCCGAATTCGACGCGACGCTGCCGCAGTTCGACGTGCTGGCGCAGCTTTATCGTGAGCGGGACGGCCTGAGGCTCGGCGAATTGTCGCGCCGGACGATGGTCACCAATGGCAATATCACCGGCCTCGTCGATCGGCTGGAGGCGAGCGGGTTGATCGCCCGCGCAACCCAGGAAGGCGATCGCCGGGTGACGGTCGCCAAGCTGACCAAGCGCGGCCGCGAGGTGTTCGCCGGCATGGCGAAGGCGCATGAGGGCTGGCTGCGCGAACTGATGGCCGATGTCGGCGACGAGGCGCTGGCGCTGGCGCTCAAGCAGCTTGAGGCGGTCAAGAGTTCGGTCGGCTGCCATCTCGTTGAAAGCGACGACTGAAGGCTCGCAAGGGCGCGATTAGTAGCGGCAGCGCCATCGCCTTGGCCGAGCGCGCGGCGTTGCCTGCGATTCGTTCGCCCGCGCGCCCTCGAAACGAGCGTTATTCGTGACGCAAGAGCGACCAGTTTGACAAACTGATTGAAGGTGAGATATTTTAGGTACGAAATATATCGACGCGCCGCCGATTGTCGCGCGCGGGAGAGCGCCGATTGTCGCGCGCGGGAGAGACGGCATGCGCATCGTCTGTATCGGCGGCGGCCCGGCGGGGCTCTATTTCGGCCTGCTGATGAAGCGCCGCCACCCCGAGCATGCGATCGTCGTGGTGGAGCGCAACAAGCCCTATGACACGTTCGGCTGGGGCGTCGTGTTCTCCGACGCGATGATGCAGGCGATGCGCGTCGCCGATCCCGAAAGCGCCACGGAAATCGCCGACGCCTTCAATCACTGGGACGACATCGAACTGTTCTTCAAGGGCGCCCGTCAGCGCACCACCGGGCATGGCTTCATCGGCATCGGGCGCAAGCAATTGCTCAACATTCTGCAACGGCGCTGCGAGGCGCTCGGGGTCGAACTGGCGTTCGAGCGGGACGTCGGCTCGGATGTGGAGTTTCCCGACGCCGATCTGATCGTCGCCGCGGACGGCGTCAATTCGAAAATCCGCACCCGCTACGCCGAGGTGTTCAAACCCGATCTCGTCGTCAGGCCCAACCGGTTCATCTGGCTCGGCACGAAGAAGATTTTCGACGCCTTCACCTTCGACTTCCGCCGCACCGAGCACGGCTGGTTCCAGGCCCATATCTACAAATTCGACCGCGACACCGCGACCTTCATCGTCGAAACGACGGAGGAAGCCTATCTCGCGCATGGGCTCGACAAGCTCGATCAGCAAGGCTCAATCGATTTTTGCCAAAGCGTCTTCGCCGAAACGCTGCAAGGCGCGCCGTTGATGACCAACGCGCGCCATCTCAGCGGTTCGGCCTGGCTCAACTTCAACCGGCTGATCTGCGGCGCGTGGAGCCATTTCAACGGCAAGTCGCATGTCGTGCTGATGGGCGATGCCGCGCACACCGCGCATTTCGCCATCGGTTCCGGCACCAAGCTGGCGTTCGACGACGCCATCGAGCTGGCCAATCAGTTCGACGCGCACGGCCACCGCCGCGCCAGCGTCGGCCCGGCGCTGGCCGCCTACGAGGAGGCGCGCCGCGTCGATGTGGCGCGAATTCAGAACGCCGCGCGCAACGCGATGGAATGGTTCGAGGTCGTCGGCCGCCGCTACGCCGACACGCTGGAGCCGGAGCAATTCTTCTATTCGATGCTCACCCGTTCGCAGCGCATCAGCCACGAGAACCTGCGGTTGCGCGATCCGCAATGGCTGGAGGGCTACGAGCGGCGGTTCGCGCGCCGGGCTGGCGCGCCGCTGGCGGAGGGCGAGCGGGCGCCGCCGCCGATGCTGACCCCCTTCAGGGCGCGCGGAGTCTTGCTTGCCAATCGCATAGTCGTCTCGCCGATGGCGATGTATTCGGCGACCGACGGGCTGATCGGCGATTTCCATATCGCGCATCTCGGCGCGCGCGCGATGGGCGGCGCCGGCCTCGTGTTCGCCGAGATGACCTGTGTTTCGGCCGACGCGCGGATCACGCCGGGCTGTCTGGGGCTGTGGAACGCCGCGCAGCAGGAAGGCTGGTCGCGGCTGGTCGATCTCATCCATTCCGTCGGTTGCGCCAGGGCGGGAATCCAACTCGGCCATGCCGGCCGCAAGGGCTCGACGCGGCGGGCGTGGGAGGGGGCCGATCAACCCCTGGAAGATGGCGGCTGGCCGCTGATCTCCGCCTCGGCCTTGCCCTATCTGCCGCACAGCGCCGCGCCGCGCGCCATGGAGCGCGCCGACATGGACCGGGTGCGCGAGGATTTCGTCGCCGCGACCCGGCGCGCCGCCGCGGCGGGCGTCGATTGGCTCGAATTGCATTGCGCGCACGGCTATCTGTTGTCGAGCTTCCTGTCGCCGCTGACCAACATTCGCGACGACGAATACGGCGGCGATCACGACAACCGGGCGCGCTACCCTCTGGAGGTGTTCCGCGCCATGCGCGCCGTGTGGCCGAGCGATCGGCCGATGTCGGTGCGGCTGTCGTGTCACGACTGGACCGAGGGCGGCAACACGCCCGACGACGCTTTGATCTTCGCCCGCATGTTCAAGCAGGCCGGCGCCGACCTCATCGACTGTTCGTCGGGGCAGGTGTCGAAAGCCGAGCGGCCGGTCTACGGGCGGCTGTTCCAGACGCCGTTCTCCGACCAGATCCGCAACGAAGCCGGCGTCGCCACGCTCGCCGTCGGCGCGATCTCGGAAGCCGATCACGCCAATTCGATCCTGGGCGCCGGCCGTGGCGATCTCTGCGCGATCGCGCGTCCGCATCTCGCCGACGCCGCCTGGACGCTGCACGAGGCGGCGCGCATCGGCTTCAACATCGTACCGTGGCCGAAGCAATATGCATCGGCCAGGGGCCAGTACGAGGCCAATCTCAAGCGCGCCGCTTTGGCGGCGGCGGCGAAATGAGCGCCAGCGGCAGCCTCGCCGGCCGCCATGCGCTGGTCACCGGCGCGGGCAGCGGCATCGGCGCCGCGATCGCGTGCGGCTTGGCGGCGTGTGGCGCGCGCGTCAGCCTCGCCGGGCGCCGCCGCGCGCCTTTGGAGGCCGTCGCTGCGACATTGCCGGCGGACGCTGCGTTGGTCGTCGACGGTTTCGACATCACCGAGGCCGCCGCCATCGCGCGCGGGTTGGAGCGGGCGCGGGCGGCGTTTGGCGATGTCTCCATTCTCGTCAACAACGCCGGTGAGGCGCCGAGCGCGCGGTTCGCCAAGACCGACCTTGCGCTGTGGACGCATGTGCTGGCGGTCGATCTGACCGGCGTCTATCAGGTCAGCCATGCGGTGCTGCCCGATCTCAAGCGTCATGGGCTCGGCGCGCGGCTGGTCAATGTCGCCTCGACCGCCGGGCTCACCGGCTACGCCTATGTCGCCGCTTATTGCGCCGCCAAACATGGCGTGATCGGACTAACGCGGGCGCTGGCGCTGGAACTGGCGCACAGCGGCGTCACCGTCAATGCGGTGTGTCCGGGATTCACGCAAACGCCGTTGATCGACAAAGCGGTGGCGACCATCGTCGCCAAGACCGGGCGCAGCGAAGACGAGGCGCGCGCCGAATTGGCGAAGGCCAATCCGCAGCGCCGGTTGGTGACGCCCGAGGAGGTTGCCGACGCGGTCGCGTGGCTGGCGTCGCCGGGCGCGGCGTCGATAAACGGACAGGCGATCGTGGTCGCCGGCGGGGAGGTGATGGCGGGATGAGTGAGGCGATTTCGGCGATGCAGGCGGCCAAGCGGCCGTTCAAGGATTATGCGGCGCGGCACTTCCGCTTCGAGACCAGCGAGGATGGCCGCGTCGCGACGTTGTGGCTCAACCGCCCCGAGCGCAAGAACCCGCTGACCTTCGACAGCTATGCGGAACTGCGCGATCTGTTCCGCGATCTCGCCGGCGCCTGCGATGTGCGCGCCGTCGTGCTGAGCGGCGAGGGCGGCAATTTTTCCTCGGGCGGCGACGTCTTCGAGATCATCGAGCCGTTGACCAAGATGCGGATGCCCGATCTCCTCGCGTTCACGCGCATGACCGGCGATCTCGTCAAGGCGATGCGCAAATGCCCGCAGTCGATCATCGCCGCTGTCGATGGCATCTGCGCCGGCGCCGGCGCGATCCTGGCGATGGCGTCCGATCTGCGTCTGGCGACGCCGGAGGCCAAGACGGCGTTCCTGTTCACCCGCGTCGGCCTCGCCGGAGCCGACATGGGCGCTTGCGGAATTCTGCCGCGCATCATCGGCCAGGGCCGCGCCGCCGAACTGCTCTACACCGGCCGCGCCATGACCGCTCAGGAGGGGGCGGCGTGGGGCTTCTACAACGCGCTGCATCCCAGCGCCGATCTCGAGCGCGAGGCGCAGGCGCTTGCCCGGTCGCTCGCCGATGGCCCCTGGTTCGCGCACGGGATCACCAAGACGATGATGAACCAGGAATGGGCGATGGGCCTCGACGAGATGATCGAATCCGAAGCGCAGGCGCAGGCGATCTGCATGGCGACCGGCGATTTCCGCCGCGCCTTCGAGGCCTTCGCCGCCAAACGCAAACCGGTGTTCGAGGGCGATTGATGAGCGCCCGCCGAGCACCGCGCGATTGGATTGAATGGCCGTTCTTCGAGGCGCGCCATCGCGCCTTCGCCGAGCGTCTCGACGCCTTCATCGACAACGATGCGATGGCCGCCATCGACCACCGCAACGTCGATGCCTGCTGCCGGATGCTGGTGCGCGAGCTTGGGCGAGCTGGCCTGCTCGATGCCGCCGTCGCGCCGGCTGAGGGCGACGCGGCGGGAATCGATTCGCGCGCCGTCTGTCTGGCGCGCGAAACCCTGGCGTGGCGCGACGGTCTCGCCGATTTCGCCTTCGCCATGCAGGGCCTGGGCTCCGGCGCGCTCGCCATCGCCGGCTCGCCGGAATTGCGCGCGCTGGTGTTGCCCAAGGCGCGCTCGGGCGAATGGCTCGCCGCCTTCGCGCTATCCGAAAAGGAGGCGGGCTCGGATGTCGCCGCCCTGGCCTGCGCGGCGCGCCGGGACGGCGACGCTTACGTGATCGACGGCGAAAAGACCTGGATCTCCAACGGCGGCATCGCCGATTTCTATACGCTGTTTGCGCGCACCGGCGAGGCGCCGGGGGCGCGCGGCCTCTCGGCTTTCGTGGTGTTTCCGAGCGATCCCGGCTTCTCGATCGCCGAGCGGATCGACGTCATCGCGCCGCATCCGTTGGCGACGCTGCGCTTCGAGCAGTGCCGGATTCCGGCGAGCCGGCGGCTTGGCGCGCCGGGCGAGGGCTTCAAGATCGCGATGCGCACGCTCGATATCTTCCGCGCCTCGGTCGCCGCCGCGGCGTTAGGCTTTGCGCGCCGCGCGCTCGACGAGTCGCTGCATCACGCGCGGACGCGCAAAATGTTCGGCGGCGCACTCGCCGATTTGCAACTGACGCAAGCCGCGATTGGCGACATGGCGACCGATATCGACGCGGCGGCGCTGCTGACCTACCGCGCCGCCTGGCGTCGCGACGTGCGGAAGTTGCCGACGACGCGCGAGGCGGCAATGGCGAAGATGACGGCGACTGAGACTGCCCAGCGCGTGATTGATCGCGCGGTGCAGATGTTCGGCGGCCGCGGCGTCCGCCGTGGCGAGATCGTCGAGAGCCTGTACCGCGAAATCCGCGCATTGCGCATCTACGAGGGCGCGACGGAAGTGCAGAAGCTGATCGTCGCGCGGGACGTTCTCAAGTCGCGTTGAGGGAAATCGGCCGCGTTCTCCCGCTGACACAGCGGGGCGCGGCTATAAACGCCATCGGAGATCGACATGCATCGCATCTTGCAGCCGGAGGGATGGGCCAAGCCGCTTGGCTACGCCAACGGCGTCTCCGCGACCGGGCGGACGATCTTCGTCGGCGGCCAGATCGGCTGGAACCGTCACTCGCTGTTCGAGAGCGACGACCTGGTGGCGCAGATCCGTCAGACGCTCGCCAACATCGCCGAAGTGCTGGCCTGCGACGGCGGCAAGCCCGAGGACGTGACGAGCATGACCTGGTATCTCATCGACCGGCGCGAGTTTCTCGCCAGATCCCCGGAAGTCGGCAAGGTCTACCGCGAAGTCATGGGGCGGCATTTTCCGGCGATGGCGGTGGTGCAGGTCAGCGCGTTGATCGAGGAGCGCGCCAAGGTCGAGATCCAGGCGACGGCAGTCGTGGCCGCCTGAGGGTCGCAGGGCCGACGCATGGCGAAGCCCGCGCGCTCAGGCGCCCACGCGCAGCGCCGAGCGCTGCACCTTGCCAGTCGGCGTCAGCGGCAGCGCCTCGCGAAACTCGTTGGCGCGCGGATATTTGTATGGCGCGAGCACCTGCTTGACGTGATCCTGCAACGCGCGCGCCAGTCGCGGCCCGGCGCGTGCCATATCGGTGGGGACGACGAAGGCCTTCACGATCGGCCCGCGCGCCTCGTCCGGCGCTCCGACGACGGCGCACGCAGCAACCAGCGGATGCTCAAGCAGCACGTCTTCGACCTCGACGCCCGAGATATTGTAGCCCGAGGAGACGATGATGTCGTCGGCGCGCGCGTGATGCCAGAGCGTTCCGTCCTCGTCTTGCCGGAAGGCGTCGCCGGTCAGGTTCCAGCCGCCGACGACATAGGTTCGCTGCCGGGCCTCGTCGTCGAGGTAGCGGCATCCGGTGGGGCCGCGCACGGCGAGGCGGCCGACGACGCCGGGCGGCACGGGCCGCATCGCCTCATCGACAACCTGCGCGCGATAGCCGGGCAGGGCGCGCCCGAGCGAGCCCGGCTTGGCGCCCCGTTCCGGCGCGGCGACGAAGGCGTGCAACATTTCGGTGGCGCCGAGAAGATTGCGAATGTCGACGCCGGTTCGCTCGCGCCAGGCCGTAAACAGCGAGGCGGCGAGATGCTCGCCGGAGGAACAGCAGGTTCGCAAAGCGGCGAAGTCCTCGTCGCGCAACAGCGGCAGCAGGGCGCGATAGAGCGTCGGGCCGATCATCAAGGTGGTGATCGGCATCCGCCGCAAGCAGCCCGCGAGAATGTCGGCGGTGCAGCGCTCCAGCAGCAGCGTCGAGGCGCAGCTCCAGAGGGGGAACAACAACAGCGAGCCGAGACCGTAGGTGAAGCCCAGCGGCGCGGCGCCGGCGACGATGTCGGCCGGCTCCAGCCGCAGCACGCTGTCAGCGACGGTCTGGCAGATCGTCAGCACGTCGCGGTGGAAATGCAGCGTCGCCTTCGGTTTGCCGGTCGTGCCGGAGGTGAAGGCGATCAACGCGACATCGTCGTGCGACGGCGTGAAGTTCACGAACGCGCCGTTGTGGCGCGCCATCGCGGCTTCGAGCCCCTGATCGGTCGCCGAGTGAAAACAGGCCACGCGGCGCAAGCCCGGACAGGCGGCGCTCGCGAGTTGCAGTTCGCCGACGATCCGTTCGTCGCAGAGCGCGATCGTCGCCTCGGCGCGGTTGACGATTTCGGTGAGTTCGCGCGCCCGCAGCAACGGCATCGTGGTGACCGCAATGCCGCCCGCCTTCAACACAGCGAACCAGCAGGCGGCGAGCATGGGGCTGTTGGCGCCGCGCAGCAGCACCCGCGCGCCGGGCGCGAGGCCGAAATCCTCAACCAGCGCGGCGGCGATCCGGTTCGCCCTGTCGAGCAGTTCGGCGTAGGTCCAGACGGCGTCGGGCGTCAGCAAACACGGGCGATCCGCGAACCGCGCCGCCGCGCCGTCGAGAATCGCCGCCGCCGCGTTGATGCGTCGCGGCCAGCGATTTCGCACGTCCGCGATTTCGAGTTCGGGCCACAAGGCGCGCGCCGGCAACCGGTCGCGCGCGAAGCTGTCGGCATAGGCGCTGACTTCGAGCGCGACGGTCGTTGTGCGTCCCCGGGCGCGGCCGAGACGGCGCGCTGGCAAACTATAGACGCGGTAGCGATGTGAGGTCGAGCGGTGTGGCGTCCCGCTGAACGTATTCGTTTCGCCAGCAATGCCGGCCAGGCGCCGACCCGCGAGGAGGCCGAGCGGTCGCGGCTGTTTTCGCCGCTGCAAGTCGGCGCCGTGACGCTGGCGCAGCGCACCTGGGTTCCCGCCATGGTGCCCTGGCGCGCCACCGATGACGGCTTTGTCTCGCAACACGTCATCGACTGGTACGTGCGCCTGGCGCGCGGCCGGCCGGGCGCGATCGTCGTCGAGGCGACCGGCATCCGCGACATCCCGAGCGGCCCGCTGCTGCGCATCGGCCATGATCGCTACCTGCCCGGCTTGACGCGCCTTGCCGAGGCGGTGCAACAGGCGAGCGGCGGGCGCACCAAACTGCTGATCCAGATCATCGATTTTCTCGCCATTCGCCGTCGCCCGGAACCAAACAAATATTTCGAGCGGTTTTTGCGCCTGACATCAGCGCATCGGCGCGCCGTCGATGGCGAAGGTCTGCCCGAGGCCGAGGTGCGCACCCGCCTCGCCGCACTCGGTGAAGCGCAATGGGAGCGCGTAATGACGGCGCGCGAATGGGAGGCATTGCGGCTGGGCTACCGCGAGCGGATCACCGATGTCGATCTGCCGCATATCCAGGACTTGCCGCGCACGCTGCCGCCGCTGTTCGCCGCCGCGACGCGACGCGCCGAGCAGGTGGGCTTCGCTGGCGTCGAGTTGCACTATGCGCACGCCTACACGATGGCCTCGTTTCTCTCGCGCGCCAACGATCGCGGCGACGGCTACGGCGGCGATCTCGCGGGGCGTCTGCGCCTGCCGCTTGAGGTCTATCAGGCGGCGCGCGCGGCGGTCGGCGGCGGTTTTCTCGTCGGCTGCCGGTTTCTCGCCGAGGAATGCATCGCCGGCGGCACAGAAGTTGACGACGCGGCGCGCATCGGCGTCGCCTTCGCCGGCGCCGGCATGGATTTTCTCTCGACCTCGCGCGGCGGCAAATTCGACGACGCGGCGCGGCCCGCCATCGCCGCGGCGGCCTATCCCCACACCGGGCGCAGCGGCTACGAATGCATGCCGCAATTCATCTCCGACGCGCGCGGACCGTTCGGCCGCAACGCCGCGCCGACCAAGGCGATCCGCGACGCGATCCATGCGGCCGGCTTCGCTACGCCGGTGATTTGCGTCGGCGGCGTGCACAATTTCGAGATCGCGGAAAACTGGCTGGCGCAGGGCGTGTGCGACATTGTCGGCGCGGCGCGCCAATCGCTCGCCGATCCCGATTGGGCGTTGAAGATTTCCCTGGGGCGCGGCGCCGAGGTGCGCACCTGCGAATTCACCAACTATTGCGAAGGCCTCGACCAGAAGCACAAATCCGTCACCTGTCAGCTCTGGGACAAGGAGGGCCTCGATCAACCCGGCCTCACGCGCTCCAGCGATCGCAAGCGACGATTGACCGCGCCGGACTGGACGCCTTGACGCGAGGCAGCCGCGAAGCACGAAGCGTCGTCAGGGCGCGTCAGTTCGGCCTCTGAGGTCGTCAATCACCGTGTAGTGGGGCTTGCCGGGGGCGCGGACGGCGCGATTTTTTTAAGGTGGTGCGGGTGGCCGGGGTCGAACCGGCACTCCTTTCGGAACTGGATTTTGAGTCCAGCGCGTCTACCAATTCCACCACACCCGCACATTTGCCGCCGATTCCATGTTTTCGGACACCCGCGGCTTAAACTTCTATCTCTCTAAGTTATGAGCTTTGCTTCTCCTCCGGCGCGCCGCAAATCCTGTCAATCCCACAACAGCGGCTAACCGAAGTTACAGCTCATATAGAGCGCCGCTTCGCCACCGTCAAACCACGCGCTTGCGCCGCCCCTGCACCCGATTCGCCTTGAATTTCAACCCCTAAGGCGGACGTCGCGGTTCGGAGGGCGATGGACTTCGGCCAGCGGCAAATCGAGATCGCGCGACGCCCGAATGCCCGACGTCCTCGCCTTCGGGCGCGGTCCGGCGTAATATCGGCGCCGACGCCGGAGGAAACCTTGGCCGAAGCCTTCATCTGCGACGCGGTGCGCACTCCGATCGGCCGCTATGGCGGCGCGTTGGCCTCCGTGCGCGCCGACGATCTCGCCGCCGCGCCGATCGCGGCGCTGAAGGCGCGCAACCCCGATCTCGATTGGGCGGCGCTCGATGACGTCATCTACGGCTGCGCCAACCAGGCCGGCGAGGATAATCGCAACGTCGCGCGCATGGCGGCGCTGCTGGCGGGCTTGCCGGTCGCTGCGCCCGGCGTGACCGTCAACCGCCTCTGCGGCTCCGGCATGGAGGCGGTGGGGCAGGCGGCCCGCGCCATCAAGGCCGGCGATGCCGACCTCATCCTGGCCGGCGGCGTCGAGAGCATGAGCCGCGCGCCGTTCGTCATGCCGAAGGCCGAAGCCGCGTTCTCGCGCGCCGCCGCGCTCTACGACACCACCATCGGCTGGCGCTTCGTCAATCCGGCAATGCGCGCCCGCTACGGGATCGCATCGATGCCGGAGACCGCCGACAATGTCGCGGCGGATTACGGGATATCCCGCGCTGACCAGGACGCTTTCGCGCTGCGCAGTCAGCGGCGCTGGACCGCCGCGCAGGCGGCAGGGCGGTTCGACGACGAGATCGCGCCGGTGCGCGTGCTGAAAGGCAAAGGCGAGCCGCTGCTCGTCGATCGCGACGAGCACCCCCGCCCCGAAACCAGCGCCGAACAACTCGCCAAGCTGAAGCCGATCAACGGCCCCGACAAATCGGTGACCGCCGGCAACGCCTCCGGCGTCAACGACGGCGCGGCGGCGCTCGTCGTCGCCTCGCAGGCCGCCGCCCGCGCCCACGGCTTGACGCCGCGCGCTCGCGTTGTCGCCATGGCGGCGGCGGGCGTCGCGCCGCGCATCATGGGCGTCGGGCCGACGCCGGCGACGCGCAAGGTTCTCGCGCGCAGCGGGCTGAAGCTCGACCAGATGGACGTCATCGAACTCAACGAGGCTTTCGCCGCGCAGGCCCTCGCGGTGCTGCGCGAGCTTGGCCTGCCCGACGACGCGCCCCATGTAAACCCCAACGGCGGCGCGATCGCCATCGGCCATCCGCTCGGCATGAGCGGGGCGCGGCTGGCGGCAACCGCGATGTATCAACTTCAGCGCCAGAAGGGCCGCTACGCCCTGTGTGCGATGTGCATCGGCGTCGGCCAGGGCCTCGCGCTGATCCTGGAAAGGGTGTGAAGCCATGTACGCCCAACTCGTCAAGACCAGCCGCGCCAAAACGCCGGAACAGATGAGCGACGAGGAGCGCGCCTTTCAAGCGCGCATCGACCGGGCCGAGAAGATCGAGCCGAAGGAATGGATGCCGGCGGAATACCGCCGCACGCTGATCCGCCAGATCGGCCAGCACGCCCATTCCGAGATCGTCGGCCAACTACCGGAGGGCAACTGGATCACCCGCGCGCCGAGCTTGCAGCGCAAGGCGATCCTGCTCGCCAAGGTGCAGGACGAGGCCGGCCACGGGCTCTATCTCTATTGCGCCGCCGAGACGCTGGGGATCAGCCGCGACGAACTCATCGCCATGCTGCATTCCGGCAAGATGAAATATTCCTCGATCTTCAACTATCCGACGCTGACCTGGGCCGACATCGGCGCCGTCGGTTGGCTCGTGGATGGCGCGGCGATCATGAACCAGGTGCCGCTGCAACGCTGCTCCTACGGCCCCTACGCGCGCGCCATGGTGCGCATCTGCAAGGAGGAGAGTTTCCATCAGCGCCAGGGTTTCGACCTGATGACGAATATGGCGCGCGGCACGCCGGAGCAGAAGGCGATGGCGCAGGATGCGCTGAACCGCTTCTGGTATCCCTCGCTGATGATGTTCGGCCCGTCCGACAAGGAGAGCGTGCATTCGGCGCAATCGATGGCGTGGCGCATCAAGATCAACACCAACGACGAGTTGCGGCAGAAGTTCGTCGACCAGACCGTACCGCAGGCGCATTACCTTGGGCTGACGGTGCCCGACGCCAAGCTCGCCTGGAACGAGGAGAAACAGGGCTACGATTTCTCCGAGCCGGATTGGGGCGAGTTCTACGACGTCGTCGCCGGCAACGGCCCCTGCAACAAGGACCGTCTCGACGCCCGCGTGCGCGCCTGGGAGGACGGCGCCTGGTTTCGCGACGGGCTCTCGGCGCATGCTCGCAAGACGCGCGAGCGGGCGGCGGGCAGAATCGCGGCGGAATGAGCCATGTCGAGCGAGTGGCCGTTGTGGGAAGTGTTCATCAGGGGCCAGCACGGCCTCAACCATCGCCATGTCGGCTCGCTGCACGCCGTCGACGCCAACCAGGCGTTGCACAACGCCCGCGACGTCTATACCCGCCGCCATGAGGGCGTCAGCATCTGGGTGGCGCGCGCCAGCGACATCGCCGCGTCGAGCCCGTCGGACGACGGCCCACGCTTCGAGCCCGCTGATGCGAAGGTCTACCCCCACCCGAGCTTGCACGACGAAGCGGGGTCGGCATGAGCGAGGATCGGTTCGAATATGCGCTGCGCCTGGGCGACAATGCGCTGATCCTGTCGCACCGGCTGAGCCAATGGTGCGGCCTCGGCCCGGCGCTCGAAGAGGATATCGCGCTCACCAATATCGCGCTCGATCTGCTCGGCCAGGCGCAGCTTTGGTTGGAGCTTGCCGGCGCGCGGGAGGGCCAGGGCCGCAGCGCCGACGACCTCGCCTATCGGCGCGACGCCGGCGCCTTCCGCAATGCGTTGCTGGTCGAGCGCCCTAACGGCGATTACGGCCACACGCTGATGCGGCAATATCTGTTCGACGCTTGGCACATCGAAGCTTTGTCGGCGCTGGCGCGCTCAGCCGACGCGGGCTTTGCCGAGATCGCCGCCAAGGCTGAGAAGGAGGCGAGCTATCACGTCGAGCGCTCGGCCGGACTCGTCGTCGCCCTCGGCGACGGCACGCTGGAGAGCCACGCCCGCATGCAGACGGCGCTCGACGCTTTGTGGCCCTACGCCGGCGAACTGTTCGTCGGCGACGCCCTCGATGCCCGATTGGCGGCGCAAGGCGTCGCGCCAGCGGCCGAAAGCCTCAAGCCGGCCTGGGACGCCGCCACCGGCGCCGTGTTCGCGCAGGCGACGCTGACGCCGCCCGCCGCCGCCTTCGCCCACAAGGGCGGCCGCGCCGGCCGTCACACCGAGGCGCTCGGGCATTTGTTGGCGGAGATGCAATTCCTGCCGCGCGCCTATCCCGACGCGCGCTGGTAAGACGCCGCCGGCAAAGCTCTTGCGCCGAAACCCTGCGCCTATAACAGCGCCGCCTTCAGCGCCGCCAGCGTCTCGCGCGGCGCCTGCGCCATCGGCAGATGGCCGACCCCCCTCAGCACCGTGACGCGCGCCCCGGCGATCGCCGCCGCCAGCGCCTGGCCGGACTTCAGCGGCGTCATCATGTCGCGCTCGCCAAGGATCAGCGTCGTCGGCGAGGCGATCTTCGCCGCCGCCGCGAGCGCGTCGCGATAGGCGTTGCAGGCCGCAAGATCGGTGTGCAGCACGCCCGGCCGGCTCAACTCCAGCAGCCGCTCCGCGCCGCCGAGCATCCACAAACCTGGCGTCGGGCAGCCGCCCTGCGCGGCGGCGCCCAGGCTCCACAGGCTCACCATGTCGACCGCTGCGTGATCGTTGGTCGCCGCCGCCGCCAGCAGGTCCGGATGCACAGGCATCTTGACGCCGACGCCGACCAACGCGAGGTGCGCGACCCGCTGCGGCGCGCGCGCCGCCGCCTCCAGCGCGATCAGCGCCCCCATGCTGTGGCCGACGAGGCTGGCGCGTTCCACTCCGGCCGCTGACATCAGCGCCAGCGTCCAATCCGCCAGCGCGCTGATGTCGCCGAGCGCCGGCCCGGCGGAGCCGCCGTGGCCGGGCAGATCGACGGCAAGAACGTCGAGGCCGCGCGAGGGAAAGGCGCGCGTCTGGCTCGCCCAGACGCTGCGGTCCATGCCGGCCCCGTGCAGGAAAATCGCCAGCGGCCGTTCGGCGTCGCGCCCGCCGCCGCCGTCGCTCGCCAGAACCGGCTTGCCGTCCACGATCAGCCGCATGTCAACCCCGCTGCGAGGCGCCGAGCGCCTGTTGGAGATCGGCGATGATGTCTTGCGCCGCCTCCAGCCCCACCGACAGCCGCACCATGTCCTCGCTGACGCGGGCCTTGGCGAGTTCTTCGGCGCTCATCTGCCGGTGCGTGGTGCTGGCGGGATGGATGACCAACGTCTTGGCGTCGCCGACGTTGGCGAGATGGCTCGCCAGCCGCAACGCCTCGATGAAGCGCGCCCCTGTCGCTCGGCCGCCCTTGACGCCGAAGGTGACGATAGAGCCGGCGCCGCGCGGCAGCAGCCGCTTCGCCAGCGCGTGATCCGGGTGGCTGGCGAGCGAGGGATGGTTGACCCAGGAGACGGCGGGATGGGCCTGCAACGCCTCCAGCACGGCGCCGGTGTTCTCGATGTGGCGCGCCATGCGCAAGCCCAGCGTCTCGATTCCGGTCAGCAGCCGCGCCGCGTTGTGCGGCGAGAGGCAGGCGCCGAAGTCGCGCAGACCCTCCGCCCGCGCCCGCATGATGAAGGCGGCGGGCCCGAAATGCTCGGCGAAATTGAGGCCGTGATAGCCCTCGTCCGGCTCGCTCAGCGTCCGATGGCGGCCGGAGGCGCGCCAATCGAACTTGCCGCCGTCGATCAGCGCGCCGCCGATGACGAGGCCGTGGCCGCCGATCCACTTGGTCAGCGAGTGCATGACGACATCGGCGCCGAGGTCGATCGGCCGGCAGCCCCAGGGCGTGGCGAAGGTGTTGTCGATGACCAGCGGCAAGCCGTGCGCGTGGACGAGTTCCGCCACGGCGGGAATGTCGAGCACTTCGAGGCCGGGATTGCCGATCGACTCGCTGAGCACAAGCCGGGTCTCGGGCCGAATTGCGGCCTTGAAGGCGTCGAGGTCGCGCGGCGGCACGAAAGTCGTGGTCACGCCGAATCGCGGCAGCGTGCGCGACAGCAGATTGACCGTGCCGCCATAGAGCGAGGCCGAGGCGACGATGTGGTCGCCGGCGCCGGCCAGCGTCGCGATCGCCAGATGCAGCGCCGCCATGCCGCTGGCGGTGGCGACCGCGCCGACGCCGCCCTCCAGCGCCGCGACGCGCTCCTCCAGCACCGACACCGTCGGGTTGGAGATGCGGCTATAGATGTGGCCCGGCGTCTCCAGGTCGAACAAAGCGGCGGCGTGGTCGACCGATTCGAAGGCGAACGACGTCGTCTCGTAGATCGGCGTCGCCAGCGCCCCGGTGGCGGCGTCTGCCCGCTGGCCGGCGTGCAGGCTCAAAGTATCGAAGGCGGGGGGCTTGGGTGCGGGCATAGCCCTCCATAGCGCGGCGGCGCGCCGATAGGAACCGCCGCCGGCCGGACGAAGCTTGCGTGGCGCGCAAGCTTGGCGCGCCGACGTTCGGGCGTTCACTTTCAATTAACGAAGCTTAGGCAACTCTTACGTGTGCTGCTGCAAAGATTCGCCGAAAGAGTGCGCGGAATGCCTAATCACGGCCCGGAAAATCGTCTCACGCTGCGGGGACCGCTGACCATCGCCGCCGGAGAGGTCCTGCACGCCGAACTGCGCGCTGCCGATGCGCGCGGGCTCGATATCGTCGTCGATTGGAACCCCGAGGCCGAGGTCGACGTCGCCTTCCTGCAACTGCTGATTTCCGCCGCGCGTTCGGCGGCGCGCGCCGGCCGGACCATCGCCCTGCGCGCGCCGCCGGCCGGCGGTCTCGCCGCGGCGCTGAACAGCGCCGGCTTCGCGCCGCCGCCGGGCGCCGTGGCGCTGACGGACATTTTCTCGCTCAACGCCGGGAGACAGCCATGAAAACGGTGCTGACCGTCGACGATTCGTCGAGCGTCAGGCAGATGGTGAAAATCGCCCTCGGCGGCGCCGGCTATGGCGTCGTCGAGGCCGGCGACGGCGCGGCTGGGCTCTCAGCCGCCAAGGCCAATGCGGTCCACCTTGTGGTCACCGACCTCAACATGCCGATCATGAACGGGCTCGAATTCATCCGCGCGCTGCGCCAGCTCGCGCCTTATCGCGGCGTGCCGATCGTCTTCCTCACCACGGAGTCGGACGAAAGCCTGAAGCGCGACGCCAAGGCCGCCGGCGCCACCGCCTGGATCACCAAGCCGTTCAAACAGGAACAGCTCCTCAACGTTGTGAAGAAGTTGATCGGATGAGCACTCCCGCCGACCCCGCAGACATCTTCCGCCAGGAAGCTTCGGACCTGCTCGAAGGGCTCGAACAGGCGCTGCTCGACCTCGAAGGCGATCCCGGCAACCGCGACCTCGTCAACACCGCCTTTCGCGCCCTGCACACCATCAAGGGCTCCGGCGCGATGTTCGGCTTCGACGAGGTCGCCGCCTTCGCGCACGAATTCGAAAGCGCGTTCGACCGCGTGCGGCGCGGCGAGACGGCGGCGACGCCGGCGCTCATCGCCATCGCGCTCAACGCTCAGGATTTCCTGCGCACGCAGATCGAGAGCCCCGATTCCGCCAGCGCCGTCATCGGCCTTTGCATCCTGGCCGACTTGCGCAAGCTCACGCAATCGGCCCCCGCCGCGCTCGACGCCGGCGCGAAGCCGGCCGAGGCGGCGATGAGCCAAGACGCGCAAAAGGTCTACGACATTTCGTTGCGCTTCAAGCGCGACGTGCTCGTCAACGGCGCCAATCCGCTGCGCCTGATCGACGAACTGCGCGGCCTCGGCGAGGCGCGGGTTACGCCGGATGTCGCGGCGATCCCGGCGCTCGACGGGCTCGACCCGCTCGCCTGTCTGATGAGCTGGCGCGTGCGGTTGACGACGCGCGCGCCGCGCCGCGCCATCGAGGATGTGTTCATGTTTGTCGCCGACGACATGGAACTCGGCATCGAAGATGCGGCGCAGGCGCAAGGCAAGGCGGTCGCTCCCGAGCCGCCGGCGCCGGCGCACGAGGCCGACGCTGGCGGCGTCAAGCGCATCGCCAAGGAAAGCGCGACGATCCGCGTGCAGGCCGAGCGGCTAGACTCGATGATGGACCGCGTCGGCGAACTCGTCATCGCCCAGGCGCGGCTAACCCAGCTTTCCGCCGCCGGCGCGGCGACGCTGGGCGTCGCCGAGGAGATCGAGCGCCTGACCTCGTCGCTGCGCGAGACGATCATGGGCATCCGCATGCTGCCGATCGGCTCGTTGTTTGGCCGCTTCCGCCGCCTCGTCCATGATCTCTCGCGCGATCTCGGCAAGGAGATCGATCTCGTCACCGTCGGCGAGGAGACCGAACTCGACAAGACGATGATTGAGCGGCTCGCCGATCCGCTCATCCATGTCATCCGCAACGCCGCCGATCACGGCCTGGAGCCGCCGCAACAGCGACGCGACGCCGGCAAGCCGACGCTGGGGACGATCCGCCTCGTCGCCCGCCACGCCGGGGCCGAGGTGTTGATCTCAGTCACCGACGACGGCCGCGGCCTTGATGTCAAGCGCATCCGCGCCAAGGCCGAGGAGAATGGAATTGTCGCGCCCGGCGCGCCGATGAGCGAAAGCGAGCTGCATCAGCTCATCTTCCATCCCGGATTCTCGACCGCCAAGGAAGTCTCGGCGCTCTCCGGCCGTGGCGTCGGCATGGATGTCGTGCGCCGCGCCATCGAGGGCATGCGCGGCGCGATCGAGGTCGCCACCGAACCCGGCCACGGCTCGACGCTGACCTTGCGCCTGCCGCTGACGCTCGCCATCATCGAGGGATTGTTGGTGCGCGTCGGCGCGACGCATTACGTCATTCCGCTGACGGCGGTCGAGGAATGCGTCGAGCTAGCCGCCGAGGTCGACGAGCGCTCGAAGGGCCGCAGCTTCCTCAACATCCGCGGCGATCTGGTGCCGTTCATCAGGTTGCGCGAGATCTTTTGCGAGCCCGGCCGCCCGGAGCCGCATCAGAAGGTGGTCATCGTCAACCAGAGCGACTCGCGCGTCGGCTTCGTCGTCGACCAGATTCTCGGCAACCATCAGACCGTCATCAAGTCGCTGTCGAAGCTTCATGCCGACGTGCCGAGTTTTTCGGGCGCGACGATTCTGGGCGACGGCGCGGTGGCGCTGATCCTCGACACGCCGCATCTCATCGCCGCCGGCCAGACGCGCGAGCGGCGCGGCGGGCTCAAACCTCTGGAGGCCGCATGAGCGACAACGCGGAATTGGCGACGCAGGCGCTGCTGATGGGGGTGGCGGGCGAAGTATTCGCGCTCGATGCCCGCCAGGTGCGCGAAATCCTCGATCCAGCCCCGGTGACGCGGGTGCCGGGGGCCAAGCCCTATGTCGCCAACGTGCTCAACGTGCGCGGCAAGGTGATCCCGCTTGCCGACTTGCGCGTGCGCTTCGGCATGGAGGCGGCGACGATGACCGTCGATTCCCGCTTCGTCGTGTTGGAGGTCGAGATCGACGGCGATCCGACGCCGGTCGGCATCATCGCCGACAAGGTGTTCGAGGTGACCGAGATCGACGCGACGACCATGCAGAAGACGCCGCCGGTCGGCATGCACTGGCGGCCCGAGTTCATCGCCGGCATCGCCAAGTGGAAGGACGAGTTCATCGTCGTTCCGGACATGGCCAAGATTCTTGGCGAGGCCATCGAGTAGCGGGCTCGCCGCTTGTTTCGCGTCAGTCTCCCGCGTCGGCCGCTCACGCCTCGCCACCAGACAATCGATTGGGAAAACCAACATGCGCATCACAGTCAAAGCCAAGCTCGCCGCAGCTTTCGGCGCGGTCATCATCCTGTCGGGGCTGACCGGCGGGCTGGCGGTGTGGAAACTCAACGAACTGACGCTCTCCAACCAGGGGCTCGCCGAGCGCGCCGCCTCGCTCGATCAGGCCGGACAGCTTCAGAAGGCGCTGCTGTCGCAGGCGCGCGACGAGAAGGATCTCATCATCGCCACCAGCGACGCCGACATCGAGCGCTACGCCGGCGACATCAAGACCATGCGCGCCGACGCCGACGCGCAAATGAAGGAGTTGCGCGCCGGCGCGAGCGAGTCCGAGAAGCGCCGCCTCGACACCTTCGACGACGATTACGTCAAGCTCAACAAGACACAGGACGAGGTGATCCGGCTCGGTCGGCTGAACTCCAACGTCCGCGCCGGGCAATATTGGGGCGGCGACGGGGCGGCGGCCGTCAAGACGCTGGCCGGCGCCTTCGCCGCCGCTCACGCTGCGCTGGGCAAGCTCGCGCCCTCGATGCAGACCGCCAGCGCCGCCGCCGCGCTCAGCGCCGCGGAAGCGCAATGGGCGGGCGTCGAAATGACGCTCAACCAATCCTTCGTCGCCAGCACGATGGACGAGGTGGCGAGCGATCTGTCGGCGCTCGACGCGCGCATCGCCGCGGCGACGCACGCCACCGAGACGGCGCAGGCAGACGCCGGCGCGGCGGGCGCCCAAATCGGCGCGTTGAGCGGCGCGGCGGAGGGCATCGCCAAGGTCTACGCGCATGCCGCCGCCATCGTGCGCGAGGGCGGCAACATCAAGGCCGGCGCGCTTTCGGCCGGCGACGGCAACGCCGCCAACACGGTCGCCATCGAAGCCGCCAAGGCTTTCGTCGGCGACGTGCGCAAGAGCGTGGCGGACGCGACGGCGAGCGCGGCTCGCGAAGCTTCGAGCGCGCAAACCATGGTCATCAGCGCCGTGATCCTGTCGGCGATCATCGCACTCGCCTCGGCGGTCTATATCTCGCTCACCCTCAGCCGCGCCGTCGCCCGCGCCGTCTCGCTCGCCCAGGCCGGCGCGCTCGGCGACCTCGAACACAAGATCGAGATCAGGAGCAACGACGAGATCGGCGACCTCGTCATCGCCCTCAACAATATGATGGACAATCTGCGCGAGACGGCGACGGTGGCCGAGACGATCGCCGCCGGCGATCTCGCGGTCGAGGCCAGGCGGCGCTCGGACAAGGACACGCTCGGCATCGCGCTCGAAAACATGATCGCCAATCTGCGCGCCACCGCCGGGGTCGCCGCCACCATTGCCACCGGCGATCTCGCGGTGGAGGCCAAGCGGCGCTCGGACAAGGACACGCTCGGCATCGCGCTCGAAAACATGATCGCCAGCCTGCGCGCCACCTCGCGCGTCGCCGAGGCGATCGCCGGCGGCGACCTGACGGTCGAAGCCAAGCGGATGTCGGACAAGGACGTGCTGGGCGGCGCGTTGCAGAGCATGGTGCAGAAACTGAGAACGATTGTCGGCGACGCCACGGCGGCCTCGCAGGGGGTCGCTTCCGGCGCCGAGCAACTGACTTCCAGCGCCGGGCAGATGTCGCAGGGCGCGACCGAGCAGGCGTCGGCGACCGAGGAAGCCTCGTCCTCGATGGAGGAGATGGCCTCCAACGTCAAACAGAACGCCGACAACGCCGGCCAGACCGAGAAGATCGCCCGCCAGTCGGCCGATGACGCCACCGCGAGCGGTGGGGCGGTGCAGCGCGCCGTGCAGGCGATGGAGACCATCGCCGCCAAGATCACCATCGTGCAGGAGATTGCCCGCCAGACCGATCTGTTGGCGCTCAACGCGGCGGTCGAGGCGGCGCGGGCCGGCGAGCATGGCCGCGGCTTTGCGGTCGTCGCCTCCGAGGTGCGCAAGCTCGCCGAGCGCAGCCAGACGGCGGCGAGCGAAATCTCGACGCTGTCGCTCGACACCGTGAAGACCGCGCAGGACGCCGGGCAGATGTTGCAAAAGCTGGTGCCCGACATCCGCCGCACCGCCGATCTGGTCGGCGAAATCTCGGCCGCCTGCCGCGAGCAGGATGTCGGAGTGGCGCAGATCAATCAGGCGATCCAGCAGCTCGATCAGGTCACGCAGCAGAACGCGGCGGCCTCCGAGGAAGTGTCCTCGACCTCCGAGGAGCTAAGCTCGCAGGCCGAGCAGTTGCAGCGCACGATCTCGTTCTTCCGCATCGACGGCAGCGAGGCGGCGCGCGGGCCGAAGGTCGAGCACGCGGTCGGCGCGCTGCGCGAGAAGGCGAACGCCATGCGGGCGCGGGAGGTCAAGCCTGTCGCCGCCAAGCCGCTGAAGGCCAAGGCCGTCGCCGGGCGCGGCTTCGCCATCGATCTGAGCCGCGACGGCGACGCCACCGACGCCGAATTCCGCCGCGCCTGACGCCGGGAACGGCTTCGAGCCGAAGCCGACCACACCGACGAGTTGGAGACGAATTCCGCCGCACGGGTTGTTCAGCGGCCAAGGAGCGTGAGCGATGTCTAAGATCTCGCAATTTCTGACCTTCGGCATCGAGAGCGAGTGTTTCGCGCTGCCGGTCGAGCGCGTGCGCGAAGTGCTCGACCTGCGGCCGATTTCGCGGTTGCCCAAGGCCCCCGATTATCTGCTGGGGCTCATCGACGTGCGCGGCGCGAGCCTGCTCGTCGTCGATCTCAGGCTCAAATTCGGCTTCCCGGCACTGCCGCCGACCAACCGCACGCGCATCATCGTCGTCGAGGCGATCGTCGAGGGGGCGACGCTTGGGCTCGGTCTGATGGCCGATTGCGTGTTCGCGGTCTCCGATCTCGACGGCGGCGCACTGGAGCCGCCGCCCTCCATCGGCGAGCGCTGGCGCGCCGACTATGTCGTCGGCGTCGGCCGCGACGGTGGCCGCTTCGTCGTCGCGCTCGATCTCGATCGCCTTATTTCCACGGACGCCTTGTCGGGACGCGGCCTTGCGGCATGAAGCGCCCCCCAGCGTCGGCGCGTCGGCGCTGCTCGACCAACTCGCCGACGGCCATTTCGTCGAGATCGCCCGGCTCGTCGAGGCCCATACCGGCATCCGCCTGCCGCCGTCGAAGCGCACGATGGTGGAGGGCCGCTTGCGCCGGCGCGTGCGCGCGCTCGGCCTCAAGGGCCTCGAAGACTACGGCGAGGCGATCTTCGCCAAGGGTCTGCTCGAGCGCGAGTTCGCGCATGTCGTCGATTGCGTGACCACCAACAAGACCGATTTCTTCCGCGAGCCGCAGCAGTTCGATCTGCTGCGCCAGCGCCTGCTGCAAATCCTGGCCGCGCGCGCCGTGCGCTTTGGCGCGGCGCTGAAATTCTGGAGCGCCGCCGCCTCGATCGGCGCCGAGGCTTATACGATGGCGATGGTGGCGGCCGATGCGCTCGGGCCCGAAGGGCCGCCGTTGGCGATCCTGGGCACGGATATCTCGACCGCGGTGATCGCCGCCGCCCGGCTGGCGATCTATCCGAGCGCGATGGCCGAGCCGATCCCAGATGCCTATCGCAAGCGTTATCTGATGTTCGCGCGCGATGCGCAGCGCGAGGAATTCCGCATCGCGCCGGAGATCCGGCGCCTCGTCAGCTTTGCCGAGCTTAATCTGATGGACGAGCGTTACGGCGGCGACGACAGTTTCGACGTCATCTTCTGCCGCAACGTTCTCATCTATTTCGCCAGGGAGGCGCAGACGGCGGTGATCGAGCGGCTGCTCGATCATCTGCGCATCGGCGGCTATCTGATGCTCGGTCATTCGGAGACGATGACCGCCCGCGACCCCGAACGTTTGCGACAGATCGCCCCGAGCGTGTTCGAGAAGGCGCGATAGGCGATGGCGCAGAAACCCATCCGCGTGCTGATCGTCGATGATTCCGCCTCGGTGCGCGAGGCGCTGTCGGCGATAATTTCGGCCGAGCCGGACTTGCAAGTGATGGCCGCCGCCGCCGACCCGTTCGCCGCCGCCAAACATATGCATGACGAGCTTCCCGACGTCATCCTGCTCGATCTGGAAATGCCGCGCATGGACGGCCTCACCTTCCTGCGCAAGATCATGGCGCAACGGCCTTTGCCCTGCGTGCTGTGCTCGACCTTGCTGGAGGAGGGCTCGGAGACGCTGTTCGCCGCCCTCGAAGCCGGCGCCGTCGACGTCATCCAGAAGCCGCGCCTGGGCGCCAAAAGGTACCTGATGGAGGCGCATGTGCGCATCTGCGATGCGCTGCGCGCCGCCGCCAAGGCGCGGCTGCGGCCGCGCGGCGGCGCGCGCGACGCGGTGAAGAAACTCAATGCCGACGTCATCATGCCGCCGCCGGCGAAGACCCGCTCGCTGACCCACACCACGGAAAAGGTGGTCTGCGTCGGCGCCTCGACCGGCGGCACGGAATCCTTGCGCGAGGTGCTGACGGCGCTGCCGGCCGATTGCCCCGGCATCGTCATCGTCCAGCACATGCCCGAGCATTTCACCGCCGCCTTCGCCAAGCGCCTCGATGGGCTCTGTCAGATCGACGTCAAGGAGGCCGAGGACGGCGATGCCGTGCTCGCCGGGCGGGCGCTGATCGCGCCGGGCAATCGCCATATGCTGCTACAGCGCAACGGCGCGCGCTATCACGTCGCGGTCAAGGATGGCCCGCTGGTGGCGCGCCACCGCCCCTCGGTCGATGTGCTGTTCCGCTCGGCGGCGCAATTCGCCGGTCCCAACGCGCTCGGCGTCATCATGACCGGCATGGGCGACGACGGCGCCAAGGGACTGCTGGAAATGCGCAAAGCCGGCGCCTCGACGGTGGCGCAGAACGAGGAGACCTGCATCGTCTTCGGCATGCCGAAGGAAGCCATCGCGCTCGGCGCCGCCGAGCGCATCGCGCCGTTGCAAGCCATCCCGGCGGAGATCCTGAGAATGCGGGGTATGAGATGAGCGCCGATCCGCAACCCCTTGGCGCAGCGCTGCGCAGCCTGGCGGCGCGCCTCGCGCCGCCGTTGGCAGAGTTCGAGAAGATCTGTTTCGATGTCGGCGTCGGTCTCGGCGACGCCGTGCCCGGCCTCAACGCGCTGGCGCAGAGCTTCGCCGACGTCGCCGACCTGCTCGAAGGCCCGACGATGTCGGCGGCGGCGCGCGACCTCGCCGCGATCGCGCAGGATCTGACGCGCACCGCGGCGCTGGTCGAGCACGAGGGCCGCGCGCTCCAAGAGCTCGTCAGCCTCAATGACGACATCGGCCCGCAGGTGCGGGCGCTTCAAGCTTTCGTGCGCACGGTGGCGGCGCTGGTGTTCACGCTGAAGATCGAATCGGCGCAACTGCCGGCGCAGAGCGGCGAGATGCTGGCCTTCGCCAAGACGCTTCAGGGGTTGGCCGAGCACGCGCGCGACTCGCTCGACGCCTATGGAGCGACGCAGATGCGGCTCGACGCCACTTTGCGCGTCTCCGCCGCCGCACAGGCGGAGTTCCAGAGCCGCCACCAGCAGGCGCTGGCGGCGATCGCGCTCGACATGCTCGGCGGCCTCGAAGCGCTCGCCGAGCGGCGCGCCCGCACGCTCGCCTGCCTGCACGAGATCGGCGGCCTTTCCCGCACCATCGGCGAGCGCACCGGCCAATGCGTGGTCTGCCTGCAAATCGGCGATTCCACGCGCCAGCGCGTCGAACACGCGGCCGCCGGGCTCGAACTTGCCGCCGATACGCTCGCCGGCGGCGGCGCGGGCGAGCGGCCGGCGGCGCGCGCGGCGCATTTGCAGGCGCTTCAACTCGCGCAGGCGCGGCTCGATTTCGAGCGCGACATCGACGAGATCGCGGCCTCGCTGGCGGCGCTGAGCGCGCAGGCGCACGATCTCGAAGCGCGCGGCCTGCGTCTGTTCGGTGCCGAGGCGGGCGGCGACGGCTCGTTCCTGGAGGCGCTGGCGCGGCAATTGGCGGCGGCGCGCGTGCTGGTCGAGGCCGGGTTGCAGGCGCGCGAGGGGGTTGACGCCGCCAAGGACGCGGCGGCGGCGACGATGGCGGAACTGGAGACGCGCACCGCGAACCTGGTCGAGATCGCCGCCGACGTGACGATGATCGGCACCAACGCTTCGCTGCGCTCGTCGCGGCTCGGCGACGCCGGCAAGGGCATCACGCTGGTGGCGGCGGAACTGCGTGGATTCGGGCGCGAGATTCGCCTCGCCGTCTCGCAACTCGCCGCGGCGCTGGGCCGCATCGTCGCCTTCGTCGATCAGTTCGCCCGCGCGCAACGCGAACTCGACGCCGAACGCATGGCGGCGCTGGTGCGGCGCATGCAAGCGGCGATCGAGGTTTTTGGCGGCGGCGGCGCGCGGATGAGCGAGGCCCTGCGGCGGTTGGGCGAAGTGGCGGCCGGGGTGTGCGAAAAACTCGACCGCGCCGCCGAGGCGCTCGCCGGCAGCCGCGGCGTCGGGCCGCAGCTTGCAGGCGCGGAGCTTGCGCTGGCGCGCTTGGTCGCCGATCTCGGCGGCGCCGGGTCGGCCTCGGTCGAGATCGACGCATGGCTCGACGAGCGCTTGCGGCCGGCCTATTCGATGGCCAGCGAACGGCGCATCCACGACGCCTTCACCGGCATCGCGCATCCGCCGGAGCCGCAGCCGGCCGAGCCGACCGAAGACGCTTTCATGCTCTGAGCCGCGTAGCTTGCTCGCTCCACGCCTCCAGCACATGGTCGGCCAGGCGCGCGTAGTCGAAAGCGCCGCGCGATTGCGGCCGATAGGCGCGCGCCGGCAGGCCGGCGCCGAAGGCCTCGGCGAGCCCGACGTCGAGGCGGATCGAGGGAAAGATGCGCGCCGCGCCGAATTCGCGCATCAGCCGGCCGAGCGCGTCGCGCTGCATGTTGGCGCGCAGGTCGACCTGGATCGGCAGCAGCGCGAAATCAGCGAGGCTGCGGTTCGTCAGCGTCGCGACCTTGAACAGCGCCTTCGCCAGCTTGGCGACCCCGTCGAGCGCCAGCGGGCTCAACTGTGTCGGGATCAGCAGCCGGTCGCAGGCGATGAGCGCCGCGACGGCGGTCTCGTCGAGCGTCGGCGACACGTCGATCAGAATGTCGTCGTAGCGCGCCGACAGCGGTTGCAGGGCGTTGAGCAGCGCGCGCGGATCGGCGAAGGCGCCGCTCGGGCGATAATCGGGATCGGCGGGGATGACGTCGACATTGTTGACGCGGGCGGCCTGCGGCGCGTCGGGCGGGAAAGCCGTTCCGGCCCGCAGCGCGGCATGGGCGGTCGCGCCGCGCCGCGCCGCATCGAGACCGAGCCCGAGGCCCGCGTGCCCCTGCGCGTCGAGATCGACGACGAGCACGCGGCGGTCGCGGCGGCCGAACTCGGCGGCGAGGTTGACGGCGGTCGTCGTCTTGCCGACGCCGCCCTTGCGGTTGGCGATGGTAATCACCTGCGCGGTCATGGCGCTCCCCTCGACGCCGCCTTTCGGGTCCGCCTCCTCTGTCCACGGCGAAGCTTGCCTGGGCGGCGCCGCTTAGGCTGCGTCGGTCATGAAACCGGCGAAATAGGCCGCCAGTGCTTCGTAGGCGTCGAGCGGCAACAGCGCGCCGATATGCTGGTCAGGGCGCACGATGAGCAGCGCGCCGTGCTCGCGGTCGATGCCGCGGCGGTCGAAAATGTCGGCCCGCGGGTCGGCGCAGAACATCTTCTCGTAGTCGCGCAGACCGAGCCGACCTTTGGCCGGCAGCAGCAGGGCAGGCATCGCCTCCAGGCGCAACTCGCGATGCGGCTGCTGAAACACCGCCCTGAAGTCGATGACGGAATCGACATCCTGGCCCCTAGGCGTGTGGCGGCTGAGCGGCGAGGCGGCGGCGCGCGCCAGGAATTGGCACAGCGCGCCGAGCTTCGAGGCGGGCGCCGCGGCGTCGCCGCGGCCGGCGAAGGCGATCAGGCGGAAGCGTCCGTCGGCGCGCAAGATCTCGCCAAGTTCCAGCGCCTTGGCGTCGGCGAGCCGCACCACCGGGGCGGAATGAAAGCGTGATCCGACAATGAGGCCGGTCGCCAACGCCTGATGCGCGTCGCCGCCGGTCAGCGCCGAGGGCGCATAGCGCGTCACCACGCCGGCGGTATAGCGCCCGTGCTGGACGAAATAGGCCTGCAACTCAGCGGGATCGACGCCGTTTGGCGTCTGCGGCGATTTCAGCGGCGCCGCCATCATCGACGACCACTGGCGGTCGAAGGCGATAAGGGTTTCGGCGATGGCGCGCCGCTCGGCCGAATAGCTCGACAGCAGCGCGGCGGCGGGCGAGCGGCCGCCGAGCACGGCGGCGAGCTTCCAGCCGAGGTTGAAGCCGTCCTGCATCGAGACGTTCATGCCTTGGCCGGCCTTGGCGCTGTGGGTGTGGCAGGCGTCGCCGGCGATGAACACCCTTGGGACGCGCCCGCGCGCGGCTTCAGGCGAGGCGTCGTCGAAATGGTCGGTGAGGCGCTGGCCGACCTCATACACGGACCACCACGCGACCTCCTTGACCTCGAACTTATAGGGCCGCAGCACGCGCTGCGCGGCGCCGACGACATCGTCGAGCGTGATCGCCGGTTTGCCGCCGGGCTCGTCCTCGGCAAGCGGGTCCATCTCGACATAGATGCGCACGAGATAGCCGCCCTCGCGCGGGATCAGGATGATGTTGCCCTCGCGCTCCGATTGGATGACGCACTTCTTGCGGATATCGGGGAAATCGGTGACGGCGAGCACGTCCATGACGCCCCAGGCCTGATTGGCGAAATCGCCGACCGGCTTGAAGCCGAGCGCCTCGCGCACGGCGCTGCGCGCCCCATCGCAGCCGACGAGGTAGCGCGCCCGCACTGTCTCGATCTCGCCCTTGTGCGCGGCGTCGATGCGCGCGATGCGCGCCGTGACCGCCTCCGCCCCGATGGCGAGGCCGAGGAAACGGCGGCCATAGTTCGGCGTCAGCCGGTTCGGCGAGCGCGCCATGGCGTCGAGCAGGAAATCGTGGATGCGCGCTTGATTGAGGATGACATGCGGGTAGGGCGACAGCCCGTCCTCGACATCCTGGATGAGGCCGTGGCGTGTGATGTCGCCGCCCGGTCCCGGCTTCCAGAACGCGGTCTCGTTGACCCAATAGGCCTCGCGCTCGACGCGCTCGCGGATGCCGAAGGCCTCGAACATCTCCATCGACCGGCAGGCGACGCCGTCGGCCTGGCCGAGTTGCAATGGACCCGGCTTCTGCTCGATAATGCGGGTCTTGATGTCGGGGAATGCGGCGAGTTGCGCAGCCAGGGTGAGGCCCGCCGGTCCGCAGCCGACGATCAGCACATCGACCTCGGCGGGCAGCGCGTCGGTGTTCGCCAGCATGTCGGCCGCCGCATTGGGCGCGCCGAGATCGGGATCGCCGACCCGGAAGCTGTCGAGGTGGAACTGCACGGCGTTTGCTCCTTGGGCCCCTGTCGCGGCTATTGACAGCATACTTATAATCAGTATGCTGTCAACAGCCATCGTCGCGGGAAGATAAAATGCGAATGAGTGACAAGCCGGGGTTCTTCGCCCGCCGGTTCCAGCAGATCGCGGTGGCGGTGTTTTACGCCGAGGTCGGCGCCACCGGCTCCGACCTGACGCCGGTGCAATATTCGGCGCTGACGGCGCTCAGCGCCCATCCCGGCGCCGATCAGGCGACGCTCGCCGGGCTCATCGCTTTCGACCGCACCACGATAGGCGGCGTCGTCGAGCGGCTGGCGCAGCGCGGTCTGTTGACTCGCAAGACGCATCCAACCGACCGGCGCGCGCGGGCGCTTGAAATTACCCCCGCCGGCGTCGAAATCCTTGATCGCGTCGAGCCCGCGGTCGTGCGCGCCCAGAAGATCATGCTGGGCGGCCTCGATGAAAGCGAGGCGGTGCAGTTCCTGCGCCTGCTGCGCAAGGCGGTGGAGGGCTGCAACGAGCTCAGCCGCGCGCCGTTGCAGGCGCCCGCATGAGCCGGCGTGCGGTTTTCGCATGCGTCGCGCCGCCCCACCGCCTAAACTCGCCGCCAGCCCTACAACAGCGAGACCGCGCATGAAAAAGATCGGCTTCCTTTCGTTCGGCCATTGGACGCCCTCGCCGCAGTCGCAGACCCGCTCGGCCTCCGACGCGCTGCTACAATCCATCGACCTCGCCGTCGCCGCCGAGGAGCTTGGCGCCGACGGCGCCTATTTCCGCGTCCACCATTTCGCCCGCCAACTCGCCTCGCCGTTTGCGCTGCTGGCGGCGGTCGGCGCCAAGACCCGCCGCATCGAGATCGGCACAGCGGTCATCGACATGCGCTACGAGAACCCGTTCTACATGACCGAGGACGCCGGCGCCGCCGATCTCATCGCCGGCGGCCGGCTGCAACTGGGCATCAGCCGCGGCTCGCCCGAGCAGGTGATCGACGGCTGGCGCCATTTCGGCTACCGCCCGGCCGAGGGCCAGTCCGACGCCGATATGGGCCGCCGCCACGCCGAGGTCTTCCTCGACCTGCTGCGCGGCGAGGGCTTCGCGGCGCCGAACCCGCGGCCGATGTTCGCCAACCCGCCGGGCCTACTGCGCCTCGAACCGCATTCCGAAACGCTGCGCGAGCGCATCTGGTGGGGCGCCGCCTCCAACGCCACGGCGGCCTGGGCCGGCAAACTCGGCATGAACCTGCAAAGCTCGACGCTGAAGGACGACGAAACCGGCGAGGCCTTCCATGTCCAACAGGCGGCCCAGATCCGGGTGTTTCGCGAGGCCTGGAAGGCGGCGGGCCACACGCGTCCGCCGCGCGTCTCGGTCAGCCGCAGCATCCTGCCGCTGGTCGACGATCGCGATCGCCGCTTTTTCGGCCGCGGCGGCCAGGACGAGGACACGATCGGCCATATCGACGAGAAGACGCGCGCCATCTTCGGCCGCAGCTACGCCGCCGAGCCACCGGCGCTGATCGCCGAACTGGCGAAAGACGAGGCGATCGCCGAGGCCGACACGCTGTTGCTGACCGTGCCCAACCAACTCGGCGTCGACTATAACGCGCATGTCGTCGCATCGATCCTCAGGCACGTCGCGCCGGCGCTAGGCTGGCGCTGAAGCTCGGTCAGCGCCGCCGCTCGCCAGCCAGAAGCAGAGCTGCGCGACGAGCGCGGCGGCCAGCAGGATGACGCCGACCGTCAACGACGGGTTGGAGCCGATGCCGGCGCAGGCGGTGCAGATCGCGCCGACGATCATCTGCACGCAGCCATAGAGGCCGGAGGCGGAGCCGGCGATCCCGGGATTGATGCTGAGCGCCTGGGCGAGCGCCGTCGGCGAGGCGATGCCGGCGCCGAAGCATAGCGCCAGCATCGCCGCCACCGCCAGGGCGGCGCTGAGCCCGCCGGAAGCCGCCAGGCCGAGAAAGATCGCGGCGCTGACGCAACTGATGAGATTGCCGATCACCATCAGCCGCGACATCGGCGCGCGGCCGATGATGCGGCTCGCCGTCAGGCTGCCGAGCCAGATGCCGAGGATGTTGATGGCGAGATAAACGCCGATCTCGCTCGGCGGCCGATGCAGTTGATCCACGAGGATGAAAGGCGCCGCGGCGATGAAGGCGTAGAACGAAGTCGTCGCGCAGCCGCCGCCGATGGAATAACCGACGAAGGCGGGCGATTTGAGCAGCCGCGCATAATTGCCGAACACGTTGGCGACGCTGTCGCGCTCGCCGCTGGTTTCCGGCAGCAGCCGCCAGACGAGCACGAGACCGGCCAGACCCAGCAGGCTGATGAGCGCGAAGATCGAGCGCCAGCCGGTGGTCCCGACCATCGCCGCGCCGATCATCGGCGCCAGGCCGGGGCCGGCCATGGTCATCAGGTTCATCAGCGAAAGTCGCCGCGCCGCCGTCTCCCCCGCGGCGCTGTCCCTGACGATGGCGCGGCCGAGCACGAGGCCCGAGCCGCCGCCCAGCGCTTGCAGCAGCCGCGCCGCCACCAGCAGGCCGATGGTGGGGGCAAACAGCGCCGCCAGGCTCGCGGCGGAATAGAGCGCCATGCCGAACATCAGCACCGGCCGGCGGCCGAAATGGTCGGAGATCGGGCCGTAGGTCAATTGCCCCAGCGACAGGCCGACGACATAGACGCTGAGCGTCATTTGCGCCGCCGCGGCGCTGGTGTGGAAGGCGTGCGCGACGGCGGGCAGGGCGGGCACGAAAATGTGCATCGCCAGCGTGCCGTTCAGCGTGATGAGCGCCAGCAACCAGAGCGGCGAGGGATACGCGGAGGCGCGGGAAACCAGGGTCATGGCCGCTCGCCGAGGCGTTCCAGCAGCCCCGACAGGCGTTCGAGCGTGTCGCGGGTCGTCGCGAGGTCGTCAGGGGCGATCTCGTGCAGCAATTCGCGTTCGAGCTGCCGCGACATGCGCTCGACGCGATCGGCGAGCTTGCGCCCCTTGGCGGTGATGACGATCGGCTTGGCGCGATGATCGTCGGCGTCCTCGCCGCGCGCGATCAACCCCGCCTCTTCGAGCCCCCTAAGCACGCGCACGATCGACGACTTGTCGAGCGCCAGCGCGGCGGCGACATCCTTCTGCCGCAACGG
The DNA here is from genome assembly GCA_035606915.1 of Roseiarcus sp. GTDB lineage: Bacteria > Pseudomonadota > Alphaproteobacteria > Rhizobiales > Beijerinckiaceae > Roseiarcus. The sequence continues at coordinate 67,023 of DATNDU010000184.1, read as the reverse complement.
CTCGCCGGCGCGCGACAAGTGAAGCAGCGGCAGCCAGGCGGCCTCGGTGAGATCGAAAGGCTGTAGGCGCAGGTCGAGCACGCGCCGCCACTGGCGCCCCGTCCGCCCGATCAGCCCGCCCAGCCGCTGCCGTGGCGATTCGGCGTCGAAGCTCATCGGCGCGCGGAATAGTTTGTATGCATCCTATAATAGGTCGCATACAAACTGAGGCTTGACAAGCGGCGCGCCGCGCCGGCGGCTAGAGCAAGAACCGAACGGATCGAATGGGAGGCGCCGTCATGGCGAGCGAAGCGAAGCCATCCAGTTTCGAGAGATCGCAGGTTAATGGGAGGGCGCGGCCCGGTGGAGGCACGGATGGCTTCGCTTTGCTCGCCATGACGAGGGTTCGGCTTGATTCGTAGCTGCTCTAATCGTCGCCGCCGCCCGCATAGAGCCGCTCATATTCGGCTCTCAGCACGCCTTTGCGGATCTTGCCGGTGGCGGTCTTCGGCATCGCCTCGCGGAATAGGATGCGCTTGGGGCGCTTGAACGGGCTCAATTGGGCGCGCAGCTTGTCGATGAGTTCGCTTTCGCTCATCGCCTCGCCCGCCCGCAGCACGACGATGGCGGTGATCGCCTCGCCCCAGCGTTCGTGCGGCAGGCCGACGACGGCGGTCTCCTGCACGGCCGGGCAGACCGTATAAAGCGCCTTCTCGACCTCGATCGAGGCGACGTTCTCGCCGCCGGTCTTGATGACGTCCTTGAACCGGTCCTCGAACCACAGAATGCCGTCGGCGTCGAACCTGCCGCAATCGCCGGAATGGAACCAGCCATATTTGAACGCCGCATCGGTCGCCGCTTCGTCGCGCAGATATTCGCTCATCACCTGCGGCCCGCGATAGACGATCTCGCCGGCCTGCCCCTGCGCCAGAAAGCTCCCATCGGCGTCCATGATCGCCACCTCGGCGTTCGGCGAGGGCGTGCCCACAGCGCCGGCGTGGCTCAATTGATGCTCGGGACGGAAATATACCGACAGCGGGTTCATCTCCGTCTGGCCGAACATCAGCGAGAACTCGCAGCCGAGCTTCTCCATGGCGTTCTTCAGTTCATGAGTCGGCATTGGCGCCATCGCATAGACGGCGAGCCGCAGCGAGGCGACGTCTCGCGGTCTCGCCTCCTGCTGCTCGACGACGGCGCGGAACATCATCGGCAATGCGAACAGCACCGTCAGCCGCTCGGCCTCGACGAGATCGAGCAGCCGCGTCGCCTCGAAGCCCTTGAGGATGTGGACGGCGGCGCCGACGGCGATCGCCGGGGTGACGAAGGCGTTGAGCTGAGCGGTGTGAAACAACGGCATCAGCGCCGCCATGCGGTCGCGGGCGGTGAGGCGGGTGTCGAGGGCGACGCCGAGCGATTCGATATAGACCGCGAGATGGCTGCTGACGACGCCCTTCGGCGCCGAGGTGGTGCCGCTGGTGTAAAGATAGGAGATGGGATCGCGATCCCCGACGATAACTTCGGGTTCGTGCGCTGGCGCCGCGCCGACCAGCGCCGCGAAGCCATGCGTGCGCCGGCCGCCGATATCGGCGCTCGCGGCGGCGCCGATGACGACAATATCCGAGATCGCCGGGGCGTCGCCGAGGCCGGTCTGCAACTGCTCGATCAGCACGTCTTCGACCACGGCGTATTTGGCCCTGGCGTGCGAGAGCACGTAGCCAAGCTCCCTGTGGCGCCAGAACAGGTTGATCGGCACGCAGATCACGCCGAGCTTGGCGCAGGCGTAATAGACGGCGAGAAACTCGGCATTGTTGGTCGACATCAACGCCAGCGCTTCGCCGCGCACGCAACCGAGCGCCGTCAGCGCCTGCGCGGTCCGGTTGGCGAGCGCGTTGAACTCGCCATAGCTGAAGCGGCGCGCGCCGTCGACGATTGCCGTATCGCCGGGCGCCCGCGCCGCGCTGCGCGTCAGCATGTCGCCGACGTTGACGCGCTGGATGAGATTGCGTTCCCTCATGCGTTCCATGATGATTTCCTCCGCTCCTCGCTTTTTTTTTTGAACTAACTCCCTAGAACCGGAACACGCCGTAGCCGGGCTCGCCGAGCGGCGCGTTGAGCGAGGCGGAGATCGCCACGCCGAGCGCGTTGCGGGTGTCGAGGGGATCGATGATGCCGTCGTCCCACAGCTCCGAGGTCGCATAATAGGCCGAAAGCTGCTCCTGATAGGCGGCCTTCGTTTGCTCGAACACGGCTTGCGTCGCCCTGGCGTCGATCGGTTCGCCGTTGCGCCGCATCTGGTTGATTTTGACTTCGACCAGCGTATTGGCGGCCTGGTCGCCGCCCATGACGCCGATCTGATGGTTGGGCCAGGAGAACAGCAGGCGGGCGTCGAAAGCGCGCCCGCACATGCCGTAATTGCCGGCGCCGAAGGAGCCATTGCACATGACGGTGAACTTCGGCACGCGCGCGCACGATTGCGCCATAATCATCTTGGCGCCGTCCTTGGTGATGCCGCGCCGCTCGTATTCACGCCCGACCATGTAGCCGGTAATGTTTTGCAAGAACACCAGCGGCGTCGCGTTCTGGTTGCACAGCTCGATGAAATGGCCGCCCTTCAGCGAGGAATCGTTGAACAGCACGCCGTTGTTGGCGATCAGCCCGACCTTGTAGCCCCAGATGTTGGCGAAGCCGCAAACCAGCGTCGAGCCATAGCTCGGTTGGTATTCATGGAAGCGGCTGCCGTCGACGATGCGCGCGATGATCTCGCGCATGTCGAATTGTTTGCGCGGATCGCTCGGCAGGATGCCGTAGAGTTCCTCGGGATCGTAGGCCGGCGCCTCGACCGGCTCGCATTGGCAATCCCATTTACGCGGCCGGCTCCATTGCGCGACGATCTCGCGCCCGATCAGGATCGCTTCGTCCTCGCTGGCGGCGGCGTAGTCGCAGACGCCGGAGACGATGGTGTGCATATCCGCGCCGCCGAGTTCCTCGACCGTCACCTCCTCGCCGGTCGCCGCGCGCACCAGCGGCGGCCCGCCGAGAAACACCGCGCCGGTTCCGCGCACGATCACATTATAATCGGAGAGCGCCGGGATATAGGCGCCGCCGGCCGTACATTGGCCGAACACCAGCGCCAGTTGTTTGACGCCCAGCTTCGACAACAGCGACTGATTGCGGAAGATGCGGCCCGCCATGTAGCGGTCGGGGAACAGTTCCGATTGCATCTGAAGAAAACCGCCGGCGCTGTCGCAGAGATGGACGACCGGCAAGTGGTTGTCGAGCGCGATGTCGAGCGCGCGCACGATCTTCTTCACCGTCAGCGGATACCAGGCGCCGCCCTTGATGGTCGGGTCGTCGGCGCGAATGATGACCTCGCGCCCCGAGACGATGCCGACGCCGACGATCGTGCTCGCCGAGGGCGAGGCGCCGCCATAGGCCATGTTGGCGGCGAGCGAGGACAGTTCGAGGAACGGAGTGCCGGGATCGAGCAGTTTCTCGATGCGCTCGCGCGCCCCCATTTTGCCCTGCCGTGCCAGGCGATCGAGGTCGCGCTGCGGCCGCTGGTTGCGCGCCTCCTCTTGCTTGCGGCGGAATTCGCCGACGAGCCGGCGGTTGTGCGCGGCGTTGGCGCGGAACTCGGCGCTATGGGCGCTGATGAGCGAAGCGATGCGGCGCATGCGTCAAACCCCGTCGCGCGGTTCGAGTTCGACCACCACCGCGTCCTTCTCGAAAGTTTCGCCGGCGCCTTCAGGCGCGCGCGCCAGTCTGCCGTCGCGCGGCGCGAGGAGGGCGATTTGCAGCTTCATGCTCTCGACCGTCACCAGCGCCTCGCCGCGCGCCACCGCCTCGCCCGCTCGCTTATGCACTTCGACGACGCTGCATGGCATCGGCGCGCGCACGCAATCAAGCTCCGCCCCGCCGGCGCCCGTGGCGTCGCGGGGATCACGCAGCGTCGCCTCGAAGGTCCGCCCGGCCATGCGCAGCACCTGCCGGTCGCCGAGATCGGCGCGCACGAAACCATGGCTGCGGCCGCCGATCTCGATTTGTTGCGCGCCATCGCCCTCACTGCCCGGGGCCGTCACCTCATAGTCGCGGCCGTTGAGCCTCAACCGCAGATGTGGCCGGCGCGCCAGGATTTCGATGTCGTGCGCGACGCCGTCGAGTTGCAGCAGGAAACCCATCTCAGTTTCTCCAGCCGCCAATCGAGGCATAGGGTTCGGGGACATCGAAGACGGCGTCGCGGAAGCCGCGGAAGCCGAGCGCGGCGGCGATTGCGGCCGCGTCCGTCGTGGCCTCGTCGGGGGCTGGCGGGCCGAGTTCGGCGGCGTGCTGGTTGATGAAGCCGGTGTGCAGATCGCCGGCGCGGAACGCCGGGTGATTGATGAGGCAAGCCAGATAATCGATGTTGGTCTTCACCCCAAGCAACGCCAATTCGCCGAGCGCCGCGACCGCGCGGTCGATCGCCTCGTCGCGGTCGGCGCCGTGAACGACGAGCTTGGCGAGCAGCGGATCGAAATCACTGGTGATCGTTTGTCCGCGCCGCAGGGCGTTCTCGAAGCGCAGATAGGGCGCGCAAGGCGCCTGCAACACCGCCAGCGTTCCGGTCTCCGGCAGAAAGTCGCGCTCGGGATCCTCGGCGCAGATGCGGCATTCGATCGCATGGCCGCGCCTCGGCGCCGGCCTCGCTACGTCGCCGAGGCCGAAGCCGGCGACGATCTCCAGTTGCAGGCGCACGAGATCGAGGCCGGTTATCTCCTCGGTCACCGGATGCTCGACCTGAAGCCGGGTGTTCATCTCCAGGAAGAAGAACCTCCCATCGGCGCCGAGGATGAACTCGACCGTGCCAAGATTGCGATAGCGGGCGGCGGCGGCGAGCCGCACGGCGGCGGCGCAGATGTCAGCGCGCAGGCCGGGGTCGAGATTAGGCGCCGGCGCCTCCTCGATGATCTTTTGAAACCGCCGCTGCACCGAACATTCGCGTTCGTGCAAATGCAGCGCGTCGCCCTCGCCGTCGCCGGCGATCTGCACCTCGATGTGGCGCGGCCGCTCGACATAGGTCTCGGCGTAGATGCGCCCATCGCCGAAATAACGCTGCGCCTCGCTGGCGGCGATGCGCGCCGCCTCGCGCAGTTGCGCTGGCGCGCGCACCACGCTCATGCCCTTGCCACCGCCTCCCGCCGCCGCCTTGATTATCAGCGGGAAGCCGAGGGTCGCGGCCTGCGCCAAGAAGGCGTCGCCGTTACGGCTCGGCGTGATTGAGGGCGCCACCGGCAGGCCCTGCGCGCGCGCGAAGTCGCGGGCCGAAATCTTGTCGCCCATCAGCGCAATCGTGCGCGCATCGGGGCCAATGAACGCCAGCCCAGCCTTCTCGACCGCTGCGGCGAAGCGCGCGTTCTCGGACAGGAAGCCGTAGCCGGGGTGAATGGCGTCGGCGCCGACGCGCAGCGCCGCGGCGATGATCTCATCGCCATCGAGATGCGCCGCAACTGGCGTATCGCCGAAAACCTCGATCGCCTCGTCGGCCATGCGCGCATGCGGCGAGCCGGCCTCGACGGCGTGGTGGATCGCCACCGAAGCGAGGCCCGAGCCGCGCAGCGTGCGCAAGATGCGACACGCAATCTCCCCGCGGTTGGCGATCAGCACCTTGCGAAACGGCAGCGGACGCGGGGCGCTCATGGGTCGAGCCTTTCGCTCCAGCCGGCGAGCAGGCCGCCGGCTTGCAACCACTCCGCCGGGACCTCGATTGGCAAATCGAGCAACGCCTGGGCGAGCGCCTTGCCCTGGGGATCGTGGCGCAGCGAGGCGACGCCGCCGCCGCCGAGCCCGCCATGCAGCAGGAAGTTGAAGCCGTGAAACGCCGGCCAATCAAAGCGCTCGACCGGCCCCAGCGCGTAATGGGCGAACCAGCGCTTGACCGCGTCCGCCGTCAGGCGGTGGCGCAGCAACTGCTCATATTCTGGCCGGCGGCCGATGACGCCGATGTTGGCGATGTCGCCCTTATCGCCGCTGCGGGCGTGCGCAAGCGCGATCAGCGGCACGCTCGCGGTTGGACCTTCAGGCAGCAGCGTCGCCGGGCCGGCGAGTGACGGCGCCGGCGGCGCTTCGGCGCCCGGCGGCGCAGCGATCTCGCGCTCGACCTCGCCGCAGCGCACGCGCGAGGCCACCAATGATTTGTCGATCAGGAACGAGAACAACCTGATTACCGGCTGCGGCTGCGGCCTGCCGCCAGCAAAGCCGGTCAGGCCCTGCGCCATCGAGGTTCCGGCTGGGAACACCTCGCGAGCGAAGATTTTCAGCGCCTCGGCGCTGGGGTGGCGCACACCGACCTTCAGCAACACCTCGCGCGTCGCCCGCGCCCGCGATTGCGCACCATAGGTCGCCTCGGCGCCGAGAATCTCAACCGAAGTTTCGCTGAAATCGGCAAAACCAGCGGCAAGCACGAGGCGGCGGGCGCGGTTCAGCACCGCGCGGCCAACGGCATCGGCCTTCTCGGCGGCGTCGCGGCCGGCGATCATCACCGTCGTCGCGGCGCGGAAGCCATCGGCGTAGGTCGCCGAAACCTTGTAGCTCGCCGTCGGCGCGCGGCCGCGCGCGCCGCTGACGCGCACGCGGTTGTCGCCGACGGGCTCCAGCTCCACTGTGCGAAAATCGCAAGTTACGTCGGGCAACAGATAAGCGCCGGGGTCGCCGACCTCATAGACGATTTGCTCGGCGACCGTCGCCGGCGTCACGCGGCCGCCGGTCGCCGCCGGTTTGGTCAGCGTGAAGGCGCCGTCGGCTTCGCATTCGGCGATTGGGAAACCCATGTCGCTCCAACCGTCGGCGACCTCGCGCCAGTCGGTGAAAATGCCGCCCGTCGCCTGCGCGCCGCATTCAATCACATGGCCGGCGAGGCTGCCAGCGGCAAGCCGGTCGTAATCTTCCGCCTGCCAACCGAACTCGTACATCAGCGGTCCCAGCGTCAGCGCCGAATCGACACAGCGCCCAGTCAGCACGATATCGGCCCCGAGCGCCAGCGCCTCAGCAATCGGCCGCGCGCCGAGATAGGCGTTGACGCTGGCCAGGCGCTCGGGCAGCGCCGCGCCGCTGAACATCTCCTTGACGCCACGGGCGCGCCATTCGTCGGCGCGCGCCAATAGGTCGTCGCCTTCGACGACGGCGACTCTGAGGTTGACGCCGGCCTCGTCGAGCGCGGCCTGCAACGCGCGGCGGCAGGCGCGCGGATTGACGCCGCCAGCGTTGGCGACGACCCTGATCTTGCGTTCGGCGATCTCGCGCGCCAGCGGCTTCATGACCAGCGTGACGAAATCCGTGGCGTAACCGTGCTCGGCGTTCCTGCCCTTCATGCGCGCCAGAATCGACATCGTGATTTCGGCCAGATAGTCGAGCACGAGATAGTCGATGGCGCCGCTGCGCACGAGCTGCGCCGGGCCCTCCGGGGTGTCGCCCCAGAAGCCGGCGCCGCAACCAATCCTGACCATCTTGCCCATCTCAGCGCCCCGTAAACGCCGGCTTACGACGCTCATTGAAGGCGGCAAAGCCCTCACGCGCATCCTCGGTGCGCGCCATATTGGCGAGCATGAACTGGGCGTATTCCAGCGCGCTGTCGAGACTCATCTCGCGAATGCGCGCCAGCGCCTGTTTGCCGAGCCTGATGCCCGTCGGCGATTTGCTGACGATGCCAGCGACGAGGGCGGCAAGCGTCGCATCGAGTTCGCCAGCCGGCACGGCGGCGTTGACGATCTCGCGCTTGGCCGCCTCCGCCGCCGTCATGGGTTCGCCGGTGATGCAAAGCTGCATCAGTGTGCGGTAGGAGATCACGCGCATCAGATATGGCAGGATCATCATCGGGAACAGGCCGACGCGCGCTTCCGGTGCGCCAATCAACGCATCCTCGCGCGCCACCACGAGATCGCAGGCGCAGGCGAGCCCGAAGCCGCCGGCCAGCGCGTGGCCGTTGAGGCGGGCGATCAGCGGCAGCCGGCAAGCGTCCATCCGCTTCAGCAAGGCGACGACATAATGGCGGGGATCGGCGGCGTCGAGTGCGAACGGCGTCCCATCGGCCGCCGGCTTCAAGTCGCCGCCGGCGCAGAACGCCTCCTCGCCGACGCCCGTTAGCACGACAACGCGCAGGCTGCTATCGGCCTCCGCCTCGTCGAGCCCTGCAATCAAGCCCTGCGCAACGCTTTCGTTGAGCGCGTTGCGGCGCTCCGGCCGGTTGATGGCGAGCCGCATGACGCCGCCCTCGCGCGCTTTCAGCACGACCTCGCCCACGTTCCTGGTCTCCCCCGCCCGTTGCTTTTGTCACCCGCCTTGGTCGCCGCATAAATGAACCAATTTCATCAACGCTGTCAATCGCCCATTTTGACGCCTTCCCGTGAGGCGTCGCTTGCCGACGCGCACGCTGCTCGGGAGATTCCGTCTATCGCGTTGGCTATAATCGGGTTGACAAGCTTGCATTAGTAAAGTCTGCTCATTAACATCGACGCCCGTAACGGCGCCCGCCGCCAGGGAGACCCTCTTGACCACGCGCGACGCCCTTGCGACTGCGACCCATCGCCCGAACGGCTTCGAACTGAACGCCGATCAGGAATTGATTCTCGAACAGGCGGATCGCTTCGCGCGCCACGAACTCTATCCGCTCAGCCCGCGCATGGATGCCGAGGAATGGTGGCCGCAGGAGGCATTCGCCAAGATTGGCGCGCAAGGTTTCTTTGGCGCGACGGTGCCGCAGGACTATGGCGGCGCTGGGCTCGATCTCATCGCCGCCGGGTTGGTGACGCAGGCCTTCAGCCGCTGGAATCATGCACTGGCGCTCTCCTGCGTGGCGCACGACAACCTCTGTCTCAACAACATCTATCGCAATGGCAATGAGCTCCAGCGCCGCAAATATCTGCCCGATCTCTGTGCCGGACGCAGCATCGGCGCGCTCGGCCTCACCGAGCCCGGCGCCGGTTCCGACGCGCTGGGCTCGATGAGTACGACGGCGCGGCGCGATGGCGATCATTATCTGCTGAACGGGACGAAGATATATATCACCAACGGCCCCGTCGCCGATGTGCTGCTCGTCTACGCCAAGACCGACCGCGACAAGGGCGCGCACGGCGTCTCCGCCTTTATCGTCGAGAAGGGTTTCGAGGGCTTCCGCGTCGCGCAGAAGCTGGAGAAAATGGGCTATCGCGGCAGCCAAACGGCGGAACTTGTGTTCGAGGATTGCCGCGTGCCGGCGCAGAATCTGGTTGGCGGCGAGAATCGCGGCGTTGCGATAGTGATGAGCGGCCTCGACCTCGAACGGGCGATGATCGCGCCCATCTGTCTCGGCGTCGCCGAGCGCGCGCTGGAACTCTCGATTGACTACGCCAAGACGCGCCGGCAATTCGACAAGCCGATCGGCTCGTTCCAGATGGTGCAGTCGATGCTGGCGAAAATGTACGTGTTGGTTGAAACGACGCGCGCTTTCGCCTATCGCACGCTGGCGGCGGCGGCTGAAATCGAGGCGGGCGAGGGCGGGCGCGGCGATATCCACAAATTGACCGCCGCCTCGGTGATGTACGCCGCCGAGGCGGTGCATAAGACGCTCGACATGGCGCTGCAAATCCACGGCGGCTCCGGCTACATCTGGGAGTCGGAGATCAACCGCCTCTACCGATCAACCAAACTGCTGGAGATCGGCGCCGGCACGACGGAAGTGCGCAAGATGATCATCGCCGGCGAATTGCTGAAAGGCATGCCGCGATGAGCGCAGGCGCCGTGACTTTCGGCCTCGACGACGCGGCGCTGGCGACGAGGGCGACGAAATTTTCCGCCGACGCGTATGCCGGGCAGGTAGCCCTGGTCTCCGGCGGAGCGGGCGGCATCGGCCGCGGCGTCGCCTGGTTGCTGGCGCGGCTTGGCGCGCATGTCGTCGTCGCCGGACGCAACGAGGCCAAGCTCGCGGCATTGGTCGAGGCGATGTCGGCGCGCGGCTTGCTGGCGTCTTATGAGATCGTCGACATCCGCGAGGCGGATCAGGTCGCGAGGTTGATGGACAGCGTATGGACGCGCCGCGGCGGCCTCGATCTGCTCGTCAACAGCGCCGGCGGCCAATTTCCGCAGGCGGCGATCGACTTTTCCGCACGCGGCTGGGGCGCTGTCATCGACACCAACCTGAACGGCGCCTGGCGCATGATGCAGGCGGCTGCGCGTCGCTGGCGCGACGCCCGGCGGCCGGGCGCCATCATCAACATCGTCGTGGTGACGACGCACGGGCTCTATGGCGTCGCGCACACGATCGCGGCGCGCGCCGGCGTCATCGGGCTGTCGCGGGCCGTTGCTGTCGAATGGGCGCCGCTCGGCGTGCGCGTCAATTGCATCGCCCCGGGCGCGATCGAGACCGAGGGCTGGAAGGTCTACGCGCCCGAGGCGCGCGCCGCCTATCCGCGCTCCAACCCGATGATGCGCGCCGGCGACGCTTGGGACATCGCCGAGGCCTGCGCCTATGTCGGCTGCGCCGGCTATGTGACCGGCGAAGTGCTGACGGTCGACGGCGGCGGCCAGCATTGGGGCGAGACCTGGACCATCCCCAAGCCCGATTATTTCAAGAGCTAGCGATGAGCGCGCCGCCATCGGCTTCGCATCGAATGTCCAATTGAACCCATGATCGATCGAGATGAATGCATGTCGAAGGGTGCGGCGACGCGAAATTCCGGGGCCAGGCGCCAGGTCAACCGATTGCCGCCGGAGCGACGGATCGAGGATATTCTCAGCGCGGCGCGCGACGTCTTCACCGAACGCGGCTATCATGAGGCGCTGATCTCGGACATCGCCGAGCGCGCCGGCATCGTCGAGGGCAGCATCTACCGCTTCTTCGCCAACAAGCGTGATCTCCTGGTGAAGACCGTCGAGCATTGGTATGAGGACATGTTGGTGCATGACGAGGAGCAGTTCCGAGGCATCACCGGGACGGCGAACCGCATCCGTTTCATCGTCTATCACCATCTGGCGACGATTCGGCGCGAGCCGGCGCTGAGCCGCCTGGTGTTTCAGGAACTGCGCCCCGATCCCGGCTATCGCGACACGCGCTTGTTTCAATTGAACCAAGCCTATACGCAACGCATCGTCGACGTCGTCAAGGCGGCGATGACGGCGGGCGAGTTCAGCGCCGACATTTCTCCCTCGCTGGTGCGCGACATGATCTACGGCGCCGTCGAGCACCGCACGTGGGCGTTTCTGCGCAACGAGGGCGATTTCGACATCGAGGCCACCGCGAACGGCATCGCCGAGTTGATCTATCGCGGGTTGGCGACGAATACGTCGAAAGATCCGATAGAACAGTCGGCGCTGCGGCTCGAAAAGGCGGTGGCGAAACTCGAAGCGCGGCTCGACGAAGGTCTGGGCCCGTCTTGAGACGATCGGCGCCGCGCCGATCGCAAGCCGGGCGGATCAACCGTGTATCTCGTGCGCAGAGCGCGGCTTCAGTGAATCGCCGCGTACATAATCTTCTCCTCGGTGGCTTCGAGGGCCGAGAACTCCTCGACCACTTTGCCCTGTCGAGTCACCAGGATGCGGTCGGACAGCGCCAGAACCTCGGGCAAATATGAGGAGATGACAACCACCGCCTTGCCCTCGTCGGCGAGTCGGTTGATGTGCTCGTGAATCTCGACGATCGCGCCGACATCGACGCCGCGCGTCGGCTCGTCGAAGATAATGAGTTCCGGCGCTTGGACCAGCGATTTCGCGATCACCACCTTCTGCTGATTGCCACCGGAGAGCTCGACGACGCGCCCACCCTGGCCGATGGCGCGCACCTTGAGTTGCTCACTCCAACGCTTGCCGGAGTCCGCCTGCTCGCGCGCCGACAACAGCGCTCGCCCGCGCGGGAATTTCGACAACAGGCCGAGATAAATGTTGCGCGCGATCGAAAACGTCTCGAAGAAACCTTCGAGCTTGCGATCTTCGGTGACATAGGCGATGCCCGCCTTCACCGCCGGCGCCGGCACGCGATAGCGCACCGGCTTGTCGCGCAGCAGGATTTCGCCGCCATGGAAGAAGTCGCGCTTCAACACGCCGGCGACGATCTTGAATGTCTCGGTGCGGCCGGCGCCGACGAGCCCGAAGACGCCGGTGATCTGGCCGGCGAACACCGACAGCGAGTTGTTCCTCACCATCGGCGCCATCTTGAGGTTTTGGATGGTGAGAATGCGCTCGCCGGCGCGTCGCACCGTCGCTTTGCGCACGCCGTAGAGCGTGTTGGAGAGATCGCGACCAACCATCGCCTGCACGATGCGGGCGCGGTCGAACTTGTCGGCGTCGTCGGTGACGACCTTGCGGCCGTCGCGCAGCACGCTGATGCGGTCGGCGAGCAGCAGCGCCTCCTCCAGCGCGTGGCTGATGAAGACGATGGAGACGCCGCGCTGCTTGAGATCGCGCACGAGGTCGAAGAAATATTTCTTCTCCTCCGGCGTCAGCGAAGCGGTCGGTTCGTCGAAGATGATGACCTTCGCCTTGTTGAGCACGGCGCGCGCGATCTCGACCATCTGTTTCTTCGCCGCGCCGAGGCCGCCGACGATCGCCGTCGGCGGCACGTCGAAATTGAGCGATTGCAGGAATTGCTGGGCGGCGATGTAGATGCCGCGCAAGCGATTGTAGAACCGTTCCTGGCCGAGGAACAGGTTCTGCGCCACCGTCATCGTCGGCACCAGGCTGTTTTCCTGGAACACCATGCCGACGCCGAGCTGGCGCGCCTCCAGCGGCGTGCGCGGCGCGGCGACGGCGCCGTCGATCTTCATCACGCCTGAGGTCAGCGCGACGACGCCCGCCATCACTTTCGTCAGCGTCGATTTGCCGGCGCCATTCTCGCCGACCAACGCATGGATTTCGCCCTCGCGCAGTTCAAAATCGACGCCCTCGATCGCCGGTACGCCGGCATAGAGCTTGGTCGCCTGTTCCAACGACAGAATGATCTGGCTCATACCGAAAACTCCGTGGCCAGCCCTTCGATGGCCAGGCGCAGCAGGCGGCGCGGCCCCTTGGCGATTAAATACAGCCAGCCGCCAAGCTCAACCGCCGCAACCACGCCATGATTGACGCCGTCAACCCGGCTATGCAGCGAATACAGCGGCCGCGCCGCGGCGTCGAGCCGCACGACGAGCCCGTAGGAGCGCGGCGGCGCCCAGGGCTTGACGACGCCCATCGTCTTCAGATGCGCGCCTTGCATCGGCTCCTTGAACGAGGCGCCCGAACTCAGCCGCGGCGCGATCCAATATTGCGGCTCGATCTCCGCCATCATGCGCTTGCGGTAAGCCGGCTCGCGCAATACGAACTCGACCAGCAGCGTGCGCGCCGTGAACGCGGTGAGCCACCAACCGCCGCCGGCCGCCGCGGACAGCCGCGACGGATAGACCGGCAGATGCGTCAGCGCCTCGCGCGCCGGCCCGCCCGGCGAAAGCGCCGTCAACCGATGACGCCAGGATTCGGATACCAGCGCGCCGTCGTCTGACGCCGAGACCCCGAAGGCGTAGCGAAGGCCGCTCGCCAACACGGCGACGGACTGATCCTTGAGATCGAGGCGCAGCGCACGGCCGCTGTGGCCGCGCTCCATCAGGTCAAACACCCAGTCATTGGCGTCGCGCGTCGCCGAGCCGTCGGTGGCGTAGAGCGCGTCGGCGCCGGCCGGGGCCAAGGCATTGACGCTGCGCATGTCGGCGCCGGCAAAGGTCGCGCGCGGCTCGGCCGCCTCGGGAGTTGCATAGACGCGCACCTCGCGCCCGTCGAGCGCCACCGCGATCGCCCCGCCGGGCAAACAGGCAAGCGCGGTGATCGGGCGGTCGAAGACGCGCACCGTTGCAAGCTTCTGCGCCTCCCAGCGCGCCAGCCGCGGTCCGTCGGCGACGAACAGGGTGGCGCCGTCGGTGGCCAGGTCCTCCGGCGCCTCAAGCTCGGCAAGTATTTCGGCGCGCTCCAGCGCTTGGTTGGGCTTCAACGCGCCGTCGAACGAGGGCACCGCGATGGTGGCTTCGCCGCGCCCGAGCAACCCAAGGGCGAATTCGCGAAAGACCCCGAGTCTCATGCCTTGCCCCAGCGTTTGTCGTATTGCACGAAACTGGGGTCGGCGCCTTCGAGCTTGTAGCGGCCGATGCGGTTGTTGGCGATGCCGCCGAGGTAGAGGTAGCCGCGATGCTCGCGCATCGAAGTAATCATCGGATGGTTTAGGCCTTTCAGATCCCAATAGGACTCCAGGATCTCGCCCTTTTCGTTGAACTTCACCACGCAACCAGTGTTGATGTTGGGAAACAGCCATTCGTCGACCGGCACGCGCTTGGCCATGCGCAGGCGGAAGCCCGGCATTTTCCAGGCCAGATCGAGCGCCGGGCTGCGCATGCCGACGAGCGCCAGCCAGTAATTGCCGTCGGAGGCGAGGTTGATATTGTCGGGATAACCGGGCAGATTGTTCATCACGACTTCGACCGCGCCCTTCTTCGGCCCCTCGAACCAATAGCGCTTGATCGAGCAACCGAAGGTCTCGGCGAACAGGATCGATTGTTTGTCGCTGGCGACGCAGACGCCGTTGGGGAATTTGAGGCCATGCAAAGCGGTGTGGGTCCTGCCGGTGTTGGTGTCGTAACAGATGATGCGGCCGTTGCCGCGCGCCTCCAGACCATCGACCGGCCATTCGTCCATCTCATAGCGCACCGTCGCCTCGGAGAAGAAGATCAGGCCGCCGTCGGTGATGTCGAGATCGTCGGCGAGGCGCAGCCGGCTGTCGTCGTTGACGGAACGCAGGCTACGGCCGGTCTCGTCGGTGGCTTTCTCCGCCTTGCCGTTGGGGGCGATGCGATAGAGCCCCATGCCGCCGATGCAGACATAGAGATTGTCGTTGCGGTCGAAGGCCATGCCGAGCGGTTGGCCACCGATATGGGCGAACACCTCCATGCGCTGGTAATCCGGCGCATAGAACTTCATGATGTCGCCGTGGCGGGAGCCGGCATAGAGATTGTCGTCGCGGTCGAGGATCACGTCCTCCGGCGCCTCGATGCGTCCGAGCCCGATCAGCGTGACGTCGCGCAGCCGGTCGTTCTGCACGAACGGGCCGCCTTGGCCGATCTCGGTTGGCGGCGGCGGCGGCAGCGCGTGGTAGGTCGGGCTGACATAGACCTTGCTGATGATGCGGGTGCGGTTCTTCTGCCAGCGAATGTCGATCATCGCCGAGGTCAGCAGGATGCCGGCGAGCGCCATGCGGTTGACGCCGCCGCGCGCGTTGAGCGTCGTCAAACCATTGGTGATGAGCAGCACGATCAGCGTGCCAACCATCGACTTCGTCACCGAACCGCGTCCGCCGCCCAGCGTAATGCCGCCGAGCACCGTCGCCGTCAGCACGATGATCTCCAGGCCGACGCCGATGTCGCCGCCGACGGTGCCAAGGCGGGCGGCGAAGAACAGCGCCGCGATCGCGGTCAGCGCGCCGCTGGCGACATAGCACAGCGCGATGGTGCGCCGGACCGGGATGCCTGAATTATAAGCCGAGCGCCGCGAGCCGCCGATGGCCGTGACGTGCCAGCCGGGGCGCAGGCGGGTGAGGAATATGTGGCCGAAAATCGCCACCAGGATGTAGAGCACGGCGACGCTCGGCACGCCGAAGACGTCGCCGCCGCCGAGAAAGTTCCACGACGGGATATCTGGAAAGGCGGCGGCGATGTCGTTGGAATATTGCTGGATCAGCAGGTCGAAGGCGGAGCGGTAGATGATGAGGGTGATGAGCGTGGTGATGAACGCTCGCAGCCTAAGATAGCCGATCAGCACGCCGTTGATGGCGCCGAGAAACGCCCCGCACAGGATCGTCGCCACGGCGACGACCGGGACCGGCGCGCCGACGACGTCGAGCAGATAGAGCGCGCAGAAATCGGTGAGCGCGAACATCGAGCCGACCGACAGATCGATGCCGCCGACGATGACGACGAGCGCCATGCCGAGCCCGATGAAGCCGATCTCGCCGGCCTGCCGGGCGGTGTCGGCAAGGCTCGAAAGCGACAGGAAATTGTTGATCGACTGGCTCAACCAGAAGCCGACGATCAGCAGCACGATGACCGGAATCGCCGTCTCGGTCCAGCGCTTGGAGAGAATCTCGCCAAGCCAGTGGTCCGGCCAGTAGCGATAGCGCAGCCGAGTCAGGGTTTCTTGCATCGTGACGGCGTCTCGGGGCGCGTGAAGGCGAGGGGGCCGCCGGGCGGGCGCGAGCCCGGCGGTCTTCGGGCCGCTGCTATTTCT
This sequence comes from Roseiarcus sp., assembly GCA_035606915.1. GTDB lineage: Bacteria > Pseudomonadota > Alphaproteobacteria > Rhizobiales > Beijerinckiaceae > Roseiarcus. The sequence continues at coordinate 50,805 of DATNDU010000184.1, read as the reverse complement.
TGTAGTCGCTGAGGTTCCAGCAGGCGATCTGCGAATCCGCATTGGCCTTGGTGATCGGGATCAGCGTCGTGTATTCCGAGCCCTTCACCGATCCGGCCTTGACGCCCGAGGACAGCAGCCATTTGATCGTGCCCGCCATCTGCGCCGCCTGCGTCGGCACGTCATAGCTGAGATCGAGATCGAAGGCGCCCGTTTTGACTTGGTTGCAGGCGCCCTTGCGCTCGCCGCCGCCGGAAGTGGCGACGAACACCTTGCCCGTCATGCCCGCCTCTTTCACCGCTGCGGCGGTGCCGATGTCCATGCCGTCCCAGAAGCCGACGATGCCGCAGAGATCGGGGTTCTGCTTCAACACCGTCTGCGTGATCGCCTTGGCCTTGGCGGCGTCCCAATCGGCAGCCTGGCTGGAGACGACCTTGATCTCGGGATGCTTGGCGAGCACGTTCTCGACCCCCTTCAGCGTATAGGCGGAGGCGGCGGCCGACAGCGCGCCCTGCACGATGGCGATCTTGTTGGATTTGCCGGCGCAGGCCTTGATTACCGCATCGGTGTCGCGCTCGCCGATCTCGATCCAGTTGGCGCCGACATAGGCGGTGCTGCGATAGTCCGAACTCATGTTGATCTGGATGACGTAGATCCCCGCCTTCTCGGCGCGCTGCAACAGCCTGGCGTAGGTCTGGACGTCGGGATTGTGGACGACGATCACCGCGGGCTTTTCGGAGATCAACGAAGTGACCGCCTGCGCGCCGGCATTGGTGTTCCAGTTCGGATCGCGGATCTCGAACTTTACGCCATAGGGCTCAAGCTCCTTCTTCAAGCCGGCCCACCAGCCCTCCGTGAGATCGAAGTTCATCGCCACCGGCACATAGGCGACCACCTTGCCCGCAAGATCCTTGCGGAATTGCGCCTGAAACGGCTCGTTCAAGCCCTTGTCGGCGAGGGCAGGCGCTACCGCCGCCGCCGCCAGCCCAAACGCCGCGAACGCGCCAAGACCCCATTTCATTGCCATTTTCATCGTTTCCTCCCTTTCAAGCGTCGTTCAGATGTCGCCCTGCTGGGCGGTCTCCTCGTTGCGAGGATTGAGGAAGGAATCGGTGAGCACGGCGGCGAGCAGCACGACGCCTTTGACCAGATTCTGCGCCGAATAGGACAGATCCATGATCGTCATGCCGTTCAACATGGTGCCGATCAGCAACGTGCCGATGACGACGTTGAGCACGCCGCCGCGCCCGCCCGAAAGGCCGATGCCGCCGAGCACGACGACGAGGATCACGTCGTAGATCAGCGTCGAGTTGAAAATGCGCGTCGGCATCGAACTGACGGAGGCCGCCAGCACGAAGCCGGCGAAGCAGCCGATCAGCGACGCCAGCACATATTGCAGCACGATGATTGGTCGCGTCGGGATGCCGCTGACGCGCGCGGCGAAAGGGTTGTCGCCGATGGCGTAGATATAGGCGCCCCAGCGGGTGCGCCGCAGCAGGAAGGCGACCACGACGCAGGCCAGCGCGAACATGACGATCGGCGTCGGAACGCCAAGCACGGAGCCTTGCCCGAGGCGCTCGAAGCCCTTCATGCCGCCGCTCCATTGCACGACGTCGAGTTGGAACAGCGTCGATTGGCCAAGGCCGGCGAGCAACAGGCCGGTCGCCAGCGTCGCAAACAGCGACGGCACTTCGGCGTAGGCGATCAACCAGCCGTTTAACAGGCCGAAACCGATGGTCAACGCCAGCGCGGCGCCGATGGAAGCGCCGAGGCCGTGCCCATCCTGCACCATTTGCAGCACCAGGCCCGGCGGCACGGCGAGCGCCGCGATCAACGAAATGTCGATGCCGCGGCCGAGCACGACAATCGCCATAGCCAGCCCGAGGATGCCGAGCACCGCCACGTTTTGCAACAGCGTCAGCATGTTGCCGGTGTTGAGAAAGCCCTTGAGAAAGATCGAGAACACCGCAAACAGCGCCGCGAAGACGACGAAGACGATTTCCTGCTGGGAGATGCGCAGCCGTCTCATCTGGGCGTCCTTGCGGCGGAACTGGGCTTCATGCGCGCCGCCTCGTCTCGGCGTCCATCGGCGCCGCCGTCAGCGCCCGCTCGGCGAAGGCGGTGACGGCGGCGATGTAATCCTCGATCGTCGTGCCGCGTTTGCGGTATTTGGCGCGCTTCACGTACCAATCCTGCAACAGCGGTTTGATGAGCGCGGCCGAGAGCCCGACCTCGCCAATGGCGAACGCGCCGGCGGCGACGCCGCGCGCGATGATCTCGCCGATCAGGCCTTCGGTCATCGCCTCCGCGTCGACCGTCCTCTGACGCTCGCGCGCCGGGAAGGTCTTCGCCTCCATGAAGCAGAACACGAACCAGGGCTGCATCGCTTCGCTCAGGCGGATATGGGCGTCGATGATCCAGCGCAGGTGGGCGCGCGGGTCGGCGGCGGCCTCCGGCGGCGGCGCGGCCAGCACCTCGTCGACGGTGGCCAAGACTTCGCCGAGGATCATCGAGACCAGCGCCTCTTTGCTGGCGACATAGGAATAGACGCCGCCCATGCTGAGGCCCGAGGCCTTGGCGAGATCGCGCACGGTGGTCGAGTGAAAGCCTTTCTTGTTGGAAAGGCGCAGCGTCGCGTCGATGATGCGGGTCAGATTCGCCGTCGCCAGATCATCCTTGCGCACGGCGATGGCGTTGCGGTGGCGCGCCAGAATGCGCGCACAGCGTGAGGCCGCGGAATAGTTGCGGTCCCTATAGGCGCGTTCTTTCGTTGCGATTCTCATCGCCCGCCCGCGTTTCCAACCTGCGCCGCCCGTTCCGGGCTTGGCGGCGCAGAGTAGCGCTTGAATCTTGCTCGCGTAAAGGGGGCGGGAACGTTAAATTTCGAGCGCTCGCTCGGCGCCTTGGTCTAAGGCGCGAATCGGGCGAAGGCGCCGGCGTAGCGCTTCGGCAATGGGGCGGCGTAGGCGTTGCGTTTCGAAGTGCGCAGCCCCAATCGCGCCAGCGCCTCCGCCAGCCCCACGGCGCAGGCGACGCCGTCGAGCACCGGCGCGCCGACCGCCTGGGCAAGCGCGCTGGCGAGATTGGTCATGCCGGCGCAGCCGAGCACGATCGCCTCGGCGCCGTCCTCGTTGAGCGCGGCTTCGACCTCGGCGCGGATCGCCGCGCGGGCGCCCGACGCCGGATCTTCGAGCGCCAGCACCGAAACCTCGGCGGCGCGCACGCGCGCGCAGCGACTCGCCAGGCCGTAGCGCACCAGGTTGTGCTCGATCGGCGCGATCGAGCGGGCGAGCGTGGTGACGACGCTGAAGCGCGTGGCGATCAGGCTGGCGACGTGAAACGCCGCCTCGCCGATGCCAATCACCGGCACGTCGGTGGCGCAGCGCGCGGCATCCAGCCCGGTGTCGTCGAAACAGGCGATCACCACCGCGTCCGCCCCCGCGCCGCTGCGGATTTCCTCGATCAGGCCGGGAATCGAGAACACCTCGTCATAATAGCCCTCGATCGACTCCGGCCCATAGGCGGGATTGGTGGCCAGGATCTCGACGCCGGGCGAGGCGGCGGCGCGCGCCGCCGCGGCGATCTTCTCGGTCATTGAGGCGGTGGTGTTCGGGTTGACGACGTGAATGCGCATGGCCGCTGTCCGTTCAGATATCGCCGCCGAGATAGAGGCGCTGGATGCGTTCGTCCTTCACCAGATCGGCGGAGGCGCCGGAGAGCGCGATCGATCCCGTCGCCAGCGCATAGGCGCGGTGCGAGACGCGCAACGCCATGCGCGAGTTCTGTTCAACCAATAGCACGCTGACCTTCTCGTCGCGATTGATGGCGACGATCGAGCGCGCGATGTCCTGCACGATCTTCGGCGCGACGCCGAGCGAGGGCTCGTCGAGCAGCAACAGTTTGGGCCGCGCCATCAGCGCGCGGCCGATCACCAGCATCTGCTGCTCGCCGCCGCTCATCGTGCCGGCGGCCTGACGCAATCGCTCCCGCAGACGCGGAAAGCGCGCCAGCACGTCGTCGAGCGTGCGCCGGATCTCGGCCGAGTCCGAGCGCGAGAAGGCCCCCATCATCAGATTGTCGCGCACCGACATGTAGGGAAACACCCGCCGCCCCTCGGGCACCATGGCGATGCCGAGCCTGACGATGGCCTCCGGCCCGAGCCCATCGATGCGCTGGCCCTCGAAGGTGATGCTGCCCGCTTTGATGCGCCTGAGACCGGTGATGGCGCGCAGGATCGAGGATTTGCCGGCGCCGTTGGCGCCGATCAGCGCCACGGTCTCGCCCTGGTTGACCTCCAGGCAAACGCCTTTGAGCGCATAGACGTGATCGTAGTAGAGTTCGACGTCGCTCAGGGCGAGCAGCGCGGACATCGTCAGATCCCTATCGATTCGTCTTCGACGCCGAGATAGGCCTCGATGACTTTGTCGTTGGCCTGAATTTCCGCCGGCTTGCCCTCGGCGATCTTCGAGCCGAAATTGATGACGACGATGCGGTCGGAAATGCGCATCACCGCCGCCATGTCGTGCTCAACCAGCAACAGCGTCACGCCGCGCTCGCGCACCGCCCGCGTCATCTCGATGGCGCGCCGGGTCTCGTCGTGGTTCATGCCGGCGAAGGGTTCGTCGAGCAGCAGCACCTTGGGATTGGCGGCCAGCCCGATGGCGATGCCGAGCGCCCGCAGATGGCCTTGCGGCAGGTTGCTGGCGATCTCGTTCTTCACTTCGCCGAGGCCCAGAAACTCAAGGATCTCGTCGCTCGACCGGCCGAACTCGCGCTCCTCGCGGCGCGCCGCGGCGGTGTCCAGATAATAGGCGATCAGGTTGGCGCGCGAGCGCAGGTGATGGGCGACGATGACGCTGTCGCGCGCCGTCAGCCCCTTGAAGATCGTCGTCTCCTGAAACGTGCGCACGACGCCCCTGCGCGCCACGCTATGCGGCGCCAACCCGGAGATGCGCTCGCCCTCGAACAGTACCTCGCCGCGCGTCGGCCTGACGAAGGAGGTGATGAGCTTGAAAATCGTCGACTTGCCGGCTCCGTTGGGGCCGATGACCGACAGGATCTCGCCGGGCTCGACCTCGAAGCTGACGTCGTTGACGGCGATCAGGCCGCCGTAGACCTTGGACAGGTTCTTCACCTGAAGAATCGGGGCCATGGCTTCAGCCGCCTTTCTTGCGCACGAACCGCAAGCTCAGCAACCCGTTGGGCAGCGCCAGCATCAGGATAATCATCACGCCGGAATAGATCAGCAACTGATACTGGCCGGCTTGAAACAGCAGGTCCCAGCCGAAATACAGCACCAGCGTGCCCAGCATCGGGCCGAACACGTAACCGAGGCCGCCGAGGAAGCAGTTGAGCATGAAATTGATGCTATCGGCGACGGTGAAGCTGGAAGGATAGATGGATTGCGTGATCGCCACGAAGATCGCGCCGCCGACGCCGCCCAGAAACGACGAGATGGCGTAGGCGAGCACGCGCAGAGCCGGCACGTTGAGCCCCATCGAGGAGGCAAGCTCCTCGTTCTCCCGCAGCGCCACGAACAGGCGCCCGACGCGCGAGTTGACCAGCCGGTAGAGCGCCGCGAAACACAGCATCATGATGACGACGCAGAGAAAGTAATACGCCTGATTGCGATTGGCGAAACTGGCGAAGGACGGAAGCAGGTTGAAGCCGAAGACGCCGAGCGGGCCAGGCGGCGGAATCTCGGTGATGCCCTTCGCGCCGTTGGTGATCGGCATCGCCAGCGCGCTGAGCCGCGCGACTTCGGTCAGCACCAGCGTCACCATGGCGAAATAAACGCCGCGTAATCTGAGAATCGGCAGCCCGATGGCGACGCTGACCAGCGCGCAGACGAATCCTGCGAGCGGCATCGCGATCCAGAACGACAAGCCGGCCTTGACCACCAAGATGGCTGAAGCATAGCCGCCAACCAGCGCATAGGCGCCCTGGCCGATGTTGATGCGGCCGATGTAAAAGGTCAACCAGACGCCGCCGCTGGCGATGGCGAGCAGCGCCACCGACGACAGCGTATAATAGAAATCGTCGTGATGGGTGGCCCGGATCGCCCACGGCACGAGGACGAGAAGGGCGAAGGCGAAGACGGCGGCGAGCAATGCCCGTGAGATCAGCCTCATGGCGTCAACCCCAGGGCTTGCCCATCAGGCCGTTCGGCCGGATGCTGAGGAAAATGAGCAGCGAGACGAAGATCGCGAGATAGGTGATGTCGCCATAAGAGTGCAGCACCGAAAGCCCGACCGATTCCAGCATGCCGAGAATGAAGCCGCCGAGGATGGCGCCGCCGACGACGCCGGCGCCGCCAATCATCACCATCGTGAACGCCTTGATCGAGATCGGCCCGCCGATGCCGGAATTGACGCCGGTGATGGTCACCAACAAGCCGCCGACTAGGCCGGCGAGCATGGCGCCAAGCGCAAAGCCGACCAGCGAGTAGAACTCGACGGGAACACCCATCAATTGCGCCGCGACCCGGTCCTGCGCCATGGCGCGCATCGCCCGCCCAGGCTTGGTGTACTGCATCATCAGCACGAAAGCGACGATGAACAGAATGGCGAGACCGGCGACGAGCACGCGGTCATAGGGGATGATGACGCTATCGGAGACGAACACGCCGCGCACGATTTTCGGCACGCCGTGCTGCTTCTCGCCAAATACCAGCAGGATCGCGGCGTCGAGGAAATAGGCGACGCCGGCGGCCAGCAGCATCGTACTCTCCTCGCGCAGGCTGCGCTTGATGACGGTGCGAAACAGAAACCGTTCCAGCAATCCCCCGATCACCGCCAGCGTGACGGCGGCGGCGCAAAGCGCGACGACGAACGGCCAGTGCAGCCGGCCATAGATCTCGTAGACCATGAAGCCGCCGATGACATACATCTGCCCGTGGGCGAAGTTGAGCACGTTCATCAGCGCGAAGATAAGCGTCAGGCCGAGCGCGATCAGAGCATATTGCGCGCCGAGATAGAGGCCGTTGACGATGACCTGTTCCATGAGCTGCCGATCCCCTTGGCGGACGGCGCGAACGGCCGCCCGCCGCAAGCCGCCTTAGTCGACGTCGGCGACGAACAGCGTCGAGAACTTGCCGTCCTTGAATTCCTGCACCACCAGCGGCACCGCAATCTGGCGCTTCTGGCCGAACGAGGTCATGCCGACATAGTGCAGCGTGCCGCTCTTGACGAACGGGTTGGGCGCGGAGAACACGTCCATCTCCTTCTTGAATTCGGCGACGTCGTTGATCGCCTTCGGGTCGGCCTTCAGCGTATCGACGATGTATTCCAGCGCATAAACCTTGGTGTTGGATTCGTCGTTGTATTCGCCAAACATCTTGGTGTAGCGGGCGATGAACGCATCCATCTCCGCGGAGCGGATTTCCGGCGTCGAGGCGCCGCCAACCGAGATGAAGCCGTCAGCGAGATCGCCGGCGCCCTCCTGCAACACCTTGGCGTCCTGCGCGGTCTCGGTGGAGATCAGGCCCTTGAAGCCGAGTTCGCGCGCCGAGCGGATCAGCAGCGGCGCATTGGCCGGCGCGACGCCGGAGAGCACCAGCAGATCCGGCTTCAGCTTGACGATCGGCGTCAGCACCGGCGTGAAGTCCTGCGTGTCGTTCTGATAGGTGTCGGTGGCGGCGAGGATGTTGAGGCCGAGCGCCTTGGCGGTGGCGACGCCGCCGTCGCGCTGGCTCAGCGGATCGGATTCGTTGGCGGCGACGAAGGCGACCGACTTCACGCCGCGCTTGTCTTTCAGATATTTGTAGATCGCCGGCGCCGACTGATAGTTGGCGACCATGCCGAGCACGGCGTTGGAGGCCGGCTTGACGTAGAGCGACTTCGGGAAGGCGTAGGGGAAGTAGATGATGCCGGCTTTCTCCGCCACCGGCCGCACCGCGGCGGCGCCGTCGTCGACATTCGGCCCGACGACATAGTGGATGCCCTCCTGCGCCATCTTTTCCATGCCGGCGATGGAGCGCTTCGGGTCTTTCTGGTCGTCGAAAGTGACGACGTCGATCTTATAAGTGTCGTCGCCGATCTTGACGCCGCCCTTCTCGTTCATGATCGCGGCGAGCGTCTGCATGGAGCGCACGTTCGAGGTGCCCCAGGCGGCGGCGGGGCCGCTGGTGACGCCGACGAAGCCGATTTTCAGGGTCTTGTCTGCGGCTCCGGCCGCCGTCGTCGTAACGATGGATATGAGGACAGCGGCGACGGGCGCCGCGAGCGCTCGGAAACTCATCAGTTCCTCCCTTTCGGCCGTGCGGCGCCGAGGCTTTGGCGGCGCCTCGATCAATCACGGCGGCGACGAAAGGTGGCAGTCGGCGCCGGGATTGTCAACATGGCTTTTCTGGATTGTCGACAAAACTGAGCGCTTAATGTAGACAGTTTGCACGATGTTTCATCGCCGTGCTGCGAATCTGAGCCGGCGTAGAGGTTCGGTTTGGCGACATCGCAGGTCGCGCCGGGCGAGGGGATCAAATGACGCTATCCGAGGGCGACGTTCGACGCGCGACCAGCGACGAGGCGATCGTCGAGCGCATTGTCGCTGCGGTCATGGAGCACAAACTGCCGCCGGGGGCCAAGCTCGCCGAGCACGCGCTCTGCGAGGCGTTCAACGCCCACCGCACGCAGATCCGCCGTATCCTGGTGGTGCTCGGCGAGCGCGGCGTCGTCACGCTGCATCCCAATCGCGGCGCATTCGTCTGGAGCCCGAGCGCCGAGGAGGCGCGGGAGGTGTTCGCGGCGCGCCGCGTCGTCGAGCGGGCGGGCATTGAGAGCGTCGCTGCGACCATCAATGCAGCGGCGCTGGCGCGCCTGCGCGAACTCGCCGCGGCGGGCGCGGCGGCTGCCCATCGCGCCGAAGAACGCGAGGCGATCCGGCTCTCCGGGCAGTTTCACATCGAGATCGCCGAGATCGCCGGCAACGCCGTATTGACGCGCTTCCTGGAGGATCTCGTCGCCCGCACGTCGCTGATTATCGCCTTCTATGGCGCGCGCACCCAGGCCTGCTCGGATGCCGACCACGACGAGCTCATCGCGGCGCTGGCGGCGCGCCATGTCGGGCGCGCCGGCGAGTTGATGGAGCGCCATCTGCGCCGCATCGAGTCCGGGCTGGACATTCGCGAACCCGGCGAGCGGCCGCTCGACATCCGCGAATTGTTCCTGGCTTGAATCTAACGCTGCGTCAGCAGTCGCGTCGTGGACTGGCCGGCCACCGTCTCGACCAACAGCACGCGGCCGCCGCGCGCCTGCACGATGTCGGCGCCGACGACGTCCTCGATGCGATAATCGGCGCCCTTGACCAGCAGGTCCGGCTGCAACGCCTCAATGAGCGCCTGCGGCGTGTCGTCCTCGAAGATCACCACCGCCGCGACGCCTTTCAGCGCCCCCATCACGATGGCGCGCGCGGCTTGCGGCTGCGCCGGGCGGTCCGGCCCCTTCAGCCGGCGCGTCGAAGCGTCGGAGTTCAGCGCCACGATGAGCCGGTCGCAGGCCGCCGCCGCCTCGCCGATCAGCGCCACATGGCCGGGGTGGAGGAGGTCGAAACAGCCATTGGCGAAGCCGACGCTCAGCCCCTGGCGCGCCCAGGCGTCGCGCAATCGCCGCGCCGCCTCCCAGTCGACCAACTCGCCGCTTACGCGGGGCGCGTCCAGCGCCGCGATAAGCTCACGCAGCGATAGCGTCGCCGTGCCGGCCTTGCCGACGACGATGCCCGCCGCCTGATTGGCGAGGGGAAGCGCTTCCGCCATCGTGAACCTGGCGGCGAGCGCGGCGGCGAGCGTCGCCACCGCCGTATCGCCGGCGCCCGAGACGTCGAACACTTCGCGCGCCGCCGTCGGCGCGTGGATCGCCGGGCCGTGTAGCGGGAAATAGGACATGCCCTGCTCGGAGCGCGTCAGCAGCAGCGCGCCGCCGAACTGCGCCTGGGCGACGCGCGCCGCCGCCTCGGCTTCAGCGTCCGTGCCGACGGGCAGGCCGGAGGCGCGCGCCAGTTCGCCGCGATTCGGCGTCACCAGATCGGCGCCGCGATAGGCCGAGAATTCCGGGCGCTTCGGGTCGACCACCACCGGCTTCGCCGCCGCCTTGGCGAGGCCGATGATCGCCGCCAGCGCACGGTCGCCGAACAGGCCCTTGCCGTAATCGGAGAGCACGACGATGTCGCTGGCCTCGATCGCCCGCCGGCTGGCTGCGATCAGCGCCGCTTCGATCTCGTCGGAGAGCGGGTGCAGGTCCTCGTGGTCGAGCCGCACGATCTGCTGGTGGTTGGAGATCACCCGCATCTTGCGGATCGTGCGCCGGCTGGCGTCCTCGGTCAGCAGCGCCCGCGCCCGCCCCTTGGCTGAGATCAGCGCCTCGACCTCCGCCGCGCCGCCGGCGCCGACGACGCCGACGAGCAGCGCCTCGGCGCCGAGCGCCGCGACATTGGCGGCGACATTGGCCGCCCCGCCCGGCGCCGCCCGCAGTTCGAGGCCGCGCACCACCGGAACCGGCGCCTCCGGCGAGATGCGATCGACGCGGCCGGTGAGATACTCGTCGATCATCACGTCGCCGATGACGGCGACGCGGGCGTTGACGATCGCGCCGAGCCGCTCCGGCGTCACGGCGCCGGCTCACGGGGGAAGAAAGCGCGCTCGACCAGCCCGCAGACGATGTGGGCGGCGATGATGTGGATCTGTTGGGCGAGCGCGGTCTCGACCGTCGGGGCGAGGAACAGATGCTCGCACAGCCCCGCCATCGCGCCGCCGCCGCCGGCGCCGAAGCCGAGCGTCGCCAGACCGCCCGCTCGCGCCGCCTCCAGCGCGCGCAGAATATTGGGCGAATTGCCGGAGGTCGAGATCGCCAGCAAAGCGTCGCCCGGCCGGCCAAGCGCGCGCACTTGGCGCTCGAAGGCGCGCTCGAAGCCGTAATCGTTGCCGGCGGCGGTCATCACCGAGCCGTCGGTGGTCAGCGCCATCGCCGCCAGCGGCGCGCGGTCGTACATCAGGCGGACGACGAACTCGCCGGCGATATGCTGCGCATCGCCGGCGCTGCCTCCGTTGCCGGCCGTCAGCAATTTGCCGCCGCCCCGCAACGCCGCGCCGATCGCCTCCGCCATGGCCAGCAGCGCCGCCCGCGCGGCGCCGTCAGCGGCGAAGGCCTCGACGGCCGCAGCGGATTTCGTAACGTAATCGGCGACCCAGGCGGCATCGTCCATCGGCGCTCTCACGGAGATCGGCGGCTGACGAGATAGCGCAAGCGGGCCGGCGCGTCAGTTGTTGTGCGTGCCCTTGATGACGTCGCCTTCGAGCTTGGTGAAGGGGACGAAGGGCACGATGCGGCCGTGGTAGATGTCGGAGCGGGTGACGGTGATGGTGCCGTCGGCGTTCTTGGTCTTGACCACCTTCAGCACGCGCTGCGCCCCCGGCGGCCCGACCGGGATCACCATCGTGCCGCCGTCCTTGAGCTGTTGCAGCAGCGGCGGCGGCACATGGTCGATGCCGCAGGTGACGATGATCTTATCGAACGGCGCGTTCTCCGCCCAGCCGTAATAGCCGTCGGCGTTCTTGGTGGAGATCGCCTTGAACTCGACATAGCCGTCCTTGATGAGATCGTCGTAGATGCCGCGCGTGCGCGCCGCCAGCGGCTTGATGATCTCGATGGTGAACACCTTGTCGGTGAGGTGGGAGAGATAGGCCGACTGGTAGCCGGAGCCGGTGCCGACCTCCAACACCTTCTCGCCCTTCTGTGGGTTGATCGTCGAGGTCATGCGCCCGACCAGATGCGGCCCGGAAATCGTCACGCCGTAGCCGATGTCGAGGAAGGCGTTGGCATAGGCGCGGGCGAGATTCTGCTTCAGCACGAATTTCTCGCGCGGCGTGCAGAGGAAGGCGCGCTTGTTGCGGTCGTCGACGATATCCTCGTTGCGCACCATCGCCACGTAGCGGTCGAAATGTTCGCCGAGGAACTTCGGGTCTTCGCCGCGCTCCTTGACCCCCCAGGCAATGAACTTGGCCCTGTCGCCCAGCGCCATCGGCGGCTTCGCGTCGAAAGTGAACGGGGTCGGCACGTTGGCGAACGCCCGCAGCGGCGTCGCCGCTGCGCTCATGAGGCCGGCGGCGCCGGCCAGGAAATCTCTACGTCGCAAAGCGGGCCTCCTTGGGGAATCACGCGACGCCCGGTCGCCCGGGGGCGCCGCCCTGTAACGCAATTCGCGCCCGAAGGCGAATGGCGAATTCCAGATCGCGAGCCCCCCGCCAGCCGTTCACTGCCCATCGAGCGGATAGTACGACCAGGCGCCCAGCGGCTCCTCGTAGGGAGATATTTCTCGCGCATAGGTCGCGGCCCGGTCGCGGCGGTGGGCTCGCCAGCGGGCGGCGACAGTCTGTCGCCCGCGATGGCGGACGCGCGCCGTTGCGATCGCATCGCCTCCCGGCGCCGTCCCGGTGATGAGGATCGATGCGCCCTCGCGCTTGACCATTTCGTAGAGGATCGCCGCGTCGGCGGGCGCCAGCCGCACGCAGCCGTGCGAGGCCGGCTGCCCGAGCCGGCTGGTCTCGTAAGAACCATGAATGGCGTAACCGCCGGTGAAGAAGATCGCGTGCGGCATCGGCGCATTCTCGTATTCGGAGGAATGGGTCATCACGTACATGCGCTGCGGACGATAAGCGCCGGTCGGCGTGCGATATCCCGGCCGGCCGGTGGAGACCGGCCAGTCATAGTCCCCGCCCTTGGCCGAAGTGGCGTGCAACGTTTGGCTGGAGAGGTCGACATGGATGCGCACCGTCGCCCGCGCCGCCGCCTGCCAGCCGAGAACAGCAGCCGCCGTCAAGAGCGCCAAAACGAAACGCATACGCCATTCTCCTGACCCGAATTCGCGCGCCGGCGCCGGCGCCGGCCTCAGTCCGTCCTCTTCACGCAAACGCGGCGCCGTGCAGGGAAATCGGGGAATGAAGAACAACGGGAATTGCGGCTGCGATTCCCCCCTTGTGGGGGAGGGTTGGGGTGGGGGCGCGGCAAAACATAGCCCCAAATGGTGGGCGGCGTCCAAGCCGACGCGCCCCCTCCCTGGCCGTCCGCAACTGGGCTGGGGGAACAGCCGCATCCTGACGCCTCGCCGGTCGTTCGCGCGATTGCCCCACGGCGCCGCGCCAAGCCCCTTGCGCGCGCGAAATCCTTGCCCTAACGCGCAATAGCGACCCACAAGGCGTTCAAGCTTGACCCTTCTCGCCGCCCCGATCGCCATCATCATGGGCTCCCAGTCCGACTGGGCGACGATGCGGCGCGCCGCCGACACGCTCGACGAACTCGACGTCGAGTACGAGGCGCGCATCGTCTCCGCCCATCGCACGCCCGACCGCATGGTCGCTTTCGCCAAGGGGGCGAGGGCCGCCGGGTTCAAGGTCATCATAGCCGGGGCCGGCGGCGCCGCGCATTTGCCGGGCATGACCGCTGCCTTCACGACGCTGCCGGTGTTCGGCGTGCCGTGCCCGTCGCGGGCGCTTTCCGGCCTCGACAGTCTCTATTCCATCGTGCAGATGCCGGCCGGCGTGCCGGTGGGGGCGCTCGCCATCGGCCAGGCCGGGGCGATCAACGCCGCGTTGCTGGCCGCCAGCGTGCTCGCCCTTGGCGACGCCGATCTCGCCCGCCGCCTGCAAGCCTGGCGCGACGCGCGGCGCGACGGGGTGGCGGAGTTCCCGAGCGACGAGGGCTCGGCATGATCCTGAGCCCCGGCGCCACCGTCGGCGTGCTCGGCGGCGGCCAACTCGGTCGCATGCTGGCGATCGCGGCGCTGAAGATCGGCCTGCGCTGCCACGTCTATGCGCCCGAGGACGAAGCGCCGGCCTATGACGCCGCGCATGTCCGCACGGTCGCCGCTTACGAGGACGAGGCGGCGCTGCGGCGTTTCGCCGGGGCTTGCGACCTCGTGACTTTCGAGTTCGAAAACGTGCCGACGGCGACGCTGGAGTTCATCCAGACGCTTAAGACCGTGCGGCCGAGCCCGCGTGCGCTGGCGCTGACGCAAGACCGGCTGACCGAGAAGACCTTCCTGCGCGGGCTCGGCTTCGAGACCGCGCCGTTCGCCGATGTCGCCGACGCCGACGCGCTGGCGCTCGCCGTGCGCGACCTCGGCCGCCCGTCGATCCTCAAGACCCGCCGCTTCGGCTACGACGGCAAGGGGCAGACGATGATCCGCGAAGGCACCGACCTCGACGTGGCGCACCGCGCGCTCGGCGGCGGGCCGATGATCCTGGAGGGCTTCGTCGCCTTCGAGCGCGAGGTCTCGGTGATCGCCGCGCGCAGTCTCGAAGGGGCGATCGCCAGCTACGATCTGTGCGAGAACGAGCACGAGCGCCACATTCTTGCCCGCACCCGCGTTCCGGCGCGCAGTAGCCCGGCGCTCGGGCCCGCCGCGCGCGACATCGCCGAGAAGGTTCTGGCCGGCCTCGATTATGTCGGGGTGATCGGCGTCGAGATGTTTTGCGCACGCGCTCCCGGCGGGGCGGAGCGGCTGATCGTCAACGAGATCGCGCCGCGCGTCCACAATTCCGGGCACTGGACGATCGAGGGCGCCGAGACCTCGCAATTCGAGCAGCACATGCGCGCTATCGCCGGCTGGCCACTCGGCTCGACGACGCGACGCGGCGCGATCGAGATGCGCAACCTCATCGGCGAGGAGGCCGACGACTGGCGCGATATTCTCGCCGAACCCGACATGAGCCTGCATCTCTATGGCAAGCTGCAATCCCGCCCCGGCCGCAAAATGGGCCATGTGACGCGCGTGCTGCGGTCGCCCGAGGATTGAGCTTGCTAGCGTCAATGCGGGCCGCCGTCGCGGGGGCGGCCAGGCTGCGGAGGACAAGGATGAGCAAACTGCGCAAAGTGACGCTGCACGCCGCCCGTTCAAAGGCGTTTCCCGAGGGCTCGGCGCGGCACGGCTACGAATTCGTCGCGCCGCTGACGCAAGACGGCAAGATCGACGCGGAGGCGTGGAAGGCGCATCGCGGCGAATGTTTCGCGCGCCGCTTCTGGGGCGACGACGGCGACGAGCGCGGCCTGCTCGTGCATCGCCCAGGCGGGCGCGGCGGCGCCAACTGGGGCTTCGAACTCGGCGCAACCCTTGACGAAGCGGAAGCCGGCTTTCGTTTCGGCGATCACGCTTTCCGCGATGGCGAATACGTCTCGGTGCGCGACCCCGAAGGCGAATTGACGACGTTCAAGGTCGTCTCGGTCTCGTAATTGCTGGCGAGCGGGCGCGCAGCCGCCATTTTCAGCCGCCGCCAAGCTTCGGCGGCAGCATGTGTTTAAACTGTGACGCCGATCGGCGCTCGTGACGAATTTTGACCGCAATACGACGGGCGCCGCCATTTTCTTCATTGGCGAGATGCTCTCCAGAGCCTGCTGAGACATTGCTGTTTGCAGAAATAATGTGCGATTTGCCTGTGCTTGATCCTATCTTATTAGTAAATCGGCGCGGCGCGGCTAAGTGAGTCGAAAATTTTAATTATTAAAATTCTATTTTTTACTTCAAAATACAAACATTGTGCAATGCATATAGAATGATAGAATATCTCAATATTTGTATGGTTAATAATACGTTTATGCATTGTTTGAGGGCGTTAAGTTCAAGTTTGCAGGGGGGTAAACCATTTTCCGGTATCTTGCATTCGCTTTGTAAAGGTAGGTTGACAACTATAATCCGATGCATCTATCTTTAGGTTTACGTAGAGAAAGCGCCAAAGCTGGGGGTATAGGGCTCCACGTTAACAGCGCTAATTCGGGCACAGTGAAAAGGGCGCGCAATGCAAAGCGCAAACCTGTACGATCGATTGGAGCGCGCCCTCATTGCTCTAGAATATGCGCTGGCCGACGCCAGATCGGCCGAGCGGGAGGCGCTGCCGGAGGAGCTTGCGGTCGTATCGCGGCCGCAGGAAGCGCTACAGAGCGCCGGCGAGGAACTTCATAAAGTGTTAATCGCGCTGCGCGCGAACGCCTTGCACGACGCCGCGGCGCGCGTCGCCGAATGGACGTGAGCGCCGGCCCGCCGCGGCGTCGCTTCACTCGCGCGCCAGACGAATCGCCGCCGCGCAGGCGAACGGCGCGGCCGCAATCGCGAACAGGCTGATCGCGGCAAGCGCGGCGAACGGCGTCGCAAAGCCAGCGCCGCCGCCGGTCGCCGCCGACGCTGCGGCGACGCCGAAGATCAGCGCCGGGATCGCCAGCGGCAGCACCAGCACCGCCATCAACAGCCCGCCGCGGCGCAACGAAGCGGTCAGCGCCGCGCCGATGGCGCCGATCATCGTCAGCGCCGGCGTGCCCGCCAGCAGCGTTAGCGTCGTCAGCCCCAGCGCCGGCCCATCCATCGCCAGCATCAGCCCGAACAGCGGCGCGACGACGATCAGCGGCAGGATCGAGGTCGTCCAATGCGCCGCGCATTTGACCAGCACGATGGCTTCCAGCGGCGGCGCGGCGTGGGCGTAGAGATCGAGCGAGCCGTCTTCGGCGTCGGCCTGGAACAGTCGGTCGAGGCCGAGCAGGGTGGAGAGCAGCGCCGCGATCCAAAGGATCGCCGGGCCGAGCTTGGCCAGCAGCCGCAGGTCCGGCCCGAGCGCGAACGGCATGATGGCGACCAGAATCAGGAAGAACACCGCCCCCACCGCGGCGCCGCCGCCGATGCGCCGCGCCACGCGCCACTCGCGCACGAACAAAGCCAACAACGGCCTCATGCCGCCACCGCGCCGCCGGCGAGGTGGAGGCTGCGCGCCGATGCGAGCCCGAGCGGAGCGTGGGTCGCCGCGACGATAAGGCCGCCGCCGGCCAGATGCTCGCTCATCGCCGCGGCGAACAGATCTTGCGCCGCCGCGTCGAGCGCGGTGGTCGGTTCATCAAGCAGCCAGAGCGGGCGCGCCGCGACGAACAGCCGCGCCAGCGCGACGCGCCGCTGCTGCCCCGCCGACAGCGCCCGGACCGGGAAATCGGCGACATGCGGCAGGCCAAGCCGTCGCAGCGCCTCCGTTTCGCTCAAAGCCCCGCCGCCGAGCAGCGCCGCCCAGAAGCTGAGGTTTTCGCGCGCCGTCAGCGCGCCTTTGAGCGAATCGGCGTGGCCGAGATAATGCAGCTGCTCGGCCATCGTCAGGTCCGCCGCGCCGCCGTCGAGCCTGGCGTGGCCGGCCGCAAAGCCGAGCAGCCCGGCCAGCCCGCGCAGCAGGCTCGACTTGCCGGCGCCGTTCGGCCCGCTGACGATAAGCGCCTCGCCCGCGCCGAGCGCGAACGAAAGCCCGGCGACGAGCCGCCGGCCGCCGCGCTCCAGCGTCAAATTTTCCGCGAGCAGGCGCATAACCCCCTTTTCCCGGCCCAAGAAGCGTTGCCACGGGCCGCAGAGCCTGTATCCCACGCGAAAGGTATTATCTATAACAGGGCAGACCTTCCCTCATAAATCGGAGAGCCCCGTGGCCAGCCTCGACAGCTTCAAATCTCGCAAAAAACTCACCGTCGGCGCCAAGACCTACGAGTATTTCTCGCTCAAGGCGGCCGAGAAGAACGGGCTTCACGGGGCCTCGCAACTGCCGTACTCGATGAAGATCGTGCTGGAGAATCTTCTGCGCAACGAGGATGGACGCAGCGTCACCAAACAGGACATCGAGGCGGTTGTCGGTTGGCTCAAGCATGGCGGCAAGGCGGATCACGAGATCGCGTTCCGCCCGGCGCGCGTGCTGATGCAGGATTTCACCGGCGTTCCCGCCGTCGTCGACCTCGCCGCGATGCGCGACGCGATGACGGCGCTCGGCGGCGATCCCGACAAGATCAACCCGCTGGTGCCGGTCGATCTCGTCATCGACCATTCCGTGGTGGTCGATTATTACGCGAGCGCGAAGGCGCTGGGCCTGAACGTCAAGCGCGAATACGAGCAGAACCAGGAGCGCTACCGCTTCCTGAAATGGGGTCAGCAGGCGTTCTCGAATTTCTCCGTCGTGCCGCCGGGCACCGGCATCTGCCACCAGGTCAACCTCGAATATCTCGCCCAGACGGTGTGGACGAAGAAGGAGAAGCGCGGCCGCGTCACGGTCGAGACCGCCTATCCCGACACGCTGGTCGGCACCGACAGCCACACCACGATGGTCAATGGCCTGGCCGTGCTCGGCTGGGGGGTCGGCGGCATCGAGGCCGAGGCGGTGATGCTCGGCCAGCCGCTGTCGATGCTGCTGCCGGAGGTGATCGGCTTCAAACTGACCGGGGAATTGCGCGAGGGCGTCACCGCGACGGATCTGGTGCTGACGGTCACCCAGATGCTGCGCCAGAAGGGCGTGGTCGGCAAGTTCGTCGAGTTCTACGGGCCCGGCCTCAACGAGATGTCAGTCGCCGACCGCGCCACGATCGGCAATATGTCGCCGGAATATGGCGCGACCTGCGGCATCTTCCCCATCGATGCGCAGACCATCGCGTACCTGAAGACCTCGGCGCGCAAGAAGGCGCGCATCGACCTCGTCGAGGCCTACGCCAAGGCGCAGGGCATGTTGCGCACCCACGCCACGCCCGACCCGGTGTTCACCGACACTTTGACGCTTGATCTCGGCGAGGTCGCGCCCTCGCTCGCCGGGCCGAAACGGCCGCAGGATCGCGTGCTGCTGGCCACCGCCAAGGACAGCTTCCTCGGCGTCATGGCGAGCGAGTTCAAACAGGGCGGCGAGAGCGAGGCGCGCTATCCCGTCGCCGGCAGGAATTTCGATCTCGGCCACGGCGACGTCGTCATCGCCGCCATCACCTCTTGCACCAATACCTCCAACCCCAGCGTCATGGTCGCGGCCGGGCTGGTGGCGCGCAACGCCGTCGCCAAGGGCTTAAGCGTCAAACCGTGGGTGAAGACCTCGCTGGCGCCCGGCAGCCAGGTGGTCGAGGATTATCTCAAGCTCGCCGAATTACAGAAGCCGCTCGACAAACTCGGCTTCAACATCGTCGGCTTCGGCTGCACCACCTGCATCGGCAATTCCGGACCGCTGGCGCCGGAAATCTCGGCCGTCATCGCCGAGCGCAACCTGGTCGCCGCCGCGGTGCTCTCCGGCAACCGCAATTTCGAGGGCCGCATCAACCCGGACACCCGCGCCAACTACCTCGCCTCGCCGCCGCTGGTGGTCGCCTATGCGCTGGCCGGTTCGATGCAGATCGACATGATTAAGGACCCGCTGGGGACCGACAAACAGGGCAAGCCGGTCTATCTGCGCGATATCTGGCCGAAGTCGGAAGAGGTGCGCGAGATCATCGACGCGGTCGTCAAAGCCAAGATGTTCAAGGAAAAATACGCCAGCGTGTTCGACGGCGACGCCAATTGGCGCAGGGTCAAGATTCCCGCCGGGCCCGCCTACGCCTGGGACGACGACTCCACCTATGTCCGCAACCCGCCCTATTTCGAGGGCATGGAGAAGACGCCGAAGCCGATCGAGAACATCGTCAACGCCCGCATCCTCGGCCTGTTCCTCGATTCGATCACCACCGACCACATCTCGCCGGCCGGCTCGATCAAGGCGGCGAGCCCGGCCGGGGCCTATCTGGCGCAGCATCAGGTGCGCCCGATCGACTTCAACCAATACGGTACCCGGCGCGGCAACCACGAGGTGATGATGCGCGGCACCTTCGCCAACATCCGCATCAAGAATCAGATGGTTCGCAATGAGGCGGGCGAGGTCGTCGAGGGCGGCTACACGATCCACCATCCCTCCGGCGAGCGCATGGCGATCTATGACGCGGCGATGCGCTATGCTGGGGAAGGCGAACCGCTGGTGGTGTTTGCGGGCCGCGAATACGGCACCGGTTCGTCGCGCGACTGGGCGGCCAAGGGCACCACGCTGCTCGGCGTGCGCGCCGTGATCGCGCAGAGCTTCGAGCGCATCCATCGCTCCAACCTCGTCGGCATGGGCGTCGCGCCGCTGGTGTTCGAGGACGGAGCGTCGTGGCAGGCGCTCGGCCTGAAGGGCGACGAGACGGTGTCGATCGCCGGATTGTCGGGCGAATTGAAACCGCGCCAGAGGCTGACCGCCGAGATCAAATCGGCCGACGGGCGCGTCCAGAGCGTGCCGCTGATCTGCCGCATCGATACGCTGGACGAACTGGAATATTTCCGCAACGGCGGCATTCTGCAATACGTGCTGCGGCAACTGGCGGCGTGAGGCTGATAATTCTGCTGGCGACGGCCGGCGTCGCGCTTGCGGCGCCGCAGCCCAAGCCGGCGCCGAAACCGACGCCGCTGATCCTGAAGGCCGGGCAGGCGCTGACCTTCCCGGCACGCATCGAGGCCGGCAAGGTCGTGCTCGGCCCGGCGCGGCGCGGGCTGTTCGGCAAGATGGAGCCGAAGCCGGGCGAGATCACCGTCGGCCTGTCGACGCGCGACAAGGATCTCTACGACCAACTCGTGGTGGTGGAGAAGACCGAGCAGCCGATCGCCTTCGTCGCCACCGGGTTGATCGGCGAGATCAAGATCGATGAGCGCGTGCTCGACGGCCGCCTCGACGCGCCGGTGACGCAGCGCATTGGCGCGACGTCGTGGACGGTGTGGCTGCACGCGCTCGAGGTGGGGAAGCTGCCGGCGGCGAAGTGACGGGCGCCGCGCGAATCCGAGGGTTCGCCACCCGCGGCGCGCGCGTATTCCTAAGCGTTCCGTAAGTCGACGAGGACGTGCGTCCGGTCTGGGCCAACAAGTTCGCCAGGCCGCCCCTGCTGGGCGGTTCACGCTCGGCGTCTATGTTGATATTGTACACCGAAAGTGGTCTGTTTTTTGCTGGGCATTGGTGCCAGGAGGACGCAATGGGTGTCGGTCTTACCAATATTTTCGCCAGCACCGTCGATGACTTCACTGACGGCGCCGCCGCCATATTCGGGGCGGGAACGCTAGGCGAGACGAAGCCGCACATAAGCGTCAAATGGAGCCTCGACGAGGACGGCAAGATCGCCGGCGCAACGATGACGCTTACGATCAGTTCCACGACCGCGCACTGGGCGGGCTCGGGCAAGAAGAACGGCAAACCGCAGCCGCAGCCCGATGCGGTCAATAGGACAGCGATTGATCGTGTGGAGGCGTTGAATAAAGCGCACGAGCAAAAGCATATCGACACCTACCAGAGCGCGTTCGCCGCGAAAAAGGCCGAGATCGAGAAAAAGTATGTGGGCAAGACGGCCTCGGAAGCCGAGGCGGTCACAGCCGAAATGGGCGATGCTCTCCTGGCGGCCTGCGAGGCGCTGCACAAGACGGAGGGGCTGGTCACGGTCACCCATGTCGGCAATCAGGTTTCGGTGGCCGTCAGTCCCGCCGGACCGGGCGGTTGCACCTAGACCAGCGATTTCCCCGTCGCCGACCCCAACGCCTCCGAGCAAGCCTCCCTTCCTTTTCCCTTTCTAAAAAACAGAAAGTATGTTAGGATCGCAGACCAAGTTTCGCTCTGCGAAATCGTCGCGCAAAGACCGTCAGTCCGGCCCCTCTCGCCCGAGGCGAACCCGGGTGGACGTAACTCCCGAGGCGAGGGTCTGGAATTGCGTTCTCCGTCATCGCCGGGCTCGTCCGCAGGTCGTGCAAAGCTTTAAGCTGCAAGGTTTCAAGCGGCCTCTGCAACCGAATTGCGTCGATGGCCGGACGAGCCCGACCATGATGGAAGCCCCCGTTTCCGCCCTCAGCGGGTGGACAGTTTTTGGCGCCTAAACATTTGAAATCGCAGTGGACGGGACTGTCCTGCGACGTCTGCTCGCCGGGCGAGCCCGCCCACCCCTCACGCAAAAAGGCTGTCGCCCTCGCCGAGCCGGGCCAGATGATGATCCGCGTCGCCGTAGGCCATGTCGATCATCGTCAGCCGCTTGAACAGATGGCCGAGCTTGTATTCGTAGGTCATGGCGATGCCGCCGTGCAATTGCGTCGCCTGCTGGCCGATGAACTTGGCCGAACGGCCGATCTGCGCCTTCACCGCGCTCATGGCGCGCGCGCGGGCGCCGGCGTCCGGTTCGCTGGTCGACATCGCCGCCAAATACATCATGCTGCGCGCCTGCTCCAGCGCCACCACCATGTCCGCGGCGCGGTGCTGCAAGGCCTGGAACGAGCCGATGGCGACGCCGAACTGCTTGCGCGTCTTCAGATATTCGGTCGTCATCTCGACCGCCTCCGCCATCGCCCCGACCGCTTCGGCCGCCAGCGCGGCGATGGCGTCCTCGATCACCCGCGCCATCGCCGGGCCCGCCTTGCCCGGCTCGCCAAGCGCCCTCGCCTTGGCGGCGGAGAGCGAAACCTCGGCGGCGCGGCGTCCGTCCTGCGTCGGGTAGCGGCGGCGGCTGACGCCAGGAGCGTCGGCCTCGATCAGGAACAGCCCGAGGCCGTCCTTGTCGCGCTGCGCGCCGGAGATGCGCGCCAGCACAATGAGCTTGTCGGCGCTGTCGCCGTTGAGGACCAAGCCCTTTTCGCCGTCGAGCTTGTAGCCGTCGCCGTCGCGCTTGGCCGTCGTCTTGACGTCGAAGATATTCCAGCCCGATTGCGGCTCCGCATGCGCCAGCGCCAGCCGCAACTCGCCGCCCGCGACCTGCGGGATCAGTTCGGCGCGCTCCTGCGCCGAGGCCGCATGGCGCAGCGCCCCGCCGGCCAGCACCACGGTGGAAAAATAAGGCTCCAGCGCCAGCGCGCGGCCGAAGGCTTCCTGCGTCAGCATGATTTCGACCGCGCCGCCGCCGAAGCCGCCGTCTTCCTCGGCGAAGGGCGCGCCGAGGAGGCCGAGATCGGCGTATTGGCGCCACAGCGGCTCGCTGAAGCCGAGCGGCGCGGCCGCGTAGGTCTTGCGGCTCTCGAAGCCGTATTTGTCCTTCATCAGCCGCGCGACATTGTCGGCGATGAGCGTCTGTTCGTCGCTGAGATCGAAGTCCATTGGATCAGAGCCCCAGGATCGCTTTGGCGATGATGTTACGCTGGATTTCGTTGGAGCCGCCGTAGATCGAGACCTTGCGGGTGTTGAAATAGGTCGGCGCGATGGTCGAGGCCCAATCCGGCCCGACCGCCGGCTCGTTCCAGCGGTCGCCCTGTTCTTCGCTGTAGGGCAGCGCATAGGGGCCGACGACGTCCATCAGCAACTCGGTCGTCGCCTGCTGCAACTCCGAGCCTTTGATCTTCAGCACCGAGGACATCGGGTTCGGCTTGCCCTTGGGCTGCGTGCGGCTGGCGGCGATGACCCGCATCTGCGTCATCTCCAGCGCCTTGAGTTCGACCTCGGCGGCGGCGAGCTTGATGCGGAAAACCGGGTCTTCCAGCTTCGGCTTGTCGCCGTAGACGCCGAGCGAGGCGAGCTTGCGCACCTTGGCGAGCCGCGCCTTGGAGACGCCGACGCGGGCGATGCCGTTGCGCTCGTTGGAGAGCAGGAACTTCGCGTAGTCCCAGCCCTTGTTGACCTCGCCGACGATATTCTCGGCGGGGATGCGCGCATTGTCGAAGAACACCTCGTTGACCTCGTGGCCGCCGTCGATGGTCTGGATCGGCCTCACCGTCACCCCCGGCGTCTGCATGTCGCAGAGGAGGAAAGAGATGCCCTGTTGCTTCTTCACGCTGGCGTCGGTGCGGGCGAGCACGAAAATCCAGTCGGCGTATTGAGCCAGCGTCGTCCAGGTCTTCTGCCCATTGATGACCCAGGAATCGCCGTCGCGCTCGGCCTTGGTGCGCAGGCCCGCCAAATCCGAGCCGGCGCCGGGCTCGGAGAAGCCCTGGCACCACCAGTCTCGCAAATCGAGGATGCGCGGCAGGAAGCGCTGTTTCTGCGCCTCGCTGCCGAAGGTGTAAATCACCGGCCCGACCATGCTGGTGCCGAAGGCCAGCGATTCGGGGGCGTGGCCGCGCTGGATCTCGTCGGTGAAGATCGACAGCTTGATCGCCTCCCAGCCCGTGCCGCCCCATTCCACCGGCCAATGCGGCGCGCCCCAGCCCTGCTTCGCCAGGATGCGCGTCCAGGTGACGATGTCGTCCTTGGAGGGGTGATGGCCGGCAGCGAGCTTGTCGTGGATGGCGGCCGGCAAGTTGTTCGAGACGAAGTCGCGCACTTCGGCGCGGAAAGCGATCTCCTCGGCGCTGAAGCCCAAATCCATCATCGTCCTCCGGTGTCGCCGCGATCGTTTATTTGTAAACCACAGTCGAGGTCAAGCAAGACGGGGATAGCCCAACGCCTGCGCCTCGCGCTCGATCTCCGCCACGCGAGCATAAGCCGTTTCGGGCAGGAAGGCGACGCCGACGAGGCCGAGTTCGGGGATCGGCGGCAGATCGCGCAGCGCCCGGCGCACCGCGGCGCGGGTCTCGGGCGCCAGCGCGCGACTGGCGATGAACGGCAGGGCAGGGGACGCCGGCGTCTCGCCGATGATTTTCGTCGCCGCGACAAGCCGCGCGTCGCCGCGCGCCAGCAGCGCGTAGGTCACGCAGTCGATCGCCGCGACGTCGGCGCGCTCCTCGACGACCGCGGCGAGGCTGAGCGCATGGCCGCCGGTCTCGACGACGGCGGCGAAGAACGGCTTGCCGCCGGCCAGCGGCGCGACGACGGAGCGAAACAGGTTCATGCCGCTGTTACTGTCGAAGCCGTTGAGCGCGGCGCGGTCGCCGCGAAATTCCTGCAGCCGAGTGCGCGGGTCGTCGCGGCGGGCGATGACGAAGCTGCGATGGTTCGGCCCCTGGCAGCCGGCGAAGCCATAGATTGGCGCCGCGAGAACCTCCGAGCTGCGGCGCAGCGTCGTCCAGTAGGGATAGCCGCAGGTCTGCCCCAGCAGGAGGCCGTCGTCGCGCCAGATGTCAGGCAGCTTGCCGTCGCGGGTCAAGCCTTCGGGCGCGGCGATCCCTTGCGCCCGCAAGCCGCCCCGGACCGCCGCCCAGAGCCGGTCGGTGGCGGCGCGCACCCAGGGAAAATCGTACATCGGCAGCGCGGCGATCATGGGCGGTCTCGCGAGATCGGCGCTCATGCTAAGTTAACCGAGCGTCGTCGTCCAAGCGGCGCGTTCGATCGCCTCGCTGGCGATGACGGCCGGGCCAAATATAGCTAGAGTCTTCGGCGACGGAGTACGCCCGATGAAACCCAATCCCCGCTCGACCCGCTGGTTCGACCCCGACGATTTCCGCACCTTCGGCCAGCGCTCGCGCATGGCGCAGATGGGCTACGCCCAGGAGGAATATCGCGGCCGGCCGGTGATCGGCATCCTCAACACCTGGTCCGACATCAACCAGTGCCACGCCCATTTCAAGACCCGCGTCGAGGACGTCAAGCGCGGCGTGTTGCAGGCCGGCGGCTTTCCCCTCGAACTGCCGGCGATCTCGCTGTCGGAGGTCATGGTCAAGCCGACGACCATGCTCTATCGCAACTTCCTGGCGATGGAGGCGGAGGAACTGATCCGCTCGCACCCGCTCGACGGCGTCGTGCTGATGGGCGGCTGCGACAAGACCACGCCGGGCCTGCTGCTCGGCGCCACCAGCGCCGGCGTGCCCGCGATCTATGTCCCCGCCGGCCCGATGTTGCGCGGCAATTGGAAGGGCCGCACGCTGGGCAGCGGCTCCGACACGATCAGATATTGGGAAGAGCGCCGCGCCGGCACGGTGTCGGACGAAGAGATACGCGGCGTCGAGGACGGCATCGCCCGCTCTTACGGCGTCTGCATGACGATGGGCACCGCCTCGACGATGACGGCGCTCGCCGACGTCATCGGCATGACGCTGCCCGGCGCCTCGTCCATTCTCGCCGCCGATTCCAACCATATCCGCATGTGCGCGGCCTCCGGCCGCCGCATCGTCGAAATGGTCCAGGAAGGGCTGACGCCGGACAAGATCCAGACCGAGCGCGCCTTTCACAACGCCATCACGGTGGCGATGGCGATGGGCTGCTCGACCAATGCCGTCATCCACATCATCGCCATGGCGCGGCGCGCCGGCTCCGCGATCTCGCTCGACCATTTCGACGCCGCCAGCCGCAAGATCCCCGTCATCGCCAATATCCGCCCGAGCGGCGACAAATATCTGATGGAGGATTTCTATTACGCCGGCGGCCTGCTCGGCCTGATGTCGCGGCTGAAGGAGCATCTCCATCTGAGCCTGACCAACGCCTCCGGCCGCACCTGGGCCGAAACCTTGGAGAACGCCCAGGTTTATAACGACGACGTCATCCGCCCGCTCGACAAGCCGATCTACGCCGAAGGCGCGCTAGCGGTGCTGCGCGGCAATCTCGCGCCCAACGGCTGCGTCATCAAGCCGTCCGCCGCCGCGCCGCATCTGCTCAAGCACGCAGGCCCGGCGCTGGTGTTCGACAATTACCCCGCGCTCAAGGCTATGATCGACCGCGACGACCTCGACGTGACCGCCGAGACGGTGCTGGTGCTGCGCGAGGCCGGGCCGCTCGGCGGCCCCGGCATGCCGGAATGGGGCTCGCTGCCGATCCCCAGGAAGCTCATCAAGCAGGGCGTGCGCGACATGCTGCGCATCTCCGACGCGCGCATGAGCGGCACCGCCTACGGCGCCTGCGTGCTGCATGTCTCGCCCGAGAGCCATATCGGCGGCCCGCTGGCGCTGGTCAGAACCGGCGACCGCATCGCCCTCGATGTCGCCCAGCGCACGCTCGATGTCGAGATTTCGCAGGAGGAAATGGCGACCCGGCGCGCCGCCTGGTCGCCGCCGAAGCCGCGCTTCGAGCGCGGCTACGGCTGGATGTTCTCGCGCCATATCGAGCAGGCCGAGGCGGGCTGCGATTTCGACTTCCTGCGCACGGATTTCGGCGCCCCCGTGCCGGAGCCGGAGATTTTCTGAAGCCGACGCGTCCCCGCCCGACCGTCGAGCTTGGACGACGCTTCCCCGCGCGGCCGAAAGGCGATTTGACAGAATTCCGAATTCAGCCTCACTCTGGCGTGCGACAGCCGGGATAACGCCGGCGAAGGGAGGGAATATGTGCCACCTTTTTGCGAGCCAGTCGCCAGCGAGCTACGCCTTCGAGACGCGCTCCATTCGGTTGAACGGCCAAAGCACCAGCATCCGGCTGGAGACCGTCTTCTGGGCGATTCTTGAGCAGATCGCCGCCGGCGAGGGCATGAGCGTGCCGCGCTTCATCTCGACGCTGCATAGCGAGGTGCTTCAGATCTGGGGCGAGGTCGCCAACTTCACCTCGCATCTGCGCTGCATCTGCCTGGTCGCGGTGGAGGACGGCCGCGCGCGCCGCGTCGCCGACACCGCCCGCGCCGCCTGAGATGTAGTAAGGCTATAACACCAGCCTGACCGCGCCGCGTTTAGAATGGTTGCAAATGGCCCCGGGATAGGCCCGCGGGCTGAGGGCGTGGCGGCGCGATGGCGAAGGCGATACATGCGATGATCCGCGTGCTCGACGAGGCGCGGTCGCTGGCCTTTTACGAGCAGGCGTTCGGCCTGAGAGTGGCCGATCGCCTCGATTTTCCCGAGTTCACGCTTCTCTATCTCGTCAATAACGAATCGCCGT
Organism: Roseiarcus sp.; assembly: GCA_035606915.1. Lineage (GTDB taxonomy): Bacteria > Pseudomonadota > Alphaproteobacteria > Rhizobiales > Beijerinckiaceae > Roseiarcus. Next base: position 23,393 of record DATNDU010000184.1, on the reverse strand, counting down.
TCGAGCTGGAACTGACGGTCAACAAGGGCCGCGCCGAACCTTATGAACTGGGCAACGGCTACGGTCATATCGCCTTCGTGGTCGAAGATCTCGCGGCGGAGCATGCCCGCTTCGAGGCTGCCGGGCTGAAGCCGCGCAAGATCGTCGCCTTCGAACGGGAGGGCAAGCTCGTCGGGCGCTTCTTCTTCGTCGAAGACCCCGACGGCTACAAGATCGAAGTGCTGCAAAGACACGGCCGCTACCGCTGAACGCCGGCGCCAATCCAACCAACCCAACGATGCAAGGAGGAGACGTCATGAAGCTCAAAGTGGGCGAAGACCGCGGCCCCGTGTCGCGACGCGGATTTCTACAACGCTCGGCGCTCGGCGTCGCCGCCATCGCGGTGACGCCGGCGGGGGCGTTGCTCAACGCCTCCGAGGCCTGGGCGCTCGACGTCAAGGGCTTGAAGCCGGAGACGATGAAGACGCTGATCCTGGTGGCGCGCGACATCTATCCGCACGACAAGGTTCCCGACCGCTTCTACGCGGTGGCGATGAAATCTTATGACGAGAAGGCGGCGAGCGACCCCGCGTCCAAGGCCGCCACCGAAGCCTTCGTCGCTGCGCTCGACGGCGCGGCCGGGCCGGGCGGCTATGCCGGGCTCGGTTGGGAGGCCGAGCGCGTCGCCGTGCTGCACGCGCTGAGCCACGATCCGATGTTCCAGACGATCCGCGGCGGCCTCGTCGTCTCGCTCTACAACAACCACGATCTGTGGCCGATCTTCGGCTACGAGGGCGAATCCTACTCGAAGGGCGGTTACCTGCACCGCGGTTTCGACGACATCGATTGGCTGTGAGCGGCAACCCAACATGAGATTCGAGGAAACGACATGAGCGCGAAATTCGATCAGACCGACGACAGCGTCGTCGTCATCGTGGGTTCCGGCGCCGGGGGCGGCACGCTCGGCAATGAACTCGCGCAGAAGGGCGTCAAGGTGGTGATCCTGGAGGCCGGCCCGCGCACCGAATATTCCGATTTCATCAACGACGAGTGGGCGAGCTTCGGCCAACTCGCCTGGAAGGACATGCGCACGACCTCCGGCAGTTGGCGCGTACACCGGGATTTCCCAAACCTGCCGGCCTGGATCGTCAAATCTGTCGGCGGCTCGACCATCCATTGGGCCGGCGCTTCGCTGCGCTTCCAGGAGCACGAGTTCAAGAGCGCGACCACCTACGGCCGCCTGCCCGGCGCCAATCTGCTCGACTGGCCGATCACGCTGAAGGAGATGGAGCCCTATTACGCGCGCGCCGAGGACAAGATGGGGGTGACGCGCACCAACGGCATACCGGGCCTGCCCGGCAGCAACAACTTCAAGGTGATGAAGGCGGGCGCCGACAAGCTCGGCTACAAGGAGTGCCACACTGGCCGCATGGCGATCAACTCGGTCGAACGCGACGGCCGCAACGCCTGCCAGCAGACCGGCTTCTGTTTCCAAGGTTGCAAATGGGGCGCGAAATGGTCGACGCTCTACACCGAAATCCCCAAGGGCGAGAAGACCGGCAACATGGAGGTGCGCCCCGACAGCCACGTCGCGCACATCGAGCATGACGCCTCCGGCAAGGCGACCGGCGTCGTCTATTTCGACAAGGCCGGCAAAATCCAGCGCCAGAAGGCGCGCATCGTCGCCGTCGCCGGCAACTCGCTGGAAAGCCCGCGCCTGCTGCTCAACTCGGCAAGCTCGAAATTCCCCGACGGGCTCGCCAATTCGAGCGGTCAGGTCGGGCGCAACTACATGCGCCACATGACCGGCTCGGTCTATGCCGTGTTCGACAAGCCCGTGCATATGTATCGCGGCACGACGATGGCGGGCATCGTGCGCGACGAGGCGTTGCCCAACGTCAAACGCGGCTTCGTCGGCGGCTACGAGTTCGAGACATTGTCGCTGGGCTTGCCGTTCATGGCGGCGTTCCTCGATCCCGGCGCCTGGGGCCGCGAGTTCACTTCTGCGCTCGATGGCTACGTCAATATGGCGGGACTGTGGATCGTCGGCGAGGATATGCCGCAGGAGACCAACCGCATCACGCTGAGCGACGCCAAGGACCAATGGGGTCTGCCGGTCGCCAACGTTAATTTCGACGACCACCCCAACGACCTGGCGATGCGCGCCCACGCCTACAAGCAGGGCGCGGCGCTCTATGACGCCGTCGGGGCGACGCGCGTTTTCCCGACGCCGCCTTATCCCTCGACGCACAATCTCGGCACCAACCGGATGAGCGAGAACCCGCGCGACGGCGTCGTCAACAAGCACGGGCAGGCGCACGACATCAAGAACCTGTTCGTCTCCGACGGCAGCCAGTTCACGACGGGAGGCGCCGAGAACCCGACGCTGACCATCGTCACCCTCGCCATTCGTCAGGCCGAGTTCATCGCCGACCAGATGAAGGGCAACGTGATCTGAGCACCGGCCTCGCTGCTTCTTCCTCCGCCGCGCGCGGGGGAGGGGTTTCGCAAAAAACGCAGAGGCATTAGGACAGGGCCATGACCCTGTCCGCCGAACAGACCCTCGACGAGTTCCGCGCCGCCGGCGCGCTGCTCGAAGGCCATTTCATCTTGAGTTCCGGCCGGCATTCCGCCGTCTTCCTGCAAAAGATGTTCGTCTTCCAGGACCCGGCCCGCACGGAAAAACTCTGTCGCGCCCTGGCGGCCAAGGCGCGGGAGAAATTCGGCGAGATCGACGTCGTCGCCTCGCCGGCGCTCGGCGGCATCGTGCCGGGCTACGAGACGGCGCGCTGGCTCGGCGCGAAAGCGATTTTCGTCGAGCGCGAGGGCGGGGCGTTCCAGCTCCGGCGCGGTTTTACGATCCCCGAGGGCGCGCGCGTGCTGATGGTCGAGGACATCATCACCACCGGCCTGTCGTCGCGCGAATGTCTGACCGCGCTGGGCCAGTATCCCGGCCGCATCGTCGGCGCCGCCTGCCTGATCGACCGCTCGGGCGGGCGCGCCGACATCGGCGCGCCGCGCGTCAGTCTGTGTACGCTCGACATTGCCGACTATGCCGCCGATGCCCTGCCGCCTGAGCTCGCCGCGATCCCCGCCGTGAAGCCCGGCAGCCGCGCCGTCGTCTGAAAGGAGCCCGCACGTGAAGTCCCTGCGCCTCGGCGTCAATGTCGATCATGTCGCGACGGTGCGCAACGCGCGCGGCGGCGCCGTCCCCGATCCCGTGCGCGCGGCGCTGCTGGCGATTGAAGCCGGCGCCGACGGCATCACCGCGCATCTGCGTGAGGATCGCCGCCATATCCGCGACGAGGATATGCGCCGGCTGAAGGCGGCGATCGGCAAGCCGCTCAATTTCGAGATGGCGGCGACCGAGCAGATGCTCGACATCGCCTTGCAAACCCAGCCGCACGCCTGCTGCCTGGTGCCGGAGAAGCGCACCGAGCGCACCACCGAGGGCGGCCTCGACGTGGTCGGCCAGCACGATCACCTGCGGCCTTTCATCGCCGAACTCTCCCGCGCCGGCGTGCGTGTGTCGCTGTTCATCGAGCCCTCGCCGCAAGCGCTTCAGGCCGCCGCCTCGCTGAAGGCGCCAGTGGTGGAGTTGCACACCGGCGCCTGGTGCGACGCGGTGGCGCATGGCGACGGCGCCAAGGCCGAGCATGAATTCGCTCGGCTTCGCGCCGCGGCGGCTGAGACCGGCAGGCTCGGCCTCGAATGCCACGCCGGCCACGGCCTCGACTTCGCCACCGCGCGCACGATCTCGGCGCTGCCGGAGATCGCCGAACTCAACATCGGCCATTTTCTCATCGGTGAAGCGATCTTCGTCGGCCTAGTTGAGAGCATCCGTCTGATGCGCGCGGCCATGGACGAGGGGCGGCGGTGATCGTCGGCATCGGCAGCGACCTCTGCGACGTCAGTCGCATCGAGCAGACGCTCGACAAGTTCGGCGAGCGGTTTATCGCGCGCTGCTTCACCGAGATCGAACGGGCCAAGAGCGACCGCCGCGCCGAGCGCGCCGCCTCCTACGCCAAACGCTTCGCCGCCAAGGAGGCCTGCGCCAAGGCGCTCGGCACCGGTCTGCGCCATGGCGTGTTCTGGCGCGACATGGGCGTCGTCAACCTGCCCTCGGGCGCGCCCACGATGCGGCTGACCGGCGGCGCCGCCGAGCGCCTCGCCGCCCTCACCCCGGCCGGGCGCGTCGCCTTCATCCACCTGACGATCACCGACGAATATCCGCTGGCGCAGGCCTTCGTCGTCATCGAAGCGCGCGAGGCCTGACCCATGCCGGCGCGCATCCTCGAACCGATCCAGCACGAAGACGGCCTTTGCCGCTGTCCTTGGCCAGGGACCGATCCGCTCTACGTCGCCTACCACGACGAAGAATGGGGCGTTCCCGAATGGGACGACCGGGCTCTGTTCGAGAAGCTGATCCTCGACGGCTTCCAGGCCGGATTGTCCTGGATCACCATCCTGCGCAAGCGCGAGACGTTCCGCTTGGCCTTCGACGGCTTCGATCCGGAGAAAATCGCCCGCTATGATGAGCGCAAGTTCGCCAAGTTGATGGCCGACCCCGGCATCGTGCGCAATCGCGCCAAGATCGCCGCCGCCCCGGCGCTGGCGCGCGCCTATCTCGATTTGCAGGAGAAGGGCGGCTTCGCGCGTCATGTGTGGGGCTTCGTCGACGGCCGGCCGCTGGCAAAGCCGCGCAAGACGCTGGCCGACATTCCCCCGCAGAGCCCCGAGGCCGAGGCGCTGTCCAAGGATCTCAAGCAGCGCGGCGCGAATTTCGTCGGGCCGACGATCGTCTACGCCTTCATGCAGGCCGTCGGCATGGTCAACGACCATCTTGGGCGTTGCCACCGCTGCAAGGCCTGCGCCAAGCTCGGCAAGGGTCGGCCCTGGTGACGCGCGCCTGGCAGCGCATGCTGTCGGGGCGAAGGCTCGACCTCATCGACCCCTCGCCGCTCGACATCGAGATCGCCGACATCGCCCACGGCCTGGCGCGCGTCGCGCGCTGGAACGGGCAGACGCGGGGGCCGGAAATTTTCTCCGTCGCCCAGCATTCGCTGCTGGTGGAGGCGATCTTCGCCAAGCTCGACCCCGCCGCCGACCGCGCCGCCAGGCTCGCGGCGCTGCTGCACGACGGGCCGGAATATGTGATCGGCGACATGATTTCGCCGTTCAAAGCGGCCATCGGCGGCGACTACAAGGAGATCGAGCGCCGGCTGCTCGCCGCTATCCTGCTGCGCTTCGGGCTCAAAGCGACATTCGCGCCCGAACTCGTCAAGGCGATCAAGGTCGCCGACCGCGATTCCGCGTTCTTCGAGGCGACCGAGCTTGCCGGCTTCGCCGCGAGCGAGGCGCGCAAATTCTTCGGCAAGCCGCGCGTTGCGCTCGCCGATTTTGCGCCGTATCTCGAACCCTGGCGGCCGGAGGAAGCGCAAGCGCGGTTCCTCGCCCGCTTTGCCGAACTCGATGTCTGAGGAGATCGTATGCCGCGCCTGCACGTCTGTTCGCTGCGCCTGATCGAGGCCGAGGTCGCGCGCACCGGCGCGCGCTCGCTGGTGACGCTGCTCTCGGCCGGCACGCCGATCACGCGGCCGGAGCCGATCGCCGAGGCGCGCCATCTCAACATCGCCATGTCCGACATCGTCGAGGCTCAGGCGGGGCAGGCGCGGCCGGAGATGCACCATCTCGACCAACTCATCGCTTTCGTCGACCGCTGGGACCGGCGTGAGCCGATGCTGATCCATTGCTACGCCGGCGTATCGCGTTCGAGCGCCTCGGCGTTCATCGCGGTCTGCCAATTGTCGCCGCATCGCTCCGAGCAGGAGGTGGCGCAAGCGCTGCGCGCGGCCTCGCCGACGGCGACGCCGAACCTGCGCTTCGTCGCACTCGCCGACGAGAAGCTCGGCCGCAACGGCCGCATGATCGCGGCCATCGAGGGCATCGGGCGCGGGCGGGAGTGCATGGAAGGCGTCCCGTTCGCGCTGGAGCTTTAGCTCCTTCGCCGCCGCCTCGGCCCCTCCGCCGCCTTGCGCGGCGGCAGCTTGATCGCCTTGGCGAGATGGTCGAACGGATCGCTGGCGTGCGGGAACGCCATCGCGGCGATGAATTCGGCCTGGAAGCTCGGCTCGATCGCCGTCTCGACCTTGTCGATGCGCCGCACGACCTCGTCGATCTCGGCGCGCGCGGCGAGATTGAGCAGCGCGATGCGCGCCCCCACCCCGGCCGAATTGCCGCCGTTGACGACATGGGCGAGATCGCAATCCGGGATCAGCCCCAGCGCGATCGCATAGGTGGTGTCGATATGGCTGCCGAAGGCGCCGACCAGGGTGACGCGCTGCGGCCAGCCGGCGCCACGCTTTTCGATCAGCAACTTGGCCCCCGCATAGAGCGCCGCCTTGGCGAGCTGGATGGCGCGCACGTCGGTCTGGTAGATCAGCAGCCGCGGCTCGCCCTCGCTCAGCACATAAGCGAAAGAGCGCCCGACAGCCTCGATGCGCGGCGATTTTTCGACCAGCGAGCCGTCGAACAACCCATCCTGGCCGATAATCCCTGACAGGTACATCTCGGCCACCACCTCGATGATGCCGGAGCCGCAGACGCCGGTGACGCCGAGCGAGGCGGCGGCTTCGGCGAAGCCCGGCTCGTTCGACCACAGGTCGCAGCCGATCACCTTGAAGCGCGGCTCCAGCGTCTCGCGGTCGATGCGCACGCGCTCGATGGCGCCCGGCGCGGCGCGCTGGCCGCAGGAGATCTGCGCGCCTTCGAAGGCCGGCCCGGTCGGCGAGGAACAGGCGAGCACCCCGTCCTTGTTGCCGAACAGGATTTCCGCATTGGTGCCGACATCGGCGATCAGCGTCAACTCGTCGCGCAGATACGGCGCCTCGGCGAGCGCCACGGCGGCGGCGTCGGCGCCGACATAGCCGGCGATGCAGGGCAGGGCGTAGACATAGGCGCCCGGCGCGATGGCGAGGCCGAGTTCGCCGGCGCGCGCCTCGTAGCCGCCGTCGATGGTCAGCGCGAACGGCGCGCCGCCGAGCTCTGTCGGGTCGAGGCCGAGGAAGAGATGATGCATGATCGGATTGCCGGCGATCGTCACCTCGACGATGCGCGCGCGCTCGACGCCGGCCTCCGCCGCCGCGGCGCCGATCATCGAATCGACGGCCTCGCGCACCGTGGCGGTGAGCTCTTTCTCGCCGCCGGGGTTCATCATCACATAGGAGACGCGGCTCATCAGATCCTCGCCGAAGCGGATCTGCGGGTTCATCAACCCCTGCGACGACAGCACATCGCCGCTTTCGAGATCGCACAGATGGGCGGCGATGGTGGTTGATCCGATGTCGAACGCGACGCCATAGGCGCGCTCGACGAAGCCCGGATAGATCGCCACGATCTCTTGGCGCTGTCGCACCGCGACCGTCACCTTCCACTCGCCGGCGCGCAGCGTCTTCTGCAATTGGCTCAGAACCGGCAGGCTGGCGTGGATTTCGTTCAGCCCCCATTGCTTTGCCAGCGCATCGCGCAGGCGGCGGAAATCGCTGGCGGGATCGTGCATGTCGGGCTCGGCGACCTCGACATAGTGCAGCCGCACGACGGGATCGACGTCGATCGGGTGGGTCTCGGCGCGCTTGCGCACGACCTGGCGATGCACCTGGCTTTCCGGCGGCACGTCGACGACGAGGTCGCCGCACAGTTTCGCCTGACAGCCGAGCCGGCGGCCCGGCTTCAAGGGTCCGCGCTTGTCGACATAGCGCTGCTCGACGGCGTTCCACGGCGTTGCGTGATCCGGCGAGGAATAGATCGCGTGCTTGGCGAATTCGCCCGGTATGATTTCGATCTGACAGCGCGTGCAGATGCCGCGTCCGCCGCAGACGGAATCGAGGTCGACGCCGAGCGTTCGCGCGGCCTCTAGAACGGATACGCCGTCCTCGAACTCGCCGCGCTTGCCCGAGGGCGTGAAGACGATACGATGCTGGGTCAATTCGATCAACCTCGCGCGCGCCGGCGGCCGTCGCGGCGTCCGCCGCCCTCGCCCTCGGCCGGTGGCTCGCGATAGGCCTTGATCCAGGCTGTGCAATTGGGATCGTGACCCATCACCACGTCGGCGCCGAGGATCGCCTGCCGATCCTCGGGATGCAGCGGGTTCATGATCGCCGAGGTGAGGCCCGCGCCGATCATCATCGGCAGGAAGCCAGCGTTGAGGCCGCGCCGGTTGGGCAGGCCGAAGGAGAAGTTGGAGGCGCCGCAGCTCGTGTTGACCTTCAACTCCTCGCGCAGGCGGCGGATCAGGCGCATGAGTTTCGCGCCGGCGTCGTTGATCGCGCCGACCGGCATGACCAGCGGATCAACCACGATATCGCCGCGCGGGATGCCGTAGTCGGCGGCGCGCTCGACGATCTTCTTGGCTACCGCGTAACGCTCGTCGGGGTCCTCGGAGATGCCGGTCGCGTCGTTGGAGATGGCGATGACGGCGGCGTTGTATTTCTTGACCAGCGGCAGCACGACCTCCATCCGCTCGTCCTCGCCGGTGACGGAATTGAGCAGCGGCTTGCCCTTGTAGACGGCAAGCCCCGCCTCCAGCGCCGCGACGATGGAGCTATCGATGCAGAGCGGGACATCGACCGTCTCCTGCACCAGCTTGATGCATTCGGCGAGGATTTTCGGCTCGTCCGCGAGCGGGATGCCGGCGTTGACGTCGAGCATCCGCGCCCCCGCCTGCACCTGGGCGAGGGCGTCGGCGACGACGCCGGAATAATCGCCCGCCGCCATCGCCGCGGCGAGGATCTTGCGCCCCGTCGGGTTGATGCGTTCGCCGATGATGACGAACGGCCGGTCGAAGCCGAGAACGACCTCTTGTTTGTCGGACGAGACGCGGGTTTCGGTCATAGGGAGCGACTTCCTGATGTGGGGGCGTTTGCCTGCGTTGCGTCCCGGCGTTATGATGCGCCGTCATGGAACATTCGCCGCCGCCGCGCGCCGTTTCGATCGTTCTCAATGTCACCGACGACGGGCGGGTGGTCATTCCCGCGCGGGCGCTCGCCGAGTTGGGCGTCAAGGCGGAGGAACGCGTAAGCGCCAGCGTCATCGACGGCGAAGTCGTGGTCGACACGCTCAACGCGGCCGTCAAGGGCGCGCAGGCCTATTACCGGCAGTTTATCCCCGAAGGCGTTTCTCTCGTCGACGAGTTGATCGCGGAACGCCGCGCGGAAGCGGCGCGTGAGTAGTTTCGCGTTGGACAGTTCCGCCATCCTCGCATTGATCAACAATGAGCCGGGATCGGATATAGTCGTCTCCACGCTCCCGCAAGCCATAATCTCTGCGGTGAACATAGCTGAAATTGTCCCAAAACTTATCGATCTCAATACATCGATGGCCCCGCTGGAGCAGGCGCTCGCTGAGGCGAACGTCGAAATCGTTCCCTTCACGGACTCGCAAGCCCGCCTCGCCGGAGACCTGCGGCGGGCGACGAAATCGCGCGGCCTGTCGCTCGGCGACCGCGCCTGCCTGGCGCTGGCGCAGGAGCGCGGCCTGACCGCCGTCACGGCCGACACCGCCTGGGCCGGCGCCACCGCCATCCCCGTGCTGCTGATCCGGCCGGTGAGAGCGTAAGTAGCCTTCCTCACGCCAGGCTCTCCACCGGCTGCATCTTGGCGACGAAATCGCGCCGCCACGGCGAGCGGCCGGCGAGCGCGCCGGACTCGTGCACGATCTCGGAGACATATTCCTCCTGCCGGTAGGCCATCACATGCACGCCGGCGACGCCCTTCACCTCGCGCAATTGCTGGATCATCTCGACGCAGATCCGCTTGCCCTCGGCTTTCTGGTTCTTGGCCCCTTCGAGCCGCGTGACCACTTCATCCGGGATATGCACGCCCGCGACATTGGCGCGCATCCAGCGCGCCGTCTTGGCCGAGGCCAGCGGCCCGACGCCGACCAGGATGAAACACGTCTCGGTGAGCCCCAAATCCCGCGCCACGCCCATGAACGCCTGCAAGCGCGGCAGGTCGAAGCAATATTGCGTCTGGCAGAACTGCGCCCCCGCCGCAACCTTCTTGGCCAGCCGGAGCGGCCGGAACGCATAGGGCGGGGCGAACGGGTTCTCCGCCGCGCCGAGGAACACGCGCGGCGGCGTGGTGATCTTGCGGCCGGAGAGAAACCTGCCCTCGTCGCGCATGCGCTTGATGACGCTAAGCAGCGAGGTCGAGTCGAGATCGAACACCGGCTTGGCTTCCGGGTGATCGCCGCATTGCACGCCGTCGCCGGTGAGACAAAGAATGTTGCCGACCTCCAGCGCCGCCGCGCCCAAGACGTTGCCCTGGATGGCGATGCGGTTGTAGTCGCGGCAGGAAATCTGCAACACCGGCGAATAGCCGACGCGCGTCAACAGCGCGCAGATGGCGACGCTCGACATGTGGCAATGCGCGCCGGAGCCGTCGGTGGCGTTGATGCCGTCGACCCAGCCCTCGAAGATTTTCGCCCGCTCGTAGACGTCCTCGGCGTTGGCGCTGTCGGGCGGGTTCAACTCCGCGGTGACGGCGAACTCGCCGCGCCTGAGAACACGCTCCAGCCGCCCGCGCGAGGAATGGCCGGGCAGATCGACCAACGGCGCGCCGGGATCGTGGCCGATGTCGTGGGGATGCGGATCGTAGATCACGGCGCGGCCGCTCGGCGCGCGACTTGAAGCCACGTCGACGTGCCTTTGAGCCGGTGGTCGATCGGCGGCTGCACGTTGCCGATCTTGTCGCCGCCCGCCATGCGCCGGCTGCCCTCATAGGCCTTGACCCAGACGCAGGGCATGGCCGGGTAGACCTCGCAATTGCCGTCGCCGCGCACGCCGCCGCAGGGGCCGTTGCGCAGGTTCTTCGGGCAGTTCATCGGGCACGACATGCCGGTCGACGACAGCACGCATTGCCCGCACATGCGGCAATCGAACAGCGCCCCCTTCATCGCGCTCTCCAGCGCCGCGACCGGCCGCTCCAGCCGCGCAAAGCCGATGCGCTGCAACAGCGGACGCACGGCGATCAGCGCCCGCTCGAAGCCGTCGTAGAGCCGCTCCAGCCCCCGCGCGTGACGGATGCTCCACAGCCGCAGCCACGGCCAGCGCTGCGGCGGCGGCCATTTGCCGCGCGGTTCGAAGGCCGACGGGGTCAAGCGCGCCCCTCGTTGGCGACCAGCGCCGCCAGCTTGACCTTGTCGAATTCGGCTTCCAGCCGCTCCGCCGCCGCCTGCGCCTCGGCTTCAAGATCGTCGCCGCACGGCACGGGATCGGCGCGCCGCCAGTCGGCGAGATAGGCGTCGGTCTCTGCGGCGCCGGCGCGCATGGCGGCGGCGTCGATGGCTTTGATGAAGCGCTCCGACAACTCGCGCTTTGCCGATTTGCGCCCGCTCTTGACGATGACCTGCGAAGGGATGTCGCGCCAATAGAGGATGGTCAGGCTCGCCATGCGTCAGGCCCGCTCGTTGAGGAAATCCACCAGCCCGCCGAGCCCGGTGAAGCGGCGCTCATAGGCGAGGCCGAGCCGCGCCGCCGCCGCCTCCGCCTTGGCGCTCGCCTCGGCGTCCTCGGTCTGCGCGAGATAGACCAGCTTGTGGTAATGGCCAAACAGGTCGTCGCGCAATTGCGGGAAACGATCGAGGCCGAGGCCCTCGATCACCAGCGTATTGAAATTGCGGGCGAGGAAATCGGTGAGGAAGAAGGTGCCGAGTTCCTCCTCCATCATCGCGTCGAAAGCCGCCTCGCCGGCGTAGAACGAATAGCAATGCGGGCCGCCGATGCGGCGCACGCCTTCCTCCTCCAGCACGCGGTCGAGCTCGCCGCCGGTGCCGCAATCGCCGTAGAGGCAGAGAATCTCATCGTATTCGGCCCGCTTGGCGCGGATTTTCGCGCGCACCGCCGCGGGGATGAGCATCGGGCGGTTGTGCAGTTTGGCCGGCAGGCAGGTGACGTCGAAGGCGCCGAGCGGGCCGCCGCGCAGCGACAGGATTTCCCGCGCCAGCGCCCCGCAGGCGATCACCAGCACGCGCTTCAGGCCGCCGCGCCCGGAATAAAAGCGCTCGTCCTCCGTCTCGTCGGACAAGGGGAGCCTCCGATAGGTTCAGCTCGCGTGCACGGAGCCTTGGCGGCGCGCAAGCAGCGACTTGGCCGTCTCCACCGCTACGGCGGCGTCGCGGCAATAGGCGTCGGCGCCGATGGCGTCGGCGAAGGCCTCGTTGAGCGGCGCGCCGCCAACCAGCACGATGTAATCGTGCCGCAGGCCCTTCTCCTTCAGCGTGTCGATGACGACCTTCATGTAGGGCATGGTGGTCGTCAGCAGCGCCGACATGCCGAGGATTTCCGGCTGGTGTTTCTCGATGGCGTCGAGATATTTGTCGACGCTGTTGTTGATGCCGAGGTCGATGACCTCGAAGCCGGCGCCTTCCATCATCATGCAGACGAGGTTCTTGCCGATGTCGTGGATGTCGCCCTTGACGGTGCCGATGACCATCTTGCCCATCTTCGGCGCGCCGGTGGCGGCGAGCAGCGGGCGCAGGATGAACATGCCGGCCTTCATGGCGTTGGCCGACATCAGCACTTCCGGCACGAACAGGATGCCGTCGCGGAAATCGACGCCGACGATGCGCATGCCCTCGACGAGGGCCTCGGTCAGCACCTTGTAGGGCGCCCAGCCGCGGCCGAGCAGGATTTTCACGCCCTCCTCGATCTCCTCCTTGAGGCCATCGTAGAGGTCGTCATGCATTTGCGCGACGAGGTCTTCGTCGGGCAGCGTGGACAGGTCGAGTTCGTCGTCGGCCATCGGGCATCTCTGGGCAAGCGGGCAGAGCGCCACTATTCAGCGGAAACCGCTAAACACAAAGCGCAATTATCGCGAGGCCGCGACGATTTTTGCGTTGTCGGCGGGCTTCGCGCCAAACGACGAGCCGGCGCGCGCGGCGACGGCGGACCCTAGAACGCCCGCTTGTGCTCGGCGACCGGCATCAACCCGCGCACCCGCTCGACCTGCCCGATGTCGAGCCGGGTCGAGACGATGCCAACGCCGTCCGACGCCTGGGCGACCACCAGTCCCCAAGGGTCGGCGACCAGCGAATGGCCATAGGTCTGCCTGACCTCGTTATTGGCGCTGAACGATCCGGTTTGCGCGGCGGCGGCGATATAGGTCTGCGTCTCGATGGCGCGGGCGCTGAGCAACGTCCGCCAATGGTCCTTGCCGGTCTGTTGGGTGAAGGCGGCCGGCAGCGCGATCACCTGCGCGCCCTTGTCGACCAGCGCCTGAAACAGCGCCGGAAAGCGCAGATCGTAATAGATCGTGCAGCCGATCCTGACGCCCTCGCAATCGTAGGTGACGACGGCCTCGCCCGCCTTGACGGTGGCGCTCTCGCGATAGGCCTTGCCGTCGGGCGTGGTGACGTCGAACAGGTGGATCTTGCGATAGCGGGCGATCTCGTCGCCCCGGCGGTCGAAGACGACGGTGGTGTTGTGGATGCGCCCGTCGCCCTCGATGCGCTCCATCAACGAACCGGCGTGAATAAAGACGCGGTGCTTGGCGGCGAGTTCCTGCGCCATGCTATAAGCGGGTCCGCCGGGCAACGCCTCGGCGTTGTGCGCCTTCTCGCCCTTGAGGCCGCCGGCCCAGTCGAACTGCTCCGGCAGCAGAATCCAGTCCGGCGCCTCCTCGGCGATGGCGCGTTCGATGAGCGCCCGCGCGGCGGCGATGTTGGCCGCCTTGTCGGGGATAGAGTTCATCTGGATGAGCGATATTTTCATGGCGAGCCGCCTTGCGTGGAGCGCGAGATTGTCGGCCCGCCGACAGGTGGCGTCAAGCCGCAAGCGGCGCGCGATAAACCGCGCCGTTCGCCGCCGGGCGAGGTTCTGGCGGTTCAAACCTAACGGCTGATGCCCAGCCGCCGGTCGCTTGCAACGCCCGCCTTCGAACCGAGCGGGCCGTGTCCGCACCACCCCCTCATCCTGAGGAGCCCCGAAGGGGCCCCGAAGGACGCTCGTTGACCCGACCTTTTCTGCAATCAACCGCTGCCTCGAACAACCGGCGGCTACGCGTCGCTTCGCGCCTCAGGGCGAGGTCAGTGGATTGCGCGCGAAGTCCGCAATCCCCCACCCCGCAACCGGGCGCCGAGCGTCAGATTTGAACCACCAGCGCCAGATGAGCGCGCTACGGGCGCTAGAAACGCAGTGCAAATCCTTTCGCATCGCCGCAGAAATGTGTGCCGGAACTGGGATGGAATTCCGCTCATAAACTTCGTTATTGCGCTACAAGGACCATTTCCGTAGATTGGCCCGACAATGATGATTTACCGAATCAGGAGATGATCTGACAGCGTTGTTGCAAATGTTTGCGTTTCCCAAAAACACAATAGCAGAGGGGGGATACGCATCGTCCATAAACTGACGATCGAGCAGGCGCTTCAGCGCCCAGGCGGGCCGGATGGCGCGCTCTTTCCTCGCGCGCGGCAGGGCGTCTCCCACACGCGCCGGCAATCGGAAGGCAATCTCAGATTGCCTCCGTAATCTCGCAGCCCGTCCGCGGGGCCGTCCTACGGTTTGCGGGCAAGCGGCGCTGAGGCGATCACCCGATATTCCTATGGGGGATAAGGGAATTTCGCGCGGACGCCATATCGTCCCCGGGCGAGGGCCGAATCAGTCGCCGCCGTTCGCGACCGGCGTCAGAAGTGCGAAAGGCGCCGCCCGAACCTCGCCGCCGCCAGCAACGCCGGCCGCAACGCCAATTACCGAGATCAAGGAGCGGGGATGAATATTCGAATAGCTCGAATCCGCGAGGAACAGGTATTCTGGCTGGGGTGCGTGCTGTTTTGGATCGGCGTCGTGCGTGTGTTGATCGCTTTGTCGAATGGAACCGTGGATGGCGACGCGCCCGATTCCCTGTCGTCGAGCGCTCTGAGGGCGACCGAAGTTCTTTTTATATCCTTGTCCTTGCTCGTCACCATTATGCTATATCTGGCGAAGCAAAGAATTGCGATTTTGTCGGCTTTCATAGTCGTCTCTGTGTGTTGGTCGGTTTTTGTCTTTTTCGAGTTGCGCCACGGGCTGACTTGCCATCTGAGGCATGAACATGGCGTCGTCTGCGGTCAGATTCACGAAGTTTCGCTATATCTTCTTTTGGGGCTCGTTTCGTTCAATAGCTTGATGTTCGCCTCGCTATTCTGGCGTAAAACCAACTTGGCGAAGTTGTCGCTGGGTGCGTTCCTGGCCTTGGTGCAGAATATTATTCTGCTATGGGAATATTTGAATATCTGAATCGCCTCGCGAAAATCACCTGGCGGCGTTGCGGGCGGCTGCCCCGCGCGCGTCGGCCTGCTATAACTCTGCGACCACATCCCGAAGGACCGCCGATGTTCTCCCTGCCCGACCTGTTTTCCGTCAAAGGCCGCGTCGCGCTGGTCACCGGCGGCGGCACGGGGCTCGGGCGGGTCGCCGCCGAGGCGTTGCTCTCAGCCGGGGCGCGGGTGTTCATCGCCTCACGCAAGGCCGAGGTTTGCGAGGCGGCGGCCAACGAGCTTTCGGCCATCGGTCCCTGCGAGGGCTTCGGCGGCACGGTGCAGAACGAGGCCGGCGTCGCGGCGCTGGCGCAGGCGGTGCGCGCCCGCACCGGGCAATTGCATATTCTGGTCAACAACGCCGGCGTCAGTTGGGGCGAGCCCTACGAGACCTACCCCTGGAAGGCGTTCGATCGTGTGCTGGCGGTCAACGTCACCGGCCTGTTTCAACTTACGCGCGAGCTGACGCCGCTGTTGAAAAAGGCGGCGACGGCGGAACGGCCGGCCACCGTCATCAATATCGGCTCGGTGATGGGAACCGTCACCCAGGCCGAGAACGCCTATGCCTATTCCGCCTCCAAGGCGGCGGTGCATCACCTCACCCGCATCCTGGCGGCCGAGCTGGCGGCCTCGCAGGTGACGGTCAACGCCATCGCGCCGGGTCCGTTTCCCAGCAATATGACGAAATTCGCGCTTCAGGCCGAAGAGGGCCGGGCGCACGCGGCGAGCACGGTGCCGATGGGCCGCCTCGGCCGCCCCGACGACCTCGCCGGCACGCTGCTCTATCTCACCGGCCGCGCCGGGGCCTATACGACCGGCGTGGTCACGCCGCTCGATGGTGGCCTGCACTGCGCGGCGGCGCCGTCGATGTTCGCCGGCGGCCATTGAGAACCCGCTTCGCGCCACGGAACCGCCAAACTCTCGGGCTAGCGCGCAAGGCGACGAGCGGGTCACTCCAAGCCTTTGCGTAATATCCTCACCTTTATCGCCGTCGCCCTAGTGACCGCGCTTATGGTGGCGCTGGTCGCGCCGCCGTTGATTGACTGGACGGCGCGGCGCGATATGGTGGCGCGCGCAATCTCCGTGCGCATCGGCGCCCCGGTCGAAATCTCCGGCCCGATCACGTTGCGGGCGCTGCCGACGCCCTATCTGAAGATCGCTGGCATCGCCATCGGGCCGCCTGCCGCGCCGTGGCTCAAAGCGCCGCAGATGCGCATCGAGATCGGCTTCGCCAGCCTGTTCGGCGGCACGATCAAGCTCGACGACGTCACCTTCGACCACCCGCAACTGCGGCTCGGCCCGCATTTCGCGCCGCCCGCCGAAGGGCGGCTGGAGTTCGAGCACATCCGCGCCGCGCACGCCGAAATCCGCATCGCGCGCACCGGCGCGGCGCCGCTGGTTCTGCATGACGTGAACTTCGACGGCTCCGCGCGCTCGGGCCGCGGCCCGTGGCGCGGCGCCGGCGATTTCGCCCTCGCCGACCGACGCGCCGACTTCCAGTTCGCCTCCGAAGGCTTCGTCGCCGATGCGCTGCCGCTGAAGGCCGAGATCGACGCCGGCCCCTCCCGCGCCACTCTCGACGGCCGGCTCGTCTTCGCCGACGCGCCGCGGCTCGAAGGCGCCGCGACCTTCGCCGGCCAGGCGCCGGCGCCCGGCGGCGGCGTCTGGCCGTGGAGTCTGTCGGGCCAACTCGCCGCCAGCGGCGACAGGGCAAACCTAGCCGGCGCCGACGCCAGTCTCGGCGAGGAGGCGCGGGCGCTGCAAGCGCGCGGGCGCCTGTCGGTCACTCTCGGCCAGAAGCCGGAGATCGCCGCCGAACTCAAGGCCAAGACGCTCAATCTCGACGCCCTGTTGCGCAAGGACAAGGAGACCTTCGTGCCGCCCGCCCGCGCGGCCCAAGCCTTCGCCGCGTTGCTCGGCCGGGCGCTTGGGCGCGACGCGTCGCTGGGGAAATTCTCGCTGAAGCTTAGTGGCGAGACCGCCTATCTCGGCGCTCGCCAGCTCGCCGCGCCGCAGCTTACGCTTTCCGGCGTGGCCGGCGGCTCGGTGCGCATCAAAATGGCAAGCGGCCTGCCGGGAAATGGGCGCGTCGCCCTCGACGGCGCGCTGGAGATCGCGCCGGCGCCGATCTTTCGCGGTCGCGGACAGGGCGCGGTCGGCGATTTCGCCTCGCTCGCGGCCTGGATCGGCGAGGGCGAGCCGGGGCTTGCCGGCCGATTGGCGGCGCTCGGGGCGGCGCTGCCGCAGGGCGACATCTCCGCCTCCGGCGACGTCGAACTGTCGCCGGAGGGCTATGCCGTGCGCGGGCTGGCGCTCAAGGTCGCGGCCTCGCGTTTCGATGGCAGCATCGTCTACCGGCTGCCCAGGCCCAAACAGAGCGGGCGGCTCTATCTCGATCTCGCCAGCGACGCGCTCGACATCGAGACCGCGCCCAATGTCGAGGCGGGCCTGGCCTGGCTCGGCGGCGCCGATCTCGATTTCCGCTTGAAGGCCGATACGCTGCGCGTCGCCCGCGTCGGGCTCGCCTCGGTCAGCGGCGGCTCGCTGGAACTGCGCGCCACCAAGCAGGGCAGCAAGTTCACGCTACAGAAACTGTCGCTCGCCAATCTCGGCGGCGCCTCGATCGAGGCCGAGGGCCAGACCTCGCCCTCGGGGCGCTGGACGCGGGTGCAGCTCGACGCCGCGCGGCTTAATGATTTCGCCGCATTGCTCGCCCGCGCCGCGCCGGGACCGCTGACCGCCTGGCTGTTGCAACGCGCCGACGACCTCGGCGCCGCCAAGGTGAATTTCGAGGCGCGGCGAGACGGGCCGCCGCTCGACGGGCCGTTTCCGCTGGATTTCCTCAAGGCCGACGGAACGGCGGCGGGCGCCCGCTTCGCGCTGACCCTGAGCCGGGCCCCGGCGCCCGTCGATGCGATCGCCGCCGAGGCGACGCTCGACGCCGCCGACGCGGGCGCCTTGCTGCGCAAGCTCGGCCTCAAGGTCGCGCCGGGGCCGGCCGGACGCGCCCAATTTTCCGCCAGCGGGACCGGGCAATGGCGGCGCGGTTTCGACGGCAAGGCGCGGTTGGCGCTGGCGGGCGCCAATCTCGCCTGGAGCGGCGCGTTTCGCCCCGCGAGCGCCGACGCCTGGATTTCCGGACCGCTGACGCTGAAGAGCGCCGATCTGTTGCCGGCGCTCGCCGCGCTCGGCCTGGCGCGGGCGGGGCTCGGCGCGACGGCGCCGGCCGATCTCGCCGCCGATCTCGAAGCCGGGGCCGATGGGGCGCGGCTGGCCGCCCTCAAGGGCGGGCTCGCCGGCTCGCATATCGCCGGCGGGCTCGTCTGGACGCGCGCCGGCGCCGATGCCGCGCCTGGGATCACCGGCGCGCTGGAGTTCGATCGCGCCTCGCTCGGCGCGCTGCTGTCGCTGGTCCTCGGCCGGCCGGCGCCGACGCGTCCGGACGCGATCTGGCCGGAAGCGAAATTCGGCCCGGCGCTGCTGACGCCGCCGAGCGCCGACATCGCCCTGAAAGTGGGCGCGCTCGATCTCGGCGTCGCCGGCGCCGGCCATGCTATGGCGGGGCGGCTGCGGCTCGATGGCGACCGGCTGCGGCTCGATGATGCAAGCCTTCTGGTGAACGGCGGCGAAGTCAAAGGCCGGCTCGACTTGCGCCGCGACAAAGGCCAAGCCACCGCAACCGGCGCCCTGGCCTTGCAGGGCGTGCTCGTCGAGCGCGCCGGTCTTGCCGGCCGCATTGACTCCAGCCTCGCCTTCGTCGGCGCCGGCGATAGCGCCGCCGCGCTGGTCGGCAGCCTGGCGGGGGCCGGCAAGCTGAAGGTTGGCGAGGCGAAAATCCCCCGTCTCGACCCGCAGGCGCTCGCCCGCCTGCTGCCGCGGCTCGAACAGGCGCAGGGGCCGCCGCCGGAGCCGAAGAAGCTGGGGGCTCTGCTCGGCGGCGAACTCGACAAGGGCGCGCTGCCGCTCGCCGGGGCTAGCGGCGCGCTGGCGCTGGCCTCGGGCGCGCTCAGCTTCGGCCCCCTCGACCCGCCGCCGGGCGGGACCGTGCGGCTTTCCGGGGCGTTCAATCTCCCCAATCTCGGGCTGAGCCTCGACGCGATGGAGACCTCCGCCAAGGTCAGCCGGTTCTGGAGCGGGCCGCCGCCGACGGTGGAGATCACGCAAAAGGGCGCCGACGCCTCGGGGCGCAAAATCGACGTCGCGATGCTGGCGGCGGGGTTGGCGTCGGAGGCGATCGCGCGCGAGAGCGACCGCATCGAGAATTTTGAGGCCGACGTGCGCGAGCGCGCGATGTTCAATCGCAAGCGCAAGGCCGACGCGTTCATGACCCGGCGAGACGCGGAGATTGCCGCCTATCTCGCCGAGCAGGCGCGCCAACGGCTGATGGAGCACTATCTCGGCCCCTATAACGAATGGGCCGCCTCGCATGCCCCGCCGCTGCCGCTGCCGCCGACCCGCACTCGCCCGCGCCCCGCGGGCAAGAACGCCGCCGGGCTCTAACGCGCGCGCCAAGCCCGCAGGGAGCGCTACGCATAGCTCTCCAGCGCGAAGACGCGCAGCGCCGAGGATAGGTTGGCCTCGCCGCGCGCCGCGTCGACCTCAGCCACCAGCGCGCTGAGCGAGACGCCGCGTTGGCCCGCCAGCGCCTCCAGCCGACGCCAGAATGCGCTCTCCAGCGACAGGCTCGTGCGGTGGCCGGCGATGGTCAGCGAGCGTTTGACGAAGGCGTGATGGTCAGGGGGCATCGCGCCGGTGGCCGTCGAGCGCGCGGGCTTCGCGGGCGCGACGCTCGGCCTCGGCGTGGCGCTGCGCTTTCGGCAGGCCGAACGCAGCCCGTCGCTCGGCCGCCTCGCGTTCGGCCGCCTCACGCGCTTTGCGCTTGCGGGCGAGCCTGAGATTGAGGACTTCGCTCACCTTCAAGTCACTTCTTGCGGAAGGCGTCGATTGAGACGACTTTGGTCTTCTCGCCTTCGGCCGGCTTGTCGGCCGCCTTCGGCGTCTCGACGAGCTTCGGACCGGCCTCGTTTTTCGTTGACGCCGATTTGCCCGCCTTGCCGCCGCTCTCGCGCGCCGGCGCCGGGAGGGGAGCGGGCGCCGGCGTCGCCGATCGCTGCGCCTCGCCGAGCTTCGGCTCCAGCTTGAAGCCAAACGGCACCGAGGGGTCGCTGAAGCCGGTGATGGCGTCGAACGGCACGCAGACGCGCTCGGGCCGGCGGGAGAAATTGAGGCCGACTTCGAAATGCTCGGCGCCGACCGTCAAATTCCAGAATTCATGCTGGAGAATGATCGCCATTTCATCGGGGTAGCGCTGCTTGATGGAGTCTGGCAGCACGACGCCCGGCGCTTGCGTCTTGAACGAGATGTTGAAATGATGCTCGCCGGGCAAGCCATCGCGCGCCGCGTCGTTGAGCACCTTCCTCACCACCGAGCGCAGCGCGTCCTGAACCAGGAGGTCGTACCGGATTAAGTCCGCGCCCATGAATCCCGCTCTGGCTGCAAGAGTCCCGCTCTGGCTGAATGGCGCTAGTATAGCGACGGCGGCGCGCGACGCAATTGCGTTGCAGCGGCGCGCGCGCCAATATTAGCATCGCGGCCGGCTCAGGCGAATTTGCGCGCCGCCGCCGCGTGTTCGGCTAGCAACGCGGCGAGATCGAGGCCGACGACCGCGCCGTCGACGACCCGCCATTCGCCGTTGACCATCACCCGGTCGGCGCGATGTGCGCCGCAAAGCACGAGCGCGGCGAGGAGGTCATGCGCGCCGGAGAAGCGCGGCGCGTCGAGCCGAAACAGCGCCAGATCGGCCTGGCGGCCGACGGCGATGGCGCCGATGTCATCGCGCCCGAGGCATTTCGCGCCGCCCACGCTCGCCCAGCGCAAGGCGTCGCGCGGCGTGACGCGCGTCGGGCCGTAGCGCAGCCGTTGCAGCAGCAGCGAATGGCGCACCGCCTCCATCATGTTGGAGGAATCGTTCGACGACGAGCCGTCGACGCCGAGGCCGACGGGCGAGCCCGCCAACTCGAAATCCCGCGTCGGGCAAATTCCTGCCGCCAGCCACATGTCGGCCGCCGCCAGATGGCAGACGCCGACCCCCGCCGCGCCGAGCCGGGCGATGTCCCGGTTGTTGAAATGTACGGCGTGGGCGAGCCAGACACGCTCGTTGAGCCAGCCGACGCTGTCCAGGAAGTCGACCGGCCGCAGCCCATGCGCCTCGACGCAGAAGCGCTCCTCGTCCTCGACCTGACAGAGATGGGTGTGCAGACGAACGTCGAGCCGCTCCGCCAACGCCGCCAGATCCGGCATCAGCGGCTTGTGGACGGCGAACGGCGAGCACGGGGCGAAGGCGATCCGCATCATCGAGCCCGGCGAGGGATCGTGATAGGCGCGCGCCACCCGCTCGCAATCGGCGAGCACGACGTCGTCGGCCTGCACGACATTTTCCGGCGGCAAGCCGCCTTCGCGGGTCGAAAAGCTCATGGCGCCACGCGTCACCGTCATCCGCACGCCGAGGGCGCGCGCCTCCTCGACCTGGATGTCGATGGCATGTTCGAGGCCGGGCGGGAACAGGTTGTGATGGTCGGCCGCCGTCGTGCAGCCCGACAGCAGCAGTTCGGCCAGCGCCACCCGCGTCGCCAGGCGCAGATCGCGGGCGTCCATGCGCGCCCAGATCGGGTAGAGCGCCAGCAGCCAGGGTATGAGATCGAGTTGCAACCCGGCCGGATGGGCGCGCGCCAGCGTCTGATAGAAATGATGATGGGCGTTGACGAGGCCCGGCAGCAGCACATGGCGGCTGGCGTCGAAACTGGCGTCCACCGGCGCCGAGGGTGTCGCGCCGCGCGCCACAAGCTCGACGATCCGGGCTCCCTCGACGACGACCCCGCCGTCCGCGCCTTCGGCGAGGACGGCGAGCGGCTGCTTGATCCAAAGTCTCATTTGGGCCGCAGATCGAGCCCGACGCCGTGATTGACGAACTTCAGCGTATAGCCCTTCTTATAGTCGAGGTCGGCTTTGACCAGGCCCGCCTTCACCATTTTGTCGAAGAAATCCTTCATATGCGCGTCGGTCATCGCGCCTATGCCCAGCTTCAGCGCATCGCCGGAATCGACGATGCCGTATTCCTTCATCTTGGCGATGGAATAGGCGATCTGATCGTCGGTCATCTCGGGATTTTCGTGCTTGATGAGCGCGTTGGCCTTTTCATTGTCGCCATAGAGATAGTGATACCAGCCGATGCTGGAGGCGTCGACGAAGCGCTGTACGACGTCGGGCTTGTTGTCGACGATATCCTTGCGGGCGATGATCGTCGTCGCGTAGCTCGAATAGCCGTAGTCGGAGAGCAGGAAGATGTTGGGCTTGAAGTGGCCGTACTTCTCCACCGCATAAGGCTCGGAGGTGACATAGCCCTGCTGGATGGAATGCGGATCGGCGATGAAGGTGGCGGAATTGTAGTTATAGGGCTTGACGTTCTTGTCCTTGAAGCCCCAGGCCTCGACCATCCACTGATAGAAGGTGGCGACCGCGCCCTTGCTGACGATGGCGGTCGCCTTCGGCAGATCCGTCCATTTGTCGAGCCCGACGCCGGGATGCGACATCATGATGAGCGGGTTCTTCTGGAAATGCGCGGCCACCGTGATCACCGGCAAGCCGTGCTCGACGTTGTAGAAGTCGCCGAGGATGTCGCCGCCCATGAAGAATTCGATCTTGCCCGAGATCAGCAGCAAGCCGCCGTTCGACATCGGCCCGCCGGGCAGGATCGTCACGTCGAGGCCGTATTTCTGATAGGTGCCGTCGGCGAGCGCCTGAAAATAGCCGCCGGCTTCGGGATCGGCGAGCCAATTTGTGCCGAACGTGACCTTATCGAGCGCCTGAGCCGGCGCCATCCCCGCCATCAGCGCCATCAGCGCAGCCGCGACCGCAAATCCCCAACGCATGCTTTCCCCCCTCGCTGCGTCCGGCGACCTTAGCATAACGCAAATGCGCGTCGAGCCGCATTCGTCGCGGGCTTGCCGGGGTGCGCGGTCGGGGCTAAGCGGCTCACGCATTATGGGAAAGCCGCAATGAACCGCTATTGGAGCGCGCTGGCGCGGGAGCTACAGCCTTACGTGCCCGGCGAGCAGCCGCGCATT
>DATNDU010000179.1:0-14699 GCA_035606915.1 Roseiarcus sp. | reverse complement strand
TCGGCGAAGGCGACCACGTCGGCGCCGGAGGACTGCGCCTGCAAGATGTAGCTGGAGAAATCGGCGGTGTTGAGGGGGTGGCGGGCGTCGCCGATCACCTTGCCGCCGGCGGCGATGACCGCCGCGGCGCAATTGTCGCGCAGGTCCTTGCCGAAGGCGTAATCGGCGCTGATGAAGAACCAGGTCTTGCCGCCTTCCTTGACCACGGCATGACCGAGCGCGTGGCCGAGCTCATAGGTGTCGTAGTCCCAATGCACGAAATCCTTCGAGCACTTCGGGCCGGTCATCACCGAGGAGCCGGCGCCGGAGCCGATGACCGCCTTGTTCTTTTCGGTCGCGACCGACAGCACGGCAAGCGCCACCGCCGAGTTCGGCAGGTCCATGATGACATCGACATGGTCCTCGTCGAACCATTTACGCGCGATCGCCGCGCCGATGTCGGGCTTGTTCTGATGATCGGCGGAGACGATCTCGACCGGCACGCCGAGTTTCGCCGAATAGTCGTCGACCGCAAGCTGGGCGGCGATAACGGAGCCGATGCCCTGATAATCGGCGTAAACGCCCGACATGTCGTTCATCACGCCGATCTTCAAGGGCTTGAGGCCGCCGGCCGCCCGCGCCAAGCCCGGCGTCAGCGCCAGCGCCGCGCCGCCCAACAGCAGTTCTCGTCTGTTCATGCTACTTCCTCCCTGACAAAACTTGAGGCCACGTTTAGAGCCGGCTGAGACGCGTCAGCGTCTCGACCAGGCGACGGCGTTCGGGCTCGCCGACGAGGGCGCGGATCGCCGCTTCCTGTTCGGCCTGCGCGGCCAGCGCGCGGACCAGCATCGCGGCGCCGGCGGGCGTCAGCATCAGCGCGTTGGCGCGCCGGTCGGCGCCCGAGCGCAGCCGCTCGGCGAACCCGCGCCGCTCCAATTCGTCCATTAGCGCGACGAAATTCGGCCGCCGCACGCCAAGCGCGGCGGCGATGTCGGATTGCCGCCGACCCGGATTGTTCTGAATGACGACCAGCGCCGAGAATTGCGCCGGCGTCAGATCGAGCGCGGCGAAACGGCGGCCGAAGTCCTCGAATATGGCGAGTTGCGCCCGGCGCAACAAATAGCCGACGATTCCATCGAGCATGCCGAGCTTCACCTCGCCGGCGGGCTCGTCGAGGGTCTCGGACGGACGCTGTGCTTCGCTCATCTCAGGCCTCGCTGAGGCGGCGGCGCACCGTCGCGGGAATTTCGTATCCCTTCAGCCGGCTCGGGTCGTCGGGATGCGGCCCCGACCAGACGCGGGTTTCGAACGCCTCGATGGCGAGTCCCTCCGGCCGCAAAGCGCGATGCTCGATGTCGAAGCTCGACCGCCGCAGTGCCGCGACGCGGGTCTCGATGACGATGTCGTCGCCGTAGCTCGACGGCAGCAGGAAATTCGCCCGCGTGTCGACCATCGGGAAGCCGATGATGTTGAACTCGTGGCGCAGGTTGGCCTTCTTCCACCCCGCCGCCTCGAACAGGCGATGCGTGGCGGCGTCGAACATGGCGAAATAGCGGGGATAGAACACGATGCCGGCGGCGTCGCAGTCGCCCCACTCGATGCGCACCTCAAGGCGGTGGGTGAACATCAGCGCGGCGCCATACGCAGCGCGCCGTCGATGCGAATGGTCTCGCCGTTGATGTAGCCGTTCTCGCACAGGTGCAGGACCAGCGCTGCGTATTCGCTGGGGTCGCCGAGGCGGGCGGGGTTGGGCACCGAGCGGCCGAGCGAATCCTGCGCCTCTTTCGGCAGGCCGAGCAGCATCGGGGTGAGGAAGATGCCGGGTGCGATGGTGTTGACGCGGATGCCGAACGCGGCAAGCTCGCGGGCGATCGGGAGCGTCATCGCCACGATGCCGCCCTTGGAGGCGGAATAGGCGGCCTGCCCGATCTGGCCTTCGTAGGCGGCCACCGAGGCGGTGGAGACGATGATGCCGCGCTCGCCGTTGTCCAGCGGCGCGGCCTTTGAGAGCGCAGCGGCGACGAGGCGGATCAGGTTGAAGCTGCCGACCAGGTTGACGTTGATGATGCGCTGGAAATCGCTGAGCGGCTGTGCGCCGTCGCGCCCGACGACGCGCTTGGGCGTGCCGATGCCGGCGCAATTGACGAGGATGCGCGCCGGCCCGTGCGCCGCCTCGGCTGCCGCCACCGCCGCTTGCGCTGAACCCGCATCGGAGACATCGCATTTGAACGCCGCGCCGCCGATGGCCTTCGCCGTCTGCTGCGCCGCCGCTTCATTGACGTCGAAGATCGCCACCCTCGCGCCTTTGGCGGCAAGCGCCTCCGCTGTGGCCCGGCCGAGGCCGGAGCCGCCGCCGCTGACAATTGCTGCCGCGCCCTGAATGTTCATGAGCTACGCTCCGGTTTGTTTCGTACTCTCGGCCGCATTCACAGCCGCACCTCGTTATCCGCGCTGGTCGCGCCGTAGAGCGCTTCGACCGCCGCCTTCCGGTTGGCGAGCAGCAAGCGCTGGTTGAGCGAGCCCTTGTCCGTCGCCTCGCCGCGGTCGATCGAGGGCGGCTCGCTCATCAGCGCCAGCCGGACGATGCGGGTCGAGGAGCCGGTCGCGGCCTCAGCCATCGTCTTCAGCCGTTCGGCGAAGGCCGCCTTGACGCGGGGGTCGCGCACCGCCTGCTGCGGCGAAAGACCCGGGGCGATTTTTGCCAGCGCGGCGAAATTCGGGAACACCAGTGCGCCGATGTCGCTGAGATTCTCGCCGGCGATGACGAGGTCCTGCGCCAGCGGTTGGAAATGGTTGAGGAAGGCGATGCGCAACGGGCCGACGCTGACCCAGGTGCCGGTGGCGAGCTTGAAATCCTCGGAGACGCGGCCGTCGAATTCGAAGCCGGCTGTCCAGTCGCCGGGCTCGGCGAGTTTCAGCGCGTCGCCTATTTTGTAGAAGCCCTCCTCGTCGAAGGCGGCTTGGTTGAGGTCGGCTCGGCGCCAATAGCCGGGCGTGACGTTGGGGCCGCGCAGGCGTACCTCAAGCTTGCCGGCGTTGGGCGTCAACTTCAGCTCGACGCCGCGATGCGGCACGCCGACGTTTTGCGTGCGCGTCAGGCCGCGCACGTTGATGATCGCGCCGGGGCCGGTTTCGGTCGAGCCGAGCGAAGTGGTCCACGGCGTCGGCGCGCCCAGGACTTGCGTCGAAAGCTCGCGATAGCCGTCGAACACCGGCTGCGACAGGCCGGCGCCGGCGTAGAAGAACATTTTGACGCGCGAGAAGAAGGTTTTGCGCAACGCGGAATTGGCCCGCAGGTGCGGCAACAATTCCTCGAAACCCTTAGGTACGTTGAAGAAGATCGTCGGGGCGATTTCGGTCAGGTTCTGCACGGTCGTGGCGATGCCGGCCGGCGTCGGGCGGCCGTCGTCGATGTAGAACGTGCCGCCGTTGTAGAGAATGAGACCGAAGCTCGAATTGGAGCCGAACGTGTGCGCCCAGGGCAGCCATTCGACGAGAACCGGCGGCTCCTCCTTGAAGAACGGCAACGCCTCGCGCAGCATCGTGTGCGACGAACACAACATGCGCTGCGTGTTGATAACTGCCTTGGGATGGCCGGTCGAGCCGGAGGTGAGCAGGAACTTGCCGATCGAATCCGGCGTCAGCGCGGTGCGCGTGGCGCGCGCCGCGGCGGAGACCGGCGTGGCGAGCAATTCACCGAACGGCGTCGCGCCGACCTCGGCCGCTGTGACGTCGCCAGCGATGAGGCCGATGTCGCGCGATTTCGCCAGCGCCAGCGCCTGGGCGTAGGCGCCGGCGTCGTCGGCGAACGCCAGGCTCGGCGTCATCAGTTCGATGACGCCCTTCAGCTTGCCGAGATCCTGCGAGATCAGCGAATAGGCGGTGGAAACCGGGCAGGTCGGCGCGCCGACCGCCATGCCGGCGAGCGACAGCAAGCCGTGCTCGATGGTGTTGCCGGACAGAATCAGCAGCGGCCGCTCGGCGCTGGCGCCGTGCGCCAGCAACCACGAGCCGATGCGCATCGCGCCGTCGAGCGCCTGCGCATAGGTCAGCGTGCGCCATTCGCCGCGGCCGTCGCGCTGCGCGATGAACGGGCGGTCGGGCGCCTCGGCGGCCCAATGTTCGAGCCGATCGATCCAGGTGTCGGCGTGCGGCGGCAACGGCTCGGCGGTGCGCACATAGGTCACGCCGTCGGCGCGCGCCTCAATCAGCGGGGTCAGCGGACCAAACAGCGCCATCTTTTCCTCACCTGTTGCGCGGGCTCAGTCCGGCCGCGCCACCTTGGGCGCGCGTTTGTCGAGAAAAGCCCGCACCCGCGCCTTCGCCTCCGGCGCGCTCTGCGCCAACGACGCCATCAACGATTCCATGACATAGCCGGTGCGCGGATCGGCCTCGGCGATGCGCGGCAGCGCCTGGATAACGGCGAAATTGGTCAGCGGCGCGTTGCCGGCCATCTTGTGCGCCAACTCCAGACCCTTCGCGTAAGCCGCGCCGTCGTCGACGAGATATTGTGCGAAGCCGAGCGAAGCGCCTTCCTCAGCCGAATAGACGCGGCCGGTCAGCATCATGTCGGCCATACGCGAGACGCCGATCAGCCTCGGCAGGCGCACCGAGCCGCCGCCGCCGACGAAAATGCCGCGCTGACCCTCGGGCAGCGCGTAGAAGGCGGAGCGCTCGGCGACGCGCACATGCGCCGTCGCCGCCAACTCCAGCCCGCCGCCGACCACCGCGCCGCGCAGCGCCGCGACGACCGGGAGTGAGCCGAACTCGATCCTCTCGAAACAGCGGTGCCAAGAGCGCGAATGCAGCACCCCCTCGTGCGCGTCGCGGTCGGCCAGTTCGCTGAGATCGAGGCCGGCGGAGAAATTCGCGCCGGTGGCGTGGATAAGCACGGCGGCGGCATCGGCGGGCAAGGTGGAGAAGGTCTCGTCAAGCGCGGCGATGACGCCATCGTTGAGAGCGTTGCGCTTTTCCGATCGGTCGAGGCCGATGATGAGCACGGGGCCGTCGCGCTCGATTTTGAGCGGGCTCTTCGCGTGCGCCGTCATCGCCTCCCCCGGTGCTGATTTTGGTTATATTTCATAACTAAACTGGCGCGTCAAGACGCTCGCGCCCGGTCGCGACAATGGCCTGAGGCTTTTGAAGGCTGCTTCGGCCCGTTACTGCGGCGGTTTGGCGATCAGACCCTTGATGCGCTCGCCGAGTTCGGCGAAGGCGGCGCCAATCGCCTCGACATGGCCTTCGCGCGCATGATCGGTCTCGGCGCGGCTCTCGCTCAGGCGCCGTTCGAGATCGGCAAAGCGCGCCTCGATCGTCGCCGTTAGCGCCGCTAGCTTGTCTTCCAGGCTTTTCAGCGATCCCTCGGTGGCGCGGCGATGATCGCCGAACAGCAGTTCGCGCACCTGCTCGATGACGACGGCCGCATCGAGCGGCGCGGCGGCCTCAGCATTCGGCGAGGCTGTCGACTCGGCCTCGGGATGATCGGAATGGGGAGGCATGAATTCGTTGTCCATTGCGACCTCTGGGGGATGCGACCTCTGCGGTGGGTGGCCGCGCCGCGAATCAAAGATAGCATCGCAATCTTGTCGAAGCGAAGAAACCGCCGCTTAACCTTACATAGCGGCGCGAAAAATTTCGACGCCCTATTCATCTGTCGCTTTTTTTCTTGCCTCGCTTGTGCTTCGGCGGCGTGTCGGCCGCCTCAGCGACGCGCTTGGCCAGCAGCGCCGCTCGCGCCTGCGCCAGCCGCGAAGCGCAGAAGCCGAGCCGCGATTCCGCGACATAGTCGTGGCAAACGTCGTCGCGTGCGGCGGAGAAATCGCTCTGCTCGCGCCCCAGGGAGGCGGCGGCGCCCCTGTCGCGCCTCTCCAGGGCGCGCAGGCTGGCCTTGATGGTGCGATCGGCGCTGGCGCGCAACTTTGAAATCGCCTTGGGGTCCTTGTCGAGTTCGGCCGCGTCCGGCCCCCACAGGCCGCTCGGGCTCGCCTGGCAGTCGGCGGCGGTGAACACGCAAGCGTCGGTCTGCGCTGGGACCAGCACGGCGCCGTCGACAATATCGAAACCGAGCGGGCAGGCGGGGATGGCGGCGGAATAGCGCGGCAGGCCGTCGGGTTCGCCCTGCGGGACGGCCTCGATCGGCGCTGCGGCGACGATGTCGATGCGGCATTGCTGCGCCGGGTTCGAGACCACCTCGCCGAGCAGCACATATTTGACGATCTTCAGCGCCTTGTCGTCACCGCGCGCCAACTTCAGTTCGCCGTTGCGGCCGTTGAGCTTCAGCGGCTTGTCGATGAGGGCGGCGGGGTTGGCTTCGAGCCGCGCCGCCTCGACGCGGTGGGAATGACGCCGCCTGGCCGGCTTGGCCTCGCCGTCCGTCTTCGACGGCGCGGGCGTGGCGAGCGAGGCGCCGGGCAGGGCAAGCTGGCCCCGCGCAGGGCCGGAAGCGAGAGCCGCGAGGGCGACCGCGGCGAGCAGCCGCCTCATGCGCGCGATCCC
Source organism: Roseiarcus sp. (assembly GCA_035606915.1). GTDB lineage: Bacteria > Pseudomonadota > Alphaproteobacteria > Rhizobiales > Beijerinckiaceae > Roseiarcus. Next base: position 8,225 of record DATNDU010000179.1, on the reverse strand, counting down.
GGCAAACCCGAGCAAACCTCCCGGCGCGCCGCCATTCCGATTCGTCCCACCATCGCGAAATTCCTGGGTTTTGCGCCATTGGCGCGCCCTCGGGCCGCCTTGCGCGGCCTTTGACCCCCTCCTATATACCGCCCGAGTTCGGCGGGAAGGGCGTGGTCGCCCGTGAGCGCTGGAATTGAACCGAGCAACGGGGACCGGCGGGTGCAAACCGCCCGCCATGCCTGGCCGCTTCGGGGCCTCGCGGTCTCGCGAAACATGGGGTGACAACAATGGCTAAAGTTATCGGCATCGACCTGGGGACGACCAACTCCTGCGTCGCCGTCATGGAAGGTGCGACGCCGAAGGTGATCGAGAATTCCGAGGGCGCCCGCACCACGCCATCGATCGTCGCCTTCACGGACGACGGCGAGCGTCTCGTCGGCCAGCCGGCCAAGCGCCAGGCGGTGACCAACCCCGAGCGCACGTTCTTCGCCATCAAGCGCCTTATTGGCCGCTCCTACGACGACCCGATGACCAAGAAGGACATGGGGTTGGTGCCCTATAAGATCGTCAAGGCCGCCAATGGCGACGCCTGGGTGACGTCCGACGGCAAGCCCTATTCGCCCTCGCAAATTTCGGCCTTCACCTTGCAGAAGATGAAGGAGACGGCGGAGGCCCATCTCGGCACGCCGGTGACGCAGGCCGTCATCACCGTGCCCGCCTATTTCAACGACGCCCAGCGGCAGGCGACCAAGGACGCCGGCAAGATCGCCGGCCTGGAAGTGCTGCGCATCATCAATGAGCCGACGGCGGCGGCGCTCGCCTACGGCCTCGACAAGAAGAAGCAAGGCACGATCGCGGTTTACGACCTCGGCGGCGGCACCTTCGATATTTCCGTTCTCGAAATCGGCGACGGCGTGTTCGAGGTCAAGTCGACCAACGGCGACACCTTCCTCGGCGGCGAAGACTTTGACATGCGTCTTGTCGAGTATCTGGCCTCCGAGTTCAAGAAGGAGCAGGGCATCGACCTCACCAAGGACAAGCTGGCGCTGCAACGCCTGAAGGAGGCGGCCGAGAAGGCCAAGATCGAGCTGTCGAGCGCGGTGCAGACCGACATCAACCTGCCCTATATCACTGCCGACGCCACCGGGCCGAAGCATCTGGCGCTGAAGCTGACGCGCGCCAAATACGAGGCGCTGGTCGACGACCTGATCCAGCGCACGGTCGAGCCGTGCAAGAAGGCGCTGAAGGATGCGGGGTTGGCGGCCGGGCAGATCGACGAGGTGGTGCTCGTCGGCGGCATGACGCGCATGCCCAAGGTGCAGGAGATCGTCAAGCAGTTCTTCGGCAAGGAGCCGCATAAGGGCGTCAATCCCGACGAGGTGGTGGCGATCGGCGCGGCGGTGCAGGCGGGCGTGTTGCAGGGCGACGTCAAGGACGTGCTGCTGCTCGACGTGACGCCGCTGTCGCTCGGCATAGAGACGCTGGGCGGCGTGTTCACGCGCCTGATCGACCGCAACACGACGATCCCGACCAAGAAGAGCCAGGTGTTCTCGACCGCCGAGGACAACCAGACGGCGGTGACGATCCGCGTCTTCCAGGGCGAGCGCGAGATGGCGGCCGACAACAAGATGCTCGGCCAGTTCGATCTCGTCGGCATCCCGTCGGCGCCGCGCGGCGTGCCGCAGATCGAGGTTACTTTCGACATCGACGCCAACGGCATCGTCAACGTCACCGCGAAGGACAAGGCGACCAACAAGGAGCAGCAGATCCGCATCCAGGCCTCCGGCGGCCTGTCGGACGCCGACATCAACAAGATGGTCAAGGACGCCGAGGCGAACGCCGCCGAGGACAAGAAGCGCCGCGAGGCGGTCGACTCCAAGAACCACGGCGAATCGCTGATCCACGACGCCGAGAAGGCGCTGAAGGAATATGGCGACAAGGTCGCGGCGGCCGACAAGAGCGCCATCGAGACGGCGATCGAGGCGTTGAAGACGGCGCTTCAAGGCGACGATGTCGAGGCGATCAAGGCGCGCACCAACGACTTGATGCAGGCGCAGATGAAGCTCGGCGAGGCGATGTACAAAGCCCAGCAGGCCGGCGGCCCCGAGGCGGGCGCGGCGCCGCAGGGTCCGAAGGATGACGTCATCGACGCCGATTTCCGCGAGGTCGACGACGACAAGAAGAAGTCGGCGTAAGGTTCAAGCTGCGATTTGAAGCCAAAGGCCCTCGGGGAAACCCGGGGGCTTTGGCGTTTTCCCACGCGATCAGGATTTCACGGCGCTTGCCAGCATTGCTGGCCCGGACGGCGACAAATGAGGCGGCGCGCTGCGATGGTGGCGAGCGCGCGATTGTTCGGCGAACACCGAAGCAACGGCGTCCCTCGATGCGTTACTGACCTCCTGGCCCAGGAGATCCGGTTTTGACGCAACGCCACAAAGTCTCGCCCGCCAAAGTCCCCTTCGGCGAGCACATAGAGATCAATCCGTCGGTGTATTACGTGGGGACGCCGGTCGCGCTGCTGACGAGCTTGAACCCCGACGGAACGGCGAACATTTCGCCGATGTCTTCGGTCTGGGCGCTTTTCGACCGCTTCGTGCTTGGCCTCACTTCAACAAGCATGGGGCGGGAAAATCTCGCGCGGGAGCGCGAACTGGTTTTGAACTTTCCCTCGGCGGAACTCTGGCCGCAGGTCGAGGCGATGGCCCGCTCCACTGGCCGCCACCCGGTTCCGCGGCACAAGGCCGACCTCGGCTATCGCTTCGATCGGGACAAATTCGCGCTCAGCGGGCTCACGCCGCAACCCTCGGCGCGGGTGAAGCCGCCGCGGATCGCCGAATGTGCGCTGCAGTTTGAGGCCGTGGTCGTCGGCGGTCACCGCCCCGGCGGGGAGTGGCCGCATGCGCGACCTGAGGCGTTCGAGATTATCGAGGCCAAGGTCGTTTGCGTGCATGCCAGGCCGGATATCGTCCTTGAAGGAACCAACCACATCGATACCGCCGCGTGGCGACCGTTGCTATATATGTTTCGGCACTATTTTGGTGTCGGGCAGGATTTGGGCCGAACGTTCAAAGCCGAGGCGTAAGGAGGCCAGTCTCGTGTCCAATCTCGCCGCGGCGGCCGAAATCGCCGCACTCGTTGCCGACCCCGCGCGCATGAACATGCTTTGCGCCCTGATGAGTGGCCGTGCCCTCACCGCCGGCGAACTCGCCCGCGCCGCTGGCGTTACGCCTCAGACCGCCAGCGGTCATCTGGCGCGATTGAAAATGGCGGGGCTCGTCGTTGCGGAAAGACACGGCCGGTCCCGGTACCATCGGCTCGGCGCGGCGTCCGTAGCAGGCATGCTGGAAAGCATCATGGCGGTCGCCGCGGTTAACGGCGAAGCGCTCGGCAAGCGCCTGGTGGTCGGCCCTCGCGACAAAGCGTTGCGCCTGGCTCGAACTTGCTACGATCATCTTGCCGGGAAGGTCGCGGTTGACATCGCGGATAGAATGACGAAGCGCGGGTATGTCGATCTTGCGCCGGACAGCGGCGTCGTCACCAAAGAAGGAATGACTTTCCTGCGATCTCGGCTGGGGATCGACGCCGCCATGCTCGGTATTGCCGACCGGGGACGCAGTCGGCGCATTTTCTGCAAACCTTGCCTCGATTGGAGCGAACGGCGGCCCCATATCGCCGGCGCGGTTGGCGCGGCTATTTGCAGCGCGTGTTTCGGTCATGGCTGGATACGCCGCCTCGACGGCGTGCGCGCGGTCGCCGTCACGACCGGCGGTCGCGTCGCGATGCGAGAGATTTTTGATTTTGAGGTCGCGCCGTAGCTGTTGAGGCGCGAAGACTCCACAATGCCCTGGCGCGGCATGTGCTCCTGCGAGCTTGCGCTCTCCGGCTTTCCCCCCTATCTGCAAACAACAATTTGCGGGGCGGCGGGCGCGGCGGGCGCGCGACGCCCGCGTTCGCGCGTGCGGAGACAGCCGCTCAAATGGCCAAACGCGACTTCTACGAAATCCTCGGCGTCTCCAAGACCGCCACCGACGCTGAGCTGAAGGCGGCGTTCCGCAAGACGGCAATGTCCTGCCATCCCGACCGCAATCCCGGCGACAAGCAGGCCGAGGCGCGCTTCAAGGAACTCAACGAAGCCTATCAGCATCTCTCCGACACGCAAAAGCGCGCCGCTTACGATCGCTTCGGCCACGCCGCCTTCGAGCAGGGCGGCGGCATGGGCGATGGTTTCGGCGCGTCGATGTCGGACATTTTCGACGACCTGTTCGGCGACATCATGGGCCGGCGCAATGCGCGCAATCCCACCGGCAAAGAGCGCGGCGCGGATCTGCGCTACAATCTCGAAATTTCGCTCGAAGAGGCGTTCAAGGGCAAGAATGCCTCGATCAAGCTGCCGTCCAGCGTCGTCTGCGAAACCTGCCAGGGCTCCGGCGCCAAGCCCGGCTCCAAGCCGGCGGTGTGCCGCACCTGCGCTGGCCAGGGGCGGGTGCGCAACCAGCAGGGCTTCTTCGCCATTGAGCGCACCTGCCCGACCTGCCAAGGCCGCGGCCAGACCATCGACAACCCTTGCGGAACCTGCGCCGGCGCCGGCCGCGTCGTGCGCGAGCGCACGCTGTCGGTCAACGTGCCGTCGGGCGTCGAGGACGGCACGCGCATCCGCCTCTCCGGCGAAGGCGAGGCCGGGATGCGCGGCGGTGGGCAGGGCGACCTTTACATTTTCCTCTCGATCAAGCCGCATCCGTTCTTTCAGCGCGATGGCGCCGACCTCTATTGCCGCGTGCCGATCTCAATGGTGCAGGCGGCGCTCGGCGGCGAGTTTTCGGTGCGCACTCTCGACGGCGGCGACGCCAAGGTGCGCATTCCCGAGGGTACGCAGTCCGGCCGCCAGCTCAAGCTGCGGGCGAAAGGTATGCCCATCCTGCGCTCGCGCGACATCGGTGACCTCTATATCCAGGTCGTGGTCGAGACGCCGCAGAACCTTACGCGCCGGCAGCGCGACCTGCTGCTGGAGTTCGAGGCGGAATCTTCTAATAAGACGCACCCGGAGAGCACGGGGTTCCTAGCCAAGATGAAGGAATTCTTCGAAGGTTTGGGATAGGGCAGAGCGATGTCCCTGCGTCTCACCCGCCCCAAGCCCGATGCACGCTCGCCGCAGAGCGACGGCGAGACGTTTCTGCGTCGTTTCCTCGGCGACCCCAAACGCACCGGCGCGGTCGCGCCGTCGAGCCCATTCCTGGCCCGCGAGATGGCGCGCGCCATCGATCCGTTGCGGCCGGGCACGGTCGTTGAACTCGGACCGGGCACCGGGCCGGTGACCAAGGCGCTGATCGCGCGCGGCGTCCGCCGCGAGCGGCTGCTGCTGGTCGAATACGATCCCTACTTCTGCAACCTTCTGACGGAGCGCTTTCCCCGCGCGCGCGTCCTGCGCGGCGACGCCTATGCGCTGAACGCGACGCTGGCGGGGCTGGCGCAGCCGGTGGCGGCGGTGGTGTCGAGTCTGCCGCTGCTCAACGAGTCGCCGGAGCGGCGCGTCGCGCTGCTCGACGAGGCGTTCGCGCTGATGGGGCCGGACGGGGTGTTCGTGCAATTTACCTACGGCTTGCGCTCGCCGATGCCGCGCGAGGCGCTGGTGGGGCGTTATGTGGCGCGCAGCGGCGCGCCCATTCTGCGCAACCTGCCGCCGGCGAGCGTGTGGACCTATCGCCTGCGCGGCCATGCCACCGGCGCGGAGCCGAAGATGATGAAGCTCATCGACCAGGCCGAGCGGCTCGGCGCGCGCATTAACGAACGTTGCCGGGCGACCGAGACCATGATCGGCCGTCATAGCGACCGCGTGAAACAACTCATCAAGCGCGAGGCCGCCGCTTTCGGCCGCCGTGGCGACCACCCGTGACGCCCCGCGAGCGGCTCATCGTCGCCGTCGACTTGCCCTCGGGCGAAGCGGCGCGGGCGCTGGTCGAGCGGCTCGGCGATAGCGTCTCCTTTTACAAGATCGGCATGGAATTGATCTACGGCGGCGGCGGGCTGGCGCTCGCCGAAGCGCTGATCGGCTCGGGCCGGCGCGTCTTCATCGACCTCAAGCTGCACGACATCCCCAACACCGTCGAGCGAGCGACGGCGCAGATCGCTCGCTTGGGGGCGACATTCCTCACCGTGCATGCCTATCCGCAGACGATGCGCGCCGCCAACGCCGGGGCGGCGGGGTCGAGCTTGAAGCTGCTCGCCGTCACCGTGCTGACCTCGGCCGACGACGCCGATCTCGCCGAGGCCGGCTACGCCTTCGGCGCAAAGGCGTTGGTGTTGCGCCGCGCCGGCCAAGCCGAGGAGATCGGACTCGCCGGCTTGGTCGCCAGCGCCGCGGAGGCGGCGACGCTACGCGCCGCCGGGCGCCGGCTGACGCTGGTCTGTCCCGGCATCCGGCCGGCCGGTGGACAGGCTGGCGACCAGAAGCGGGTGGCGACGCCGGCCCGCGCCATTGCCGACGGCGCCGATTACCTCGTCGTCGGCCGGCCGATCACCGACGCGCCAGACCCGCGCGCGGCGGCCGAGGCGATCGTGGCGGAGATCGCGGCAGCGGGTTAGGGCTCCAACTCGCTGTCCCAGTAGAGATAATCCATCCAGCTCGCGTGCAGGTAATTGGGCGGGAACAGGCGCCCGTTCTGATGCAGATCGTGAACGGTCGGCTGGTAGGGCTTGCGCGCTGGGAACATGCGTGCGGTCGCCGGCAGCATGTCGGCTTTCCGCAGATTGCAGGCCGAGCACGCGGCCACGACATTGCTCCACGAGGTCACGCCGCCCTTCGAGCGCGGCACCACGTGGTCGAAGGTCAAATCCTCGCGCGCGCTGCAATATTGACAGGTGAAGCGATCGCGCAAGAACACGTTAAAGCGCGTGAAGGCGGGAAAGCGCGAGGGTTTGACGTAAGCCTTCAGCGAGACGACCGAGGGCAGCCGCATGCTGAACCTGGGGCTGCGGACGGCGTGATCGTATTCGGAGACGATGTTGACGCGATCCAGGAACACCGCCTTGATCGCGTCCTGCCACGCCCAGATCGACAGCGGATAGTAGCTCAACGGCCGGAAGTCGGCGTTGAGCACCAACGCCGGACAGGTTTCCGGTGAAACCGCTTGGACATGAACCGTCAAGAGGCGCTCCGTTCCTCCATGGGTTCGCACACCGGACGACGCCGGCCCCTGGCGATCAGTGTAACCCGATGATGACGGCGTTGTGAAGGCCCGCGAATCTCAAGGAATCCGGGCCTCGATGCCATACATATCGTCGTCGGAGAGGCCGAAGTGGTGACCGATCTCGTGAATCAGCACATGCGCGACGACCGCCTCGAAGCTGTCCTCGCCCTCGCGCCAATAGTCGAGCAGCGGCTGCCGATAGAGCCAGATCATGTTCGGCAGCGCGCCAGTCTGCGGCGTCGCTTCGGCATGAGCGAGGCCAAGGCCGCGAAACAGACCCAGAATGTCGTACTCGCTTTCAGCGTTCATCTCGCGCAGCGTCTCCTCGTCGGGAAACTCGGCGATCTGGATGACCAGCCCTTCGCACAAGGCGCGGAACTCCGCCGGCAGACCTGCGAAGGCGCGCTGCGCGATGGCGTCGACGTCGCCGAGGGTCGGCGGCCGCGAGGGTCCGAAGTCGGCCATGTCAGCGTTCCGGCGGGAGAGCGAAGGCGCGACGACGGATGGCCTCCAGCCGCCCCAGCAATACGCCGGCGCGCTCGGCGGCGGCGCGGCGAATCTCGGCCGCACTTTGCGGAAACTCCGAGAGCACGCGATGGAAGGTAGAGGTGGGAACCTTGAGCAGCAGCGAATCGCGCGCCGCGCTCGCGTCGGCGGGGCGCAATGTTTCAATGAGCAGCGCGGCCTCGCCGATCAGCGCGCCGGCGCCGGCGCGCCGTTCGCTGTCGCCCCGGCGCAGGTGGATCTCGCCCTCCAGCACGAAATAAGCGCCATCGGCGGGTTCGCCGGCTGCGAACAGCGGCGCGCCGGCGCGCAGCGTGCGCTTCTCGCAGGAGAAGGCGAGCAATTGCAGCGCCTCGCGCGGCAGCGCATCGAAGGGTCTGACGCCGGAGAGCCGGCGGACGTCGCCATCAAGACTCAAACCCCGACCCTCCCGCTCACGGCAGCAGCTTGTAGCCCCCGCCGTCGGTCACCAGAAGCTGCGCATCGGCGGGATTGTTCTCGATCTTTTGGCGCAGCCTGTAGATATGAGTCTCCAGCGTATGCGTGGTCACATTG
>DATNDU010000159.1:0-8689 GCA_035606915.1 Roseiarcus sp. | reverse complement strand
CGTAAGGTTTGGCCGGGGGTAAGGCTTGGTGAAGGCGGGCATGGGTGACCAGAAGAGCGGTTCGGGGCGCAGAGCCGCCGCGACCTGCGGGGCGGCCTTGATCGCGTGGGCGATCGCGGGCGGCGCGCAGGCGGAAACCATCGGCGGCGCGCTGATTAAAGCTTATCTCAACAATCCCGATATCAATACGGAACGCGCCGCGGTGCGCGCTTCGGACGAGGGGATGCCGCAAGCCAACGCCGGCTACTTGCCGACCGTCACGGCCAACGCCAACGCTGGCGTGAACAACGCGAGCGGCGTGCCAGGCTTATTCGGAGGAACAACCGACCTGACGACGTTGCCGCGCGGCTACGGCGTCACCGTCCAGGAAAACATATTTAACGGCGAAAAGACGTTCAACTCGGTGCGCAAGGCGGAGTCGACCGTGCTCGGCACGCGTGAGCAGCTTCGCTACACCGAGCAGAACACGCTGCTGAGCGCGCTCACCTATTACATGGACGTGATGCAAAACACGGCGGTGCTGGATCTCAACAACAGCAACGTCGAGGTGCTGAAGGAGCAGTTGCGCCAAACCAAGGACCGCTTCAACGTCGGCGAGGTGACGCGCACCGATGTCGCGCAGGCCGAGGCTTCGCTCGCCGACGCGCAAGCCAATTACGCGACCGCGCGCTCGACGCTGGAAACCTCGATCGCCAACTACCGTCAGGTGATTGGCGATCAGCCGAGGCGGCTGGCGCCGGTGACGCCGGTGGCGAGGCTGCTTCCCAAATCGCTGACGCGGGCGATCGCGATTTCGCAGGTTGAGCACCCCGCCATCACCGCCTCGTTGCACGGGATCGACGTGGCGCTGCTCAACGTCAAGATCAACGAGGCGGCCCTCTATCCCTCGGTCAATTTGCAGGCTTCGCTGACGAAAAGCTTTGACCCATTGGGCCAAACGAGTGGCGTCAAGGAGCTGAACGGCGCCATCATCGGTCAGATCAATATCCCGATTTACGACGGCGGCGCGAGCTACGCCTCGATCCGCCAGGCCAAGGAGCAGGTGAGCCAGCAGGAATTGTCGACGGATTCGCAGCGCGAGAAAGTGCGCCAGGGCGTCGTCGCGTCCTGGGGCGCCAACCAGATTTCCTACACCGTGGTCAAGGCGCGCAAGGCGCAGGTGCAGGCGGCCGAAGTGGCGCTCGCCGGCGTGCGCGAGGAGGCGAAAGTCGGCCAGCGCACCACGCTCGACGTGCTCAACGCCCAACAGACGTTGTTGCAGGCGCGGGTGGCGCTGGTGCAGGCGCAGCACGATCAGGTGGTCAATTCCTACACCTTGCTGTCCGCGATCGGCCGGCTCTCGGTGCGCACCCTCGGGCTCGGCGTCGCCGAATACGATCCGCGCGTGCATTTCAACCAGGTGAAGTCCAAGCAGTTTGGCGTGCGCACGCCCGACGGGCGCTGACGGGGGATTGGCGCCGCTTTGCGATTGCGCCTGACGGGCGGTTGAGCGAACTTCGACGTCGAGGCGCTTGCTGATTCGGTTTGCGTGCGCCGCCCGGGGACGGGCGGCATGGAGGTTGGCATGAGCGTGGCCGCGTCGAGCAACGAGACCTCCGAGGCTGAGGCGCTGCGGCGAGCACAGCGCGCGCATGAACCCTCGATGGAGGAAATCCTTGCCTCGATCCGCGCCATCATCGCCGACGACCGCGAGCCTGCGCCGACGCTGAAACCCGGCCCGCAGATCGTCTATTCCAACGATGCGCCGCGCGCCGCGGCGCCCGCGACGGCGCCGCCGGAACCCGCGCCCGTGGAGCCCACGGCGGTCGCCCCGACCGTCGTCTGGTCGCGCCCCGTAGAACCCGAGCCGGCGGCTGAGGCCGAGGCGCTGATCTCCGAGGAATCGGAGACCGCCATCGCCGCCTCGTTCCAATCGCTGTCGGAAAGCCTGACGGCGCATGGCATGTCGGTCGCGCAGGGCATGGCGAGCGAGATGCTGAAGCCGCTGTTGAAGGCCTGGCTCGACGACAATCTGCCGGCGATGGTCGAGCGGCTGGTGCGGGCCGAGATTCAGCGCGTCGTGCGCGGTCGCCGCTGAGGCGGCTCATCCCGATTTTCGGTGAGCGCGACGCTCGCGCTCATTGCGGGCAAAAGCCGCTGGCGTCAGTCCCCGACGAGCCGCTTCGTTATATAGACCGCGACGCCGCCGTTGAGCGCAGCCTCGCGCTCGGGCGTGAAGCCAAGGCGCGTGTAGAAGCGGATATTGGCGGCAAAGCGAGCGTTGGTATAGAGCCGCAGGCCTGCCAGCTTGGCTTCGCCGGCGAGCCGCTCGGCGAAAGCCAGCAATTGCGCGCCCAGCCCTTGGCGCTGCGCGGCGGGATCGACCGCGACGTTGACGATGAGCAGGAAATCGCCGTCGGCGTCGGTCTCGATGAGACCGACGAGCCGGCCGTCGCGCTCGATGAGGTCGAAACGGCGGCGCGCCAACGCCGCAGCGTAATCGACCTGCATCGGCAGCGGCTCGCGGCCTATCACCGCCACCTATTTCGCGTAAGCCCGCCGCGTCAGTTCGGCGATGGCGACCGCATCGGCGGCTTCGGCCCGTCGCATCATCCCTCGAACTTGTTGTTTTTGGGAAAGCCTTTCGGCGGCAGCCGGCCGGCCTCGGCGCGGTTGCCGATATAGTCCTTCAGCTCCGGCAGGCCGACGTTGAAACTGCGCCCGGCGGAGTCGCGCCAGCCCATGCCGTCCTTGAGCGCGAACACCCGCGCGTCCGACAGCCCGCCGTCCTTGTAGCGTTGCAGGCGCACGCCCTTGCCGCGCGCCATCTCCGGGATCTGGCCGAGCGGGAAGACGAGCAGCTTGCGGTTCTCGCCGATGACGGCGACATGATCGCCGCTGGCGGGAATGGCCAGACAGGCGAGCGCCGGCGCCTCGACGCCGAGCACGGCGCGGCCCTTGCGCGTCGAGGATATGAGATCGTCCTGGCCGGCGACGAAGCCGCGACCATCACTCGTCGCCAGCAGCATCTTCTGCCCGGCCGCGTAGGGCCAGACGGCGACGATCGCCGCCTGTTCGCCGATGTCGGCCATCAGCCGCAGCGGCTCGCCGAGCGAACGGCCACCGGGAAGCTTGGAGGCGTCGAGCGTGAAGGCCTTGCCGTCGCCCGCCAGCACCAGGATCTTGGACGTCGTTTCGGCGAAGAACGAGGTCTGCAAACTGTCGTCGCCCTTGAAGGTCGCGCCGGAGATGTCGGCGACATGGCCCTTCAGCGCGCGAATCCAGCCCTTGCGGGAGAGCAGTACGGTGATCGGCTCGCGCTCGATGAAGCTCTCGGCAAGATCGACCTCGACTTGCGGCGGCGCCTCGAAGCGGGTGCGGCGCTTGCCGATCTTGGTCTCCGGCCCGTATTTCTTCTTTGCGTCGCGGATTTCGTGCGCGATCACCTGCCATTGCTTGTGCTCGGAGCCGAGCAACGCCTCGATCTGCCCCTTCTCCTCCTGGAGCGCCGTCTCCTCCTTGCGCAACTCCATCTCCTCAAGACGGCGCAGGGATCGCAGGCGGGTGTCGAGGATGTAATTGGCCTGATTGTCGGTGAGCTTGAAGCGCGCGATCAGCGCCGGCTTGGCCTCGTCGGCCTCGCGGATGATGCGGATCACCTCGTCGAGATTGAGGTAGACGATCATCATGCCGGCGAGCAATTCGAGCCGACGCTCGATCGCCGCCAGCCGATGCCGCGAGCGCCGCAACAGCACCTCGCGGCGATGGTCGAGCCACTGCTGCAAGGCTTCGCTGAGCGAGATGACGCGCGGCGTGATGCCGTCGACGAGCACGTTCATGTTGACGGAAATGCGCGATTCAAGCTCGCTGAGCTTGAACAATTGCTCCATCAACACGGCGGGGTCGACCGAGCGCGCCCGCGGCTCCAGCACAATGCGCACGTCTTCGGTGGATTCATCGCGCACGTCGGCGAGCAGCGGCGCCTTCTTCTGGTTGACGAGTTCGGCCAAGGCCTCGATCAGCCGCGATTTCTGCACGCCATAAGGAATTTCGGTGACGACGGCGACCCAGCCGCCGCGCCCGGTCTCCTCCTTCTCCCAGCGTGCGCGCAGGCGGAAACCGCCGCGGCCGCTGCGATAGACCTCGGCGATGACCTCGCGCGAATCGATCACCACGCCGCCGGTGGGGAAATCCGGGCCGGGGACATAGTTGAGCAGCGCGTCGACGCTCGCTTCCGGATGGGCGATCAGATAGAGCGCGGCGTCGAAGAGTTCGGCGACATTATGCGGCGGCACCGAGGTCGCCATGCCGACGGCGATGCCCTGTGCGCCGTTGGCGAGCAGGTTCGGCGTCGCGGCCGGCAGCACCACCGGCTCCTGCTGGTCGCCGGAATAATTGTCGCGCCAGTCGACGGCGTCTTCGTCGATGCCTTCGAGCAAAAGTCTGGCGAAATCGGTGAGGCGGGCCTCGGTGTAGCGATAGGCGGCGGCGTTGTCGCCGTCGATATTGCCGAAATTGCCCTGGCCCTCGACAAGCGGATAGCGTGAGGCGAAATCCTGCGCCAGGCGCACCAACGCCTCATAGATCGCCTGATCGCCATGCGGATGGAACGAGCCCATGACGTCGCCGACGATCTTGGCGCATTTCTTGAACGCCGTGCCGGGGTCGAGCCGCAGCACATGCATGCCGTAGAGGATGCGGCGATGCACTGGCTTCAGGCCGTCGCGCGCGTCCGGCAGGGCGCGGCCCATGATGGTGGAGAGCGCATAGGCGAGATAGCGCTCCTCAAGGGCGTCCCTGAGATTGACGTCGATCGGTTCGGAGGGCGGCGGGGGAGGGGGCGGAGCGGCGCGGGCCATCGCAGCGCGTTAGCGGAGGGCGCGCGGCGGGGCAAGGGGTAAAACGGGAACGGAGCTTTGCTTCAGGCGAAAGGGCTGCCCGTGCCGGGAGTTCGCGCCTGCCCATCGCCCTGGAACCCGAGATGAGCCTCACCTTTGATCGAGCGGATTTTTGCGTCCAAGGTCGATTTGAGGGCGACGCGCTTTCGATCCAATGTGACGCGCTTTCGATCCAATGTAAAATATGGAAAATTCTGATGAATTCTAATAAACCAAATTTTCTATGCTCGGAGTATGACCCCGAACATGCTGGCGCGACGCCATTCTTGTCGGTAGCATCGAGATCGCGGGAGATGTGCCGCTATCCGGGATCGGTCGAAGATGCATAGCCTCAACGACATCGACGCCCTGGATACGGCTTTGGGCAATACTCTGAGCGCCGAACAGAGTGCGTCGGGCTCGATGAATTCCGCAGCGGCCAAAGCGGTGGCGACAAAGTTCGCGATGCGGCAGGGCGTGGAGGCGCGTTTCGCGGCGTGGCAGTGCGCTTTCACCCGGGTGGCCTCCGCCGCCCCGGATTTTGTTACTCTGGAAATCATCCCGGCGTTTCCCGGTTCGGCCGAGTGGCAGGTTATTCAGAGATTCCGCACTCCCGAAGCACTCGATCGTTGGCTGAACGACGGTTCGCGCGCGGCTCTGTTGGCGGAACTCGAAGACTTGAGAGTTCCCGGCCTGCGTCCGTGCGTCGATGAGGCGGCGCCGGATTTTCATTCGACGACCACGGTGACTGAAGTCTTCACGACAACGGTGAAGCCGGGTCAGGAGCAAGCCTTTCGACTCTGGGCCGAGCGCATCCAAAGCGCGCAGGCTCGGTTCCCCGGATATATGGGAACCCTGGTGCAAGCGCCTTTGTCACCGGAAAATCCATACTGGACTACGCTGGTTCGCTTTGAAGCGCCTGCGTTTCTCGACGCCTGGCTCGAATCGGCGGAGCGGCAGGCGCTTGTTGCCGAAGCGACGCCCGATATGTCGATCTGGCGGAGCTACCGGATGAACAATGCCTTTTCCGGGTGGTTCGCAAATGAACGGCATCAATCTCCGCCGCCCGCCTGGAAGCAGACGTGCCTTGTGTTACTGGTCTTGTTCCCAGTTGTCATGCTGGAAATCCAGTTTCTCAGCCCTTTGCTGAGCGGGCTGCACTTGGCCGTTTCCACATTCATCGGCAACGCCATCAGCGTCGCTGTCGTGTCCTGGCCGCTGATGGCCGCTGCTATTTTTGGTCTGGGTTGGTGGCTGCGGCCGCCCGCGCAACGGCGTTGGCGCACTGAATTGCTTGGCGTGCTGACTCTTGGCGGCCTATATGGGCTCGAATTGTTGATTTTCACGCAGGTCTTGTGATGCAAACCGACCTCGGACGTGAAATCTGGTCCGTTATTCAGGAAGAGAGATAGGTATGACTGAGGACGACAAAGGCTTTATGGCGCGCGCGATTGCCCTTTCGGAGAAAACGGCGCTCGTCGACAGCGCCGGGGGCGTCTTCGGCTGTGTGATCGTGCAGGATGGCGAGATCATCGCCGAGGGAGCCAATCGCGTGGTGGCGGAGAACGATCCGACTTGGCACGCCGAGATCGAGGCGATACGCAAGGCTTGCACGTCGCAAGGCAGCTTCAAGCTCCGCAACGCGACGCTTTACACCAGCGCGGAGCCTTGCCCCATGTGCATGGCGGCGGCGTACTGGGCCGGCATCAAGGCCGTCTATTATGGGGCGCAAGTGGAAGATGCGCTGCAATACGGCGGTTTCGATGACAGCATGATTTATAGCGAGCTAAGAAAGAACGTCGCTGACCGGTCGATTCCGATAAGGCAAATGATGCGCGCCGAGGCTGTAGAAGTGTGGAAGAAATATTCTGTGAAGAAGGATCGCGTGCCTTACTGAATCTCGCCAACGATTCTAAGGTTGCTGTGCATCGCGGACGCGAAGGAAGACTCCTGTCTTCCGCCTCGCGCGCCGCGGCTCGCATTCCTTATAAAGACGAGAAGCCGCCGCGCGGGGCGCTCGCTTCAACCCGCGAAGGGAACCGCCGCCGCCGGGTTCAGAATGTGGGCCACTACCGGATGCTCGATGCCTTTCAGGGCGAGCAAGCGCGTCGCAGCTTCCGACATGAGATTCTGAGCCTGGGCCGCAGCCTCCGCGGACACCAGAATTTCGCCGGCGGCAGCCTGAGACTCTAGTCTTGCGGCCAGATTGACCACTCCGCCAATGGCCGTAAAGTCACTCCGGAAAGCTGAAAACTCGCCGATTTCCACCATGCCGGTGTGAACGCCGACGCCGACAGAGAGGGGCCCGGAAAGCGCCTCCCCGCGACCCGAGGCCAACGCGGCAAGCGCGGAAGCGCAGCTCCGCTGAACATCCACGGCCGCCTCCAGGGCAGCGCGGACGTGATGTTCGATCTTGATCGGAAAATTGAAGATTGCCATCAGGCCGTCGCCCATTTGCTTATTGACGATGCCGTCGTGCGCCCAGATCGCGCGCGCGCATTGATCTTGAAAGACACTGACGATTTCACTGAGCCGGACGGCGCTCGTATGCTCGGACAGGGGAGTAAAACCTCGGATGTCGGCAAATAGGATGGTGGCCAGCGTGGAAACATGCTGCTGCTTCTTTACGTAACGGAATGAACGCTCGCAAATCGTACATATATTGGGGTTCATTTTGCTCCGGGTAACGCCACAAATCCGAAATGGAATTGCTAGCGGCCCCCGGATTGGGATCGGCACACCCATTTGATCCCAACAGCCTCGGCAGATGCGGGCTTGATCGCGAATGCTGGATCGCATGTGTTCCAAGAGCCTCGCTTGCCCGGCCGACGCCGGGACCACCTTATCATCTTCAGTGCCCACAAGCCATTCGGCGGGGCGCCGCGGAGTGGCGCGGACCCTGCGCCCGCGTTGGCCTGGCACAGCGAGGGGCCAGGAATAAAACAGGAACGAAACGCCGCCGACGCTCGACTTGGGCGCCCCTGGCCTGTAAAGGCGTTTGCGCCGACGAAGACGGCGCTCAGGGAGGCGACACTGGCCAGAATCACCACAATTGAACCCGGCTATTATCGCATACCCCTGCCGCAAGTGCTGACCGACAGCACGCACGGCGAAATGCGCGCCTTCGAACTCAACACCGTGCGTCTGCGCGACGCCGATGGCGCCGAGGGGGTCGGCTACACCTTCACGGTCGGCCGCAACGGCGCCGCCATCGACGCTATTCTCCGCCGCGAAATGGGCGAGATAGGGCTCGGCGAGGACGCCGATTGCATCGAGCATATTTGGCAAAAGACCTGGTGGGCGCTGCACTACGGCGGCCGCGGCGGCCCGACCGTGCTGGCGATTTCCGCCCTCGACATGGCGCTGTGGGACTTGAAGGCCAAGCGCGCCAAACTGCCGCTCTGGCGCCTGCTCGGCGGCTTCGATGCGAAGGTGCCGTGCTATGCCGGCGGCATCGATCTGGAACTCACCGCCGCCGAACTGATCGAACAGACGAAAGGCAATCTCGCCAAGGGTTTCCGCGCCATCAAGATGAAGGTCGGGCGCGCACGGCTCGCCGAGGACGTCGCTAAAGTGCGGGCGATGCGCGATTTCCTCGGCGACGGTTTCCCGCTGATGGCCGACGCCAACATGAAATGGACCGCCGATGTCGCCATCCGCGCCGCGCGGGCGTTCCAGCCCTACGATCTGACTTGGCTTGAGGAGCCGATCATCCCCGACGATCCCGCCGGCCACGCGCGCGTGCTGCGCGACGGCGGCCTGCCGATCGCGGCCGGCGAAAACCTGCGCACGCTCTGGGAATTCAAGCAATATATCGCCGCCGAGGCCGTCAC
>DATNDU010000155.1:0-15403 GCA_035606915.1 Roseiarcus sp. | reverse complement strand
TGTGCTTCGTCTGGGGCGACGCCCTGTTCAGCGGCGATCACGTGATGGCGTGGTCGACCTCGATCGTCGCCCCGCCCGACGGCGTGATGGCCGATTACATGGCCTCGCTCGAACGCCTGCGCGACCGTGAGGAGACAATCTATTGGCCCGGCCACGGCGGCCCGGTGCGCGATCCCAAGCGCTACGTGCGCGGCCTCATCACCCACCGCCGGCAGCGCGAAAGCGCCATCCTGGCCCGCCTCCAGGAGGGACCGGCCCGCATCGCCGAGATCGTCGAGAGGAACTATGTGGGCCTCTCGCCGAAGCTGAAAGGCGCGGCGGCGCTATCGACGCTCGCCCATCTGGAGGATTTGCTCGCGCGGGGGCTGGCGCGGCGCGGAGACGGCGCGCCGCTGGAGGCGGTTTACGAGCGGGCGTAGGGTCAATTAACACCGCCTCGTCCAGCCGCCCTGCCCGATGCTAAAACTGCGCCTTGCAATGTCGCGAAAGATAAGGCGGACACAGGTTCGACGCCCCGCCCGCTGGCTCCCCCCTCAAGCCGCCCCGACCGTCTCGAACATGGCGAAATCCATCGCCTCGCGCGGGCTGCGGCCGGCCCAGAGCACGAACTGGAACGATTGGTAATAGGTCTCGCAGGCCTTGATCGCCGCCTCCACCAGCGCCCGGCATTGCGGCTCGCTCGCCGGCGCGCCTCCGGTGAGGCAATGGGCGTGGCGGAACATCACGATGTGCTCGTGGCTCCAAAGGTCGAAATGGCCGAGCCAAAGCTGCGCGTTGATGAGGCGAATCAGCTCGCCGATCTCGGCCCGCTTTCGCTCCGGCACCTTGAGGTCGAAGGCGCAACTGAAGTGCAGCGATTCGATGTCGCCGATCCAGGTGATCGCCACTTCATAATGCGCCCAGGCGCCGTTGACGAGAATGGCGATCTCGTCGTCGTCCTGGCGGTCGAACGCCCATTCATGCAGGGCGGCGAGGCGTTCGACCACGTCGACGGGATGTTCGCCGCGATCGGCGGCGGCGTTCTCGATGGCGTGCATGGGGGCAAGCTTTCGCAAGGCGTTGACGAAACGCGAGACAACGATACGCACACCACGCCGCGAGTGCTCCACCCTAGCAAGCCGCGCCCCGAGTCGTGAGCCAAGCTTGCCGGGCGCCGGCGCCGCCGCAACGCAGGGAACCTTCCAGATTCGCTCCTCCGCGTACAGCCCCCGCGCGCACGTCGTCCACAGAATCTCCTAACCGAATCAATCGCGTCGGTGATTCACTGAAGCGCGCCCGGCCCGAGCTTCTGCTCCAGCGCGGCGATGCGCGCCGCCAGCTTGTCATTCTCGTCGCGCGCTTTCAGCGCCATCTCGCGCACCGCCTCGAATTCCTCGCGGCTGACGACGTTCATCGTCGCCAGCAGGCGTTCGAGTTGGGCGCGCGCCAGCGTCTCGACCTCGCGGCGGGCGCTGTCGGCGAGCCCGGCCGCGTCGGTGAACATTCGGGACACATCGTCGAAGAATTGACCGCGAGTTTGAGGCATCGCCGGGCTCCCTGTTTGGCGCTTGCTATCTGGCGCGCCGCTGCGCCGGCCGCAAGCCTCACGCGGGCGCCTTCGCGTCGCGCAACGACGTCCGCGCCGGCCAGCTCAGCAGCGCGATGCCGACAGCGACCCCGGCCAAAGCTACAAGAAAGCTCGCATTCGGCGCCTCGCCAAGCAGCGCCCAGCCCTCCAGCACCCCGACAACCGGCGAGATGAAGGTCAGCGCCGAAAGCTCGGGGGCGCGATAACGCTTCAGGATCCAGAACCAGATGAGATAGGTGGCGCCGACGACGAACACCGCCTGATAGAGCAGCCCCGCGACCGCCGCGGCGGACGGATGCAGCGGAAACGGCTCACCCCGCCACAGCGCCAGCGGCACGCACAGCACCGTCGCCGTCGTCACCTGGTAGAGCAGCATCCGCGTCGGGTCGATGGCCTTCAGGCGCGTGCCCTTGATGAGCAGCGTCGTCGCGCCCCAAGCAGCGCCCGCGGCCAGCGCCAGCGTATCGCCGAGCAGGCTCGATCCCGCCGCCGGCCGGTAGAAGCCGAGCGCCACGCCAAGAAACGCGATGGCGACGCCGAGCCATTGCCGCGGCGCCAGTCGTTCCTCCGGCAGCACCGCCACCGCGCCGATGGCGACGAAAAACGGCGCGGTGAACAGGAAAACCACGGCGCTCGCCGCCGTCGTGTGCGCCACCGCGAAGAACAGCAGCACGAACTCCAGCGTAAACACCACGCCGAGCAAAATACCGAGCGCCGCCGTGCCGTCGCGCCGCAACGCGTTGCGGCGCAGCGTCAGCGCGTAGAGCATGACGACGACAGCGCCGATGCCATTGCGCAGCGCGCATTGGGTCATCGGCGCGAAATCGACGAGCGCGATCTTCGCCGCCACCTGATTGCCGCCCCAGGCGACGCAAAGTCCTGCCATCACAAGGATTGCGAAACGGTCGAGCGGTTTGGCCATAGCCTGTTGGGCCATATTGCGGCCGCCGCCGCAAGAGCGCCGCCCTTCCCCTGGCCGCAATTCTCGTCTATCCAGCCGCCCGGCTCAATGCCCGCGCGCACGAGTCCCGCGAGGACGCGCTTTCCCGGCGCGGCCTTTTTTTGTGCGCCGGGCGCTCGCGAGGACACTATGCCGAAGCGCACCGACATCTCCACCATACTCATTATCGGCGCGGGGCCGATCATCATCGGCCAAGCCTGCGAGTTCGATTATTCCGGCACCCAGGCGGTCAAGGCGCTGCGCGCCGAGGGCTACCGGATCGTGCTGGTGAATTCGAACCCGGCCACCATCATGACCGACCCGGACATGGCCGACCGCACCTATATCGAGCCGATCACCCCCGAGGTCGTCGCCAAGATCATCGCCATGGAGCGCCATGCCACGCCCGGCGGTTTCGCGCTGCTGCCGACGATGGGCGGCCAGACGGCGCTCAATTGCGCGCTCAGCCTGAAGAAGATGGGGATCCTCGACCAATACGACGTCGAGATGATCGGCGCGACGGCGGACGCCATCGATAAGGCCGAGGATCGCGGCCGCTTCCGCGAGGCGATGACCAAGATCGGCCTCGCAACGCCGCGCTCGCATCAGGTCAAGACCCTGACGGCGGGGCTCGATGCGCTCGAAGACATCGGCCTGCCCGCCATCATCCGCCCGAGCTTCACGCTCGGCGGCACCGGTGGCGGCATCGCCTACACCAAAGCCGAGTTCATCGAGATCGTAGAGCGCGGCATCGACGCTTCTCCCACCAACGAGGTGCTGGTCGAAGAGAGCGTGCTCGGCTGGAAGGAGTTCGAGATGGAGGTGGTCCGCGATCACGCGGACAATTGCATCATCATCTGCTCGATCGAGAACATCGACCCGATGGGCGTCCACACCGGCGACAGCATCACCATCGCCCCGGCGCTGACGCTGACCGACAAGGAATACCAGATCATGCGCGACGCCTCGCTGGCGGTGTTGCGCGAGATCGGCGTCGAGACCGGCGGCTCCAACGTGCAATTCGCCATCAACCCGGAAAACGGCAAGATGGTCGTCATCGAGATGAATCCGCGCGTCTCGCGATCCTCGGCGCTGGCCTCGAAGGCGACCGGGTTTCCCATCGCCAAAGTCGCCGCCAAGCTCGCCGTCGGCTATACGCTCGACGAAATCGCCAACGACATCACCGGCGGCGCGACGCCGGCCTCGTTCGAGCCGTCGATCGACTATGTCGTCACCAAGATCCCGCGCTTCGCCTTCGAGAAATTCCCCGGCGCCGATCCCGTGCTGACGACGTCGATGAAATCGGTCGGCGAGGCGATGGCGATCGGCCGCACCTTCGCGGAATCGCTGCAAAAGGCGCTGCGCTCGCTGGAAACCGGGCTCACCGGCCTCGACGAGATCGAGATCGAGGGTCTCGGCAAGGGCGACGACGCCAACATCCTGCGCGCCGCCATCGGCGTGCCGACGCCGGACCGGCTGTTGAAGGTCGCCCAGGCGATGCGCCTCGGCATGAGCCTCGCCGAAGTCCACGAGGCGACCCGCATCGACCCCTGGTTCCTGCAACGCCTAGCCGACATTCTGGCGCTTGAGGCCCGGGTGCGCGCGCACGGCCTGCCGGCGGACGCCGGCAATTTCCGCGCCCTGAAGGCCGCTGGCTTCTCCGATACGCGGCTCGCCGCCCTCGCCCGCAAGGACGAGGAGGAGGTGCGCGCGGCCCGCGAGGCGCTCGACGTCAAGCCCGTCTACAAGCGCATCGACACTTGCGCGGCCGAATTCGCCTCGCCCACGGCCTATATGTATTCGACTTACGAGGCGCCCTTCGGCGCGGCGCCGGAATGCGAGGCGGCGCCGACGACGGCGCGCAAAATCGTCATTCTCGGCGGCGGCCCGAACCGCATCGGCCAGGGCATCGAGTTCGACTATTGCTGCTGCCACGCCTGTTTCGCGCTGAGCGAGGCCGGCTTTGAGACGATCATGATAAACTGCAACCCGGAGACGGTGTCCACCGACTACGACACCTCCGACCGCCTCTATTTCGAGCCGCTGACCGCCGAGGATGTGCTGGCCATCCTCGCCAAGGAGAAGGAGAACGGCACGCTCGTCGGCGTCATCGTGCAGTTTGGCGGCCAGACGCCGCTGAAACTGGCGCACGCGCTGGAAGCCGCGGGCGCGCCGATCCTCGGCACGTCTGTCGATAGCATCGACCTCGCCGAGGACCGCGACCGCTTCAAGCGGCTGCTCGACAAGCTCGGTCTCAAGCAGCCCAAGAACGGCATAGCCTATTCGGTCGAGCAATCGCGGCTGGTCGCCGCCGATCTCGGCCTGCCGCTGGTGGTGCGCCCGTCCTATGTGCTCGGCGGTCGGGCGATGGCGATCCTGCACGACGAAAGCCAGTTCGACGATTACGTGCTCGGCGTGCTGCCGAGCCTGGTGCCGGCGGACGTGAAGGCGCGCTATCCCAACGACAAGACCGGGCAGATCAACACCGTGCTCGGGAAGAACCCGCTGCTGTTCGACCGCTACCTCTCCGACGCCGTCGAGATCGACGTTGACGCGCTGTGCGACGGCAAGACGGTGTTCGTCGCTGGCGTCATGGAGCATATCGAGGAGGCCGGCATCCATTCC
Organism: Roseiarcus sp.; assembly: GCA_035606915.1. Taxonomy (GTDB): domain Bacteria; phylum Pseudomonadota; class Alphaproteobacteria; order Rhizobiales; family Beijerinckiaceae; genus Roseiarcus. The sequence continues at coordinate 10,271 of DATNDU010000155.1, read as the reverse complement.
GGCGACAGCGCCTGCTCGCTGCCCGCCCGCTCGCTGTCGCCGCAGACCATCGCCAAGCTCGAAGCGGAGACCGCCAAGCTCGCCTTGGCGCTCGACGTCGGCGGGCTGATGAATGTGCAATATGCGCTCAAGGACGGCCAGATCTACGTGCTGGAGGTCAACCCGCGCGCCTCGCGCACGGTGCCGTTCGTCGCCAAGGTGATCGGCCAGCCGATCGCCAAGATCGCCAGCCGCATCATGGCCGGCGAAACGCTCGCCTCCTTCGGGCTGACGAAACAGCCGCTCGGCCATGTCGGCGTCAAGGAGGCGGTGTTCCCGTTCGCGCGCTTCCCTGGCGTCGACACCGTGCTCGGGCCGGAGATGCGCTCGACCGGCGAGGTGATGGGGTTGGCCGGCGATTTCGCCCGCGCCTTCGCCAAGAGCCAGATCGGCGCCGGCGCGCTTCTGCCGCTCGGCGGCACGGTGTTCGTCTCGCTGCGCGAGGCCGACAAGCCCGGCGTCATCGAGCCATTGAAGGCGCTGGCGGCGATGGGCTTCAAGATCATCGCGACCGGCGGCACGCAGAAGTTTCTGGCCGCCCACGGGGTCGCCTCGACCCGCGTCAACAAGGTGTCGGAGGGGCGCCCGCACGCCGCCGACGCGGTGCGCAACGGCGGCGTGCAACTCATGTTCAATACCACCGAGGGGGCGACGTCGCTAAACGACTCCAAGCCGCTGCGGCGGGCCGCCCTCTTGCAAAAAACTCCGTATTACACCACTCTGGCAGGCGCGATCGCCGCCGTGGAGGGCGTCAAAGCCTGCGCGTCGGGCGATCTTGAAGTTCGCGCGTTGCAAGATTACTTCGCCTAATGCCCGGCGCTTTAGCGCCGGCTGTTTTTTGATTCTAGAGGTAGGATCAGGATATGGATCGGTTTCCCGTCACCGTCGCGGGCCATGTGGCCTTGGAGGCGGAGTTCCAGCGCCGCCAGCAGGTCGAGCGGCCGCGCATCGTCCAGGCGATCGCCGAGGCGCGCGCCCACGGCGATTTGTCGGAGAACGCCGAATACCATTCGGCCAAGGAAGCCCAGTCGCATAACGAAGGCCGCATCGTCGAGCTGGAGGATCTGCTCCAGCGCGCGGAAGTGATCGACATTTCAAAACTTTCCGGCGCGACCGTCAAGTTCGGCGCCAGCGTCACCGTGCTCGACCAGGACACCGAGGCGGAAAAGACGTTCCAGATCGTCGGCGAGACCGAGGCCGACGTGAAGAACGGCCGCATGTCGATCTCCTCGCCGACGGCGCGCGCGCTGATCGGCAAGAAGGCTGGCGACGCCATCGAGGTCAATACGCCGGGTGGCGGCAAGAGCTACGAGATCCTCAAGGTCGAGTATAAGTAACCGCGCCGAAAGAGGAAACGCCCTTGCCCGCCATCACCCGCCGAATTGCCCTCGCGGCCCTGGTTTCGGCCCTGCCCGCCGCCGCGTTCGCCGCCCACCGGCGCCGAGAGGCGCCGCGAGAGCGTATTCTCGTCGACGTCTCGCCGTTGCGCCGCAACGGCGACAACACCGACGCCGATTTCCTCGCCGACGTGCTGCCGGGCTATCTGAGCCAGTCCATCGGGCCGGGGCATGAGGTGCGCGTGCGCATCGACAGCGTGACTTATGGGCCGCCGGGCAGCGACGGCTCGCCGAGTGACACGCACGCCATCGATTGGATCGAAGGCGTCGGCTGGGTCGACGGGCGCGAGACGCCGCTGACCTGCTCCGTCGTCGCCGAGATTGTTCAACCCAGCTTCGGCGACTATGGCGCGCGCATGCGGCAGGACACTCTGGCCCGCAGTTTCGCGCAATGGCTGCCCCGGCAAGTTGGGCTTTGACGGCGCCGCTGCGGGCGCTGGTTCTCGGTTCCGGCCGCATCGGCCACCAAGTCAACACGCTCGGCGTCGTCGAGGCGCTCGGCGGGCCCTATGAGGTGCGGAGCCTGGCGCCAAGGCGGCTTTATGCGCGGCTCGCCCCCTGGGGTCCGGCCGACCCGCGCGACCGCCAAGCGCTGGCCGGCGCCGCGCCCGACATCCTCATCGCCAGCGGCCGCGTCACCGTGCCTTATGTGCGCGCCTGGAAACGCGCCCATCCCGGCGTGTTCGCGGTGTTTCTGCAAGACCCGCGCTGGGCGCGCGGCGAGATCGATCTGATCTGGATGCCGCAGCACGATTCCTGGCGTGGCCCCAACGTGATGACGACGCTGACCTCGCCGCATCCGTTCTCGCCCGCCCGGCTCGCCGCGTTGCGCGCCGCGCCGGATGCGCGCCTCAGCCGCCTCGCGGCGGCGCCGCGCTGCGCGGTGATGCTCGGCGGCCCCAGCGGCGCGCAACACTTCACCACCGGCGACCTGACGCGCCTCGGCGAGGCTTTGCGCACGATTCGCGCCCAGGGCTATTGCGTCATGGCGACGCCGTCCCGCCGCACGCCGCCGGATCTTGCCGACGCGGCGCGCCAGGCGGTCGGCGACGGCTTCTTCTGGGACGGGGCGGGCGACAACCCCTACCCTGCCATGCTGGCGCTGGCCGACGCCGTGCTCGTCACCGGCGACAGCGCCAATATGGTCGGCGAGGCGACGGCCACCGGCGCGCCGGTGCATGTGTTCGAACCCTCGGGCGGCGGCTCGAAAAAACTCGCTCTGGCCATCGACGCGCTGGTGGCGCGCGGCGCGGCCCGCCGCTGGGCCGGACGGCTCGAAGACTTCCGCTATGACCCGATCGATTCCAGCGCCGAAATCGCCGCCGAAATCCTGCGCCGCTACGCCGCGCGCGCAAAACCCATAGCGCCGTCGCAGGCGTTTGCCTCCGCCGCATCGCGCCGCTAGACTCAGCCCCTCCTAGGGGGAGGCCGCCATGACCTACGCAGCGCGCGCGGGCGAGGGCCTGATCGAGCCGTCGCTCGACGATGTCAGGCATATTCCCGGCGAGGACGGCTGGCCCGTCATCGGGCTCACCTTCCGCCTGCTCGCCGACCCGAAGGCTGAGGTGGCTCGGCTCGCGGCGCGCCACGGCCTGGTTTACCGCAGCCGCGCCTTCGGGCTGCGCAACATCAATCTCTTGGGGCCGGAGGGCAACGAATTCGTGCTGTTCGACCGCCAGAAGACGTTCTCGTCGGGCGAGGGCTGGGGGCCGTTCCTCGGCCGGCTGTTCCCGCGCGGCCTGATGCTGCTGGATTTCGACGAGCACCGTCTGCATCGCAAGGCGCTGTCGGTGGCCTTCAAGGTCGAGCCGTTGCGGGCCTATCTCGACGGCCTCAACGCCGGCCTGGCGCGCGGCGTCGCCGCCTGGCTCGCCCGCCCCGGGCCTATGCTGTTCTACCCCGCCATCAAGCAACTGACGCTCGATCTGGCGGCGACGGCGTTCTTCGGCCGCGACTTGGGGCGCGACGGCGAACCGTTGAAGCGCGCTTTCATCGCCATGGTGGCGGCCGTCGTGACCCCGATCCGCGCCGCCCTGCCCGGCACGGCGATGGGGCGCGGCGTCAGCGGCCGGCGCTTCATGGTCGAATTTCTCGGCCGCGAGATCGAGGCGCGGCGCCATCGCGACGGCGACGATCTGTTCACCCATCTGTGCAAGGCCTCGACCGACGAAGGGCGGCTGCTCAGCGCCGAGGAGATCATCGACCACATGAGCTTCCTTATGATGGCCGCGCATGACACGCTGACCTCGTCGTTCACCTCGTTCGTCTGGTTCCTGTGCGAGAATCCGGCCTGGCAGACGCGGCTGCGCGAGGAAATCGCCGCCCTGGGGCTGCCGCGCGGCGCGCCGCTGGCGCACGAGCGGCTCGACGACCTGCCGCTGACCGAGATGGCGTTCAAGGAGGCATTGCGGCTGATCCCGCCGGTGCCGGCCATTCCGCGCCGAGCGGTGCGCGAGACCGAGTTTCGCGGCTTTCGTATTCCTGCCGGGGCGCGCGTCAGCGTCAACCCGGTGTTCACGCATCACATGCCCGAGATCTGGCCGGAGCCGGAAAAGTTCGACCCGCTGCGCTTTAGCGAAGCCAACGCGCGCGGGCGGCACAAATTCGCCTTCGTGCCCTATGGCGGCGGCGCGCACATGTGCCTGGGGCTGCATTTCGCCTATATGCAGGCCAAGTGCTTTGCTTATCATCTGCTCGGCGCGGCCGAAGCCGTCGTCGAGCCCGGCTATCGCCCCGACTGGCGCCTGTGGCCGATCCCCAAGCCGCGCGACGGCCTGCCGCTGACACTGCGCGCGATGGGGTGAACCCAGCGGCTCAGGGTTTCTTCAAGTCGCCGGCGCCGCTGTCGATATGCGGCGCCCAATAGGCCACCGATTCGGCGAGATCGGCGACGACGCGGCGATCGACGGGGTCGCGCTCGCGAAACGACAGCTCCATGCAAATCTCGTTGTTCTCGCCGCCGCCCTCGCGCAACGCGGCGATCAGTTTTTCCGGCTGGATGCGGCCCTTGGCGTTGTTCTCGGCGGTGAACGGCCGATGGCCGCCCTTGTCCATCAGGGATTGCTTGATGTGAATGATCGGCGAAACGCGCGGCGCGGCGCGCGCCCAGGCGTAGGGGTCGTAATCGCGCGGGTTGGCGCTGGTGAGGTCGCCGTGGTCGATGTCGGCCATCATCCACACCGGGATGGCGAAGCCGGCGGCGGAGAGCTTGTCTTGCAGGCTCATGCTGGCCTCGATGGTCTCGCCGAACTCGCGTCCGACCGACATCGGCTCCCAGAACAGATATTTGAGCCCCGCCGCCTTGGCGTGCTCGGCGAGTTCCGCCCAACATTCCATCGCCGCCGCGATCCCCGCCGCGCGCCGCTTCGGGTCGTCGTAGTCGCGATGCGTCATAATCGCGAACTGGGTGCCGATCGCGGCGCCGCCGAGGTCGGCGATGATGTCGGCGAAGCCCTTGTACCAATCGAGATAGTAGCGGCGCACGTCGCGCTCGGGATGGCCGAAATTGTTGAGCCGTCCGTAAGGCCCGGTCATGCCGCTGGTGACGCGCACGCCGGTGCGCTTCAGCGCCGCCTGCATGCGCCGCGTCAGCGCGCGGATCAGTTGCGGCGGCCACGACGGGTTGATGAATTCATGCGTCATCTGCACGTCGCGGATGCCGATCCTGTCGGCGATGGTATCGATCAGATCTTCCGGTTCGGCGAAGCGGTTGACCAGCGGATTCATGCTCAGCGACAGCGTGAACGGCATCCATCAATCTCCTAGAGCGTTCTGTAATGCGGGCGATGGGCCGCCGCTTGGCCTTCCCCCTCTCGAGGGGCGCCGCGCAGGCGCCCCTCACCCTAGCCCTCTCCCCCGTGAAGAACGGGGAGAGGGAAACGGCAAGCCGCGATGGGTCAGCGATTCCATTGTAGCGCAGAAGGCGTTAGAACGCGAAGCGCGGCAGTAGAATGTCGGGCGCGACGCCGAGGCGTTCGCAGCGCGCCAACAACTCCGCCTCGCTCTCGCTCTCATGCACGCCGGTGCGCACCAGCGCCGTAGCGACGCCGGCGCGCGCGCCGCCGAGGATGTCATGGGCGGGGCTGTCGCCGACCGCCAGCACGCGGGCGCGCGCGATCCGCCCCAGCCGCCGCAGCGCCTCCTCGTAGATCGCCGGATAAGGCTTACCGAACCATTCGACAGCGCCGCCAAGCTCCTCATAGGTCCGGGCGACCGCCCCGGCGCCGTACATGGCGCCGCTCGGCGTCAGCATGGTCATGTCGGGATTGGCGCAGATCGCCGGCACGCCGCGCCGCGCCGCGCCGGCGAGCAGCCGCGCGTAATCCTCCAGCGAGCGCTCGAACGGCCGGCAGCCGGCGATCCACAGCAGGTCGGCCTCGTCGGGGCTTTGGACGGGCGACAGGTCCAGCCCCTCGGCCGGCCGGGCGTGGGGGTCGGTGACTTCGATCCAGACCCGCGCGCCGGCCTTGAGGCTGACGCCGATGCGCCGCTGCATCTCCCGATAGGCGACCTCGCCGGAACTCAGCACGTCGAGAAAGGTGGCGCGCGAGACGCCGAAGCTCGCCAGCCGCGCCACATTGGGGGCCGAACGCTTGCCGGAATTGCTGATTAGCAGCACCGTCTTGCCGCGCGCGGCGAGTTCGTCGAGCACGCCGCGAGCGTGATCGTAGAGGCCGGCGCCGTCGAGCAGCACGCCGTACTGATCGACCAGGAAGGCGTCGTAGCGATCGACGATCTCGCTCAAAGAGCGGGCGCGGATCATGCGCCGGCTCGCGCCAACAGCGCCGCGCCATAGGCCGCCTCGTCCGAGCGCGGGGCCGGCATGGGCGTGCCGAGCTTGCGGGCGCGGATGCGCGTCCAGGCCGGGTTCTTGGCCCCGCCGCCGACCGTGCGCAGCGATTTGAGCTTCGGCGCGCCAAGCTCGGCCAGGCGCTGATAGCCCAGCGCCTCGATCGCCGCGACGCCCTCGAACAGTCCCTGAAGGAAAACCGCCCGCGACGCCGGGATCGGGGCGACGCACGGCGGATAATCGGGATCGTTGATCGGGAAGCGCTCGCCGGGGCGCGGCAGCGGGTAATAATCGAGGCCGGTCGGCGTATCGGCATCGAGGCTTGGCGTCAGCGCCTCCATCTCCTCGGCGCTGAAATGCGCCAGCAACGCACCGCCGCCGCTGTTGGAGGCGCCGCCGGCGAGCCACATGCCCAACAGCTTGTGGCTGTAAACGCCGTATTGCGGCGAGAAGATCGGCCGCTCCGACAGCAACTTCAACGTCAACGTGGTGCCGATGGCGGTGACGGCGTCGCCGACCTCGGCCGCCCCGGTGGCCAGGAACGAGGCGCAACCGTCGGTGGTGCCGGCCGCCACCCGCGTCGCAGGCGACAAGCCGAACGTCGCGGCGGCTTCGCGCGTCACCAAGCCGACCGTCTGCCCCGGCGCCAGCGCCTCCGGCAGCAGGCCGATGTTGAAGCCGAGTTCGCCGATCCAGTCCGGCCAGCGCGAGGCGATCGGGTCGTAGCCGGTCTTCAGCGCATTGTTGGCGTCGGTGACGTAGCGGCCGGAGAAGCGCGAGGCGATCCAATCGGCCTGATGCAACACGCGATTGGGCTTCAACGCCCGCATCTGCATAGCTTTGGCGAGACCGCTGGTCGCCCCATGCGCGGCGCTGACGTCAGGCGCGGATTCGGCGATCGCCAGCACGCCAGCGGCTTCGGCGGCGTCGTTGTACATCATCGCGTCGCCGAGCGGGCGGCCGAGCGCATCGACCGCGAGCACGGTGCCAGAGGTGCCGTCGACGCACAGCGCGCCGATGCGGGCGGCCTCGACGCCGCCGAGCGCGCCGCCGAGCGCGGCGGCGACGGCCGAGAGCCAGACCTGGGGGTCGCGCGGGTTGGCGCCATGCTCGGCCATCGCCGCCTTGCCCGAGGCGACGACCTCGCCGGCGGCGTCGACGACGAGGGCGCGCACCCCGGACGTGCCGAGGTCGATCCCCAGGGTAAGATCAGGCGACATTCAAGGCGCGCCGGTATTTCTCGGCGTCCCAATCGATCAGTTCGGCGTTTTGCCTGTCTGTCAGATAGGAAAGCGGCGCGCCTTCGGGGACCCGCGCCAGCACATCGCCGAGGCAACGCGCCAAAGCCCGCGCGCCCGCCGTCGCCTGGCGCGCGATCAGCGCGCCGCGACCGGGGACCAGCAGCAGCGGCGGTGGCGCCAGCCCGGCGGCGGCGAGCCGGGCGACGAGCGTGTCGGCGCTCTCTCCCGGCGCCAGCGCCGTCGCGGCGACGCCGCAGAAGATCACATGATCGGGATAGAGGCTGCCTCCGAGCGCCGCCTGCAAACGATGAGGCGACAGCGCCACGCCATGCAGGGGATGGTCGGCCGGCGGCGGCGCATAGGCCGCGCCGCCGGCTTCATCCAGCGCCGCCATGTCGGGCGCGGGAAAAGCCGCCGGCGCGGCGGCGAGCGCGGCGGTGACGCGGTCGAACAGTTCCGCCGCCGCCTCAACCGTGTCGGCGGCGACAATGAGCCCGTGATTGCCGAGCACGACGACGCCGGCTTCGACGCCGCCGCTCGCCTGCACCGCCTTGGCGAGCGTCGCGCCCGGCTTGACATAGGGCGCGAAGCCGTGCGGCAGATCGCGCAGCCGCTCGGCAAAGCGCGCGCGCGCGTCGGCGCGGATAGCGAGCGCCAGCGTATCGACGCAATGCGCGTGCAGCACCACGCGCTGCGGAAACACCGCATGCAGGCTGGTTTCGATCGACGGCCGCAAGCCGCCGCGATCGAGTAAAAACTGCGCCGGCTGGTCGGCTTCCGGCGCGCCGGCCGCCATCGCGGCGCGCATCCGATCGAGATCGACGACGACGAAGATGTCGCGCCGCTCGGCCTCGGCGAGTTCGGTGCCCGAGGCCTTGATCCACATCCGCGCCCCCTCTTTGATAGAGGTGTTGCCGCCCGGCCCCTGGATGCGCAGCGGATCGGCGCCGAGATCAGCGGAAACGGCTTTCAGACGGGTGAGATCGGCGGGTTCGGACAAGCGGGCCTCGCAGGCGGCGGAATCGCGGCCTCCGTCCTAGCGCGTCCGGCGGCGCAGGTCTAACCTAAGAGGCTAACTCCCGAGCCCGCGCAACTCCGCTCGGCCGCGCTGGGCAACATGACGTTGGCCTCCGGCTGGTCCATCAGCGCGCGCACGTCCTCCGGCGAGCGCTTCGGTCCCAGCGCCAGATCGACGATGTATCGCAGCGCCTGCTCCGCCGCGTCGTTGACCGGCTCGCTCGCATAAAGCGCGATGCGGCCGCCCAGCGCATAGGCGATGGTCAGCCGCTCATTGTCGACGCCGGCATTGTTGAGCGCGTCGGCATAAAGCCTGGCCAGCTCGTCCATGAAGCGGGCGTAGATATCCTCGCGCTTGGCGCGCTCGGCGGCGAGGCGGGTGGCGCGGGTATGCGCCTGGGTCGACAGCCAAGTCGAGCCGAGCGAGGAGATCGCGCCGATGGCGGTTCCCGTCAGCGCCGAGACAGTTGAGAGCAGCGCGCCGTCCATATCTAGCGGTCGTGGTCGCCGACATAGACCCGCGTCACCGCCTCGGCGATGGCGAGCAGCAGCGCCGCGACGACGAAGCCGCCGAACATGCCAGCCTGCCAGGCGAGATCGCGGTTGCTCTCGTGCTCGACGTTCATGAACGCTTCGAGCAGCTTGATCGAGGCGATGGCGACAATCGAGGCGACCAGCTTGAGCTTGAGCTCGCCGAAATCGATGCCGATCATCCAAGCTGGCCAAATGTCGTGGTCGGGGGGCGAGACGCGGGAGACGAAGTTCGAATAGGTCGAAAACACCACCAGCACGATGAGGCAGGAGCATAAGGTGAGATCGACGATGCTGAGCGCGCCGAGGATCGCCTCGTCCTCGCTCATGGTCGAGAATTGCAGCGCGATTTGATAGGCTTGCATCACCGCTTTGACGAGCAGTTCGAACAGCACGACGATCAATGCCAGGTAGAACGGCGTCAGCACCCAGCGGCACGCGAACAGCAGCCTCTCGAAAGTCGTCTTCGGCACTTGGCGCCCCCTCGCGTCTTGCTCGCGCTATACCATAGACGCGGCTTCAGGTCAGGCGCACCAGCAGCGCGCCGACAACCACCAGCGCGACGCCGCCGATCCGCCCCACCGAGAGATCGCGCATCGGGAAGGCGAACAGCCCGAATCTGTCGATCGCCAATGCCGAGGCGAGTTGACCCGCCATCACGAAAGCCAGCGTCGCCGCGCTGCCGAAGCGCGGGGCCATAAAGACATTGGAGCTGAGAAAGGTTGCGCCGATGATGCCGCCGACCCACAAAAGCCACATCGGCTGCGCGGCGAGGTCGCTAAAGCTCGGCCATTGCCGGAACACCAGCGCATTGAGGCAAAGCAACACGATGAGCCCGGAGATGAAGGAGACCAGCGTCGCCGCGATCGTCCCGCCAATGCCGCGTGCGAGCAAAGCGTTGGCCGCCGATTGCACGGGAAACAGCGCGCCAACGCAAACGGCCATAAACGCAAAAGCAGCGATCTGCGGGTTCAATCGAGTGCGCTCCACGTCATCAGGGAATCGGCGTCAACGGCAGTCGCCGCTGCGGTGAGCCTAACGGGGAAATTCGCGCCGCGCACGCGCTCTCGACCGCAATGCGGCCGCTCTCTTGCGGCATCTACGGCGGCGGCTGGACCAGGGCTCCGAATCCGGGTTAACGGTCTGATGCGTTGAATGCGATGGTGAGATAGTCGTTTTTCCAGCTTGCGATTTTTCTTCGCAGCGCGATGCTCGTGCGTCTTGGCTTGGTGGCTTTGCGTTGCGGTTTCATGGGGG
>DATNDU010000146.1:0-19131 GCA_035606915.1 Roseiarcus sp. | reverse complement strand
AGAACTGGTTGAGCCAGTAGCCCTTGCGCGACTGTTCGGCATCGAAGACGATGGTGCCGGGGATTTGCTTGAATTCCTTGTCGAGGGACATCAGATCCTCCCTTGTTCCGGCCAGTAGAGCCGCATCGGGTTGTCGACCAGCAGTTTGCGCTGCAATTCAACCGTCGTCGCGATATCGGGAATGAAATCGACCAACAGCCCGTCGTCGGGCATGTGGCTCTTGAGGTTGGGATGTGGCCAGTCCGTACCCCACAGCACGCGGTCGGGGAATTCCTCGACGATGCGGCGCGCGAACGGCGCGACATCGCGATAGGCTGCCTGCTCGCCGTTGAGCGCCGGCGGTCCGGCGAGCGAGAGCCGCTCCGGGCACGACACTTTGCTCCAGACATTCCGATGCTCGCGCATGAACTTGAGGAACAGCGAGAACTCCGGCCCGTCGAGCGGCTTCGCCACATCCGGCCGCCCCATGTGGTCGACGACGACGGTGGTCGGGAGCGCGGTGAAGAAATTCCACAGTTCCGGCAGATCGACGGCCTCGAAATAGATCACGACATGCCAACCAAGCTTGCCGATGCGGTCGGCGATCTCCATCAGTTCGTCGCGCGGCGTGAAATCGACGAGGCGCTTGACGAAATTGAAGCGCACGCCGCGCACGCCCGCCTCATGCAAGCGCCCCAGTTCCTCGTCGGAGACGCTTCGCTTGACGGTCGCGACGCCGCGCGCTCGCCCGCCGCTCGACCGGCAGGCGTCGGCCATGGCGCTATTGTCGGCGCCATGACAGGTCGCCTGCACGATGACGTTACGGGAAAAGCCGAGACGGTCGCGCAACGCGAACAATTGCTGTTTGCTGGCGTCGCAGGGCGTATATTTGCGCCCCGGCGCATAGGGAAATTCGGCCCCCGGGCCGAACACATGGCAATGCGCGTCGACCGCGCCCGGCGGCAAAACGAAGCGCGGCTTCGACGGGCCGTCGAACCAATCAAGCCAGCCCTTGGTCTTCTCGAACCCACCCGTTGCCGGCCTGCCTTCAGTCGACATATTTGAGCCCCGCCTTGGCCAGCGGCTCGCGCATCTTGTACATGTCGAGGCCGAGCACGCCTGCCGCGAGTTTGGCGCGTTTCTCGCCCTCGTTGGCCTCGCGCGCGGCGGCGGCTTCAGCCGTCTTGCCCACCCGCGCCGCCGGCACAACAACCACGCCGTCGTCGTCGGCGACGATGGCGTCGCCGGGGTTGATCGCCGCGCCGGCGCAGACGATGGGGATGTTGACGGAGCCGAGCGTCGCCTTCACCGTGCCCTTGGCGCTGATGCATTTGCTCCAGACCGGGAAACCCATCTCGGTCAGCGTGCGCACGTCGCGCACGCCCGCATCAATAATGAGCGCCCGCGCGCCGCGCGCCATGAACGAGGTCGCCAGCAGATCGCCGAAATAACCATCCGTGCATTCGGCTGAGATCGCGGCGACGACGATGTCGCCGGGCTCGATCTGTTCGGCTGCGACATGCATCATCCAATTGTCGCCGGGATGCAGCAGCACCGTGACCGCCGTGCCGGAGACGCTGGCGCCGGCGTAGATCGGTCGCATGTAAGGCTTCATCAGGCCGACGCGGCCCATCGCCTCATGCACGGTGGCGACGCCGTATTTCGCCAACGCATCCGCAGCGGCGCGCTCGGCGCGCACGATGTTGCGTTTGACTATGCCGAGTTCGGTCATGGTTGTTTCCTCATGCAACCGCCCTATCCGCGGCCACCTTCTCCCCGCAAAGCGGGGCGAAGGTCTTCATTCTGCGAGCGCGCCCTCACTTCCCCCGCGCCTTCAACGCCGCATCGAGTCGCGGGTAGACCCGGCGCGCGTTGCCTTCGTAGATCTGGCGGCGCTCGTCGTCGTCGAGATTGAGCGTCGCCTCGATATAGCGCTTGGTGTCGTCGTAATTGTGCCCTGTCTCGGGGTCGACGCCGCGCACCGCGCCGATCATCTCGCTGGCGAACAGCACGTTCTCGACCGGGATCACCTTAGTCAGGAGGTCGATGCCCGGTTGATGATAGACGCAGGTGTCGAAGAACACGTTCTTCAACAGATGATCCTTCAGCAGCGGCTTCTTCAGTTCCTGCGCCAGGCCGCGATAGCGGCCCCAGTGATAAGGCGCCGCGCCGCCGCCGTGCGGAATGACGACGCGTAGCGTCGGAAAATCCTTGAACAGGTCGCCCTGGATGAGTTGCATCACCGCCGTCGTGTCGGCGTTGATGTAATGCGCGCCGGTGGTATGGAAACAGGCGTTGCAACTCGTCGAGACATGCACCATCGCCGGGATGTCGTATTCGACCATCTTCTCGTAGATCGGATACCAATGCTTGTCGGTCAGCGACGGGCTCGTCCAATGGCCGCCGGAGGGATCGGGGTTGAGATTGATGGCGACGAAGCCGTAGTCGCGTATGCATTTCTCAAGCTCGGGAATGCAGGTCTTCGGGTCGACGCCGGGGCTCTGCGGCAGCATCGCCGCGCCGATGAAGTGGTCGGGATACAGTTTCGCCACCCGATGGATCAGTTCGTTGCAGATCGCCGCCCAGGTCGAGGAGACCGCGAAATCGCCGATGTGATGCGCCATGAAGCTCGCGCGGGGGCTGAAGATCGTAAGATCGGAACCCCGCTCGCGCATGAACTTGAGCTGGTTGCGCTCGATCGACTCCCGCAGTTCGTCGTCGGAGATCTTCAGCGAAGCCGGCGACGGCTTCTTCGAGGAATCGTTGATTCCCGCAATCTGGGCGTTGCGCCAGTCCTCCAGCGCCTTCGGCGCCGTCGTATAATGGCCGTGGCAGTCGATAATCATCTGGCGCTTCCACCCTTAAGCCGTCGCCTGCGATCATAACCCGCGCGATGGCGCCCGCAAGCCGGCTCGCTCCGCTGTGGCGCCGACGCCGCCGCAAAGAAAGCGCCCGCGGCTCATGCGACCCATGAACGATTTCGATGCGTCGCGCTTGCCTAAAGGTCGAGCAGCGGTTGCAGCCAGCGGCCGAGCCATCCCGTCAAGCGCGGCCGGCCCTCGAACGCCGCTAGGCAGATGCAGGGGGCGGCGGAATCGGCGATCGGCCGATGCGCCGCGCCGTCGTCGGCCTCGATGCAATCGCCGGCGCCATAGCGGCCATATTCGTCGTGAAAGGCGCCTTGCAGCACCTGGATATAGGCGGCGCCGCGCTGCACATAACTCGGCGCCCGGCCTTGCTGGCCGACTTTCAGCATATAGAGGTGCGCCTGCGGCGCCTGCGGCAGGCTCAGCCGCCGCCATTGCAGGTCGGGTCCGAGGCGGCGCCAGCGCGGGATCGGCAGCGCGTCGAGCGGCGAGACGGTCGCCGAGCGCCTCGGCATGCGCTCCACCGCCTGTTCGATGCGACGAAGCGTCGCGGCGAACATCTCGGCCGGCGGGGCGAGGACGCACGCCTCCTCCAACAAGGCGCCGCCAGCCGCCTCGAACAGCGCGACGCGCGCCCGACACTCGCGGCAACTTGCCAGATGCACGGCGACGACGAAGCTCGGCCCCGCCGCCAGACGCCCCGCCGCATGGCGCGTCAGCGTATCGTCATAGGGGTGATACGAACTCACATGCCGTTCTCCAGCGCCGCGCGCAGCCTCGCCGTCGCCCGCGCCAGCCCCGTATTGTCGCCGGCGAGCGGCTCGACGGCGGCGGCGCTGGCCAGTTCCGCACCGGCGTCGCGCTCCCTGAGCACGTTGCGGGCGAGGACGAAGACAAAGGCGGCGAGCGTGCTCTGGCGGGGATCATAGAACGCCGCGTCGCGCCATAACGCAACCAGCGTCTCCAGCGCGATCGCCTCCGCCTCGGCGCGGGCGCCGCGATTGTGGGCGAAAAGGCCGATCAGCCGCGGCGCGAAATGCTGCACCAGCCGGCCGAAAGCGGCTTTATCGCCGTCGCCGGCCACCGCGGCCATGCAGAGATCGAGTTCGTCGTCCGTCGCACTCCCCGCGCCGAGGGCGCGAAGGCTCGGCCGTGGCGCGAGCCGGACGGGTTTGCGCGGCATCGAAGGCCCTCCCAAGGCTCATCCAGCCACCGTCCGGCGTGCGAATCACGCCGTAAACCGGAAGCGGCCACGGTCCCGTAGCGCACGAAGCGAGATTTTCTTTGACGCAACCCAAGCGCAAATGCGTCGCCGCCAGATCAGGGTCGCGAGCGCGCGCGCCGCGTCACCGCCGCGCCGGCGTCGCCCGCCAGCCGCGCGTGGTTCGCCGTCACCGCAAACATCGCCAGCCCCAGCACGACGAAGGCGAAGCGGAACGGCCCCAGCGGCGCGGCGCTCACCAGCCCGCCAAGCTTGACGAGCGCCGCCGCGATCGCCACGCCGAAGGCGAAGGAGGCCTGGAACGCCGCACTATAAATGAGGTTCGCCATGCCCATTTCCTCTGCCGGCGTCTCGGCGAACGGCAGCGTCCCCAGCGCCGTGAAGTGCATCGAGCGCGACGCGCCGGAGACGCAGAGCAGCACCGCGACCCACACCGGCGGGCTCTGCGGCCCAATCGCCGCACAGGCGAACAGCGTCGCTGCCTGCAAGACGGCGTTGACGATCAGCACGCGGCGGAACCCCCATTGGCGCAGGATCGGCGTGGTGAACGGCTTGATGCCGATATTGCCGACGAACAGCGGCGTCACCGCGAAGCCGGCGCGCGCCGCATCGAAGCCAAGGCCGAGTTGGAACATCAGCGGCAGCAGGAACGGCGCCGAGCCGATGATGGCGCGCGCCGCCGAGCCGCCGGTGAGGCTGAGGCGGAAGCTGGCGCGGCGCAGCGGACTAAAATCGATAATCGGATGCACGGCGCGCCGCAGATGACGCACGAAGCCCCAGCCGGCGACGACGGCGATCCCCGCCAGCGCGGCGGCGCGCCAGCCGACGGCGTCGAGCGCCAGCAGCATCGCGCCAAGCGCCGCCGCCGCCAGCGCGAAGCCGCGCGCGTCGAACGGCTTGGTCTCGCCGCGCTCCAGCGCCGGCGTCCAGGCCAGCGCCAGGATGGCGCCGACGATCCCGAGCGGCAGGTTGACGTAGAAGATCGCCCTCCAGGTCAGATGGTCGGTGAGGAAGCCGCCGAGCGGCGGCCCGATCAGCGGCGCGGTCAGCCCCGGCCAGGTCAGCAAGGCGGTGGCGCGCAGGATGCCGCTTTTCGGCGTCGTGCGCAGCACGACGAGCCGCCCGACCGGCACCATGAACGCGCCGCCGACGCCCTGGAGGGCGCGCGCGGCGATGAAGAACCAGGCCGCGGTCGAGAAACCGCAGAGCGCCGAACTCAGCGTGAACACGACGATGGCGCCGGTGAACATCGCCCGCGCGCCGAAGCGCCCGACCGCCCAGGCGCTCGGCAGAATGAAGATCGCCAGCGTCAGCGGGTAGATCGAGACGCCGATGCTGAGATCGACCGGCGCGACGTGCAGGCTTTCGCCCATGCGCGGCAGCGCCGTGGTCAGGATGGTGGCGTCGAGAAACTCCATGAAGAAGGTCGCCGCGACCAGCAGCGCCAGACGGTTCATCGCTGCGCCCGCCGGCGCGATACCACCGGCGCGGTCAGGAACATCGGGCGCAGGGCGGCGTTTTGACGGCGAGGGCCGAGGGAATCGGCGGCTTCGGAGGCAGACATGAGTTATCAAGAGCAGAAAGACGCTATCAAAGACAAGGTCGTCGGCATGGTCAGCGACGTCGGCGATCACGCCGCTGATGTCGTCGACACCGCGCGCCGCGAGGGCGCGGCGGCCAAGCGCGACGTATACGGGGCCGCCAACGACATCGCCGGCCGCGCCGTCGACGCGATCAACAGCGTCGATACGGAGTCCGTGCGCAAGAGCCTCAACAACAGCCTCGACGCCATCGGCAAGAGCCTGCGCGGCCAGGTGCGCGAGCGCCCGCTTGGTGCGCTCGCCGTCGCCGCGGCGATCGGCCTCGTTCTCGGCGTGATGTCGAACCGCTGATGTTGGCGGGGCTCACAGCGATCCTCGCCGGCCATCTCGCCGAGTTGGCCAAGCTCAGGAGCTACGCCGCCGCGCTCTACGCTGGCGCGACGGCGCTGTTGCTGTTCGCGCTCGGCTTTGCGCTCGCCGGCCTCGGGCGCTGGCTAACGTTCGCGCATGGCGTGGAATATCCGCAATTGTGGATAGCCCTCGGCCTCGTCGTCGTCGCCGTGCCCTTCGTCGGCTTTGGCCTGCGCATGCAACATCGGCGGCCGAAGACGCGGCCGGCGACGGAGCTTGCGCTGATCGCTGGCCCGCCGGCGCTGCGCTTCGCCGCCCGCAAGCTCGATGCGCGGCTGATCGCCGTCGGCGCGGTGCTGATCGCCGGCGTCGTCGTCGGTCGGCGGCTGAGGCGTTAGCGCTTCAGCTTCGCCCGCCGTTTGGCGAGCGTGCGCAGGCGCAGCGCGTTAAGCTTGATGAAGCCGCCGGCGTCGTTGTGGTCATAGGCGACGGCGCCTTCCTCGAAAGTCACGAGGTCTTGGTCGTAGAGCGAATACGGGCTCTCGCGGCCGATCGTCCAAGCGCCGCCCTTATAGACCTTGAGCCGCACCTTGCCGGTGACGAGTTCCTGGCTCTTATCGATGAGGGTCTGCAACAGTTCGCGCTCGGGGGCGAACCAAAAGCCATTGTAGATCATCTCGGCGTAGCGCGGCATCAACTCGTCCTTGAGATGCGCCGCGCCGCGGTCGAGCGTGATCGATTCGATGGCGCGATGGGCGACAAGCAGGATCGTGCCGCCCGGCGTCTCGTACATGCCGCGCGATTTCATGCCGACGAAGCGGTTTTCGACCAGATCGAGCCGCCCGACCCCGTTGTCGTGGCCGATCTTGTTGAGCGCCGTCAGCAGCGCCGCCGGCGACAGCTTTTCGCCGTTGATCGACACCGCATCGCCACGCTCGAAGCCGATCTCGATCACCGTCGCCTTGTCGGGCGCGGATTCGGGATCGACGGTGCGCGAATAGACGTAAGGCGGCGTCTCCTCAGCCGGGTCTTCGAGCACCTTGCCCTCGGAGGAGACGTGCAGCAGGTTGGCGTCGGTGGAGAACGGCGCCTCGCCGCGCTTGTCCTTGGATATCGGGATCTGATGCTGCTCGGCAAAGGCGATGAGCGCGTTGCGGGACGGAAATTCCCATTCCCGCCACGGCGCGATGATCTTGATCTCCGGGTTCAGCGCGTAAGCCGAGAGTTCGAAGCGCACCTGATCGTTGCCCTTGCCGGTCGCGCCATGCGCCACCGCATCGGCCCCGACTTCGCGGGCGATCTCGACCAGCCGCTTGGCGATCAGCGGCCGCGCGATCGAGGTGCCGAGCAGATATTGCCCCTCATAGACGGCGTTGGCGCGGAACATCGGGAACACGAAGTCGCGCACGAATTCCTCGCGCACGTCCTCGATGAAGATGTTTTCCGGCTTGACCCCCATCAGCTCCGCCTTGGCGCGCGCCGGCGCCAATTCCTCGCCCTGGCCGAGATCGGCGGTGAAGGTGACGACCTCGCAGCCGTAAGTCGTTTGCAGCCACTTGAGGATGATGGAGGTATCGAGCCCGCCGGAATAGGCAAGGACGACTTTCTTGACGTTGGGGGTCTTGGCCATTTCGCGCTCGGGAGGTTGACGGGCTCGCCTTAAGGCGCGGCGCGGGAGAGGGCAAGGGCGGGAGATAGCGACGATCTGGCGACCGAGCAGAAGCTCACTGCGCTGGCTCCCCTATCCGTTGGCAGCTAATTTCGCAGCGACGATTGCGCTGGCGCCGCAAGGTGTTCGGTTCCCATAAATATGAATTGAAACGCACCCTCAGGATATACTCGCCGCCGTCAGGTAGGAAATCCACTTATGGTTCTGTCGAGTCTTCCGGCGCCGGCACTACTTGGCGGAGAGTTCGGAACTCGTGACGAGCGTGACGTCGCCGTCGAGAATGGGCTTGGCTATTCCGAAGAACCGCGCCACGACCGCAGAATTGTTGTGGCGATCCATGGCGGCGCGGTCGGCGAACCGCTCATATGTCGTGAACACGCAGGGATCATCGAGGTTCTGAGAGATAAAGAAGCCAATGGTTTCGGGCTCATTCGCGCGCACGTTTTCGGCGACTTCGAGCAGCGCCTCGGCCATGACGCGATCATAACCCTGCTTGACGCGAAGGATGGCGGTGATGGTGCGCACGGGCACATTTCCTCTTAAGCTACGGAGACGTGACACTGGCGGCGCCATTGCAGCGCGCCGGGCCTAACCCTCACTCTAAATAATTCGACACCTCGATCAAGTTAAAATCCGGATCGCGGAAATAGACCGACAACATCCGCCCTAGCGCCCCCGTCCGCTCAACCGGTCCCTCGATCACCACAACGCCGCAGCGCGCAAGATGGCGCCGCACCTCATCCAGCGGCGTTTCGGCGATGAAGCAGAGATCGGCCGAGCCCGGGGTCGGCCGATCTGCCTTCGGCTCGAACTCGCGGCCGGCCAGATGCAGGTTGATCTTCTGCCGGCCGAAGACGAGCGCCCGGCGGCCCTCGGCGAACGTCACCGCCGTCATACCCACGACCTTCCCGTAAAACGCGCAGGTTTTGTCGAGGTCGGCGACGGTCAGCACAAGGTGGTCAAGACGGTCGATTTTCATGGCGGCGTCCTTGGCATTGCGAGGCATCATAGCCATTGTGATTTGCCGAGCGCCGCGAAAATCGAAACGGCTTCGCAGCGCGGCGCCCTGGGTCGCCGCCCGACCCAAAACTTTCTGAAAATCTGAATCCGTGATAGGGTTCGTTCGGAAACGCCCCGCGCGCCTCGATGGACCCGATGCGGTATCAGGATACCGTATGACTTATCGTCGCCGGTTGCGTAACTGCCAAGCTCGATGCCCGGTTGCAGCTTTTGGCGCCTAAGCGGTTGAAACTGTTCATTCCCGCTTCCGCTTTGCCGCCTTAGCCGCCCTGCAACACCTTCACCGCCGCCAGCGCCTCGGGCGAGGCCCAGTTCGCGGGACCGGCGACGACGCCGATCTCGCAGCCGTCGGCGTCGATCAGCAGGCTCGTCGGCAGGCCCAGCGCCTTGCCGGCGAGGCGCAGCGTCTCGAACGCATCGCCGCTATGGTCGGCGTAGCGGGTCAGGTGCTTGACGCCGATGTCGTCGAGGAATTTGCCCGCCCGCTCCAGCCGCGCGGTGTCGGTATTCACGGTGACGACCTCGAACTTCGGCCCGCCGGCCTCAGCCTGCAACTTGTCGAGCGTCGGCATTTCGGCCCGGCACGGCCCGCACCATGTCGCCCATAAATTCAGCACAATGGCGCGACCCTTGAAATCGGCGAGCTTCAGCTTCTGCCCCTGCGCGCCGGCGAAGGCGAGGTCGGAGGCCGGCCGCGGCGTCTTATCGACGGCGAGGGCGGCGATCTCGCCATGCGCCAGCGGGCGCAGTTTATCGGCGATCGCCGTCGAGGCCGCCGGACAGGCGCCCTTGCCGCCCTGCGGCTTTGTCCCGTAGAAGGCCGCCGCTGCCACAACGGCCACCGCTAGCGGCGTGAGAACGTAGGCGGCGTTTTTCCATTTCATCAGACGACCCGGGGTCTCGACATGAGCAACAAGATGTGGGGCGGCCGGTTCGCGAGCGGCCCTGCCGCAATCATGGAAGAGATCAACGCCTCCATCGATTTCGACCGGGCGCTGGCGCCCCACGACATCGCCGGCTCGCTCGCCCATGTCGCGATGCTGGCCAAGACCGGCATCATCGGGGCCGAAGACGCCGACGCCATCGCGCGGGGGTTGCGCCAAGTCAAGGGCGAAATCGAGGCCGGCGGCTTCGCCTTCTCGCGCGCGCTGGAAGACATCCATATGAACGTCGAGAGCCGGCTCGCCGCGCTCATCGGCCCGCCTGCCGGCCGCCTGCACACCGCCCGCTCGCGCAACGACCAGGTGGCGACCGACTTCAAGCTCTGGGTGCGCGACACCCTCGATGCGCTCATCGCGCAGATCGCGGGCCTGCAAAAGGCGCTCGCCGAGCGGGCGCTCGCCTCAGCCGACATAGTGATGCCCGGTTTCACGCATCTGCAATCGGCGCAGCCGGTCACCTTCGGCCACCACCTGATGGCCTATGTCGAGATGCTGGCGCGCGACCGCTCGCGCTTTACCGACGCGAGGCGCCGGCTCAACGAATGTCCGCTCGGCGCGGCGGCGCTCGCCGGCACCTCGTTCCCGATCGACCGCGAGGCCACCGCCGCAGCGCTCGGCTTCGACCGGCCGACCGCCAATTCCCTCGACAGCGTCGCCGACCGCGATTTCGTGCTGGAGGCTTTGTCGGCGGCCTCCATCTGCGCCGTGCATCTCTCTCGGCTAGCCGAGGAGATCGTGCTGTGGACGACGCCGCAATTCGGCTTCGTGCGACTATCTGACGCGTTCTCGACCGGCTCGTCGATCATGCCGCAGAAACGCAACCCCGATGCCGCCGAACTCGTGCGCGGCAAGAGCGGCCGCGTCACCGGCGCGCTGGTCGGACTGCTGACGGTGATGAAGGGCCTGCCGCTTGCCTATTCGAAGGATATGCAGGAGGACAAAGAGGGCGCGATGGACGGCTTGCGCACGCTCTCGCTGTGTCTGGCGGCGATGACCGGCATGGTGGGCGACCTGACGCCGGACGCGGCGCGCATGAAAGCCGCCGCCGGCGCCGGCTATGCGACGGCGACCGATCTCGCCGACTGGCTGGTGCGCACGCTCAAAATGCCGTTCCGCGAGGCCCATCACGTCACCGGGCGCATCGTCGGCCTCGCCGCGGCCCAAGGCGTCGCGCTGGAGGCGCTGTCGCTGGCGCAGATGCAGAGCGTCGAGCCGCGCATTAACGCGGAAGCGCTCACAGTCTTGAGCGTCGAGAACTCGGTGAAGAGCCGCACCTCCTATGGCGGCACGGCGCCGGACAATGTGCGCGCGCAGGCGCAGGGGTGGCTAGCGCGGCTCGGCTAGGTCGGCCCGTCGCGCCAGCTCGCCGATAATCCCGCGCGGCGCGAAGCGCACCGCCAGGATGAACATCAGCCCCAGCCATAGCAGCCAGCGGTCGGGATGCAGCAGGCTCGGCAGCAGTGGCAGGCCGAGGTCGGCCGCCGCGTGCGAAAGGCCGCCGATAGCGCTGCGCAGATAATTCTGCGCGATGACGAACACCGCCGCGCCGACCACCGCGCCGTAAAGCGTCCCCCGCCCGCCGATGACGACGATCACCAGCACGTCGATCTGGATCGAGAAGCTCAGCGCCGTGTCCGGCCCGACGTAGCGCAGCCACAAAGCGTCGAGCCCGCCGGCGCAGGTCGCCGCCAGCGCCGCCACGATCACCGCCAGCGTGCGGTGGACCACGATGCGATAGCCGAGCGCCTCGGCGCGCAGCGGGTTCTCGCGGATCGCCTGCAATACGCGGCCGAACGGCGAATTGACCACCCGCAGCAATATGAGAAACAGCGCTGCGGCGCCGGCGAAGGCGAGATAATAGGTCAGCGTCCGCCCCGTGACGGCGGCGCCGAGCCAATGCCCGAAATGATGGCCGGGGCGCAGCAGTTCCGGCACGCGAAAGCTGCGCCCGTCCTCGCCGCCGGTGAGGTCTGGCAATTGCGAGGCCAGCACGTTGAAGGCGTAGGCGACCGCCAGCGTCACCATGGCGAAGAAGATCGCCTGCACACGCAGCGAAAACAGCCCGATGGCCACCGCCAGCAGCGCCGATAGCGCCAGGCCGCCGGCGAGCCCGAGCGCCAGCGCGCCCCACCCCGGCCCGAGCGCGTAAGACGCCAGCCCCACCCCATAGGCGCCGATGCCGAAGAACATCACATGCGCGAAGGAGACGATCCCGGTGTAGCCGAGCAGCACGTCGTAGGAGGCCGCCAGCGCCGCCATGACGCAAATCTTCTCAGCGACTTCGAGCGGCTTGACGCCATGAAACAGCAATGGCGTCGCCGCCAGTCCGAGCACGACGAGCGCCACCAGCGCCCGCGCCGGCCAGCCGCGCGGCGGATCGCCGGAAAGCCACCTCATCGCCCCCCCAGCGGATAGAGCCCACGCGGGCGCCACAGCAGCACCGCCACCATCAGCAGGATGTTACAGACCAGCGCCAGCTTGGGGGCCAGGAAGCCGGCGTAGTTGGCGATCAGCGCCACCAGCGTCGCGCCGAGGAAGCAGCCGGTCGCCGAGCCGAGGCCGCCGATGATGATGACGATGAACACCAGCACCAGCAATTCGCCGCCCATCCCCGCCCGCGCCTGACTCTGATAGAGCCCCCACAGCACGCCGCCGATCCCCGCCAGCGCCGAGGCTGCCATGAACAGCAGCGTGAACAGCCGGTCGATGCGATAGCCCAGCGCCTCCACCATCTCGCGGTTCTCGACCCCGGCGCGGATCAACAGCCCGATGCGGGTGCGGCTCAGCACCAGCAGCAGCACGACATAAAGCGCCAGCCCGAGCCCGAGCGCGACGAGCCGGTATTTCTCGACCGCGATCTGCCCGAACACCAGCGCGCCGCGAAACGCCGCCGGCGGCGTGAGATCGATCGGCTGCGTGCCGAACAGCGCCAGCAGCAATTGCTCGATGACGATGCCGCCGCCGATGGTGATGAGAATCTGTTCGAGATGGCGGCCGTAGACCGGAGCTATCAACAGCCGCTCGTAGACATAGCCGACGAGGCCGCAGACGATCGCCGCCGCCGTCAGCGCGACGACGAACGCCGCGAGATCGATGCCCAGCGAGCCGTGCGGCGCGAACTGATAGACCACCGTCGCCACGAAGGCGCCGACGGCGATGAAGGCGCCGTGGCCGAAATTGAGCACGTCCATCATGCCGAAGGCCAGCGTCAGCCCCGAGGCCATGACGAACAGCATCGCCCCCATCGCCAGGCTCGCCAGCGTCAGCGTGACGAAGGTCGACAGCGAGCCGATGAACGGCGCCGCCACGGCGGCGACAATCAGCGGTGTCAGCGCCGGTAAGATGTCCATCCGCCGGCGCGGCGAGGCGGCGCCGATGTCAGTCATTGGTGGCTATCCAGCGAGAGGCCGAGCAGCCGGCCTTGCAGGTCGACGTCCTCGGCGAGCGCCGCCATCTCGCCGGCGTGGACGATGCGGCCGTTGTCCATCACCGCCACGAGGTCGCCGACCTCGCGCGCGACGCGAAAATTCTGCTCGACCAGCAGGACGGTGGCGCCACGCTGCTTGACGTCCTTCAGGCAGGCGATGAGGCCGTCGACGATCGCCGGCGCCAGGCCCTTGCTCGGCTCGTCGATCAGCAGCAACTGGCGTGGCTCGATGAGCGCCCGGGCGATCGAGAGCATCTGCTTCTGCCCGCCCGACAGCGAGCCGGCGCGCGACGCCCAGAAGGTCTTCAGCGCCGGGAAGAAATTGAAAATCCAGGCCAGCCGCGTCTCGTCCATCGCCCCGGCGCGCGCCGCCAGCACGAGGTTTTCGCGCACGCTGAGATCGGAGAAGATCGCCATCGTCTCCGGCACATAGGCGACGCCGGCGCGCGCCACGTCGCTGGCCCTGGCGCCGTCGAGCCGCGCCTCGCCGAGCCGGATCGCGCCGCGCGAGGCGCGCCACAGGCCCATGATGGTGCGCAGGCAGGTCGTCTTGCCGGCGCCGTTGCGCCCGAGCAGCATGGTGGTGCGCCCCGCCGGCGCGGCGAAATCGACGCCCTGCAATATGTGATAGCGGCCGATATGGGTGTGTACGCCGTCGAGCGTCAGGCTTGCGCTCATGACGCGCTCGCCCCGAGATAGGCCTCACGCACGATGGGCGAGGCTATCACCTGCGCCGGCGACCCGTCGGCCATCAGGCGGCCGTTGTGCAGCACGACGATGCGGTCGGCGAGCGAGCGCACCACGTCCATCTTGTGCTCGACAAGCAGAATGGTTTTGCTCGCCTCGCGCTTTAGCTGCGCAATCAGGTCGAGCACGACGGGAACCTCGTCGACGCTCATGCCCGCCGTCGGCTCGTCGAACATCAGGATGTCCGGCTCCAGCGCCATCATCATCGCCACTTCGAGCTTGCGCTGATCGCCGTGCGAGAGCGCCGCAACCGGCGAGGCGGCGCGGGCCTCCAAGCTGACGCGGGCCAGCGCCGCATGGGCGGCGGCGATGATGTCGCGCCGCGTCCTCCACGGCCGCGTCATCTCGTAATGCACACCGGCGCGGGCCTGGCAGGCGAGCCGCACGTTCTCCAACACGCTCAAAGCCGGAAACAGATGGGTGAGTTGGAAAGCGCGGCCGAGCCCAAGCCGCGCCCGGCGCGGCGCATCGAGCACGGTGATGTCGCACCCACCCACCAACACGGCGCCGGAAGTGGCGCGCAACTGGCCGGAGACCAAGTTGAAATAGGTGGTCTTGCCGGCCCCGTTCGGCCCGACGATCGCCGTCAACTGGCCGGGGAAAAACGCGCAACTCACGGCATCGACGGCGACATGGCCGCCGAAACGAATCGTCAGCGCCCGGGTTTCCAGCGCGGGGGCCACGAGATCAGGCCGCGACGGGCGTCAAATCGTGCGGCCGCCATCCACCGGCAGTACGACGCCGGTGATGAACTCCGCCTCGTCGCTGGCCAGATAGAGCGCCGCCGAGGCGATGTCGGAGGCCAGCGACATGCGTCCGAGCGGGATCGTCGCCATGAACGCCTTCAGCCGCTCCGGCGTCGCCGGACCGCCGATGAACTCCTCGGTCAGCCCGGTCTGGCCGAGCACCGGCGCGATGCAATTGACGCGAATCTTCAGCGGCGCGAGTTCCACCGCCATCGACTTCGAGACCAGATTCACAAAACCCTTGGAGCCATTGTACCAGGTCAGGCCTGGGCGGGGCCGCACGCCCGCCGTCGAGCCGATGTTGATGACGGAGCCGCCGCCGGCTTCCGCCAGCGCCGCCGTCGTCGCCTGCGTCATCAGATAGATCGACTTGACGTTGACATTATAGATGCGGTCGAACTCCGCCTCGGTGACTTCGAGCAACGGCTTGTTGCGATGCGTCCAGCCGGCGTTGTTGACGACGATGTCGAGCCGGCCGAAGGCTTGGCGCGTCGCCGCGACGGCGGCAGCGATGTCGTCGGCCCGCGTCACATCGCACTTGAGCGCGATCGCGCCATGCCCGGCCGCTTCCGCGACCTGCTGGGCGCCTTGCAGGTTGATGTCGAGCAGCGCCACGCGCGCGCCCTCGGCGGCGAAGCGCATCGCCATTCCCGCCCCGAACCCGGAGCCCGCGCCGGTGACGATGGCGACTTTGCCCTTCAAACGCATGTCGGCTGCTCCCGCTGCTCGTGATCGGGCGCCTTATAAGCCGAAGGACGCGGCGCGCCAGTCCCGATCAGCGCGCCGGCGCCGGCGCGAGCCATTGCGCGAAGGCGTCTCGCTCCGCCTCGCTCATGTCGAGCCCGTGCTTGGTGCGCCGCCACAGAATGTCGTCGGCGGTTTCGGCCCATTCCTCCGCCCGCAGATAGCGCGCTTCCGCCTCGTGGAAATCGGGACCGAAGACGCGCCCGAGATCGGCGAGCGAGGCGGCGGCGCCGATCAGCTTTTCCGCCCGCGTGCCGTAGAGCCGCCCATAATGGGCGGCCAGACCCGGCGGCAGCCACGGATGCCTGGCCTTGAAGCCGGCCAGGAAGGCGGCGAAGTCGGCGTTGGCGATATCGCCGCCGGGCAGCGCCGCCTGCGCTGTCCAGGCCGGCGTCATCGCCGGAAAGAACGGCTCCAGCCGGTCGAGCGCGTGTTCGGCGAGCTTGCGGAAGGTGGTGATCTTGCCGCCGAAGACGTTGAGCGCCGGCGCCCCGCGCGTCGTGTCGAGATCGAATACATAGTCGCGCGTCACCGCCGATGGATTGCCCTTGCCGTCGTCAAACAAGGGGCGGACGCCGGAGAACGTCTCCAGCACGTCCTCGCGCTTGAGTTCGTGCTTGAAATATCGATTCACGGCGGCGATGAGATAGGCGATCTCGCCCTCGTCCGCCGCGACCTCCTCGGCGCGGCCGGAGAACGGAATATCGGTTGTGCCGATCAGCGCCTTGTCGCCGTCGTAAGGGTTGATGAAAATGACGCGCTTGTCGTGGTTCTGCACTAGATAAGCCTGCGGCCCGTCCCAGAACTTGCGCGCGATGATGTGGCTGCCCTTGACCAGCCGCACCGAGCGACGCGAATTGCCGCCGAGCACGCGGCCGATCACATCATCGACCCAGGGTCCGCTGGCGTTGACGACGGCGCGCGCCTCGACGATGCGCTTGGCGCCGTCGCGCTGGTCCTCCAGTTCCGCGCGCCAGTAGCCGTTCTCGACGCGGGCGGAAACGCAGGCGGTGCGGGTGAGGATTTCCGCGCCGCGCGCTTTGGCGTCGATGGCATTGAGCGCGACCAGACGCGCGTCGTCAACCCAGCAATCGGAATATTCGAACGCCTTGACATAGACGTCCTTGAGCGGCGCCCCCTCGGGATCGCGCGACAGATCGAGCGTGCGCGTCGGCGGCAACAGCTTGCGGCCGCCGAGGTTGTCATAAAGAAACAGGCCGAGACGCACCAACCAAGCCGGGCGGTCCTGCGGCGAATGCGGTAGCACGAAACGCATCGGCCAGATGATATGCGGCGCCGCCCGGAGCAGCACCTCGCGCTCGATCAGCGCCTCGCGCACGAGGCGGAACTCATAATATTCCAGATAACGCAAGCCGCCATGCACGAGCTTGCCGGAGCGCGACGAGGTGCCCTCGGCGAGATCGCCCTTCTCGCACATGACGACCGACAGCCCGCGCCCCGCCGCATCGCGCGCCACGCCGGCGCCGTTGACGCCGCCGCCAATGACGAGCAGATCAACCGGGGCCGTCATCGGCTGCTCCTCAGCACGGGTTGAGCGGCCCCTCGCCCGCCAGGTAGCGCCTGACCTCCTCGGCCGCCCGCTCGGCCGCGATCGTCACCGTGCGCACCGAGGCGCCGGCGATATGCGGCGTCAACGTCACATTTGGCAGTTGCAACAGCGGCCAATCCGCCGGGACCGGCTCGACGCCGAAGGTCTCCAGCATCGCCCCGGCGATCTCGCCTTGCGTCAACGCTGCGTAAAGCGCATCGTAATCGCACAGAGGGCCGCGCGCGGTGTTGACGAAGATCGCGTCGCGCTTCATGCGCGCGAAGGCCTGTTTGTTCATCATGTGCGTGGTCTCGCCAGTCACGCGCGCATGTATGGAGACGACGTCGGCTTCCGCCAGCAGTTGCTCGAAGCCTACCAGTTTGACGCCCGCCGCGACATCGTCGGCGCTGAGTTGAATATAGGGATCATGCACGAGCACGCGCGCGCCGAAGGCGCGCAGCAGCTTGACCACCTTCGTGCCGATCTTGCCATAGCCGATGACGCCGACCGTCATCTCGTTGAGTTCGCGCCCCGTCGTATCGGCGCGATAGAGGTCGCCTCGCCACTCGCCCTTGCGCAGTGCTTCGTGGCCGACGCGAATGCGGCGCGTCTCGGCGAGAATGGCTCCGAGCGTGAACTCCGCCACCGCCGAGGAATTGCGGCCCGGCGTGTTGACCACCAATACGCCGCGCTCGTGCGCCGCCTTCATGTCGATGTTGACCGGGCCGCCGCGCGACACCGCAATCATCTTCAGCTTCGGCAGCCGCGCCAACATCGAAGCCGACATCGGCGCCAGATGCGTCACCAGAATCTCGGCCTCGCCGATGAATTCGACGACATCGTCCGCGCCGCCGAAATATTCCTTCAGGCCTTGCATTCCGGCTGTGGCGTAGCCGTGCTCCATCGGCTCGTCGGGCCAGTTGTCCTTGCGCAGGCGCATGCTGATGAGGTCGCCGCAGACCTCGCGCAGCTTCGCCTCAAACATCTCCGGCAGCATGAAGTGATCGCCGATGATTGCAATTTCGCGGGCCATGTCAGTCCTTCTGCGCCAAACGGTCCCACACCGGTTCGAGCGCCTTGCGCGCCGCCAGATAAGCCGGAAACAGGGACTCGTAGATGTCGACCAGCGCCGGGTCCGGCGCCTCGGCTTCGCCCAGCGCCGGCGTCACCCAGCGCGCAATCGCGGCGTCCATGTCTTTATAGGCGCCGATGGCGCAAGCCGCGATCATCGCCGCCCCCGCCGCCCCCGCCTCCTCGCGCGAGGACACCCGCACCGGCGCGTTCAGACAGGCGGCGAGAATGGCGCGCAGGCTCTTCGAGCGCCCCGCCCCGCCGGTCAGCCTGACCTCGCTCGACGAGGCGCCCATCGCCGCATAGCAATCACGCGCCGCCATCCCCAGGCCCTCGACGACGCCACGCATGAGATCGGGGAAGCGATGCGAGAAACTGAGGCCGTTGAACCCCGCCCGCGCGTGATTGTTAACGAACGGCCCGCGCTCTCCGGCCTCGGAGATATAGGGATGAAACAACAATGAGCCCGGTCGCGCCGCAGCCACCCAACCCTCGATGCGCCCAATAAGCTCGGCGTGCGAGACCGCATGGCCGATATCGGCCATGAGATCGCCGGCGAGCGCCAGCGCCCAATCGATGTTCAGCGTCGCCGCCATGTTCGACTGCATCTGCGCGATCATGCCGGCCACCGGCAGCGTCATCGTGTAGCCGGTGCCCTCCCCGTTCAGATAAGCGTCTTCGGCCGCGCAGGCGCGCATGTGCATGCCCGTCGAGCCGATGATCGAGCAGCGCGCCGGCGCGCCTTCGGTGAGGATGCCCGCGCCCAGCGCCGTGCAGACGACATCGACATAGCCGAGGCTGACGGGCGTCCCCGGCTTGAGCCCGGTCGCGGCGGCGGCGGCGGCGTTCAAAGGATGCGTGGTCGTCGCCCCATCGAGGATCGGCGGCAACAACCGGCGCTGCGCCGTCAACCCGAGCGCGGCGATGACGTCATCGTCATAGGCGCGCTTGCGGAAATCGCCGAAGGTGAAACAGGCTTCCGACGGATCGGTGGCGCGAACGCCGGTCAGGTTGAGATAGAGCCAGTCCTTGCAGTGCATGCCTACGTCGGCGGCGGCGACGATCTCGGGCGTCGTCGCTTTCATATGCGCCAGTTGCGCCCCCTGCTGGCAGACATTGAGGCCGGAGCCGGTGGCGAAGTAGCGCGCGCGGTCCGCCGCCGTGCCGCGCAACCGCCTAACCGTCGGCCCGGCGCGGCCATCGAGCCACAACCACGCCTCGGTGACGGGCTTGTTTGATTTATCGACGAGCCACGTG
>DATNDU010000139.1:0-10128 GCA_035606915.1 Roseiarcus sp. | reverse complement strand
GATCTTCCTTATGCGGTCGTAGCGGCTGCAATCGGCCGCGGGCTCGATCTTCAGGCGAAGCGCATCGGAGGTGGCGATGCTGGGCGGCGGCGCAGGCTGGCCTCGGCGCGCCAGCACAGTCAGGATCACGTCACCGCTGGCGAGACCTGCCTCCAGCGCCTCGGCGCAGGCGGCCTCCACCGCGCCGAGTCCGTGCGAGTCCGTGATTGAGCACGGCTCCTAAAATCTTGACGAACTGACAGTCGCCGTCGGCGTGCGGCGTCAGCTTGGCGAGCACTTGGGTCAGCGCGACCGGCAAATCCCAGTCCTTGAACGGAGCGCCGTTGCGCAGGCGCCGGGCTTCTTCATCAGCACCGGCAGGTAGCGCCAGGAGTCGTAGACGATCGTGTCGCGCTGGAAGCAGCGGGGATGACCGGCGACGACCTCCTCGCCCAACAGAGCGGCGGGGCGTTCGGCATGCGAGCGCACCAGAACCATTCGGCCGGCGGTGCGGGCGTCGTCCTCGAAGACCCCCCAGATCGTTCGATCCTTGAACTCGGGATGCCGCATTAACTCGGGATGCCGCATTCGCCTGGCGTAGGCGACGCATTGATCTTCCAGCTATGCATTCAACTCGGCCAGGCTCTTCACCCGGGGCTTGGGGCGAAACATCTGGTCGCGCAGATTGCCGACCTGGTTCTCCACCTGGCCCTTTTCCCAGCCCGAAGCAGGAGTACAAGCCACGGGCTCGATCAGATGGTGAGAGCACATCTGGAGAAAGCGGCCATGGTAGCGGCGCGCTTGCCCACGAAGATCGTTTCGACCGCCGTCTTCATGTTATCGTAGATGCCGTAGCCCGTTATTTTGACGGGCGTCCCAGCGGACGCCCTATGGCCGACAGACCCCGCCGTAAAACTGGAACGCCTTGTCGTGGGCGCCGAGCACCGGTTTCTGGGTCTCGCGAAAATAGACGCGCAGTCAGCGCGTCGACCCAAAACCCGAACTTCCGCGTCGGTTGCACGTCCCGTCGCACAATCTCCTTGATCGAACGGTCCTGGTCAAAATAGACGCGACGTAGATCGCCGATCCTATCCACACCTATCATCCCCATCCGTCCTTCCCGGCCGGTCGGGGCCAGAGGCAAGGACGCTGACTCAGAGGGGGTCGTTATTGGACGTGAAACTCCCCCCTCAGGGGACGTCATCGCAAGCGATTTTGCACCGAAGATCCGCGCGACGTCGCGCCGGGTGATCTGGGTTAGAGGCAGGTCGCTGGCTTCCAGCACTTCGCGACCGGCCTCGTCGAGGGGGATGTCTCCGCGCTGACGATGGCGTAACCTGCCTGAGCGCTTCGGCGCCTGGAAGAATGTTCACACGCGGTTCTCGCGGTGGGCGAAAAGCGGTGTTTGGGAGAGGCTTTTCAAGACTTTGGCGGACGATCCCGACAATGAGTACGCGATGATCGACGCGACCATCGTGCGAGCCCACCAACACAGCGCCGGCGTTCTAAAAAAAAGGGGGCTCGACCAAGCCATAGGGCGTTCGCGCGGCGGGTTGACGACGAAGATTCACATGATCGTCGACGCTCTTGGCAATCCCTTGGCGCTCAGTCTCACCGGCGGACAAGTTCACGACATAACCCAAGCCGAAAGGCTTTGCGCCGAGGTTCAACCGCAGGCCCTTCTCGCCGGCAAGGATTACGACGCCGACAGCTCATCGCCAGCCTCGAAATCCGACAGATCAGTCCCGTGATTCCACCGAAGGCAAATCGGAAATCCAAACGCGCTTGTGACTTCGCCCTATACGCCGAACGGAATTTAGTCGAACGTTTCTTCCAATATCTCAAGCAGTTCCGGGCCATTGCGACACGCTATGAGAAGACCACCCGATATTTCCTCGCCGGATTGCATTTGGTCTGCGCCTTGGCTTGGCTCAAATGAGGACACGCTCTAAAATCTTTGGCGCGCCCAAGGGGAATCGAACCCCTGTTTTCGCCGTGAAAGGGCGACGTCCTGGACCGCTAGACGATGGGCGCACTTCAACGCGGCGCGATCTCGCCACCCCGCCGCATCGTCCCTATACGCGCGCGCGCAAAAGGGCAAGCGCGGGTTCCGCTCCTCGCGCCAAGCGCCTATATGCGGCGCCAGCGCCCGTTCATCGTGGCGCGGCGAGGAGACATCATGCGCGCCATCCGCTTCCATAAGACCGGCGGCCCGGAAGTCCTGCAATGGGAGGACGTCGAACTTGCCGCTCCCGGCCCGGGGCAGGCGAGCCTGCGCCACCACGCCATCGGCGTCAATTTCCTCGACACTTATTTTCGCTCCGGGCTCTATCCGGGGGCGCTGCCGCTGATTCCCGGCAGCGAGGGCGCGGGCGTCATTACCGCGCTCGGCGCCGGCGTCGAGGGGTTCAAAATCGGCGATCGCGTCGCCTATGTGTCGACTCCGGGTTCCTACGCCGAGGCCCGCAACGTCGACGTCAAGCACCTCGTCAAGCTGCCTGACAATATCAGCTATGAGCAGGCGGCGGCGATGATGCTGAAGGGCCTCACCGCCCAATACCTGCTGCGCCAGACCTATCGCGTACAATCCGGCGACTTCATCCTCGTCCACGCCGCGGCCGGCGGCGTCGGCCAGATTCTCTGCCAGTGGGGCAAGCATCTCGGCGCCACCGTCATCGGAACCGTCGGCTCGCCGCCCAAAGCGGAGATCGCCAAGGGCTGCGGCGCCGACCACGTCATCAACTATTCGTCTGAGGACTTCCCAGCCCGTGTCGCCGAAATCACCGAGGGGGCCAAGTGCGCCGTCGCCTACGACGGCGTCGGCAAGGCGACCTTCCCGGCCTCGCTCGATTGCCTGAGACCGTTCGGCGTGTTCGCCAGCTTCGGCTCGGCCTCCGGGCCGGTCGAGGCGTTCAATCTCAGCCTGCTCGGCCAGAAGGGTTCGCTCTACGCGACGCGGCCGACGCTGTTCACCTTCCTCGCCGACCGCGCCCGGCTCGACACGATGGCCAAGGAACTGTTCGAGGTCGTCGGTGCCGGCGCCGTCAAGATCGCGGTCTCCGATCACGCCCCGCTCGCCGAGGCGGCACGCGTGCATCGCGATCTCGAAGCGCGACGCACGACCGGCTCGATCGTGCTGATTCCCTGACCCTCAAGCTTGGCGTGGCGGCCGACGCCCTATATAGGGCGTCGATCGCCCCGCACCTGGAGCGAGCCGATGAGCGAACCGAACTTGATGAAATCTCCCGCCGATTCCGTCTCCGCCGCGAAAGAAGAGGGCTGGTGGGAAACCATCAAGGTGATCGTGCAGGCGCTGCTCATCGCGCTGGTGGTGCGCACGGTGCTGTTCCAGCCGTTCAACATTCCCTCGGGTTCGCTGATCCCGACGCTGCTCATCGGCGATTATCTTTTCGTCTCTAAATATTCCTACGGCTATTCGCATTACTCGTTGCCGAGCTTCCTCGACCTCGCGCCGAACGAGATGCGCGGCCGGCTGTTCTATTCGCCGCCAAAGCGCGGCGACATCGCCGTCTTCCGCCCCCCCGGCGAGCCTGACCAGGATTTCATCAAGCGCGTCATCGGCCTGCCCGGCGACAAGGTGCAGATGATAAAGGACCGGCTCTACATCAACGGCACGATCGTGCCGCGCGAGCCCGCCCCAGCCTACAAGATGGAGGACGGCTTCAGCCAGCCGACCGAGGTCAAAGCCTATTGGGAGACCCTGCCCGACAGCGAGGGCCATCCCGGCGGTCGCCGCCATGAGATCATCCAGATCTCCGGCGACGACGGCGCCGCCGCCAACACCGACGTCTTCACCGTGCCGCCCAACCACTTCTTCATGATGGGCGACAACCGCGACAATTCCGAGGATTCGCGCTTCCCCTCCGGGCCGGTCGGCTATGTGCCCGCGGAGAACCTCGTCGGCCGCGCCGAGATCATCTTCTTCTCCGTTGGCGACGGCGCGGCGGCTTGGGAATTCTGGCGCTGGCCGTGGACGGTGCGCTGGAATCGCCTGCTGATGCGGGTCCGTTGACGCTTCGCCCATGATGCGCGCCAAGGCCGAACTCTCGGCGCTCGAAGCGCGGCTCGGCTACCGCTTCGCCGATGCCTCGCTCGTCGAGCGGGCGCTGACGCATGTCTCGGCGCCGACCTCCGGCCGCGCGCAATCCTACCAGAGGTTGGAGTTTCTCGGCGACCGGGTGCTCGGGCTCGTGGTCTCCGAAATGCTGTACCAGGCATTCCCGGAGGCCAGCGAGGGCGATCTCTCGGTGCGGCTGGCGCGGCTGGTGCGCGGCGAGACTTGCGCCGAGGTGGCGGAGAGTTGGAGCGTCGGCCCGCATGTCGTGATGGGGGTCGGCGAGGCGCGCGGCGGCGGCCGCAACAAGGCC
This sequence comes from Roseiarcus sp., assembly GCA_035606915.1. Classification (GTDB taxonomy): domain Bacteria; phylum Pseudomonadota; class Alphaproteobacteria; order Rhizobiales; family Beijerinckiaceae; genus Roseiarcus. The sequence continues at coordinate 5,761 of DATNDU010000139.1, read as the reverse complement.
GCCATCCTCGGCGACGTCTGCGAGGCGTTGATCGGCGCGGTGTTCGTCGACGCCGGTTTCGAGGCGGCGCGCGCGCTGGTGCGCCGCTTCTGGGAGGCGCGCATGCTGGCCGACGCGGCGCCGATCCAGGACGCCAAGACCGCCGTGCAGGAATGGGCGCAAGCGCGCGGCCTCGCCACGCCGCACTATGCCGAGGTGGAGCGCAGCGGCCCCGCGCATCTGCCGCGCTTCATCATGCAGGTGGAACTCGACGGCTTCGCGCCGGAGCGCGGCGAGGCTTCCTCCAAGCGCGCCGCCGAGCAGGCCGCCGCCAAAGCTTTCCTCGAACGTTGGGCGCAGCCATGACCTCCTGCGGCTTCGTGGCGCTGATTGGCGCGCCCAATGCCGGCAAGTCGACGCTGCTCAACAAGCTCGTCGGCGCGAAAGTGTCGATCGTCTCGCGCAAGGCGCAGACGACGCGTGGGCCGGTGCGCGGCGTCGCCATCGAGGGCGAAGCCCAGCTCGTATTCGTCGATACGGCCGGTCTGTTCGCGCCCAAGCGCCGGCTCGATCGGGCGATGGCGGACGCCGCCTGGTCGGCCGCCGCCGACGCCGACGTTCTCGCCCTCATCGTCGATGCGCGGGCCGAAGGGGCCGCCGACGAGATTGGCGAGGACGTGCAACGCATCCTCGACGGGCTTTCCCAGCGCCGCAAGCCGAAGGTGCTCATTCTCAACAAGATCGACCTCGTCGAGCGGGCGTCGCTGCTGGCGCTGTCGGCGCGGATCAACGCGGCGCTCGCCTTCGACGAGACGTTCATGATCTCGGCCGAGACCGGCAGCGGGCTTGATCGGCTGAAGCGCGATCTCGGCAAGCTGATGCCGCCGGGGCCGTGGCTTTACCCCGAAGACCAGATCGCCGACGCGCCGATGCGGGCGCTGGCCGCCGAAATCACGCGCGAGAAGATCTTCGAGCGGCTGCACGACGAACTGCCGTATCAGATCACCGTCGAGACCGAGTCCTGGAAAGACCTGCCCGACGGTTCGGCGCGCATCGAGCAGACGATCTATGTGACGCGCGAAGGGCACAAGAAAATCGTCATCGGCGAGGGCGGGCGCACGCTGAAGGCGATCGGCACGGCGGCGCGCAAGGAGATCACCGAAGCCAACGGCGCCAAGGCGCACCTGTTCCTGTTTGTGAAGGTGCGCGAGAATTGGCTCGACGATCCCGAGCGCTATCGGGCGATGGGGCTGGGGTTTCCGAAGAAGTAGAGCGGGTTATTCCGTCGCCCGATCAAGCACTTTCAACGCCTTCGGCGCCTTTTTCTGCAACTCGCCGGCCGCGCCGACGTTGAGCAGCGCGGCCAGGCCGTGGTAGCGGTCGAACTCGCCGAGCAGGGTCGCAAGCGCCGGGATCGCCCGCAGGTCGGCGGCGTCCATCGCGAGATCGACGACCAGCATGGCCTTTTGCAGCCGCGCCAGTTGCAGGGCGACATAGCGCTGGGCGTTGTCCGGCGCGCGGGCGGCGAGCGCCCGGTCGACCTCGCGCCGCAACGTCGCGACGCTGATCTCGAAGCGGTCGGCGATGTTTTCATAGGCGTAGCCGGCGACAACCATGTCGAGCAGCTTGCGCCGCTGCTCGCGCTTTTCGGACCGCCGCTCGCGGGCGGCTTGGCGGAGGCGCCCGCGGGCGCTGCGGGAGGTAGGGAGTTTGGGCATGGACCAATTTCCGATAATCAGAATGTATGTATCATATTTTTCTGATTATAGGAATGGAAAAGCTCGGCAGCTTGCCTTCGACTCCCTTGCGCTATCCACCGCCCTCGTCCTGAGGCGCCCCGAAGGCGCCTCAGGACGAGGGCGGCGGGTGAAGGAAAGGAGGGTCCGCCATCTGGGCCGCTCAGCCCCCTTGCCCCCTCCCCCAATCCGCCGCAAACTGCCGCCAAATCCCACGGGAGAACGCCCCATGAACGCGCATGTCGAAGCCCCCGCCGCAACGGAAGCGGAAATCCGCCTCAATCTCGCCGCCAGCTATCGGCTCGTCGCCCTCTACGGCTGGGACGATCTCATCTTCACCCATATTTCGGCCCGCATTCCGGGGCCGGAACACCACTTCCTCATCAATCCCTACGGGATGATGTTCGAGGAGATCACCGCCTCCTCGCTGGTCAAGGTCGACATGAAAGGCGAGAAGGTCGGGGCCTCGCCGTTCCCGGTCAATCCCGCCGGATTCACCATCCATTCGGCCGTGCATGAGGTGCGCGACGACGCCGGCTGCGTCATGCATCTGCATACGCCCGACGGCGTCGCCGTTTCGACCTCGAAAGAAGGCCTGCTGCCGCTCAACCAGACGGCGCAGCTCGTCCAGCCGGATCTCGCCTATCACGATTACGAGGGCGTCGCGCTCGACCACGACGAGCGGCCGCGGCTGCAACGCGACCTCGGCCAGAAGAATATCATGCTGCTGCACAACCACGGCACGCTGACGGTCGGGCGCACTTGCGCCGAAGCGTTCCTGCGCATGTATTTCCTGGAGCAAGCCTGCACGATGCAGGTGCGCACGCGCATGCTCGGCGGCCCCGGCGCCGATTACCCGACCGCGCCGGGCGTCATCGAAAAGAACGCCGCGTTCGGGCGCTCGGAGGGCATGGCGTCGGTGGCGCGCCAACTGGTGTGGCCGGCGCTGCTGCGCAAGCTCGACCGGCTCGATCCCGGTTTTCGCGCCTGATCGGTCCGATCCCCGAAAAGAAACTTGCGCGCCGCCCGGCCGCCCGCATATTGGGGCCGCACGGATGCGGGAGCCGACTCAGGTCATGGCGCGATGGGTGTGGGCTGCAATCCTGGCGCTGACGTTGGCGGCGCTGCCCGCCGCTGCGGCTGAGACGCCGTTGCCGTCGCCAACGGCCGCCGCGCCGCAACCGGCGACGCTTTCACCCACCCCCTCGCCGGCGCCGGGGGACACTCTCGGCGCCGTCGTCGAGCTTACCACCCACCCGGCCGCCTATATCGAGGCCAAGGCCAAGCGGGCCGAGATCTACGGCGCGATCATGGGCAGTCTGGCGACCATTCGCGACGCCGCGACCAAGGCGGGGCTGAAGCTTCAGGGTCACGCGATCGCGGTGTTCCTCACCGCCGACGACGACGGCTTCACCTATCGCGCCATGGCGCCGCTGGAGAGCCTACCGACCCCCGCCCCCGCCCTGCCGGACCCGGTCAAGATCGGCCAGACGCCGATCGGCAAGGCGATGAAGTTCGAGTATCGCGGCGAGTACGACGACATCGACTCGACCTACGACGCGATCACCGCTTTTCTCGACGAGAAGGGCGCCGATGCGCAGGACGTGTTCCTCGAAGAATATCTCAACGAGCCGAAGAGCGCCGACGATCCCAACGGTCAGGTCGATATCTACGTGCTGCTCAGATGATCCGCGCCGTGCTGTTCGATCTCGACGGCACGCTGACAAATTCCAGGCCTGGCATCCTCGCTTGCTTCCGCTACGCCTTCGCCCGGCTCGCCGAGACCGGCGGCCCGAGCGCGAGCCTGCCGGCCGACGAAGGGCTCAGTTTCATCGTCGGCCCGCCGCTGCGCCGGAGCTTCGCGCGCTTCGCGGGCGCGGCGCTGGCGGAGCGGCTGATGGGCTATTACATGGAACGCTACCAGCCGATCGGCGCCTTCGAGAACAGCGTCTACCCCGGCGTGACGGCGGCGCTCGATCTGGTCGCGGCGCGCGGAGCGCGGTTGCATGTCGCGACCTCGAAGAACGAGCGCGACGCGCACGTCATACTCGACCATTTCGGGCTTAGCGGGCGGTTCGACTCGATCAACGGCGCGCGGCTCGACGGCTCCCGCGAGGCCAAGCGCGAGATCATCGGCGACATCCTCGCCGCGCACGGGCTGCGGGGCGCGGAGGCGGCGATGATCGGCGACCGCGAATTCGACATGCTTGGCGCCAGAGCGGTCGGCGTCAGCGCGATCGGGGCGCTGTGGGGCTATGGCTCGCGCGAGGAACTGGTCGCCGCGCGCGCCGATGCGCTGGCGGCGACGCCGATCGAGGCGGCGCAGATTGCGCTCAGGCGATGATGTCGGGCGTCAGGTCGTTTTCGAGCCGCTTCATGCGATCACGCAGCGCGAGCTTGCGCTTCTTCAAACGCTGAAGTTGCAACTGGTCAGCGGCGCCGGAGCGCATCAGCGCCTCGATGGCGGCGTCGAGATCGCGATGCTCCTCGCGCAACCGCTCGACCTGCTCGCGGATGGCCCGCCGTTCGTCTTCGCTCAACCCATCATGCGCCATGTTGCGCCGTCCAGCCTCGCCCCATCTTTGCGACTATGATTGCAAGCGGCGTCAACGGGCAAGTCCGATGGCGCAGAGCAGGGAAATGCGACAAATTGTGAAGCCGCGCTATTGGTTTTTTCACGTCTGTGATGGCTTTCGCCTTGCGCCGGCCCATATATGTGTCACACTTTTGTCGTCCAGGAAGCCACCTAGGAGTTGCCGAATGTCGATCGAATCGCACTTGTCGGAACTCGTGCGTCGTCACCAAGCGGTCGAGCAAGCCATTCTGGCCGAAGAAGCTCACCCCTCCACGGATGAATTGAAGTTGCACGAGCTCAAGCGCAAAAAGTTGTCGATCAAAGACGAGATTGAACGGCTCAGGCTCATTCCGCAACTGGAGACGCATCATTAGCGTCAGCGTTTCGTCGATGGCCGCCTTCACGGCGCGCCGGTCCGAGCGTTAATCTCCTTGATTGCCGCGAAAGCTCGGCTTTCGCGGCTTTTTTTTTGCGCTGGTTGGGGCTGAAACTTTTGTTGTCGCGGGCGGGGCGGCGCAACAGCTAAACGCCGGCCGCGCGCCATTCCTCCCGCACGTCGGGATCGTCATCGTCGCGGCTCCGCGCCGCGGCTTCCGCTGGAGCAAGCCGCGCCAGCGCCCAGACAGCGGCGCCGCGCACCAGCGCCGACCCATCTTCGAGATTTGCGCGCACACTCGCCAACAACGCCGCATCGCCGGAATTGCCGATGGCGATCAGCACGCTGCGCAGGAAGCGATCGCGCCCGACGCGCTTGATCGGCGAGCCCGCGAAGCGGGCGCGAAAGGCGGCGTCGTCGAGCGCCGCGAGTTCTGCCAGCGGCGGATCGCGCCAGTGCGGCGCCGCCAGCTTGGCCTCGCTTGCCTGCTGGGCGAACTTGTTCCAGGGACAGACGGCCAGACAATCGTCGCAACCATAGATGCGATTGCCCATCGCCGTTCTCAGTTCGCGCGGGATCGGACCCTTGTGTTCGATGGTCAGATAAGAAATGCAGCGGCGCGCGTCCAATTGATAGGGCGCGGGAAACGCCTGCGTCGGGCAGGCGTCGAGACAGGCGCGGCAGTGGCCGCAATGGTCGGCCTCGGCCGCATCGGCCGGCAGGTCGAGGCTGACCAGCAAGGCGCCAAGAAACAACCAGGAGCCAAATTCGCGACTGACGAGATTGGTGTGCTTGCCCTGCCAACCGAGGCCGGCGGCTTGCGCCAACGGCTTCTCCATCAGCGGCGCGGTGTCGACGAACACTTTGACGTCGCCGCCGGCGCGCGACACGAACCAAGACGCCAGCATCTTGAGCCGGCCTTTGACGACGTCGTGATAATCGCGATGGCGGGCGTAGACCGAAACCGCCCCGACTTCCGGCCGCCGCGTCGCCTCGCGCGGGTCGCGGTCGGGGCCGTAGTTGACGCCGAGCATAATGCAGGCGCGCGCCTGCGGCATCAGCGCGCCGGGATGCGTGCGGCGGGGATTGTCCATC
>DATNDU010000114.1:0-2036 GCA_035606915.1 Roseiarcus sp. | reverse complement strand
CGCACCTTGCTCCTCGTCCATAGCGGACCTTTCCCGGCCATGCGCGTTGTCTCGAACGGGAACGCGAGCCGGCGCCGGTTTGGTCCGCCGGCTTTAATCGCCGAGGAAGCTCGGCCGCAGCGGGCTGCGGTAGGAATCCTGCGTCGCGAAGACCGAACCGATATCCTGGCTGATGCCGAGGAAGCTCTGCGGCCCGTCGCTGGTCCGCGCGGTTCCAACGCAACCGGACAGCGACAGCGCGACGAGCGCCGCGGCAATCCCTTGTTTCCACGCCAACATTCTTGATCTCCACCAAACGTCGAGGTGTACGCGTCACCACGGAACTCAACTTATAGTCTAAGGGGAGTTTACCGCCGGTAAACGCTTCTGTCTGTGATCTGGTGCACAGCCCGGCAGAGGGCAAGGCGGCCGGCAAGATTGACGCCCGGCACCGCCGGGACTAGGTTGCCGCGATCATGGTTGCGCGATGCCCCCAGGCTCCGACGAGCCGGCGAATTAGCAACCCGATCCCGCCGAGGGATCGGGCCAGCGCCGTTCGTCGTTCCATCACTGGGGAGCACCCAAGCCATGTCGCCATCCGCCGCGCGCTCGCCGCGCCCTGAGACCCGTCAAGACCAAACCAGCCAGGACGCCGCGCCAAACCCGGAGCCGCGTCGGGCCGCCTGTTTTTCCGTCGTCGCCAGGGCCGAGCCCGGCGTCCTGCCGCGCGTCATGGAGCTTTTGGCCAAGCGCGGCCTGGTGCCGTCGAGCTGGCACAGCACGGCGGGCGGTACGAGCGAGGGCGGCGGCGAATTGACCATCGACATCCAGATGCGCGGCATGGCGGTGGAGACCGCCGATTTCATCGCCGCGCGGCTGCGCCAGATCGCCGATGTCGAGACCGTGCTGACCTCGCAAAAACGTTGACGAGATGACATGAGCTTTCTCGACCGCATCAAGGCGTGCAACACCTATCGGGCGGAGCGGTTTCGCCCGCTCCGCCACGGCGCGACGCGGATCGGCTGGCTGCGCCACGACAATGCCGAGCTGTTGCGCCGCTTCCCCGCCGTCTTCGCCGTCGCCGACGATGCCGTGACGCTGACGCCGGGCGGCGGGTTCGCGGCGCTGAGCGAGGCGGTCGACGGCGTCATCGAGACGCTCGTCGCCGAAGGCCGCATCGACAAGTGGCGGCACGAGGATTTCGCCGTGGCGCCGCGCTGGGGCGAGGCGCCGCTGTTCAAGCTCGATCGCGGCGCCGTCGGCTTCTTCGGCGTCCGCGCCTATGGCGTCCATCTCAACGGCATCAGGCACGACGCCGATGCGCTCAAGCTGTGGATCGGCCGGCGCGCCGCCGACAAGAAGGTGGCGCCCAACAAGCTCGATAACATGGTGGCGGGCGGCATCGGTCACGGCCACGGCCTGCTGGCGACGCTGGTCAAGGAGGCCGCCGAGGAGGCCGACCTGCCGCCGACCCTCGCCGCGCGCGCGGTGCCGGTCGGCGCCCTCACCTATCGCATGGCGAATGCGGCGGGGATGCGCGAGGACGTGCTCTTCGTCTTCGACCTAGCCGTCCCCGCCGATTTCACGCCGCGCAACACCGACGGCGAGATCGCCGCGTTCCATCTCATGCCGGCGCGCGACATCGTCGCCCGCGTGCGCGACGGCGACGATTTCAAGTTCAACGTCAATCTGGTGATCATCGACTTCGCGCTGCGCCACGGGCTGATCGCGCCCGACGAGCCGGATTATGTCGCCATCGCGACGGGACTGCGCCAGCAGCTCGATTAGGCAGAAAACGCTTTCACCACGAAGGACACGAAGGACCCCAAGGGAAGGGTCTGCGCTTCGCGCAAGAAATCTTCATTCGTGTTCTTCGTGTCCTTCGTGGTGAAATCTTACCCCTCGAACCCCGCCCGCGCGCGCACCTCCGCCGGGCTGTGCCCGGCGTCGCGCAGCGCGGCGATGGTGAGGGCACGGTCGCGCTTGGCGTAGCGCCGTCCGCTCGCGTCGGTGAGCAGCCGGTGGTGGAGATAGCGCGGCACCGGCAGGTCGAGCAG
>DATNDU010000113.1:0-3385 GCA_035606915.1 Roseiarcus sp. | reverse complement strand
GGCGCGGGATTGTAAACTCGGGCTCAGGCCCATCCTACCGTTCGCGCTTAAGACCGTGCGGACGAGGCGGCGGATCAAGATTGCTTGCGAACTCGCGTTCCATCCATACACGATCTCGCCGCCTCGTCTGACCATCTTCCGTCCGTTCAAGCCGTAGCGAAAGCGGCAATACGAAACATACAATCCATGCCTCCCCCACGCGCAAAAAGCTCTCGGTTGAACTCGCAACGCAATGGCTACGCGCCGACCGCAGCATCGCGGCACGGCTGGATGGCTTGGCTTCGCTCGCCATGACGGAGACCGAGGCTCTCACCCGAAAACCGTATCAGCCTTCAAAACCCCGGCGGGACCGCGTTCGGCCCCTCGATCTGCGGCCGCCGCGGCGCCTGCGAGCGCGGCGGCCAGGCGAGGCCGGCGTAAGGCGAGTCGAGGCCGAGCATCGGGCTATAGAAGGGGTCGTCGGCCAGCACCTCGGCCCAGACCATGCGCAGGTTGTCGAGGTCGCGCTGGTGGCGGTGGCGACCGTCGAAGGGGCGGTCGCGGCCACGGCTTGAGGCGGCGCGGTGGAGGAGCCGGGCGTGCGGCGTCATCACCACCCGCCGGCCCGCCGCGCGCAGCCGCAGACAATAATCGACGTCGTTGAACAGCACCGGAAAGCGCATGCCGTCGAAGCCGCCGAGGCGGCGAAACAGCCGGCGCGGCGTCAACAGGCAGGCCGCCGTCACCGCGCTCGTCTCGTGGGCAACGCGCATCAGTTCGCCGTAGCCGGGGTCGCCGTCCGGGCGCTCGTCGAAAGCGTGCGCGGCGGCGAGGTTCGGCCCGAGCACGACGCCGCCATGCTGGATGCCGCCGCCGGGAAACACCAGCTTCGCGCCCACCGCGCCGACGTCGGGCTCGGCCAGCCGCGACAGCATCTCATCGAGCCAGCCCTCGCGCGTCGCCTCAACGTCGTTGTTGAGCAGCAGCAGGAACTCGCCGCTGGCGATCGAGGCCCCGGCGTTGACGAGGCGGGCGAAATTGAACGGCCCGCTCACCTTGGCGATGCGCACGCCCTCGGCGGCGATTTCCTCGAAATAGTCGAGCGTCTCGGGGTCGGCGGTATCGTTGTCGATGACGAAAATCTCGTGTGCAGCCTGCCCCAGCGTCTGCTTTAGCGAGTCCAGGCAGGGGCGCAGCAGGTCGACGCGGTTGCGCGTCGGGATCAGGATCGAGACTTTGTCCGTCGGCGGGATGCGATGCGCCTTCACCGCCGGCAGCAGGTCGCTGGCGCGCGGCTCGACGACGAAATTGAGCCGGCGCGCCTCCAGGTGCTCGCGCGTGGCGCGCGCCAGCGTCTGGCTGGCCACTGCGCGGTCCGCCGCCGGCAAGCGCACGAGGAAGCCCGGCGCGTGCGCCGGCGCAGTGGCGCCAACCGGCCCGCTGTCGTCGAAGGCCGAATTGAACAGGCGGAACAGATCGGCCGCGCCGCGCTCCAGGGCGGCGCGCAAATGGGCGACGCGGGCGGCGAAGAACAGCGCGCAATAACCCTGTTCGAGCAGGCGCTCGTAATCGAAGGCGGGAAAGGCCAGCGGCCATTCCCGGCCGCGCCCATCCGCCAGCAGCACGTCGCTGTAGGCAAGCGCGGCGTCGGGGAAGCGGGCGAGCGCCTCGGCGAGCCGCCCCAGCGCGTGGGCGTGCAGCCGCGCGCCGGCCGGAGCGAACACGACGAAGTCGGCGTTTTCAGCCTCGGTGGCGAGAAAGGCGACGAGATCGGCGGGCTCGAAGCTCAGCGGCTCCGGCCCCGCGCGCAGCGCGCCAACCACCGCCGCCGAAGTCGATTGGCCATCGAGGCTCTCCAGCGTCTCGTCGAGCCCGTCCTCGCCGATCAGCGCCACAGCGATGACAGCCGAGGACGCGCTGAACGGCGGCGCCGCCGGAAAAGCCCGCCCCCAGGCGGCGAATTCCGACGCCGGCAGCGATTGCGGCAGCAGCCGGTCGAACAGCCCCGCCCGCAGCCGCTCGGCCCCGAGTTCCGCCCGGCCCTCCAGAAAGCGTTCCAGCCCGCGCGGGAAAGCGACGACGGGACAGGGGCTGCCCGACAATTCGCGCTCGCCGTCGCCGACGATCCGCACGCGGCGCAACCGTCCGTCGGCGAAGGCGATCGGCAGCGTCAGTTCGAAGCCGCGGGCGACGCCGCCGGCCGCCGCCTCGCCGACGTGAGAGAAATATTGCGCCCGCGTCTCGGCAACCTCGTCGCCGTCGATGAAGGCGCGCACCTTGCCCTCCCGGCGCGCGTCCCAGGCGACCCAGCCGACAATGCGCAAGCCTCCGGCCCAGCGCGCCTCGCCGCCGGAGCGCGCCGGGACAACTGCGGCGTGGGCGAGCGCGATCGGCGCCCCGACCGCCGTCTGCGTATTGGCGAGCCGGACCTCGGCGAAGCGAGCGCTCTCGGCAGTCTCGGCGTCGAGCGCGAAGACGAACCGATAGCAGCCGTCGCCGCGCCCGCCGGCGCGCAATTGCGGATCGAACACGTTGGCGCGGGCGATCCGCGTCGGCTGGCCGTCGAGCCACAGTTCGACCACCAAGCGCCGCTCGGGCGCAGCGGAATCAAACACGAAGCCGGCGATTTCGCGCTCGGCGACGAGTTCGGCGGCGCTTTCCAGAGTGGACTCCTGAGCGATCTGCATCGAGAACGGCGCGACATTCATGCTAGGCCCCGATGCTCCCCGTTCATCCACGCGACGATCAAGTTCACGGCCTTGTCATCGCAAATCCTGGGGTCGAGCGATAGGTCGCCGGCTTGCGCCGGAAACGCTCCGAACGACCAGTCGAAATAAGCCTTGGGGGCGCCGAGCGCCGCCGCCGCCGCCTCAACATCGCCATAGCCGCCGCCACGGTCGGGCGCGATCAACGCCTCCAGCCCGTAATCGCGCGCCAGATCGGCGTAGTCTTCGGCGGCGACCGGCCCGGTGACGAACGCCGCGCCGGTCGCCATCAGCGCCTCGTCGTCGAGCGCGCCGCCGAACACCACCAATCCCGCCTCTCCCGCCGCTAGCCGTCGGCCGAGCCGCAGCAGCAACCGGTCGACCGCCGGGGCGCGCTGCGGATAAAGCACGCCGAGGCGGACGATGGCCCCGCTCGCCGGCCAGACCGCCGCCGGCGAGGCGCCCGGCGAAGCCGCCCTTGGCGTCTTGAATACGCGCTCGGCGAAGGCTGCCGCCATGCGGTCGAGCGGGATCACCGCGTCGGCGCGTTCGAGCGCGCGGCCAAGCTTGGCGCGGCGCAGGCGATGACCCTCGGGATCGTCGTGCGGCGCGGCGGCGGGGTGGCGACAGGCCTCGCAGGGGGCCGCCGTCGCCGGTTCCGCGCACGGCCCCTGCGCCGGCGCCGTCGCGGTCGAGAACCA
>DATNDU010000102.1:0-3291 GCA_035606915.1 Roseiarcus sp. | reverse complement strand
CGCCGGCCAACTGGGCGAACAACAACGAAATCAGTTGATGGCGCGTCGTGAAACTGCGCGCCAGCGCGTCCGTCCGATATTCGCCCACCAGCCTGTCGAAAGCCGTCCAAGGCACGAACTTGAGGATGTCGTGAAAAACGGCATTCCTAAAGCGCACGGCATTGATCCCTTTTCGTGTCCAAGTGAGTCGCGAAACTCTGGAAACGAGTAGAATCAATGCCGTGCGCCACTTCAAGCAAAATGCGTACCGGACAGCCGTGCGACAAGCGCGGCCAGGGCGGGGAGTTGCCGGGCCAGACCCTCTTGCCTCAGCCGGCCAGCGCCAGCGGCGGCGCCGTGACGACGAGGTCGAGGCCCTTCCATTGCCGGTGGGCGCGGGCGCGCACCGCCGCCAGGAACCAGCGCGGCGCCAGATGCGCCTCGCCGAGGACGTTGACGAGGGCGGCGAGCGCGGTGACGGTCATGCAGGAATCGGCTTGCTCCAGCAGCCATTCCGCTTGCGTCTCGTTGAGCGCACCGGTCGGGCGCGCCTGCCAGAGCGCATAATCGGTCACCATCTCGACGAAGAAATCCGTCCATTCCGGCGACTTCTCGATATCGGCGCGCTCGACGGCGAACAATTCCTCGGCCGCCTCGCGCGTCACCACGCCGTCGGCGAACACTTCTCGGCGCAGCCAGCCGACATCAAGGGCGGTGACTTTGCGGCCGACGATCATCGCGCTGATGATGGAACGGCTGCGATCGACGATGAATGGCATCCGAAACGCTCCTTGACGGTCGCGGCGCACCCAGCCGCTCACTCATAGCGGCCAACCTCGACCACAAGGCTTGCGGGGGAATGAATCGCCGGGCGATGAATTTTTTCAACCTTAAGGAGAGTTGAACCGCCGTCGCGGCGGCCGCGCCGGCGCTGCGCCAGCCATTGACAATCGCGGTCCCCAAGGGGAAAGACCCCCCGCTTTCTCCTCATCCGGTCGCCAACATGTCCGACGCCGCCCTGCAAACCCTCATCGAACGCGCCTTCGAGGATCGCGCCAACGTCGACCCCGGCACGCGCGGCGACGTGCGCGACGCTGTCGGCCGCGCGCTCGATCTGCTCGATTCCGGCAAGGTCCGCGTCGCCGAAAAGATCGCCGGCGCCGAGGGGCCGCAGTCCTGGAAAGTCAACCAGTGGCTGAAAAAGGCGGTGCTGCTGTCGTTCCGGCTCAACGACAATTCCGTCGTCGAGGGCGGCCCCGGCGGGGCGACCTGGTTTGACAAGATCGCGTCGAAATTCGCCGGCTGGAGCGAGAACCGCTTCCGCGAAGCGGGCTTTCGCGCCGTGCCCGGCGTCATCGTGCGCCATTCCGCCTTCATTGCCCGCGACGCGGTGCTGATGCCGAGCTTCGTCAATCTGGGCGCCTATGTCGGCGCGAAGACGATGGTCGACACCTGGGTGACGGTCGGCTCCTGCGCCCAGATCGGCGCCAATGTGCATCTTTCCGGGGGCGTCGGCATTGGCGGCGTGCTGGAGCCGTTGCAGGCCCAGCCGACCATCATCGAGGACGATTGCTTCATCGGCGCGCGTTCCGAGGTGGTCGAGGGCGTCGTCGTCGGTCGCGGCTCGGTGGTGTCGATGGGGGTGTTCCTCTCCGCCTCGACCAAGATCATCGACCGCTCGACCGGCAAGCTGCATGTCGGCTATGTGCCGCCCTATTCCGTCGTCGTCTCCGGCTCGCTGCCGGGCAAACCGCTGCCCGACGGTTCGCCGGGGCCGTCGCTCTATTGCGCCGTCATCGTCAAGACTGTCGACGCGCAGACCCGCGCCAAGACTGGCATCAACGAACTGTTGAGAGACTGATGGCGAGCTTCCGTTTTCTCTATCGGCAGCCTGAGGGAACCATCGGGCCCGGCCTGTGGGCGCGCGCCAGCGCCGCGCCGGTCGCCATCACGCTGGCGCTGACGGCGCTCGCCTGGGCCGTGTCGCCGGGCCCGCGCGACCTGAAAACGCAGCCGTTCATCTCGGTCTCGATCGTCGCCGTGCACGCCTATCTGATACTCTACGGCTTCGCGCTGCTGTTGCTGGCGGTGGCGCAATATTTCGTCAGCGCCAAGCGCTTCAATGATCTCAACATGCCGCCGGCGTTGGCGGGACTCGCGCCGTTCTCGCTGCTCCTCGCCGGCGCCGCGACCTGGGTGCAGCCGCGCTCGGAAGGCGGGATGCCGGCGTGGGCGGTGTATCCTTTCTACGCCTTCGCCATCGGCGTCTTGATCTGGAACATTGTCGCGCTGGGCTTTATGAAACACCGACCCGCGCCGCGCCGCTGAACGCCGCCGACCCATTGCAGAAGGAGAGCCCATGCGTTCGCGCGCCGCCGTCGCTTGGCAGGCCAACAAGCCGCTGACGATCGAGACCGTCGACATCGCCGGCCCGAAGGCTGGCGAGGTTCTCGTCGAGGTGATGGCGACCGGCGTCTGCCATACCGACGCCTATACGCTCTCCGGCCTCGATTCCGAGGGCAAGTTCCCCGCCATCCTCGGCCATGAGGGCGCCGGAATCGTGCGCGAGGTCGGCGCCGGCGTGACGAGCTTGAAGCCCGGCGATCACGTCATTCCGCTCTACACGCCGGAATGCCGGTCGTGCAAAACCTGCCTGTCGCGGCGCTCCAACCTGTGCACCGCGATCCGCGCCACGCAAGGGCAGGGCCTGATGCCGGACCACACCTCGCGCTTCTCCTGCCAGGGCGCCGAGGTGTTCCACTATATGGGCTGCTCGACCTTCGCCAATTTCACCGTGCTGCCGGAGATCGCGCTCGCCAAGGTGCGCGAGGACGCGCCCTTCGACAAGATCTGCTACATCGGCTGCGGCGTCACCACCGGCGTCGGCGCCGTCGTCTACACCGCCAAGGTGTGGCCAGGCGCCAATGTCGTGGTCTTCGGCCTCGGCGGCATCGGCCTCAACGTCATTCAAGGCGCGCGCATGGTCGGCGCCGACAAGATCATCGGCGTCGATCTCAATCCGGCGCGGCTGGAGATCGCCCGCAAGTTCGGCATGACGCATTTCGTCAATCCCGACGAGGTCGGGCGCGACAAGGTGGTGCAGGCGATCGTCGATCTCTCCGGCGGCGGCGCGGATTTCTCGTTCGAATGCATCGGCAACACGACGACGATGCGGCAGGCGCTCGAATGTTGCCATCGCGGCTGGGGCGAGTCGATCGTCATCGGCGTCGCGCCGTCGGGGGCGGAGATTTCGACGCGGCCGTTCCAACTCGTCACCGGGCGGGTGTGGAGGGGCTCGGCCTTCGGCGGCGC
>DATNDU010000100.1:0-3838 GCA_035606915.1 Roseiarcus sp. | reverse complement strand
AAATTGTTGGGGTCGGTGCCGGTGACCCATTGATAGTCGACGCCGAGATCCTTCGCCGCGTCGTCGGCGCCCTTCTTCATGGCGCCAAAGAAGGGATCCCACAACGGACCGGCATCCATGATGATGGTGATCTTATCGTCTGCGCGCGCGGTGTTGACGACGGGGGCCGCCGCCAATAATCCTAAAGCTGTCGCAATCGCGGCCAAACTCGCAAGCTTTATCTTAGGCATTATGTTTCCTCCCAACAGGCGATCTGCCCGTGCAGCCAGCTTTCTGGTTGAAGCGACCTGTTGGATTGAATGGTATAGAAGCCGCGGCGCGCGGTGAATCGTCAATGGGAACCGCGACATCGCGATCCACGACGTGGCAAGCGCAGGCGGCGCCGTCAAAGCCCTGAACTGTTGTGTTGTTCCGGCCGGCGACCGAACCCTGCGGCGTGTTCGTCGGTGGCCCCGTTGAACGCGTTCGCGTTTGGCGATGGTAGGGTTCAAATCCAAGACTACGCAGTCGGCGCGGGCCGGCGCATGATAGGGTCGGGGCGTAGCGAGGCGCTTAAATCGCGCCTCGAACATAGCGGCCTCGCTTGCGAAGCGAGACACGAGGAGAGCTTAAGTTGGAGCGACTTAGAGATCGCGTCGCAATCGTCACCGGCGCTGCGTCCGGCATCGGGCGGGCGACGGCGCAGCGGTTTCACGACGAGGGTGCGCTGGTGTTCGCCGTTGACCGCAACGCCGAGACGCTGGCGCTATTGCCCGGGCAGAGCGAACGCTGGAGCCCGCATCTCAGCGACATCTCGGTCAAAGGCGCCTCGGCGCCGCTCATCGCGGCTTGCGTCGCCCGCTTCGGCAAGCTCGATATCCTCGCCAACATCGCCGGGCTCGGAAATTCCAAGCCGGCGCATGACACCTCGGACGACGATTTCGATCACTGGATCAATGCCAATCTCGCCAACACGTTTCGTCTGTCGCGCGATGCGCTGCCACACTTGCGCGGCCGCAACGGCGTCATCCTCAACATGGCGTCGGGCCTTGGCCTCGTTGGTATGGCCAAGCAAGCGGCCTACACGGCGGCCAAGGCCGGCATCATCGGCCTGACGCGGCAAATGGCGGCGGAATATGGGCCCGACGGCGTGCGCGTCAACGCGGTCGCGCCGGGCTTGATCGAAACCCCGGCGACCGCGGATCGCCTGGCGAACGACGCCGACTACCGCGCCAGCAACATCGGCTCGATGCCGCTCATGCGGGCGGGGCAACCCTCGGAGGTCGCCTCGGCCGCGGCGTTCCTGTGCAGCGACGACGCCAGCTTCATCACCGGGCAGATTCTCGCCATCGACGGCGGCATGACGGCGACACGCGTGCGGCTCGCCTGAGACCGCGCGCTGTCGAGGCAGGATCGTTCCTTGGTTGGCGCGACATCGAGTCTCACTCAACGCGAATCCGCGGCGAACAGGCATGAACGCCTCACCGGCATGGAAAAGGCGAGATCGGCCGCCGCCAGCCTTTTGCGCGTCGCGCCTTCTTCCTGACAGTCTGTCGCTGCTGCGCCGAATCCGGCGATTGCCTCATCGTAGGCGCAGCGCGCCTGTCGGCCTCAGTCGATTTCGGCATAATCGCATTGCGCTTGACGAATAGGTTTCGGTGACGGCGCGGATCTCGTCAATCGCGAAGCGGGGGCGCCGAATGACGATTACAACGCGCGCCGAGTTTTCCCATAATAGCGAGGCGCCAGTCATGACAGGACGCCATGAAGCGACTTTCACCTCACCAGGTTCCCGGCGTGTACCGGCGCAACGTCGGCGACATTGCAATCGCCACCGTCAATGACGGTTTGCTGCCGTCGACCTTCGCTGACATTGTCGGCGCGGATCCCGCCGTCTGCGAGGCGGAGAATCGCGCAGCGATGCGGCCGATTCCGCCGTGGCTATCGCTCAACTGCTATCTGATTGAGACGACTGACAAGCTTATGCTGATCGATGCCGGCTACGGCGATACGATACCCGGGGTCGGGAAGCTACTTGCCAACCTCGCCGTTCTCGGCGTCAAGCCCGGCGACATCGACGCTGTGCTGATGACTCATCTGCACGCCGATCACGATGCGGGCCTTATCAACAGACAAGGAAACGCCGTCTTCCCTCGCGCCGAACTGGTGATGCATGAGGATGAGCTCGCGTTCTGGCGCGACGAGCGCAGCATCGAACTGCTTAGCGCTGGCCAGAAGACGGATTTCGCGCTCGCGCAAAAGGTGCTCGCGGCCTATGCCGACCGCATTCGCGCGGTGAAGGCGGGCGACTTCGCCTCCGGCGTGTCGGCCGTGCCGACGCCAGGCCACACGCCCGGACACACCGCTTGGCGTCTATCCTCGGGGTCCGAGCAATTGCTGATATGGGGCGACTTAATTCATCACCCCGGCGTCCAGTTCGCGATCCCTGAAGCAAGCGTCATCTACGACGCCGATCCCAAAGCGGCTGCCGCAGCGAGGCGGCGGGTGCTCGACATGGCGTCGAGGGATCGAATTCCGGTTGCGGGCGTCCATCTCGACTTCCCCGGCTACGGAGTGGTGACGGCGAAGGCGAATGGCGCCTACGCCTATGCACCGGAACTTTGGGCGTCGACGATCTGAGGGTTGTTTGACGACGGGCGACCGTCTCAAAGGAAATATTGAAAGATGGGCGGCCGTCCTCGGTCGCCCTGACGAATCGGGGGTAGCGCGCGTGGACTATATAAAGCTCGGAACGACCGGCCTGGATGTTTCCCGAATCTGTCTTGGCTGCATGACCTACGGCATACCGGAGCGCGGGCCTCACACTTGGACGCTCGACGACGAGAAGACGCGCCCGCTCATCAAGCGGGCGCTCGACCTCGGGATCAACTTCTTCGACACCGCCAACGTTTATTCCGACGGCACGAGCGAGGAGATCATCGGCCGTGCGCTGAAGTCTCTCACATCACGCGACGAAGTGGTCATCGCCACCAAGGTCTGGGCGCGCATGCGACCCGGCCCCAACGGTCAAGGCCTGTCGCGGCGGGCGATCTTTGCAGAGATCGATAATTCTCTGCGTCGACTTTGCGTCGATTATGTCGACCTCTATCAGATCCATCGCAACGATCCGAACACGCCGATCGAGGAGACGATGGAGGCTCTGCACGACGTAGTGAAGGCTGGAAAGGCGCGCTACATCGGCGCCAGCAACATGGCCGCCTGGCAGTTCGCGCGGGCGCTTTATGTCGCCAGCAAGCATAATTGGACCCGCTTCTCGACCATGCAGAACCATCTGAACCTACTCTATCGGGAGGAAGAGCGTGAGATGCTGCCGCTCTGCCGGGCTGAAGGCGTCGGCGTCATCCCCTGGAGCCCAATGGCGCGCGGTCGGCTGACGCGTGACTGGAAGGAAACCAGCACGCGCCAGGAAACCGATGAATTTGGCAAGATGCTCTACACCAAGACGGTCGAGGCGGACTGCCATGTGGTTGAACGGGTGGCGGAGGTCGCAAAGGCTCGCGGCGTGCCCCGTGCTCAGGTGGCGTTGGCTTGGGTGCTCCAGAAGCAGGAGGTTACGGCGCCGATCATTGGCGCCTCCAAGCTCGAACATCTCGAAGACGCCGTCGCAAGCCTGTCGCTAAAGCTGACGGCCGAGGAAATCGTCAAGCTCGAAGAGCCCTATGTACCGCACCCGATTGCGGGCTAAGGCGCGGTTCGGGAGTCAGGCCTCGCGCATAAACTGCTAGTGCCGTGAGTCATTTGAACTGAGGGTACAACCTTTTGAGTTTGACGCGGGCGTCGGCGGTTGTGAATTGCCAGTCGGCCTTGGCGTGATGTTTGTTTCGGTTTTCCTCCCAGG
>DATNDU010000099.1:0-82836 GCA_035606915.1 Roseiarcus sp. | reverse complement strand
TAGGTCGATCGGAACTTATAGAAAGGCGAGAACCATCGAGCTTACGCTCCACAACTAAGCGCTCGTCGCCCACGTCTAGGCACAGATTAAAAGTCCATTCCGCAAGTTCTTTTGATTTTAAGGCTCCCTCAGGCCCTCCTGCCAAAAGAAAATGAACGAGATCGATAAAGCTCGACTTGCCCGCACCATTTCGCGTCCGCTTGTCTTGTGCGGGGGCGGCTTTATCGTCGGTAGCATTCTGGCGATCAGCAAGAATAATATTCAATCCCTTCCGAAATTCGAAGGTCTTGAAGGAGGCATGATCTGACGAAATACGGTGAAGCATCAGGTAGGCTCCTGTTGGACCTGACGTTTCAACAGTCCATCTTGGTCGAACCATGCAAGGTTTAGAGTAAATAAGAGATCGACAGCGAGTAAAAACCAGACATACGAAATGGGGCGCCTGCGATGCGCTTCTCGAATTTCATCCCACAGTCGCGATGCGGTCTTTGGTTCAGCAAGCCGATCGAAGACCAAGCCGCCGATCGTCAGGAGCGCGCGATCAGGCGCTATATTACGGTCAGGTAAGATCATGTCCCGGTCTCCGGCGGCTGTTCGAAGATCTGACATGTCGTGAAAAAGTGCGTCACAATGGCTAGCGCCGCTACGTCTCTGTCAGGATCGCCAGTTGCCCCCCCGGCGAAGATCACCAATTGCTGAAACGCCTCCGCCGGTTCCGCCCCTTCGGACCGCAAAAGACGATACCGGTCAGCAAATCCACTCGCCATGCGCGCGCCTTCATTGGGATCAGCTTGTCCCTCGATGTATTTTTCGACACGCTTTGCAGCGGCGGTACTGATGCCGAAAAGCAGGCGGGCGCTATCTGGCAGCACATTATAGGCGACCTTCTCCTCAAGGGCTGTTGGCAGCGGAATGGCCTCAAGCGGTGAGCGCGTAATGTCGGCACGAATGTAGGCGAGGGCGCGGCCAATGTTCTCGTACGTTGCTCGACGAATCATGTCGCTGCGAGTGGGAGCGCGACCCCCAAACATCCGGGCGCGAATTTCTGGTGCTATACCGCTCGCCAATCCGACAATATCGCCGCGATGCAAAACCTCGGAAGGAATACTTAATTCGCCAGAGAGTTGTGCTATGAGGCGGGAGACTTGGGACGGTATTTTGTTGCTGTAGAGACCTACAACGAAGAGCCATTTTTTCAGCAAATCTTTCCAGTGATCCTTTGCCCCACGGAAATCCGTATCGACCTTCTTTAAGGCGTCGTCGACGTCAGCTCGTCCGTAGCGCGGGCCATAGCACTGGTAGACATAACCAACGTCGGGCCGCCAGCCATCGCATTTCAGATCGCCCCGGCTTCCCATTGGGATTGTTGCGTGGAACGCAGTTCCCCAAAGCGCCTTTCCAATATCTTGGAAAAGTGTCTCGAACGCATTGCCGTCGATATCTCTAAGTGTGAGGTGCAGGTGCAATTGCTGCCACGACCAATCAATGTCATCAGCGTCCATCGGGCACAGCCTCCTGGCGCCGGATTGATCGCCATAATGTTGAATGATCTACACCGAGCAAGCCCGCCATTCCGGCTGGCGTTTGCATTCCACCATCGATCACTTCACGTGCATGCGCAATTTGCTCAGGGGTAAGTTTGCGCGGGCGGCCTACATGCTTGCCGCGTTTTTTTGCCGCCGCGATTCCGGCGTTGACGCGCTCCACGATGAGTGAACGCTCGAATTCCGCGAGCGCGCCCATGATATGAAAAATCAGAGTGCCGCCTGCCGTGGTCGTATCGATGCTTTCCGAGAGGGATGCAAAGCCCGCACCTCGCTCTCCGAGCTCTTTCACGGTTTCGATCAGGTGAGGAAGTGATCGGCCAAGACGATCCAATTTCCAGACGATGAGAGAATCTCCCTGCCCGACTTTGCTCAAAGCTATGTCGAGTCCAACGCGACGCACAGTGGCACCCGAAACGCCGCAGTCTTCAAAAATCTCGCCGCAACCCGCTCTCTTCAGTGCGTCGCGCTGAAGATCGAGCGATTGCTCTTCCGTTGAGATGCGGGCATAGCCGATTTTCATCCGGTCATTATGCAACAGGGTTTTGCAAAAGTCGATAGACAGCAAATTCAGCTAGTTAGATAGGCTCGGACTCCTCTTCCAAAAGGTAGAGCTTTTGCAAGCTTTGGAACGCGGGCCGTCCGCATCGCAACGTCCATTCCCCGCCCCTGGGGACATTCTCGCTGCCGGCGGTCCCTTCGAAATAACACGCCCGTCCTACGACGCCGACGCTGCCGCCGGGACACGAGACGCCGCTTAACCCTCTGAAGAAACCTGAGCCGGACCTGTCCCGGCCGTTCGCCGTCACGCCACGAACAGCTTGCGCAACTCCCGCTTCATTATCTTGCCGTTGGCGTTCCTCGGCAGCATTTCGCTGCGCAAGATGATCCGCACCGGCGCCTTGAACGCCGCGACGCGCTCCCGCGCGAAGGCGCGCAGCGCCTCCTCGGTCAGCTCCGCGCCCGGTCTCACCGTCACCACCGCCACCGGCTCCTCGCCGAGTTCGTGGTGCGGACGCCCGACCACGGCGGCGTCGACCACCGAGGGGTGCGCGGCAAGCGCGTTCTCGACCTCGACGCAATAGATGTTCTCGCCGCCGCGGATCAGCATGTCCTTGGCGCGGTCGACAATGGTGCAGAAGCCCTCCTCGTCGATCTTGGCGATGTCGCCGGTGCGCAGCCAGCCGCCGCCGAAGGTCGCCTGCGTCGCTTCCGGGTTGCGCCAATAGCCCTTGACCACCATCGGCCCGCGCACCCACAATTCGCCGGTCTCGCCGGCCGGCCGGTCCTCGCCGTCGGGTCCGACGATGCGCATGTCGCCGACCGGCATGGCGTAGCCGCAGGTTGTCGGGCGTGTCTCGTAATCCTCGCCGATGACGATGGTGAACGGGGCCGAGGTCTCGGTCATGCCCCAGGCGGTGCCGAGTTGCGCGGCGGGCGCCGCGCGCTTCAGCCGTCGCACCAGATCGGCAGCCGCCGGCGCGCCGCCGTAGGAGAAGCCTTCCAGCGACGAGGTGTCGTATTTGGCGAAATCGGGATGCTCGATGAGCTGCCAAGCGATGGTCGGCACGCCGCCGCAACCGTTGAGGCGTTCGCGCTCGATCAGCTTCAGCGCTTCGCCGGCGTCCCAGCGGCGCATCGTCGCCAGTTTCAGGCCGGCGGCCAGGCAGGGGATCAGCGTCGACATGCAGCCGGTGACGTGGAAAAAGGGCACCGACAGCAGCGTCGATTTCTGCGCCGCGTCGGGATCGAGCGTCGGCGGCTGCTCGCCGCGCCGCAGCGCCGCCACCGCCATGCCATAGGGCCGCGCGAACAGCGTCGAGCAGACGTTGCGATGCGTGCCGAGCGCGCCTTTCGGCTTTCCGGTCGTGCCCGAGGTATAAAAGATCGTCGCCTCGTCGTCGGCAGCGAGTTCGACCTGCGGCAGGTCGAGCGCCGGCAGGTTCGGCCAATCCGCCGTCGCGCCGATCAGCGCCTGCCAGCTTTCGGCTTTGGCGTGGTCAAGCGCGCCCTCTGCGCGGCTGACGAGCGCCAGCCGCAGCGCCGGGCACGCATCGAGATGCGGCTTCAGCCGCTCGAAGCGCTCGGCGTCGAAGACGGCGAGGCGGGCGCCGGAATCGGCGAGCATATATTGCAGTTCCGGCGCCGTGCTCCAGGCGTTGAGCGGCACGACGATGGCGCCGGCGAGAATGGCGCCGAAGAACGCCACCGGCCATTCCGGCAAGTTGCGCATGCCGATGGCGACGCGATCGCCCTTGGCGACCCCGGCGGCCTGAAGCTCATGGGCGAAAACCACAGCGGCGCGGGCGAAGGCCTCGAAGGTCGCGCGCTCATCCTCGTGAACGAGAAAGGTGTTGCCGGCGAAGGCGCGGCCGGCGAGAAAAACCTCGCGCAACGTCGGCGGCGCATTTTTCCACACCCTGAGCGTCGCCTCGCCGATGTCCGCCTCGACGATCTCGAACCTCGCCCCCGGCGCGGTGAGTTTGGCGTGCGCCTCGGCGAGCGACATAGCGGGGTAGGGCAAGGGTTTCCTCCGTCGTGTTTTGTCAGCGGTTGAAACACGGGGCGGGGAAAGTTGGCAAGCCGGGAGTGGCGCGGGGGGCTTCTCGCGCCCGCGCAAAATTTGATGCAGGCAATTCCTTTTCGGACGAAGATACGCGCCGGGTGAGGGCGACTGCGTTCCTGGCCGCCGCGTTCCTGGCCGCTGCGTTCCTGATCGCGAAGGAACGCCGGCGGGCGCGAAAATTCCGCCTATCCCTTCTTTCGTTGCAGCAGCACCGCCGCGGTGATGATGACGCCGAGGACGGCGCTCTGGTAATTTGCGCCGATGCCAAGCAAATTCATGCTGTTGTTGACCAAGCCCAAAAGCAGCACGCCGCCGAGCGTCCCGAGGATCGTGCCGCGGCCGCCGAAGAGCGGCGTGCCGCCGATGACGACCGCCGCGATGGCCTGCAATTCATAACCGGTTCCCATGCTCGGCAACGCCGAATCCAGAATGCCGGTGAGCACGACCGCCGCGATGCCGACAAAGGCGCCGTTGACGGTGTAGAGCGCTGCCTTGGTGCGCCAAACGGGGACGCCGGACAGGCGCGCCGCTTCCTCGTTGCCGCCGATCGCGAAGGCATAGCGCCCGAGGACGGATCTCCTGAGAATGAAGAAGCCGACGATCAGCGTCAGCACCATGACGTAGATCGGGGTGGGGATCGAAAAGAAACCGCCGACGCCGAAGATGTTGAACAGCGAATCGACGCCGTTGATCGGGCTGCCGCCGCTGATGATGATCGCGACGCCCTGTAGGAACGTCATCGTGCCCAGCGTCACGATGAACGGGGTGGCCCGGTTGGTGGCGATGAGAAGGCCGTTGACAAGCCCGATCAGCGCGCCGGTCAGGATGCCCGCCAAAATGCCGAGGATGAGCGATTGGGTGGCGATGATGACCAGGGCGCTGACCAGGCCGGCGACGGACAGCATGGCGCCGACGGACAGGTCGAGTCCGGCGGCGACGAGCAGTAGGGTCTGGCCGAAAGAGACGATCCCCAGCGTCGTGACCTGGAACAGGATGTTCAGCACATTGCTGATCGACAGGAACCTCGGGTTGCCGATCGCGGTAACGACGATGATAGCCAGAAGCACGATGACCAGCGTGTAGCGGCCGATATCCGCCGCCCGCGCCCTTCGCATCGCCGATACCGGCGACGTCTGCGATGATTTGCCCGTGGTCGCGTTCAACATGCGTCCTGCCGTCCGTTCCCTCAAGCCTGGATCGTTGCAAGCAGCGTCTCGGGCGTCAGCCCTTCAGGCGCCAATTTGTGGGCGATCTCGCCGTCGCGCATGACCAGGATGCGGTCCGACAGGGCGAGTAATTCTTCGAGATCGGTGGACACGAAGACGATCGTGGCGCCTTTGGCGGCGAGAATGCGCAGATGCTCGTGGATCTGGCCTTGCGCCTCGACGTCGACGCCCTGAGTCGGCTCTTCCAGGACAAACAGGCGCGCGTCGGCAAAGATCGCCCGTCCCAGAAGGGCCTTGCGCTGATTGCCGCCGCTGAGAAACCTGACCTCGCGCTGCGGGCCGCGCGGCTGCAAATCCAGGCGGTCGGAAATCTCCTGCGCGATCCCGGCTTCCCGTTTCAGGCGCAGAACGGAGAAGTCCGAAACACGGCGCAGCCATGATAGCGTAATGTTGCCGGCCACCGACATCGGCATGACCAAACCGCGTGTGCGCATGTCCTCGGGAATGAAGATGACGCCGCGCCGGATCGCTTCGTCCACCGACCTTGGCGCATAGGCGGTTCCCTCCAGCGTCATATGCCCGTCGGCCCTTTCGACGCCGGCGATCACCGCAGCGAGGTCGTTGCACCCGCTGCCGATCAAGCCGGTCAGGCCGATGATTTCGCCTTTTTGTATATCGAGCGAGACGGTCTTGAGCTTTTTCGGAGTCGAGACCGAGTTCAGATTGAGAAACGTGCCGCCGACAGTGGAGGCGGCGACTTTGGCGCGCGCCAACCCGACCTCATGGCCAACGATCATGGAAATGAGCTTGTCCTTGTCAGCCTCGCCACGGCTCGTCACCTGCACCTTGCGGCCATCGCGCAACACCGTGATTCGGTCGGAGATCGACAGCACCTCGTCGAGGTGGTGGGAAATATAGACGATGGCGAGCCCTCGGGCCGTCAGGTCGCGGATCAGGCTAAAAAGAAAATCAGCCTGGTTCTTGTTGAGCGCCGCCGTCGGCTCGTCGAGGAGCAATACCCGGGCCTGCTCCCTGACAGCCTTGGCAATCGCCACCTGCTGGCGTTCCGCGGCGTCGAGGTCGCCGAGGCGTTTGTCGACCGGCAGCTTGAGGCCGATGTGGGACAGCACCTCCTCGGCCTTGCGGCGGATTTTCCTTTCATCGACGAAGCCGAAGCGCGTCCTTGGTTCAGCGCCGAGCAGGACGTTGGCGGCGACGGAAAGCTCCAGGTGAAGCTCCGCGTTCTGGTAGACGACGGCTACGCCTGCGGCGCGGGAGGTCAGCGGGTCCAGGCTTCGAAAAGACTGACCAGCGATGCGGATTTCACCGCTGTCGGGGGCATGAGCGCCGGCGAGGATTTTGACGAGTGTCGATTTTCCGGCGCCGTTCTTGCCGACGAGGGCGTGCACTTCGCCTGGCGCGACGTGGAAATCAACGGCGTCGAGCGCCCGCGAACCGAGAAACGACTTCGTAATGGCGCGCGCCTCGATGGCGTAATTCGTCTCGGCCGGCGACGATCTGTCCTCTGAAACGCTTGGAGGTCTCACGGCGGTCAACAGGTCTCCACATAGGTTGGTCACGGCCGTTCACGAAACGCCGGGCGTCGCTACGGCTCCCGCCGCCGCGGCAAACTAGCAGCATCGCTCTAACGGGCGCTTGTCGGAGGGTCTGATTTTCCGATACGGCCTGCGGCGGCAAAGCATATGTCGGCATCGCTACTGTTCTGTCTCGGCGACGTCGTCACTCCTCCCTGTTCCAATCTGTCGCTCTTGAGACGAAGCGATATCCAGTAAGACCGAGGCGACAGGGAGGTTCTATCCCGGCGCGTTGCGCCAGCCGTCGCGGATCAGCTTGAAGCCGTCACGATAGACTTCGGCCGGACTTGTCGAGAGATCGCGCCAGACGCGGGTCGCGGCGGCCAACGGCGGCAGGGCGCGCCCGAACGCTTCGATCGTGATCCAGCCGTCATAGCCGACCGCGCGAAGCGCCGCGAAGGTCGCCGCGAAATCGATATGTCCTTTGCCCGGGGCGCCGCGGTCATTCTCCGATACATGGACATGCCCCAGGCGCCGGGCGATCACGGCGATGGCGGCGATCGGGTCCTTCTCCTCGATGTTGACGTGGAACGTGTCGTACATGCCGCAGATGTTGGGATGATCGACCTCGGCAAGGTAGCGATCGAGGTCGGCCATGGTGTTGAGGAAGTAGCATTCGAAGCGGTTCAGCGCCTCCAGTGCGATCGTAATGCCATGGCGGCCGGCGATGTCGCCCGCCGCGCGATGGAAGGCGACGCCGCGTTGGCGCTCCGCCGCGGTGGGACCGTCTCCGGAAAAGTGCCCGAGCGTCGAATGCAGCGGCCCGCCAATGCCGCGGGCGCCAAGCGCTACGGTGCAATCGACGATCCAACTCATGTGCCGCAGCGCGGCCTCCCGCTGGGCGACGTCGGCGCCGATTGGATTCATCTCGGTGCTCGGGAACAGCGCGATGACGGTGCGTTCAAGACCGAGCCGGTCAAGCTCGCGTCCAAGCTCGGCGTAATGCTCCGGCGTCCCCTCGAAAATCGGGATCTCGACGCCATCATAACCCGTCGCCTTGAGGTCCGCCAGGATCGGCCAGTGTTGCCGCTCCACATGCGAAGTCCACAGCAGGAAGTTGAAGCCAATTTTCATCGCACGACACTCAGGGCCACGGCGTCGCCAATCGGCGGCGCGATCGGCGAGAAGCGCGATCGCGCCAACCGAAACGGCGTCAGTTCTTCGGCGGAGACGGCGGCGTGGCGCCGGTGGGCAGCGGGTCCGACAGCCATTTGGCCACCGATGCCGGCGTCGCTTCCCACGGGATTGCCTGGTCGACATTCGCCTTCGTCGTCAGTTGGGTTGGGGCGAAGTAGAACTGGCCCGGCTTGACGGAGCCGGCGATCACGCCGAGCAGCAGACGAAGCGCGTAGACCGAGGCGATCGACGGCGGATTGCCGTTGGTCATCGTCATCTTGCCCTGCTTTATCAGGTCGATGCCGTAGGGGGCGCCGTTGCAGCCGCCGAGCAGGATCTTTCCAGTCTTTCCGGCGCGTTCGATGGCGATCGCAACCCCAACCGCCATATCATCGTTGGCGGCGTAGATGGCGTTGATGTTGGGATGGGCCGTAATGATCTGCGAGGCCTCCGCCAACGCTTTCTGGCGGTCCCAGTCGGCGGCGACGTCGGCGACATCGACGGCCTTGGAGCCGGACGCCTTCATGCCGTCCTTGAACGATTGGGCGAAGGCTTCCGCGTCGCCGCGGCCGAGCTTGCCGGTGATGGTGGCGTATTCGCCGGTGGGCACGAGCTTGCCGATGGCTTCGCCAACCGGCCTGCCGAAGGTGAAGAGATCGATCTCCATAATGCCCGCGGTATCGGCGAGGATCGACGGCGCATAGCCATATT
The DNA here is from genome assembly GCA_035606915.1 of Roseiarcus sp. Classification (GTDB taxonomy): domain Bacteria; phylum Pseudomonadota; class Alphaproteobacteria; order Rhizobiales; family Beijerinckiaceae; genus Roseiarcus. The sequence continues at coordinate 74,138 of DATNDU010000099.1, read as the reverse complement.
GAAAGAAGATCGGAACCTTGGCCTTCTTGGCTTGCGCGATGGCGGCCTTTTCCGACGACAGCGAGACCGCATAAATCAGGATGCCATCGACGCCCTTGGTGATGGCGTCTTGGACGTTGGCGAGTTCCTTCGTCGGGCTGTTGTTGGCGGTATAGGTGATGAGCTTGACGCCAAGCTTCTCGGCGGCGGCCTCCGCGGCCTTCATGCCGAATTGGTAGTAGGGATCCGGGCCGCCGCGCATGAATGCGATTGTCTTCATCTTGCCGCTGCCGGCGGCTCGCACCAGGCTCGGCGCCACAAGCGCCGTGCCAAGCGTCAACAGCCCAAAGTCTCTACGCGTAATGCTCATGCCATTCTCCTCCTCTAGTTCTTCCGCGCGGCCTCCAGCCGACGCCTACGCCAACTGTCGCTCATGCCAAGGATCAGGCGCTTCACCGACGCCCTCTCAATGGCCCTCCTTCAATACGTCGCCCGGCCACCGGAGACGTCGAAGACCGCGCCTGTCGTGAACGAACACTCGCGACTGGCGAGCCAGCAGATGATCGAAGCCATCTCCTCGACCGTGCCGAAACGCTCCATTGGAATCTTCGAGCGCATGTAAGCGATGTGCGCCTGCGAGACCTGCGCCAGGATCGGCGTGTCCACCGTCGCCGGAGTGATCGCGTTGACGCATATCCCGTCCTTGGCGAGCTCCTTGCCGAGCGACTTGGTGAAGCCGATGACCGCAGCCTTAGATGAACTATAGGCGGAAGCGGTCGGGTTGCCCTCCTTGCCAGCAATCGAGGCAACGTTGACGATGCGGCCGTAGCCTCGCGCCCGCATGTAAGGGGCGACGAACCGGTTCGAATAGAACAGGCCGTTGACGTTTATGTCGAAGACCCGCTTCCATTCGTCGATGGGATAGTCGACGACGAGTGCGTTAAGCCCGGCGACGCCGGCGCTGCACACCAGGCCGTCAATGTGGCCCATGACGGCGTTTGCCTCCGCCGCGGCCTTCTCCACCGCCGCCGGATTGGCGATGTCGAGGGCAATGCCGTGCGCTCGTTCGCCGATCTGCGCCGTCGCCGCGTCTAGTGCGTTGCGGTCGACGTCCCACAGGCAGACGCGCCCGCCCTCCGCCGCCACGCGCCGGGCCGCGGCAAGGCCGATGCCTGAGGCGCCGCCGGTGATTACGACGCCTGCATCTTTGTAGCGATCCGCGAAGCTCATTGGCCGATCTTTTCCCAACGTCCGGACTTGGCCGAGGCGAGCACCGCATCGGTCACCAAATCGGTGGCGAGTCCGTCGCGGAATGTCGGCGCCGCTGGCGTGCCGGTCCTCAGACCCTCAAGGAAGTCCGCCGCCTGATGGATGAATGTATGCTCATAGCCGATCTGCAAGCCGGGCACCCACCAGCGATCCATGTAGGGATGGTCGCTGTCGGTGATATGGATCGAGCGCCAGCCGCGCAACCGGCCTTCGTCGCGATGATCGAAAAAGGAAAGGCGATGCAGGTCGTGCAGGTCCCAGGCGATCGAAGCGTGCTCGCCATTGATTTCGAGCGTATAAAGCGCCTTGTGGCCGCGCGCGTAGCGGGTCGCCTCAAAGGTTGCCAGCGAGCCGTTGCGGAAGCGCGCGAGAAAGGCGCTGGCGTCGTCGATCTTCACCTCTTCGACCTTGCCGCTCACCGCATGCGGGCGCTGCTTGATGAAGGTGTCGGTGGCGGCGGTGACGCTGTCGATGCCGCCGTTCAACCACAGCGCCGTGTCGATGCAATGCGCCAGGAGATCGCCAGTGACGCCGCTGCCGGCGACCTCGGCGTCAAGCCGCCAGGTGCCGGCGCCGCCCTGCGGCACGTCGGCGGAGATCGTCCAGTCTTGCAGGAATTTCGTGCGATAATGGAAGATGCGGCCAAGGCGGCCTTCATCGATCAACCGCTTGGCCAGCGTCACCGCCGGCACGCGCCGGTAGTTGTACCAAACCATATTCGCGACTTTCGCCGCCTCGACGGCGCGAACCATCTTTTCGGCCTCGGCGGCGGTTCGGCCGAGCGGCTTTTCGCACATCACCATCTTGCCCGCTTGCGCGGCGGCGATGGCGATCTCGGCGTGGGTGTCGTTCGGGCTGGCGATATCGATGAGGTCGATATCCTTGCGCTCGACCACCTTGCGCCAATCGCTCTCGGCGGACTCATAGCCCCAATTGTCGGCGAAACTCGCCGCCCCGTCGGCGTGCCGCGTCATAATCGCCTTCAGCACCGGCTCATAATCGACATTGAAAAAGGCGCCCACCTGGCGAAAGGCATTGCTGTGCGTGCGCCCCATGAAGCCGGCGCCGATCATGCCGACATTGAGTTTCTTTTTAGCCATGTCCCGATCCGAGCCTTTGATTACTCGCGCCAACCATGGGCGTCACGCACCCCGATCATCGCCGCCAAAACGTCGTTCCACGTCTGCTGCGCCGTCATGACCGAATTCGGGAACATGCAGCCGTCCCAGCAAATATGACGCATCTTGCGAGTCAGATTGCCGTTCTCGTCGCGAAGCCAGTAACCGGCATGCTTGACGATATCCAACTTGCCGTTCGGATCCGTCACCTGCACATGCCGGCCGGTCTTCTCGTGGTCGCCGGAGCCGAATACGGTGCCGTCGTTTTGTGCGACGTGAAAATCATAAGTCCACGGCCGCAGCGCGTCCGCCACCTTCCGATAGGCGGCGTCGAGGACCGATCGGTCCCGCCAGTCATAGCCCTCCGGCAGCAAGCGGTCCTTTTCGGCGTTGTAGCCTAAGGTAAAGAGCATGGAATGCGCCATATCGGCCTGGTAACCGACGATCCCGGGCATGCCGACTTGTTCGAGCAGGGCGAGGTTTTCGCGCCACGACTGCATGCCGCCCCAGCAGATTTCCCCTTCCGCGACGAGAAATTCACCCTGATCCCGTGCGATCTTACCCGCCTCGCGGAAAGTGGCGGCGATGAGCTTGGTGTTGGCCTGCGGGTTCTTGTCCCAATCGCCGACACTTGTCGAAGAGTCGATGCGCACGCCGCCGGTTGGTCGAATGCCGAGTTCACGCATCTGGCGGCCGATCGCAACCGCCTTGCGCACCTGCGACAAGAAGCGTTCGCGCTCCTCCTTCGACCCCATCGCCGAGCCGCCGCCCGCACCCGGCCAGACGGGAGCCACGAACGAGCCGACCTTGAGACCGTAGCCGGCGATCTGGTCGACCGCGCGCTTAACTTGCTCCTTATTGCTGTCGATCGAGATGTGCGGATCAGCCAGCCACAAATCAACGCCGTCGAATTTGACGCCATCCACCTCAGCCTTGGCGGTTAGCTCCAGAAGCGTCTCCAGCGGAATTATCGGCTCACCGTCAGGCGATCCCTTGCCGACGACGCCTGGCCATGTTGCATTATGCAGCTTCGGCCAGTTGTTGGCGCTTCCAGCCATCCGATCACTCCTCCCCATCCGTCGGCGTCCACCTCGCATCTCCCGATGCGAGCGCTCCGAGCGCCTCGGGAAACGTCCGTCACCACAAGCCTGCGAAACGCGCGCGATTCACGATTTTGCAGCGCTTGCGCGTTTGCTTCCCGGCTGGCGCTGGCATCATCTATTATATTAGTGTAACGCGTCAAGTGACGATTCGAACGGTGACGGCGAGAATTCAAGCCATTGTGCATCCGGAAGAGCTAAGCCGTGTCGGGCATGCTCAAAGGTCTGCCGTCCGACCGCCCACGACAAGGGTATGAAATATCAAAAAGTCTGTTTTTCGAAAGGTGCGGGAATTCAAATAAGACAGCATCCCGGCGAGGGTCGGGGATTTTGGGTTGATGTGTAACGCCGCCGCTGGCGCCGACGATTCTTGTGGCGGCGGCCTGAGCACGAGGGTGAGGCTGAAGTGGTCGAACCGATCGCAGATCAATTGCAATCCGTTAAGCTCGATCGGAAGTTGCCGCTTCGGGATCAGATCTATCAGGTCATCAGGTCGTTGGTGATCGTCGGTCAGTTGCGGCCGGGCCAGCCGGTCAACGAGGTCGAGATCGCAGAACGGCTCGGCGTATCGCGCACGCCGGTTCGCGAGGCGGTGAAGCGTCTGAGCGACGAGGGCTTGATTGACGTCTATGCGCAGACCGGCACATTTGTAGCGGAAATCTCGCGCAAGGCGCTTGAGGAAGCCTATGTCATCCGCACCGCGCTGGAGCTTGAAAGCGTGCGCCGGGCGGCAACGAAGGTGACGGACGCCCATGCCGAGGCGTTGGAAGACATCATCGAGCTGCATCAAACGGCGATCCGGCGCCAGCGCTACGCGGAGGCCATCCGGCTTGACGACCAGTTCCACCGCTATATCGCGGGCGTCAACGATTTCTCGATGCTGTGGCGGACCGTCGACATCTCGAAAGCCCAGATGGATCGCGGGCGATACCTCGCCATCCCCCACCCGGGGTGGGGCGACATCACGATCGCGCAGCACCGGCGGATCCGGGCCGCGTTGCAGAAGCACGATGTCGAGGCGGCCGCCGATGCGATGCGCGAGCACCTCGACACGTCACTCCAGAACACGCTCAGCCTGCTCGCCATGGCGTGACCGGCCTCGCATCGCGGGTCGACGAACCGCGGCGAACGGGTTCGCCGACTTCCGGTTCGTATTTCAGACGCATCGATAAGCGTGCGAGACGATTCGATAAGCTCGGCTCGCGGTCCTTCGCTAATATGCGAAGCTACGCGCAGAAGAGAGGCCCCGCATGATTAGGAACTATGTCTCGAGCGTTATCGACGCGCCAATCGAGAAGGTCTGGGCGCTCCTGCGTGATTTCAATTCGCTGCCTCAGTGGCATCCGCGCATGGTTGAGAGCGAGATCGAGGGCGGTCTGCCGTCCGATAAGGTCGGCTGCGTGCGGCGGCTCAAACTGGCCAGCGGTCCGGTATTGCGGGAGCGGTTGCTCGGATTGTCCGACCGAGACCATACCGTCATCTACACGATCGAAAAAACGCCGCAGCCGATAACCAACCACGTCGCAACCGTAAAGCTGACCGCCGTTACGGATGGCGATCGCACATTCGCCGAGTGGAGCGCTGAATTCGACGCCCCGCCAGATGAAGAACAAGCGCTTGCCAAAGGCATGGCTGAGAACGTCTTCTTGAAGGGGCTCAACGCGCTGGCGGCCCATCTGGCGAAACACAGCTAGAGCCATTCGACCCAGGCTGTGGAAGTGGCTTTGCGCGGAGAATTGTCGAAGCAAGGAGATGCGGCGGGGTCTCGAAAAGCGAGAGCCAACTCTCGGAAAAAGACCCCGCTCAAACAAAGAGATTGGAGCATGACGCGGTGCGGCGAGATCGCCAGCGGCTCCAGAATAGAGGCGGAAGCGCTATGGCTTTGACAGTCAAGACCTTTGCGGCGGTGAGCGACGCATTGCCGGCCCTCCAGGCAGTAGGCGCGCGCTATCTCGGCGGCGGCACGCTGCTCGTCCGGCGCGTCAACGAAGGCGACATCTCGATCTCCACGCTGGTCAGGGTGAGCGGGCCTTCGCTGTCGCGCATCGCGGTTTCCGACGGCAGGGCAATCATCGGCGCGTCGGCCACCATGGCGGCCGTCGCCCGACATCCCGACCTCGCTTTTCTCCGGCCGGCGGCGCACGCCATCGGCGGCCCCGCCGTGCGCAACATGGCGACCGTCGGCGGCAACATCTTCGCGCCGGCGCCCTATGGAGATTTTGCAGTTGCGCTGCTGGCGCTCGACGCCGCCGCTGAAATCGCCGGCAAACCGATAACCCTCGCGGATCTTATCGAGCACCGCAAGCAGAACGGCGGTCGCATCGTCACCGCGGTCAGCCTTGCGTTGCCCAAGCCGGGGGCATTCCGCTTCGTCAAAATCACGCGCGTCAAGCCGAATGGCCTGGCCGTGCTCACCATAGCCGCCGTGATCGAGGAGCGCGATGGCGTCGTCTCGGCCATCCGGATTGCTCTGGGCAACATGGCCGACCGCCCGATCCGCGCCCGGGCGGCGGAAGCGGCGCTCGTCGGCCGGCCGCTCACACGCGAAGGCATCAGGCCGGCGCTCGCCGTCGCTGGCGATGGCACGGCGCCCGCAGACGACGCGGTCGCCAGCGCTTGGTATCGCCGCGAAGTGCTGCCAGTCCATCTCGGCCGCCTGCTTTTGGCCAAAGGCTGATCGGCGGACAGGGTCCGAAGCGGTCGAAGAAGCGTATGAGGGAGAAGGCCATGGCCAAAGTACCGGTCCAGTTCACGCTCAACGGCGCCGAGAAGGCCGAATTCGTCGACAGCGGCGCGACGCTGCTGACGCTTTTGCGGACCAAGGCCGCGGACATGTCGGTCAAAGGCGGCTGCCATCAGGGCGCCTGCGGGGCCTGCTCGGTCCTGATCGACGGCGAGCTTCGCCTGTCGTGCCTGACACTGGCGGAAGCTTATGACGGCGCCCGCATCGAGACGCTGGCCGGCCTCGCCGAACGCGGCGTCCTGACCGCGTTGCAAACGGCCTTCGCTGACCATGCGGCGACGCAATGCGGCTTCTGCACGCCGGGAATGATTATGGCCGCCAAGGCGCTGCTTGACCACAACCCCCAGCCGACGCGCAACGACGTCGTCGAGGCGATATCCGGCAACATCTGCCGCTGCACCGGCTACGAGCCGATCATCCGGGCGGTGCTGAGCGCCGCGCGGGCGAACGCCGTCGGCGCTGCCTAGGGAGAAGACGATGGAACTGCGCAAAAGCTATTTTGCCGACGAACGAAACGACAATCTTCGGGAAATCGGCGCGCCGCGCCCGCGTACCGACGCGCTTGCCCACGTCACCGGCAAGACCGAATTCTACGCCGACCGCAGCTTTCCCGGCATGCTTCACCTGAAGATGGTGAGAAGCCCGCACCACCACGCACGCATTCGCTCAATCGACACGTCTGAGGCCGAAAAGCACCCCGGCGTCGTGCGCGTCCTTACCGCGAAGGACATTCCCCACAATCTCTATACCGTGCTGATCCTCATCCAGGTCGGCCCGGAAGACGAGCACGTGTTGGCCGAAGACAAGGTCCGCTGGAAGGGAGAGGCCGTCGTCGCGGTGCTGGCGGAGACGGAACGCGCCGCCCAGGAGGCAGTCGCCAAAGTCAAGGTCGTCTACGAGGAACTTCCCGCGGTGCTCGACGTGATGGAGGCGCTGTCGCCTGGCGCGCCGATCGTCAATGAGCGCCACGGGCAGAATTACTACCACTATGACAGCGGCGACAGCCGCAAGGTCTTCATTGGCGACGTCGAAGCCGGCTTCGCCGCCGCCGATCACCTCCTCGAACAGACTTACTGCTCGGCGCCGATCGAGCACGCGCCGACCGAGACGACCGGCTGCATCGCCGTGCCCGAGGGCGCCGACCGCTTCACCTGCTACACCAACACGCAGGCGATGTTCTTCACGCTCGACAACGCCTCGATCATCCTTCAGATGCCCGGCCACAAGCTGCACATGGTTGGCGGCACCGCCGGCGGCGCCTTCGGCGGCAAGGTCGACGTGACGACCGAGCCGATCGCCATCCTCGCCGCCAAGCTGACAGGCCGGCCGGTTTCTTTCGCCTACAGCCGCGAGGAGGAGATGCAGATCTCATCGCCGCGCGCCGCGGAGCGGATCGTCATCAAGGATGGGGTGATGAAGGATGGGCGGATCATCGCCCGCAAGGTGGCCTGTTATGTCGACGCCGGCGCCTATTCGCGCCACTCGCCCTACGGGGCGCAAAAGGCGGCGGCGCATTTTCCGGGGCCGTATACGGTCCCCAATGTGCTGATTAACGCCTATTGCGTCTATACGAACCGCACGCCGTCATCAGCCATGCGCGGCTTCGGCGTCACCATCGGCGACTTCGCGCTCGAAGTTCAGATGGACAAGCTCGCCCGGCTCGTCGGCATGGATCCCTTGGAATTCCGGCTCATCAACGCCTACCGCGACGGAGACATGAAGGCCCACCGCCAGAAGGCGGAAGGCACGGCGCTCGTGGAATGCATGCAGGAAGCCTCGATCTTCGCCAACTGGCCGATCGGCGAGCGTTTCAAGAAGATGTCGTCGCTGAAGAGGGAGGCCTGAGAGATGACGATCCGGCACGGCCGCGGCGTCGCCGCCATCAACTATCCGACCGGCATGAACCTCGGCGGCGACCCTACGCAGGCGCTCGTCCACGCGACGCCGACCGGCAGCTTCATGGTGACGCTTTCCAGCGTCGATGTCGGTCAGGGTCTGAGGCAGATCATGGCGCAGATCTGCGCCGAAACGATCGGAGTATCGACCGACCAGGTGACAGTCGACACCGCCGACACCGACACCGGCCCGCATTGCATGGGCACCTTCGCCTCGCGCGGCACGCACCGCGCCGGCAACGCCGTCATCACCGCCGCGAACGAGGCGAAACAGGTGCTGCTCGAAGTGGCCGCCGAGGAGCTGGAGGTCGATGCGACGGACCTGGAAACCGACGGCCACGGCAACATCCAGGTCAAGAGCGCGCCGTCGCGGTCGATCTCGATCATGGACACCGCGCTTGCCGCCCATTTCAAGCACGGCCGGTCCATTTCCGGTCGCGGCATGTTCCTGGTGCCGCGCTCCTATCCCGATACGGAAACAGGGGCGATGAAGCCCTCGACCTGCTATTCGCACGCCTGCACGGTCGCCGACGTCGAAGTGGACGACGAGACCGGCGAAGTCACGGTGTTAGAAATCAAAAACGTCTTCGAACTCGGCCGCGCGCTCAATCCGAAGATCATCGAGCAGCAACTCACCGGCGGTTCCTGGATGGGCATGAGCCACGCGCTTTACGAGACCACGGAGCCCTATTACCCCCGCCGCGACCACGGCGGCACGGACTTCAACGAATATCTGATGCCCGGCCCCGGCGATCTCGCCAAGACCGATATCGTCGTTCTGGAACGTCCGTCGGGGGACGGCCCTTATGGGGCGAAGGGTCCGGGCGAAATGTGCGCCAACCCGCAGATTCCGGCGATCGCCAATGCGATCTTCGACGCCGTCGGCGTCCGCATCGACACGATTCCGATCACGCCCGAACGCATTCTGCGGGCGCTCAAGGCCGCAGCCGCCCCGGCCGCGTGATGGACGAAGTGTTGTTGAAAGCGGCCGCGACAGCGTTCGCGGCCTCTCCCGAGTCCGTCGCAAGCGGGCTGGCCGAAGCCCGCTACATCGCCGACGAGGGGCTGGCGACGGCGATCTTCCTCGCTTTGCAACTCGGCAAGCCGCTGCTGCTGGAGGGCGCGCCCGGCGTCGGCAAGACCGAGGGGGCCAAGGCGATCGCGGCGGCTCTCGGGCGTCGGCTGATCCGGTTGCAATGCTACGAGGGCATCGACGCCGCGCACGCGCTTTACGAATGGAATTACCAGCGCCAACTGCTCGCCATCCGCAAGGCGGGCGACGCCGAGATCGACATCTATGGCGACGCCTTCCTGATCGACCGACCGCTGCTGCAGGTTCTGCGCGAAGCTGACGACGTCGTCCTGGTCGTCGATGAGATCGACCGCTCGGACCACGAATTCGAGGCCTTGTTGCTGGAGTTCCTCTCCGACTTCCAGATGTCGATTCCGGAGCGCGGAACCCTGCGCGCGAAGGGTCGCCCGGTCGTCGTGCTCACCTCCAACCGAACCCGCGAACTTGCCGAGGCGCTGCGTCGGCGTTGCATCTACCATTTCATCGCTTATCCCAACGCCGCGCGTGAAGCTGAGATCATCATGCTTCGCGCCGGCGATGTCGCCGAAGCGACAGCGCGGGCCGTAGCGCGCGCGGTCCGCGACATCCGCGCCCGTCCGCTCGCCAAGCCGCCCGGGATATCGGAGGCGGTCGAGTGGGCCAACGCCGCGACCGTCCTCGAAAAAGGCGGCAGCCCCTGGCCCGTAGCCTTCCGGCGCGCCATCGGCGTTCTCATCAAGGATGCCGACGACGGCAGTTTTCTGTCCGACGATCTGGACCGGATCATTGAGGACGCGATTTCGTAATGACGGCGCGGCGGCTTCCGAAGGAAGTGAGGCCGTTCATCGGTTTCTACCGGCTTTTGCGCAACATGGGCTTCCCGGCCGCGCCACCGCAGGCCGAAAGTTTCATCGCCGCCATATCGCTGCTCGGACCCGGCTCCATGGAGGACATTCGCCAGGCCGCCCATGCCACCCTGGCCCCGTCGCCCGAGCGGCGCGGCGAATTCGACCTGCTGTTCCGGACGTATTTCTTCGGTGAAGCCTCCACCGCCGCTGCGGCGGACAGCGAGCGCGAGCCGCGCATCAAGGACGACGGCGGCAAGCCGGAGCCGCAACCTGAAAGGCTGGTCGACAGGAAAAGCGGCGCCAGCGCCGCGGCGGCCGAGCGCCTGGCGGTCAGAAATTTCAGCAGCAGCGACGAGAACGGTCTCATCGCCTTCCGCCGGGCGATCGGCGCCTCGTTGCCGGTACGGCGTTCCTTTCGCACGGTGAGGACGTTCGCACATGGCGAACTCGACTTCCGCCGCTCGCTTCGCGAAACCGTGCAGGCTGACGGCGACGTCCCCTCGCCGCTGATGAAGCGGCGCAAGCAGGTCCAGCTCAAAGTATTGATTCTGATCGATGTTTCCGGCTCGATGAAGCTGCACACCGCCGATTACATGAAAGTCGCGCATGCCGTGGTGCAAGGCGCCGATCGGGTCGAGGTGATGACGCTAGGCACCCGGCTGACGCGCGTCACTTCGGCCCTGCGCGTCCGCCAACGCGCCCAGGCGCTGGCGCGCACGGCCGATCGGGTCGATGACTGGGACGGGGGAACCCGCCTCGGCGCAACGCTTTTGGCCCTGCTTTCGGCCCCGCGTCTTGCCGCCTACGCCAACGGCGCCATCGTCCTGCTTTTGTCCGATGCGCTGGAGCGGGGCAATCATGACGAACTGGTGCTTGCGATACGCAGGCTGGCGGCGCGGTCGCATCGCCTTTCGCTGGCGACGCCGCTTGCCGGCGATCCGAGGTTTCGGCCTGAAACGGCGGCGCTGCGGGCCATCCTTCCGATGCTCGACGATCTCGTCGACGGCTCGTCGATCGGCGCCTTGACGGATTTCATTCTCAAGCTCGGCAAACCGGCAAAGAGCGCCGAGGCCATCTAAGGAAGGGCAACGTAGATGCAGAAGATCATCGATTCCCATTTCCATATCTGGCGCCAGAAGGACCTCGCGTGGCTTTCCGGGCCGCCGGTCCCCCGCATCTTCGGGACTTACGATGCGATCCGGCGCGATTATCCGATTGAGGAATTCCTCGCCGACCAGGCCGGGTCTGGCGTCGAAAAGGCCGTCTACGTGCAGACGAATTGGCCCAACGAGCGCTTCGAGGAGGAGGTCGCCTGGATTCACGACGTTGCCAAGGAGAGTGGCTGGCCGCACGCCATGGTCGCCTACGCCGACATGGCGGTCGACGACGTGCGCCCGCAACTGGACCGCCTGAGGAACTATCCGCTGGTGCGCGGGGTGCGCATGCAATTGCATTGGCACGAAAACCCGCAATACCGCTTTGCGCCAGCAGCCGATCAAGTGATTGACGCCAAGGTGCGCGCAAATGTCGGCCGCTTGAAGGACTATGGCTTCACATTCGATCTTCAGCTCTTCGCCAAGCAAATGAACGACGGCGCGCGGCTGGTCGAGGAAAACCCGGAAACGGATTTCGTCCTTCCCCATGCCGGCATGCTTGTTGACCTTGAGCCGGAGACGACCAAGGCTTGGCGCGAGGGCTTGGCCCATTTCGCTCGTTTGCCCAATCTCTATTCCAAGCTGTCCGGGCTCGGTACCTTCGCTCATCGCAACGATCCCGAACTGATCTCCTATGTCGTCGACAATACGATCGAACTCCTTGGCAGCGACAGGCTGATGTTTGGATCGAACTTCCCGATCGAAAAGCTCTGGACGACGCACGCCGAACTGGTGGCGGCCTATCGGGGCGCGGTCGCCAGGCATGGCGCATCCGCCGAAGCCGACATCTTCTGGAATACAGCCGCGCGCGTCTACCGCGTTTGAGAAAGAGGGCGCCAGCAGGGCGATCCCACAGTTGACGACAAGACAGGAGCGGTTCTCCATAGACGGGGTCGGGAAAGCTCGATCTGGCCTCTATCACCTCCGGCGCAAAGTGAGGGGATCGCGAAACGCGCTCAGGCGAAAGGGTTATTCAGCAGCCGGTTAGAGATAATCGATCGGTCGGAAAATCGCGATTTCGCCGGGGCGACCGGCAGGCTCACCTTGACTCCAGCTCTCTGTAGGGCTCAATTTCCTTGAGAAAAGAGCAAAGTAGCGTCAACTTTGACGACGGGAGAAAACAATGGAAGAAGACGCGCTCAGGCTCTACCGAAGCACGTTCGGCCAGGTTTCCGTCCTCAATGCCGAGACCAGCCTGGTCACGCATGCGCACGATACCGCCCACGTCGTCGTGTGGCTCGACGGTACGCCGGGCGAGATGAACGTTGGAGGCAGCATCGAACGGCTCGGACCGGCAATGGCGGCGACGATCAATCCCTACGAGCCGCACAGCCACGCCTTCTCAACGCACGATGGCGGCCTCTTCCTGGCCTTCTATGTCGACATGCAGTGGATTCGCGAAGGACTCGGAATCGGCGGCGACATGCCCGCCTTCGACAGCCCGTTCGTCACCTTGAACCCGACTCAATATTCCGCCGCCACCCGCATCCTGGCCTATTTGCGCGACGCAAGCGGCGAGGAGAGCCTGGTCGCCTACGAAATCGAGCGCTTCTTGGAGTCCTTGATCCGTTCGGAGCGCAGGGAGCCAACCTGTCGTTCCCGGACGCAGACGACGAGCGATTACCGGGTCCGCAAGGCGGTCAAGTTCATGAAGAGCAACGTCGCCGAGCGGATCTGCTTCGATGAATTGGCAAGGAGCGTCGGCCTTTCGCGCCCACACTTCTTCGCGCTGTTCAAGGAGCAGATGAATATGACGCCGAACATCTACTGGAATTCCCTGCGGACGGAGGAGGCCGCCCGCCAGCTTGAGCGCACCGACGAGTCGCTCATCGCGGTCGCCTGCAACCTCGGCTTTTCCACGCAAGGAAACTTCTCGCGCTTCTTTCGCGAGCATGTCGGGGTTCCACCGCGGACCTACCGCACCGCAGCGCGAAGCCTTGCTTGACGATTTTCGTGTCTCTCTCACATTCTGCGCTAAGGCGGCTGGTGGCGGAAGGCGGCAAGCTCGCGCCGGGATAAAGCGCCGGCGCCGCAGCCTCAGCGCGTCCGCACGCGCATCTTGATATGCTTGGTCTCGCGATAAGCCATGAGCCCTTCGCGTCCGAGTTCGCGCCCGAGTCCCGACAGCTTCCAGCCGCCGAAGGGCGCCTGCAATTCCGTCGTGTCGTTGACGTTGACGCCGACTGCGCCGCATTCCAGCCGTTCCGCGAACGCCCAGGCGCGTTCGAGGTCGCCGCAATAGACATAGGCCGCCAGTCCGTAGGGCAGGGCATTGGCGACAGCGAGAGCTTGCGCGTCGCTGTCGACTTTGCGGATGGCGGCGATGGGGCCGTAGCTCTCTTCGCGCATGACCAGCGCGGAATCGTCGGCGCCCTCGACGACGGTGGGCCGGAAGAAGAATCCGCGCTCGTAAAGCTCCCCCTGCGGCGGCGCGCCGCCGGCGACCAGATGGCCGCCGCGACGCAGCGCGTCCTCCAGGTGCAGGCGCGTGCGCTTGCGTACCCCCTCGTGCAGCACCGGGCCGTAAAGCACGCCCGGCTCGACGCCGTGACCGAGGCGGATGGCGTCCGCCTCGGCGGCCAGAGCCTCGACGAAGGCGTCGTAGAGGGGCGCGGCGACCAGGACGCGATTCACGGCGATGCAGATTTGCCCCATGTTCGAGAACGAGCGCCGCGCCGCCGCCGCCGCCGCCTCGGCGACATCGGCGCCTTCCAGCACGACGAAAGGCGATTGGCCGCCGAGTTCGAGCAGCAGGCGCTTCATCGTGTCGGCGCCGGCGCGCATGATCGACTGTCCGGCAGCGACCGAGGCTGTTGCGGTCATCATACGGATGTCGGGGTGGGCGGCGAGCGCGGCGCCGGCGACCGGCCCGGTTCCCGGCGCATCGTTCAAGACGCCGGGCGGTAGGCCCGCCTCCTCGAAACAGCGCACGACCTCGCCGCTCGCCAGTGGCGTCTCATGCGGCGGCTTGACGACCAGCGCGCAGCCCGCCGCCAGCGCCGGCGCCACCTTCCAGGCGTAGAGATCGACGGGATAGTTCCAGGGCGTGATCGCGCCGACGACGCCGACCGGCGAGGACACGACGAGGCTGCGGATGTCGCTGCGCGAAGACGCGCGCAGGCTACCCTCGATGCGCCGCCCCTCCTCGGCATAATAGCGGATCACCTCGATTGCGAAGCCGATCTCCTTTTGCGAGTCGGGGATCGGCTTGCCTTGTTCGCGCGTCAGCAGGTCGGCGATCTCGGCGGCCCGTCCTTCGATCAGATCGGCGGCGCGGCGAAGGATTTTCGCGCGGGCGTCGGGGTGGGTCGCGGCCCAGGCGGGCCATGCGCGGCGGGCGGCGCGCACGGCGTCATCGATGTCGGCGGCCTGCGCGAGCGCCGTCGAGCCGACGCGCTCACCTGTCGCGGGATCGCGGATTTCAAGCCGGTCGCCGCCGCGCGCGGGCATCCAGCGGCCGTCGATGTAAAGCTCGCGCTCGCGCATGCTCAGATCCTCAGCGCGCCTTCAGCCGGCGCCACAATTCGTCGTAGTTGCGGTCGTTGGCGACATTGGCCGCCTGCTTGCCCGCGGTGTTGGGATTGACCATCACCAACGGCTCGACGCCGCGCTCGACCAATTTCTCGGCGGTCGCCGAAACGATGGCGTGGGCGATGGCGATAGTGAGGCTGGTCGAATTGGCGCCGACGGGCGCCGCGAGCCCCTCGATATGCAGCGAGGCGTCGGCGAGGCTCGCGCCCGAGTCGATGACGACGTCGGCGACTTCAAACAGCCGCTTGCCCGAGGAATGGCGCGAGGGCGAGGCAGAGGAATGGGGCAGCGAGGTCACGCCGATGACGGTGAGGCCCTTCGCCTTGGCGCCGAGCGCGATGTCGAGGATGACGGCGTTGACGCCGGAGTGGGAGAACAGGACGATGGAATCCTGCGCGTCGAGCTGATGCGAGCGCAGGATCGCCTCGCCATAGCCCTCGACGGCGTGAATGAAGCGATATTGCCGCGCCCCCATATCGCCCCAGACATGATGAAACGAAATCATCGTGCTCTCGACGATGGGGCGAAAGCCGACGATGGTGCCGGTGCGCGGAAACATCTCCAGGGCCGGTAGCGCGCCGTGGCCGGTGCCGAAGCTGAACACCAGCTTGTCGGCGGCGATGGAGGCCGCGCAGGCTTCCGCCGCGCGGTCGATGGCCTCAATCTGGCGCGCGCGAATGTCGGCGAGGCGGTCGATCAGCGTCGTGAAATAGCGCTCGATGATGTCGCTCATGGCGTGTCTCCGGCGACCAGCGCGTCAAGCGCGATCTCGAACATTTCGCGCTCGCCGGCGGCGAGACGCTCTGCGTCGATCTTGTTCTGCGTGAGGCCGTCGACGGTGGCCAGGCAAAGGCTCGCGACGCGCGCGCCGAGCCGGCGGCCGGCGACCAGCAGCGTCGCTGTCTCCATGTCGGCGGCGATCAGGCCGAGGCGCTGGACTTCGTTGCGCCAGCTCTCGACCGGCTGCGCGCGGCCCGCGCTGAGCGAGAACATCTCGGTGTAGAAGCCGTCATAGGTTCCAAACAAACCGGCGCGCCAGGGCGCGGCGCGGCGGGAAAGCTCGGCGGTCAGCGCGGCGACGAGGCCAAAATCGGCCACTGCGGGATAGCCGAGCGGCGCATAGGTCAACGAAGCGCCTTCGCCGCGGAACGCGCCCTCCGCGACGACGAAATCGCCCAGGCGCGCCGGCGGCGTCGCCATTGCGGTGCCAACGCGCAGGAAGCGCTTGACGCCGAGGTCGAACAACTCGTGCAGTACGATGGCCGCGATCGGGCCGCCCATGCCGAAAGCGGCGGCGGTGACGCGCTTTCCCGCGCGTAGGCCGGTCACGGTGCGCAGGCCGCGATTCTCGGCCGGGAAATGAGGTCTTTCGAGATGCTCGGCGATGCGGTCAATGCGGGCGCGATCGCCGACGAGCAGCGCCGTCTCGCCGACCTCGTCCTCGCGGCAGCCGATATACCAAGCGCTTCGCATCATGCCTGTCCCTTCATTTCCACCCGTGCGGCCAGCATCGCGCGCACGCTTGCTTGGCCTGCCCGCGCCGCCTCGCCGAGATCAGCGCCGCGCAGCAGGCGGGCGGCCAGGAAGCCGCCAACCCAGGTGTCGCCGGCGCCGGTCGCATCCTCGACGTCGAGCGGGTCGGCGGCGACGAGGGTCTCCGTCGCGCCGGTGTGGATCGCCACGCCTCGCGCGCCGCGGGTCTCAATCCGGACTCGCCCGCTGTGGCCGCCGGCCGCCGCCAAAGCCTCGGCGACGAAGGCGGCTTCGCCCTCGCTGTGGACGACGATATCGGCGCGCGCCGCCAGCGCCACGGCGAGATCGGGCGGCGTCGCGCGCAGGTCCGCCTTGACGATCCAGATCAGCTTGGCGTCGGCGCGGGCGCAGGCCAATGCCCGGCGCGTCGCTGCCGGCGGCCCAACGGTGACGACGAGCGCGTCGGCGGCGCGGATGTGGTCTTGCTGCGTCTCGTCGAGTTCGATCGGCGTGGCGAGGCCGGGATCGTAGAGGCAAACGCAGCCGCCGTCGGGTTGATAGGCCAACAAGCAAACCGGCGTGCGTCCGACGCGCAGGCTGACGCCGTCAGCGGCGACGCCGAGTCGCCGCAATTCCTCGCGGTAGCGCGCGCCCTCGTCGTCGTCGCCGACCCAACTCGCCGGCATCACGTCCTGCGCGCCGGCGGCGACCAGCGCAGCGCAAACATAGGCCGGCGAACCGCCCAGGCGCGGCCATTGGCGCGGCCGCGACAGAATGGTGGCGGTGCGGTCGGGCAGCGCCGGCGCATCGAGGCAGACGACGAAATCCAGGCTCGCATAGCCGATGACGACGATCTTCACGCCAGCATCTCCAGCGCGCGTTCGAGGGGAACCACCGAGCCGATGTAGCGCTCGATATCCTCGATCGAGGCGTCGGCCAGATGCGGCCGGTTGGAGTTAGTCGCCTCGCGCGGTACGACGACGTCGAAACCGTTGGCGAAAGCGTCCTGCGCGCTGGCGCGAATGCAGACATTGGTCTTGACGCCGGCCAGGATGACGCGGCGGATGTTCTGCTCGTGCAGGAACAGCGCCAGATCGGTGGCGAAAAATGCGCTGTAGCGGCGCTTGCCGATCAGCACCTCGCGCGCGCCCTGCGGTTCGAAGCCGGCCAATATCTGCTGGTCGAGATCGCCGATGAAATGATGGCGCGGCAGCTTGCGCCACTCGTAATCGTCGAAGCCGGGATAGTGCCGCTCGACCGCATGGACGACGATGCGGCCCGCGCCCCGCGCCGCCGCCAGCAGCCGGCGCAGCGGTTCGACCACCTCGGCCGCCGCCGGATAGTGGTTCGGCATGCCTTCCAAAAAGAAGGAATTGGTGACGTCGACGAGGATCAACGCCGTCTCGACTTTGTCGCTCATGAGGTCCTCGCGCGCGCGCGATCGGCTATCCCCAGGCCGGTCAGCACGATGATGACGATGACATAAGGCAGCGTCTGGACAATGTCGGCCGGCAGGCCGTGGCCCTGGAGACGGATTTGCGCCGCTTCGAAAAAGCCGAACAGCAGCGCGCCGAGCGCCGTGCGCCACGGGCTCTCGCGACCGAAATAGAACGCCGCCAGCGCGATGAAGCCACGGCCGCCGGTGATGCCCTCGTTGAACAGGCCGACGACGCCGATCGACAGATGCGCCCCCGCCAACCCAGCCAGCGCGCCGGCGATCGTCGTCGAGACGTCGCGGATGGACAGCGGCGCGAGCCCGACGGCGCGCACCGTCGCCTCCGAGGAGCCCGTCGCGCGCAGGCGCAGGCCCCAGCGCGTGCGATGCAGCGCGAAGGCGGTCAGCGGCACAAGCGCCCAAGCGCCCCAGGTCAGCGCGTCGAGATGGGAGAGCGCGCCGAGGACGGGAATGCCGTCCAGAAAGGGAATGTCGAAGCGCGGCAGCAGCGCGACGCCCGGCGGGGCGTAGGTGCCGGCGACGCCGTAGAGCGTCTTCAGGAGATAGCGCACGAAGCCGGCGACGGCGACCGTGAAGCCGAGGCCGACGATGATTTCGTTCGCCCTGAGCCGCGTCACCACCAGCGACATCGCCGCGCCGACCGCGCCGCCAGCGAGCGCGGCGGCGAGCAGCGCGAGCGCGACGCTGTCGGTCCCGGCCGAGACCTCGACGGCCACCAGCGCGCCGGCGAGCATCATCGCCTCCAGTCCGATGTTGACGATGCCGCCGAGCCGGTTGATGAGGCCGCCGAGCGCCGTCAGCAAGATCGGCGTCGTCATCACCAGGGCGGCGCGCAGGAAATCGTCGATCACGCCGCGCTCCTCCTGCGCAAGCCGAATTGCGCCACCGCGAAGATCATCACCGCGCCTTGCAGGATCTGGACGATCTCGATCGGCACGTCGCTGAACAGTTGAATATTGGCGCCGGCCGAGGTCAGCGCCCCGAACAACACCGCGGCCAGCGCGACGCCGAGCGCCGAATTGCGCGCCAGCAGCGCGATGGCGATGCCGGTGAAGCCGTAGCCCGGCGAGAAGCCGGCGACGAAGCGATGCACCAGGCCCAGCGCATGTATGCCGCCGGCCAGGCCGCCGATGGCGCCGGAGACGATCATCGCGCCGAACACGACACGGCCCGGCGCCAAGCCCACCGCGCCGCTGAAGCGGGCGTTGAGGCCGACGAGGCGCGAGCGGAAGCCGCCGACCGTCAGCCTTCCCCAGAACCCGTAAGCGATCACCAAGGCGAGCGATATGAGAAAGCCGGCGTTCAGGCTCGTCGGCGGCAGCAGGCGTGGCAGCTCGGCGCTGGCGGCGATCGGCGGGGTCGCGGAATTGGCGGAGCCGCGCGCCAGCAAGGGGCCGTTGACGAGCCAGCTCGTCAGTCCGATGGCGATGAAATTAAGCATCAGCGTGGTGACGACTTCATCGACGCCGAGCCGCACGCGCAGCGCCCCGGGGAGCGCCATCCAGGCGGCGCCGACGGCCAACGCCAGCATGAGGCCAGCGGGGATGAGCAGCGCCGCCGGCCAATCGCCGAATTGATAGCCGACGACCGCGGCGACGAGGCCGCCGAGGTAGAAGCAGCCCTCCACGCCGACGTTGAACACGCCGGCGCGGAACGCCACCGCCGCCGCCAGGCCGGTCAGCAACAGGGGCGTCGCGGCGGTCAGCGTCGCGGCGAGCCGCCGCTCGCCGCCGAAGGCTTCCTCGACCATCAACCGATAGACGGAGAACGGTTCATGCCCGGTGGCGGCGAGCACCGCCGCGCCGATGGCGAGCGCCAGCGCGAAGGGCGCGGCCGCCGTCAGTATCGGCGCCAGGGTCACGCGGCCTTCCGTCCGAGCATCAGACGGCCGATGGTTTCGACGGTGGCGGCGCCGCGCGGCGCCTCGCCGACGAAACGGCCGTTGTAGATCGCCAGAACCCGATCCGACAGCGCCAGCACCTCGTCGAGCGACTCTGAGATCAGCAGCACCGCGCCGCCGCGATCGCGAAAGGCGGCGAGTTCCTTGTGAATGAAGGCGGAGCCGGCGATGTCGACGCCGCGTGTCGGCTGCGAGGCGACCAGCAGTTTCGGCGCGCGATCGAGTTCACGCGCGAAAACCAGCCGTTGCTGGTTGCCGCCCGAAAGCGTGGCGGCGGAATCGGAGAGTCGGCCGTAACGGACGTTGAGCGTGGCGAGCGCCTGGCGCGCCCGGGCGGCGATAACCCCTCGGCGCAGAACGCCGCCGCGCGCAAAATCCGCCTCGCGTCCGGCGAGAAAATTGTCGCTGAGGGAAGCGTTCTGGCAAAGCCCTTCCTCAGCGCGGTCGGCGCTGACATAGCCGATGCCGGCGGCGCGGAAGGCGGCTGTCGGCGCGCCGCCCATTTCGGCGCCCGCGAAAACGAGTGAACCGCCGGCCGGCGCCGCGATCCCCGCCGCGCAGGCGACGAGTTCCTCCTGGCCGTTGCCGCCGACGCCAGCGACTCCGACGATCTCGCCGGGAAAGACCTCGAAATCGACCGGCCCCAGCCGCTCGCCGCCCTGCGCGTCGCGGCCGACGAGCCCGCGCGCGGACAGGATCGGCACACCGCCGCGCGGCGCGCGCGCCGTGATGACAGGCATTTCCACGGGCTCACCGACCATCGCCTGCGCCAGCGCCTCGGCGCTGGTCTGCGACGGCGTGGTTGACATGACCACCCGGCCGGCGCGCATCACGGTGATAGCGTCGGCGATGTTGAGAACTTCCTCAAGCTTGTGGCTGACGAACAGCAGCGTGCGTCCCTCGCTCTTGAGCTTGCGCATCAGCGCCAGCAACTCGGAGATTTGCGCCGGCGCGAGCACGGCGGTCGGTTCGTCGAGAATGAGCACGTCCGCGCCGCGATAGATCAGGCGCAGGATTTCGAGAATCTGGCGCACATGCACGGGCGCGTCGGCGACGCGCAGGCCCCAGTCGAGGCTGACGCCGGCGCTGGCGGCTAGCGCCTGCGCCGCGCGCAACGCCGCGCGGCGGTCGATGAGGCCCCTCGACATCGGCTCGCGCGCCAGGATGAGGTTCTCCAGCAAAGTGAGCGGCGGGGCGAGCATGAATTCCTGATGGACGAGCCCGACGCCGCGCCGATAGGCGTCGGCGGGGCCGGAGAGGCGCACCGCCTGATCTTCGAGAATGACGTCGCCTTCGTCGGGGCGATCGACGCCCTGAAGAATACGCATCAGCGTCGACTTGCCGGCGCCGTTGCCGCCGACGATGGCGTGGATCGTCGCCGGCGCCGCGGCGAAATCGATATGGTCGTTGGCGACCACCGGCCCGAACCTGCGGTTCAGGCCGCGCGCGCCGAGACGGACCCTCACTTGAAGCGAATCCTTACTTGAAGAAGCTCGGATAGCCCTGGTCGACCACGTTCCAGACTTTGATGTCGCCGGCGATGATCTTGTTCTTCATGTCGTCGATCTTGGCGAGGTCCGCAGCAGGGATTTTGTCCTTGGTGAACTTCATCGCCGACAGGCCGACGCCGTCTTGTTTGAGGCCGAGCGTGACCGTCTGGCCGCCGGGGAATTTGTGATCGGCATAATCCTTGACGACGGTTTCGACGGCGAGGTCCGTGCGTTTGACCATGCTGGTGAGGACGAAGCCCGGCGCGAGGCCGTCCTGATCGGTGTCGACGCCGATGGCGAACTTGCCCGCCTGTTTGGCGGCCTGGATGACGCCAAGACCGGTGCCGCCGGCAACTTGATAAACGACGTTGGCGCCGTCGTCGAACATCGCCTTGGCCATTTGAAGGCCGATCGCGGGATCGCCGAAATTGTTGGAATAGGCGACCTTCACCTCCGCCTTGGGATCGACGGCGCGCGCGCCCTGGATGTAGCCGACGATGAACTTGTCGATGCCGACCGACTTGGTGCCGCCGATGACGCCGATGATCGGCTTGCCGCTCATGCCCTTGATCGAAGCATCCTTGGCCACCATCGTCGCCAGCGCGCCGGCGAGATAGGAGCCCTGCTGCTCCTCAAATAGAACCGAGGCGACGTTCTTGCCTGACTTCACCTGATTGAGGATCACATAATCGACGCCCGCGTAGTCCTTGGCGACGCTTTGCAGCGCATCGCCGTGGGAATATTCGAGATCGACGATGAGGCCGAAGCCGGCGTCGGAGGCGCGGCGCAGGATGTCGGCGCCTTGCGCGACGACATCCTTGGATTCGACCGGCTTGCCGACGAGTTTGGTCTCGGCGAGCGCCTTCTTGAAGCCGGCGTAGGCGAGATCGTTATACGACTGGTCGCCGAGGCCGCCTTGCGCGATGATGAGCGCGATCGGCTTTTCCGCCGCCGTCGCCGCGATCGTCCCAAGGCCCAAGGCGAGGGCCGAAACCAGGCTGACTACGCTTCTTCGAACCATTCCCGTCCTCCTTCAACCGGGCGCTGTGCGCCCCCAAAACGTCAGCGCCGCGGATCTCGGCCTGATAGGCGTAGCGGCGCGCGTCATAGACCGCGCGCACGAAATCGATCAGCGCCCCGGCGCTGTCGAAGGTGCTGCGCACGACCTCCATGACCACCGCGTCGTCGCCGAGTTCGAGCAAGCGATGCTCCTCGGCATCGGCCGCGCGGGCGCGCAATGTCTCGACGCCGCGCGAGACGGTGAGCCCGGCTTGCGCGAACAATCGATAGAGCGAGAAATTCGGCGCCGACGCGGCTTTGCGCGTCAGCCCGATCCGGCTCGCGACCTCGGCCGACAGGACGGAGGCGTGAATGGCGGTCGGGATTGTGTCGACCAACCGCAGGCGGTCGAGACGAACCAGCCGCTGCGCCGGCGGATAGGGCAGATCGTCGCGCCACGCCGCTTCGCCGAAGCCGAGCAGGCGGTGGCTGGCGACGCGCCCCTGCGCCTCGACGGCGTCGGTGAAGCTTGTGAGATAGGAAGGCTGGCGCCTGAGCGGCGGCGGGGCGACGAAACTGCCCAGCCCCTGGCGGCGCCGGATCAGCCCTTCGTCGACCAGCACCTCGATGGCGCGGCTGACGGTGAAGCGGCTCACCCCGAAGCGCTCGACGAGCGCCGGCTCGCTGTCGATACGCTCGCCCGCCCGCTTGGCCGCGATATCGCCGCGCAGCGCGTCGACGAGTTGCAGGTAGAGCGGCCGATCCAATTCCGCGTTCAGCGCAAGGCCCATGTCCCGTCCACGACATCCGGTTGACTGGACATGTCAAGCAGGTTTTGCCGTTCCTGGCAAGTGGGTCCCGCGCAGTTCCGCTGGCGCGCCGCGCCATCGCCTGCTCGGTCGCTGAGCGAAGGGTTGACCAACTTGAACCGCAACATAACGCGCCGGTTCTCAGCTTCTCCTATTCGCGCGGTGCGCAGGACGAGGAAAACCTGATTGGCGACAGCGCAACGGACGCGCGATGCGCTCATCCCCCGGGTCAAGTCCGCGGGCAGGCTCCATGAGCGTTGAACAACGAGCGTTGCTGATGGCCGTGCGCGACGTCGCAGGCGTCGTCAATATCGAGAACGACGCTCGCGCGCGCTGGTAGAGCGCCAGCCATTGATCGACCAGCGCGTCGCTCAGGCGTATCGCGTCGGTCGCGGTGATCGGGAAAGCAGCGCGCCTTCACGCGACAACCCGAGATTCGGCCCGCGCTGACGGATCGCTACCTCGAACGGAAACAAGACGGCGCGAAGCCGGCGTGGCAACTCGCGCAAGTCTAATCTATTTCGGTAAGCGTCGAAATACTGATTGACACGCAAGATTCCGGCGATACGCTATTTCCATGAATATCGAAAAAGCAGCCAAGCAGCTTGAGGCCCTCGGCAATCCGACGCGGCTCAAGGTCTACCGCGCGCTTGTGCGCGCCGGCGACGCCGGTCTTCCGGTCGGGCGTTTGCAAACCAAGCTGGGAATCGCGGCGTCCACCCTGTCGCACCATTTGCATCGGCTGATCCTGACCGGCCTCGTCACTCAGGAGCGGCAAATGACGACGCTGATCTGCCGCGCGAATTATCCGATGATGGATAGCCTGATTGAATTTCTCGCGGATGAGTGCTGTGCAGACGCGCCATGCGAAACAGTGGGCAAAGAAGCAGCGGCATAGGCTTCTTGTTGCTAGCAATTTCCATGGTTTTGGCAATATAAGAGGATAACTGGATGCCCAATCTCGACACGCTTCCGATCGCTGTCATTGGCGGCGGCCCGGTCGGCCTCGCCGCTGCCGCCCATCTCATCGAGCGTGGCCTGCCGGTCAAAGTCTATGAAGCTGGGCCGGTCGTGGCCTCGAACATTCGCGCATGGGGACATGTTCGCGTTTTCACGCCTTGGCGCTATTGCGTCGATGCGGCGGCGGCGAAACTGCTCGCGCGCCACGGGTGGCGGAGGCCTGACGCGGATGCCTTCCCGACCGGTGACGACTTGGTGCGCGACTATATCGAGCCCCTCGCGGCTTTACCTGATTTTGCCGGCGTCATCGAAACCGGCGCACGTGTGTCGGCGATCTCGCGCATGGGGATCGACAAGGTGGTGAGCCGCGATCGCGGGACGCGACCGTTTGTTCTGGCCGTCGAGACGGCCGAGGGTTTACGCCGCGATCGAGCGCGCGCGATTGTCGACGCGTCAGGCACATGGCAGACGCCCAACCCGCTCGGCGCGGCCGGGTTGTTTGCGGAAGGCGAGGCCGCGTTCGCGAACCGGATTGCTTATGGCATTCCCGATATTCTCGGTCGCGCCCGGAATCTCTATGCCGGCAAGACAGTGCTCGTCGTCGGCTCCGGACACTCGGCTGGCAATGCCCTGCTCGATCTCGCGCGCCTGGCGCGTGACGAGCCTGGCGCCACGGCGATCTGGGCGACGCGCGGCGTCGATCTGGCGCGCATCTACAGTGGCGGCGACGCCGATCAATTGCCCGCACGCGGCGAACTGGGCGCGGAAGTCAAAGAACTGGCGGAAAGTGGCCGCGTGACTCTCGTCACCGGATTCTCGACGATCGCGATCCGCGAAGTCGGCGGAAGGCTGTTCGTCGAAGGCGAAACGGCTGAGGAAACGCGCCGCATCGGTCCCGTCGATCGCATCATCGCCGCCACCGGGCAGCGTCCGGATTTGTCGCTGACGCGCGAGCTTCGGCTCGATCTCGATCCCTGGCTTGAAAGCACGAAGGCGCTCGGCCCGTTGATTGATCCGAACCTGCATTCATGCGGCTCGGTTCCGCCGCACGGTCACCGCGAGCTGAGCCACCCTGAGCCCGCATTCTACACGGTTGGCATCAAGAGCTATGGGCGCGCGCCAACCTTTCTTCTGCTGACCGGCTACGAACAGGTTCGCTCAATCGCCGCGGCGCTCGCCGGCGACAGGGTTGCGGCGGACGATGTGCGTCTTGTGCTTCCCGAAACCGGGGTCTGCACAACGCATCGCGCGTCGCCGGAGGTCTCTTGCGCCGGTTGTTGCGGCGGCCCCGCGCCGGTCGGAATCGACGCCTGTTGCGCCGCCGACGTCGAGGCGAAAGATACGGGAAACAGCGGCCGCGGATGCGGCGTGGCGGCGTGAGCGCTTCGGGGTCTGTGTCCCTGCCGGCCGTGTCGGTGTGCGATCGGCGCGCCGTCATGGGCGTGCTCGGCGTCACACAGATTCTGGCGTGGGGATCGTCCTACTATCTGCCGACCGTCTTCGCCCAGCCGATCGCGCGAGACACCGGTTGGCCGCTGACGTGGGTTGTGGGCGGCCTTTCTCTCGGCCTTCTCGTCGCCGCGCTGGCATCGCCGCGCGTGGGGTCGACGATCGAGCGACATGGCGGCCGCATGGTGCTGGCGTTCAGCGCGGCGGCGATCGGGTTCGGACAAATTGGCCTGGCGATAGCGCCCAACCTGGCGACTTACATCGTCGCCTGGCTCGTTATGGGCGTTGGCATGGGCGCCGGCCTTTATGACGCCGCCTTCGCCACGCTCGGCCGTCTTTACGGGCGCGACGCGCGCTCGGCGATCACCACCCTGACTCTGTTCGGCGGCTTCGCCAGCACGGTGTGCTGGCCGCTCTCCGCCTTCATGGTCTCTGAAATCGGCTGGCGCGGCGCGTGTCTGGTCTATGCGGCCATTCAGCTCGGCGTTGCGCTGCCGCTTTACCTGCGCGTCCTTCCGCGCGGCGCGCCGGCGCAGATTATGCCGTCGCACGACGCGCATGCGGCGCCGACGGCGGTCGTCGCGAAGCCGCCGCTCGTGCTGCTCGTGACCCTGGCTGTCGCGCTGACGCTCGCGGCGTCGCTGTCGTCGCTGATGTCGGTTCATCTGTTGACAATCCTACAGGCGAGCGGCGTTACCCTGGCGGCGGCGGTCGCCCTCGGCGCTCTCGTCGGCCCTTCGCAAGTTGCGGCCCGCACGGTCGAGATGGCGATCGCCCATCGCCATCATCCGATTTGGACGAAAATTGCATCGGTGAGTTTTGTCGCCGTGGGCCTCTCGGCGCTTTGGGCCGGATTTCCGTTTATCCCAGCCGCGCTAGCATTTTATGGCGGCGGCATCGGTTTGGAGTCGATCGCGCGCGGAACGCTTCCGCTCGCGCTGTTCGGCGCACCCGGCTACGCCACGCTAATGGGCCGCCTCGCGATGCCGAGCTTGCTGGCCCAAGCGGCGGCTCCCTTGGTTGGCGCCTTGCTTTTGGATCGGATGGGTGCGCATGGAACGCTGGGCGTTCTTGCATCGGTTGCGCTGCTCAACGTCGCGTTGAGCGCAAGCCTCGGTTGGATGGTTTCCCGGCGCCGGCGGACGCTTTAATCAGGCTGGCCGCCTCGGCGACCAAACAAACAATGCGCGCCGGGGCCAGGGGCTCAGGCCGGCGCAACCGCGCGCGGGCGGCCTTCGTCGTCGACGGCGACGAAGGTGAAGGTCGCCACCGTCACCTTTTGGCTGATATGGGTGCGGAATCGCTGCGCCCAGGCCTCGATATGGATCTTCATCGAGGTGCGGCCGACCTGGGCGACGTTGGTGTAAACGCACAGCACA
The DNA here is from genome assembly GCA_035606915.1 of Roseiarcus sp. Taxonomy (GTDB): domain Bacteria; phylum Pseudomonadota; class Alphaproteobacteria; order Rhizobiales; family Beijerinckiaceae; genus Roseiarcus. The sequence continues at coordinate 47,535 of DATNDU010000099.1, read as the reverse complement.
TCGCCGACCCGCACCGGGCGGATGAAAGTCATCGCCTCGACGGCGATCGTCACCACCCTCCCTTGCGCGCGCTCCACCGCCGCGATGCCGCCGGCTTGGTCCATTTGGCTCATCACCCAGCCGCCGAAAATGTCGCCGTTGGCGTTGGTGTCGGCGGGCATGGCGATCAGGCGAACGGTGAGTTCGCCGTGCGGTTGGTCTGTAGACTCATCGGACATGGGGGATGCCTGCGGCTGGGAAGGCCCTGTTTATCGCTGCGTCCTCGCCGGCGCCAAGCCGGATTCGCCGCCGCCGATGACGCGCTCGATCCCCGCCAGATCGCACTGCCGGATGTCGACTTGCAGCCCCGCGCGCGTCAGCATCGCGGCCACCTCATCGCCTTGCCCGGACCCGATCTCCAGCAAGAACCGCCCGCGCGGCGCGATCAGCCGCGAAATCTCCGGCGCCAGCGCCCGGTAAGCGTCGAGCCCATCCTGGCCGCCATCGAGCGCCAGCAACGGATCGTGCCCGGCGACCTCGCGGGCGAGCCCGGGAATATCGCCGCTTCGTACATAAGGCGGGTTCGAAACGATGACGTCGAAGCCGCCGCCAAGCCCCTCGCCCCAGCACTCGACCCTGACGCTCGAACGGTCGCCAAGCCCTAGCGCGGCGAGATTGGCGCGCGCCGTCGCCGCCGCCGCCGGACTGATGTCAACCCCGACGCCGAGGGCGCGCGGCCATTCGCACAGCAGCACGCCAAGGATGGCGCCGGAGCCGACGCCGAGATCGAGCACCCGCAGCGCCTCGCCGCCGCGCGGGCCCAGCGCCGTCAGCGCGGCCTCGACCAGCGTCTCGGTGTCGGCGCGCGGGTCGAGCACGTCCGGCGTCAGCGCGAAATCGCGGCCGAAGAACTCGCGCCGACCCTCGATGCGCGACAGCGGCTCGCCGGCCTCGCGGCGGCGCGCGAACGCTTCGACTCGCGCCGCCGCGTCGCCAAGCGCAGCCTGCGGCGTTGAGATCAGCGCCGCCGCGCTAAGCTCGGCGGCGCGACGCAGCAGCAGCGCCGCCTCGCGCTGCGGCGCCTCGACGCCGGCTGCCGCCAACCGCGCCGCCAGGCGCGCCAGCGCCGCCTCGCGCGAGGTCGCTGGCCCGATGGCGGCGTCCAAAGCTCAGGCCGCGCCGACCTTGAGCCCCACCGGGCAGGAGACGCCGGTGCCGCGCAGGCCGCAATAGCCGGCGGGGTTCTTGGCCAGATATTGCTGGTGATAGTCCTCGGCGAAATAGAACGGCCCGGCCATAGCGATCTCGGTGGTGATCGGCCCATGGCCGGCCGCCTTCAACTCGCGCCCGTAGCGCTCGGCCGAGGCGCGCGCCGCCGCCAGTTGCGCTTCGCTGGTGGCGAAGATCGCCGAGCGATATTGCGTGCCGGCGTCGTTGCCCTGGCGCATGCCCTGCGTCGGGTTGTGGCTCTCCCAGAAGATCGTCAGCAGATCGTCGTAAGAGATGACGCTCGGATTATAGACCACCAGTACGACCTCGGCGTGGCCGGTGCCGCCGGTGCAGGTCTCCTCATAGGTCGGGTTTGGCGTGAAGCCGCCAGCGTAGCCGGAGGCAGTCACATAGACGCCCTCGCCGGCTTGCCAGAACTTGCGCTCGACCCCCCAGAAGCAGCCCATGGCGAAGATCGCGCGTTCGTAACCGGCGGGGTAGGGGCCCTTCAGCGGGTGGTCGTTGACGAAATGGCGTTCCGCGGTCGGAATCGCGGCGGCGCGGCCGGCGAGCGCTTCCGCCGGCGCCACCATTTGGGTCTTCTTCGCGAAAATATTCATCGTGCGCGCCTCCTTCGAAGCCTTGTTCGCCGCCGATCGTCTATCCGTTACCGCCGCCGGCCGCGCCCGGACGAGCCGGCCGCCATAAAGGCGACGCCGACCACCGCGAGCGCTAGAGATGTGGGGACATAGAGCACATCGATCAACACTGGGTCCCACAATTTCGGGCTGATGCCGGTGGCAAAAGCCGGCAGTGCCGCCAGCTTGGCCGGCGCGATGCGGCCAAGCGCCGCGCCCAGCGGCGTCAGCGCCCAATCGTTATTGGCGATCGAGCGCGCGCCGTCGATCACCGCCGCCGCGAACGCCCCGACAAGCGCCAGCAGGCCGAGCGTGCGGGCCAGGAAGCGCAGCATCGGCTACACGGCCCAGCCCGTCGAGAGGTTCGGCGGCCGCTTCAGCGTCTGGTAGACCACGCAATAGCGCTCGGTCAGCCTCAATAGCGTCGCCAACTGCTCGGCGTCGGCGTCGGCGTCGAGCTTGAAGCTGAGGCGGATAACGGCGAAGCCGACCGGCGCCTGCTTGTCGAGCCCGAGCGTGCCGCGAAAATCGAGATCGCCCTCGGCCTCGACCTCGCCGGCGCGCAGCGCGATGCCCATCGCCGTCGCCACCGCCTTCAGCGTCACGCCGGCGCAGGCGACCAGCGCCTCCAGCAGCATGTCGCCGGAGCATAGCTCCAACCCGCTGCCGCCGGTCCCCGGATGCAGACCCGCCACCGCCTGCGCCCGCCCGGTCTCGACCTTGCAGGCGATATGGGCGTCGTCGAACGCGCCCCGGGCGCGCAGCGTGATGTGCGCCGCCTCGGCGTTGCCGCGATAGCGCTCCTTCAGGGGCGCCTGGAGGGCGCGCAGTTCGTCACCGTTCATGGTAAACCTTCCCTCGCCCGCGCTCATAGCGCGTTGACGCGCAAATGTCCCCTTGCCGCTGCCGAGGCTAACCGATAACGCTCGGTCATGCTGCGGATTGCGTTCTATTCCGGATCGTTCGATCCGATGACTAACGGCCATCTCGACGTGATGACCCACGCGGCGGCTTTGTGCGATAAACTGGTGGTCGGGGTCGGCGCGCATCCGTCGAAGGCGGCGCTGTTCACCGTCGAGGAGCGGTTGGCGCTGATCCGCGAGGCAGCGACCCAGGCGCTCGCCCGCGAAGGCTGCGTGTTGGAGACGGTGGCCTTCGACCGTCTCGCCATCGACGCGGCGCGGGCGGCCGGCGCGCGCATCATCGTGCGCGGCCTGCGCGATTCCACCGATTTCGATTACGAGATGCAAATGGCGGGCATGAACGGCGCGATGGCGCCGGAACTGCGCACCGTATTCCTGCCGGCGTCCGCGCCGGTGCGGCCAATCACCGCAACCCTGGTGCGCCAGATCGCACAGATGGGCGGCGAGGTCGCGCCCTTCGCCCCGGCCAATGTCGCCAAGGCGTTGATGGCGAAATACGGCCGCGCGTGAACGCGCGGCGCGGCGCGCAACGGGAAGTTGAACTGCTCGCCGCGCCGCGCTAAGGCTTTGCTGGCGCCGCCACCATGAGGCGGCCTGGATTGGCCTGGCGCTAAGACCAACGGGCCGGGCTCGACGGAGAGGCGAATGGCGGATGCGATGACGACAACCGATGGCCACGGCGCCATCCCGCCAAGCCGGCGCGATTTCCTCTATCTCGCCACCGGCGCGGTCGCCGCCGTCGGCGTCGCCGCCACCATCTGGCCGCTGATCGACCAGATGAACCCCGATGCCGACACGCTGGCGCACGGCGGCCCGCTCGACGTCGACCTCGCCCCCATCGCCCCCGGCCAGCAGATCGTCGTCAAGTGGCAGGAGCATCCGATCTTCATCGTCCGCCGCACGCCGGAGGCGCTGAAAAGCCTGAAAGAGCCGGCGTTGCTAGCCCGCCTGCGCGATCCCGACAGCCAGGAGCACCAGCAGCCGCCCTACGCCGACAACTGGAGCCGGTCGCTCAATCCGGAATATCTCGTGCTCGTCGGTGTGTGCACGCATCTGGGCTGCATCCCCAATTACTTCCCCAAGCCCGATTCGCTGCAAGGCGTCGCCAATTGGCCCGGCGGCTATTTCTGCCCCTGCCACGGCTCGCGCTATGATCTGGCCGGGCGCGTCTTCGAGGGCGTGCCCGCGCCCTACAACCTGCCGGTGCCGCCCTATAATTTCCCCAAGAAAGAGACGCTGCGCCTCGGCGAGAATCCGACCGGGCAGAGCTTCAGCCTCAGCGACGTGGTCCAGATCTAAGTCTCACGCACTGACCGTCGCGAGCGCGCGGGCGAAGGCCCGCGCCGCATCAGTTGGCATGCCGGCGCCCCGAAATAGAGCCTGCGAAAACGACGGCGCCGCCATGCGGGCCCGGCGCTGGTGGGGCCGGGCTTGCATGGCGGGGCCGGCCGCCCTAGGAGTGCGCGCCCTTCCAGCGCAAGCGAAAGTCCATGGCCGAACATCAGCGTAAATCCGCCGCCCCGCCGCGCCTGCCAGGCGGCCGCTTGCTCGTCGTCGAGGCCCGCTATTACGAGGGGGTCGGCGAGATGCTGCTCGAAGGCGTGCGCGGCGCCTGCGCGGCCGCCGGGGCCAGCTTCGATGTCGTTTCCGCGCCCGGCGCGCTGGAGATTCCGGCCACCACCGCCATCGCCCTCGACGCCGCCGCCGCCAACGGCCGCCCCTATGACGGCGTCATCGCGCTCGGCTGCGTCATTCGCGGCGAAACCTATCACTTCGAGATTGTCGCCGGGGAATCGGCGCGCGCGCTGATGGACCTTAGCGTGGCGCGCAAGCTGGCGCTCGGCAACGGCATCCTGACGACGGAAGACAGGCTCCAGGCCGAGGAGCGCGCCGATCCCAAGCGCGGTGACAAGGGTGGCGACGCGGCGCGCGCGGCCATCGTCGTCGCCGGGCTCAAACGGTCGCTCGCATGAGTCGGGCGGCCGAGAGGTCGGCGGCACGGCTGGCGGCCGCCCAGGCGCTCTATCAGATGGAGGTTTCCGGCGCCGGACTGGAAGACGTGCTGGCTGAATTCGAGGCGCACTGGATCGGTCGCGAGGTCGAGGGCGAGCAATATAAGCCGGCCGAGGTTGTCTTCTTCCGCGACATCGTCGCTGGCGTGCTGAAGGACCAGCAGGACATCGACCGCGCGCTCGACGACACGCTGGCGCAGGGCTGGCCGCTTAAGCGGGTGGACGCGCTGATGCGCGCCATTCTGCGCGCCGGCTTCTACGAGTTGCGCTCGCGCCCCGACGTGCCGGCGCGCGCCGCGATCAAGGAATATGTCGATGTCGCCGGCGCTTTTTACGGTCGCGACGAGAGCGGCATGATTAACGCCGTGCTCGACGCGCTGGCCCGCAAGACGCGGCCGAAGGAGTTCACCTGAGGCGCTGGTAACTTGTCGTTAACCATAAGCGTCGATCATGAGCGATCAACGACTTCGGGAACGACCATGAGCGCCAACGCCGCCGACGGCTATTCCGGCCTGCTGGAATGGGCCGACCCGATCATTTTCGACCGCATGTTGGAGGCCTATGGCGCCCACAACAGCGACCTCAAGGTGGTGTGGCGGCTGGCGCGGCTGCACGCGCGGGTGTGGCGGGCGCTGATCGAGGGCGATCTGGAGGCGTTCGAGCGGCGCCGCGGCGATCTCGTCGAGGCGCTGGCGCAGGAGGGGCTCGACCTCAACCGCGTCGCTGAAGCCGACGCGCGCACGCTGCAAGAATTGCTGACGGTGGTGGTCGATCGTTTCCACCGCATGCCGCGGGTGTCGATGGGCTATCATCTGGCGCTACTGGAGCTCGCCGGCCGCCTGTCGCCGCGCAAGGGTGCGCTGGCGCTGGCGGCGTGAGCGGCGGCGCGGGGTGCTGACGGGGCGAGGAACGAGGGCCGCCGCAAGGCCCGACCCGCCAACCACGGCCCTCCGTTTCCAAAACTTGCCTGGCGAGGCGGCGCCGTCAGGATTGGGCGGCGCGACTTTTCAATTCCCTTGGCGTAAAGCCTCGCTCCGCAAACGGAGATCGCTTTTGCTCGAAGGCCTGCCGCCCAACAACGCCGCCCACGTCATGCGCGTCTCCCTCGACGAGGCCCGCGCCCGCGCGGTCGCCGATTTCATGGTCGAGAGCTTCGAGCCGGCGGAAGCCGCCTCCACCGCCTTCGAGACCGAGACGCCTTGGTCCGGCGGCGGCAAGGCGTGGGCGGTGGAGGTCTATTTCGGCTTCGCGCCCGACGAGGCGGGCGTTCGCGAACTGGTTGCCGCCGTCGCTGGCGAGGACGCCGCTTCGCGGGTGGAATTCGGCCTCACCGAGAAGCAGGATTGGGTCGCCAATTCGCTCGCCGGGCTCAAGCCGGTCAGAGCCGGCCGCTTCCTCGTCCACGGCGCGCATGATCGCGACAGGGTGGCCTCGAGCGACATCGGCATCGAGATCGAGGCTGGCCTCGCCTTCGGCACCGGCCATCACGGCACCACGCGCGGCTGTCTCATGCACCTCGACCGGCTGCTGAAGCGCCGTCGCCCGGCGCGTGTGCTCGACGTCGGCTGCGGCGCCGGCGTGCTCGCCATCGCCGCCGCCCGCGTGCTGAAGCGCAAAGTCTGGCTCGGCGACATCGACCCCGTGGCGGTCGCGGTCGCCAACGAAAACGCCACGCTCAACGGCGTCGCGCCGTTCGTGAAAGCCATCGTCTCGCGCGGCGTCGAGAATCGCAGCCTTCGCGACGGCGCGCCCTACGATCTGGTGTTCGCCAATATTCTCGCCCGGCCGCTGCGGCTGCTGGCGCCCTCGCTCGCCGGCGTCATCGCGCCCGGCGGCGAGGCGATCGTCTCCGGGCTGCTGCTGGCCGATGTCGCGGGCGTGCTTTCCGCCTGGGGCGCGCAGGGGGTGTTCCTGCGCGAGCGCATCGAGTTGGAGGGCTGGGCGAGCCTGCGGCTGAGCCGCTAAAGCGCCGCCACGACGTCCACCGGCGCCAGCGCACCGGGCCAGCGCACCACCTCGCCCGCGAGGCGGTGCGCGAAGCCGCCGGCCTCGGCTGGCGAGCGGCCGGAAAGCCGTGCGGCGAGATAGCCGGCGTTGAAGGAATCGCCGGCCCCTGTGGTGTCGCGCGCCTCGACGCGCGCCGCCGCGATCTCGGCGCCATCGACCCACGCCGCCCCGGCGCCGTTCTTGACCACGATCTCGCCGACGCCGAGCGCCGCGAGCCGCGCCGCCGTCGCCGCCGGAGAGGCGTCGCCCCATAGCGACGCCTCGTCGTCGAAGCTCGGCAAGGCGATGTCGGTGACGGCATACATGGCTGCCTGCGCCTCGCGCGCCGTGGCGTCGTCGCTCCACAAGCGGCGGCGCAGGTTGGGGTCGAAACTTACCCTCGCCCCCCTCGCGCGCGTGCGCGCAAGCGCCGCGGCGAGGTTGCGGCGGCCTTGCGCGCCGACGATCGCCAGCGTGATTCCCGATACATGGATCAACTCGGCGCCGGCGAGCCCCGCGTCGAGCGCCGCCGGATCGTCGGCGAGACGCCGGGCAGCGGAACTGTCGCGCCAATAGAGAAACCGCCGCTCCGCGCCGTCGAGCTCGATGAGGTAAAGCCCCATCGTGCGCTCGGGATCGCGCGCCACCGCGCCCGCGTCGATCCCGCTCTCGCTGAGGAAGGCGACGAAGGCGTTCGAAAGCGAATCGGCGCCGACGCGGGTCAGGTAGCGCGTGCGCTGGCCGAGCCTGGCCAGATACCAGCAGGTGTTGAGCGTGTCGCCGGCGAACCCGCGCCCATAGGCGCCGTTGCGCGGCGCGAACTCCACCATCGCTTCGCCGACGCTGACAATCATCCCCGCAGCCTCGCGATCGCCTGGCGCGCGGCGAGCGCCAGCGGCGCCGGCGGGGCGTCGAGATCGGCCCACACGATCCCCGCGTGCTTTTCCGGCTCGCGGTTGACCGGCTCGCCCACCTCGATCGTCGCCTCGTAGATCGGCGACACCCAATGCTGGCCATCGATCCCGATCATCTCGACCAGGCCGAGCGGGCGCGACAACGCGATCTCGACCCCCAATTCCTCAAAAGCCTCGCGCTTCACCGCGTCCGCCACCCGCTCGCCGAAATCGACCTTGCCGCCGGGCAGGCTCCAATGCCCGGCCTCCGGCGCCTTCAACCTTTTGACCAGCAGCAGCCGGCGGTCGCGCAGGATCGCCGCGCCGCAGCCGACGCCGGGCGTCACTGGCTGAGGCCGGCGAGGATGCGCGCCCACGAGCGCGCGCCCTTGTGGAAGGAGCGGCGCTCGTATTTCTCGTTAGGCGAATGGATGGCGTCGTCGTCGAGGCCGAAGCCGACCATCAGCGCCTCCATGCCAAGCTCGCGCCGAAACGCGCCGACGATCGGGATCGAGCCGCCGGAGCCGACGACCGCCGCCGGTTTGCCCCATTCGGCCTCAAGCGCGCGGCGGGCGCGGCGCAGCGCCTCACCGCGCGCCGGCAGGCCGATGGCGGCGGAGCCGTCGTGGCCGAGGAACTCGACCCGGACATCGGCCGGCAGCCGCGATTTGACGAAGGCGCGGAAGCTTTGCTGAATGCGCTCCGGGTTCTGCCGGCCGACGAGACGGAACGACACTTTGGCGCGCGCCTCCGCCGGCAGCACGGTCTTGGCGCCCTCGCCGGTGTAGCCGCCGACGATGCCGTTGAACTCGCAAGTCGGACGCGACCACAGCATTTCCAACACTGAGCGCCCGCTCTCGCCGGCCGGGACCGAAAGCCCGACGTCGCCGAGAAACGCCTTCGCGTCGAATTCGAGATCATGCCATTGCGTGGCGATCTCCTCCGGCAATTCCTCGACGCCGTCGTAGAAACCCGGCACCGTCACTGCGCCTTTGTCGTCGTGCAACTCGCCGAGGATTTTCGCCAGCACGCGGATCGGGTTTATGGCGGGGCCGCCGTAGAGGCCGGAATGGAGGTCGCGCGAGGCGGCCTTCAACACCACCTCCTCGAATACCAGGCCGCGCAGCATCGTGGTGATCGCCGGAGTCTCGGCGTTCCACATATTGGTGTCGCAAACGAGCAGCAGGTCGGCCTTCAGGCTCTTGGCGTTCTTGGTCAGGAAGGCCGGCAGCGAGGGCGAGCCGGTCTCCTCCTCACCCTCGAACAGCACCGAGACATGGCAGGGCAGGCCGCCATTGGCCTTGAAGGCGCGGCAGGCCTCCAGGAAGGTCATCAACTGGCCCTTGTCGTCGGCCGCGCCGCGCCCGACGATGCGCTCGCCCTTCGGTGTCGATTCGAGCCGGGGCTCGAACGGCGGGGTCGTCCAAAGCTCCAGCGGATCGGCCGGCTGCACGTCGTAATGGCCGTAGAACAGCACATGCGGGGCGTCGCGGGTCTTGGCCTTGGCCGTGCCCATCACCATCGGCCGCCCCTCGGTCGGCTCCTTGCGCGCCTCGAAACCGAGGTCGGTGAGTTCCGTCACCAGCCAGTCGGCGGCGCGCTCGCAATCCGCGAAATGCTCGGGCTGGGCCGAGATCGAGGGGATGCGCACCAGCGCGAACAGCCGGTCGAGCGCCCCTTGGGCGTTGGCGTCGATGGTGGCGAGGACGTCTTCGAGAGTAGCCATCGGGGCTCCGAACGCGGCGATTTCTTGGGGGCCTGTTTAGCAGGCGGGACGCGGGCGTCCAGCTTCGCGCTCCGTTGGCGGACGCTGAGCGCTCAATATTCCCATTGCAGGCCAGCGCCGATGTTCGATTCGCCCTTGGCGTCGACGCCGGTGGAAAGCCGCAGGCGTTTGGTGACGTCGAGGTCGAGCGAGACCCCATTGTCTTCCGGCCGCGCGCCGGTCTTGACGCCGAGGCTGAGGCGGTTGCCGATCGCCCGCCGCGCCCCGACCACCGGGCCGCCGTTCGAACCCGAACTGACGTCGAGGCTGTCGACGCCGAGCGACCGGCGCAGCGAATCGAACGCCCCGCCATTGCCCGACAGCGCCGAGACGGTATTGGCGAGTTGCAGCGCCTGGAACGCCGAGAGGTTGCCCGAGGGCTTCTGGAACAGCAGCCGCGACAGGATTTCGTCCTGCGGCAATTGCGGGTTGGAGCTGAACGCGAACACTGGCTTGTCGGCGGGGCCGGTGACGTCGATGATCGCCGTGGCGTCGCTAAGCGTCTGCTGCGCCTGCATGTCGAGGCGCGGCATCGCCTCGCCGTCGAAACTCACTTGCCCGCGCGAGAACGTCATCGGGCCGCCGATGAGGGTCAGCGCGCCGCGCCTGAGATCGAAGCCGCCGACGATTTGAGGCGCCAGCGTCGTGCCCTTGATCTGCAAGCGGCCGCCGAATTCCGCGTCGATGCCGCGCCCATGCACGTTCACGCGCGAGGGCGCGGAGACGACGAGCGCCAGCCGCGCCGAAAAGCCGCCGCCCGCCGCCCGCCGCTTTTTCTTCATCAAGGCGAGGCGGGCGCGCGCCGTCGGGCCGGGGTCGATATGGCGCACATGCGCGAGCAGCGCCGCGGCGCCGGGCAACTGGCCGGGAATTTCGACGTCGAGCGCCTTCACGTCGATGTGGCCGGCGACGGCGGGGTCGCGGGCGAGCGGCCCCGTAATGTCGAGCGCCAGGCCGGCCTCGGCGGTGACGATCTCGGTGGCGACGAGGCGAGCGTTGTCGGCGTTGAGCTTGATTGCGCCGGGGAAGCCGGCGGCGGGGTCGAGCCGCACCCGCCCGCTCGCCGACACCGCGCCGCCGCCGGGCGTGTGGCCGGAAGCCTTGGCGACCTCGATCTCGTCGCCGCGCGCCGCGATCGTCGCGGCGAGGTCGGTGAGGCTGAGCCCGCTGATCTCGTCGGAGAACGCGCCACCGCTCAGCACGGCGCCGCCCGAGGCTTTGGGATGGGCGAAATCGCCGGTGAAGCGGGCGTTGAGCGTCAGCGTCCCGCTCGCCCGCTCGCCGCGCGCGGCGAGGCTGCGGGTCAGCGCCGCGACATCGAGCCGACCGGAGGCTTTCAAGTCGAGCCGCCCGCCCGCCTTCAGCGGCGCCGATCCGACGATGCGCAGCGCCCCCGCCGCGCCGGCGGTGATCGCAGCCTCCAGGCTGGTGCTTGCGCCAGCAAGCTTGCCGCTGGCCTTGGCGTCGATCGGCGGCAGGCCGGCCGAGCGCGCCGCCGGCGCCGCGACCCCCGTCAGCGCCAGCCGCCAATCGCCGCGCGGCGCCGCCGCATCGCCCGTGAGGCGGGCTTCGCCGGAGGCGGTCCCGCTGAGGCCGAGCCCCGGCGAGGCGAGATCGGCGAGCGCCAGCGGGACCGCCTCGGCCTTGGCTTGCAGATCGAGCTTGCGCCCCGCCTGCCCCTTGAGGGTGAGTCGGCCGGAGCCCAGCGTCATGGCGAGCCCCTTGGTCGCCACGCCGCCGTCGGCGAAAGTCAGCGTCGCCGGCCCGGCGAGCGCGATGGCGGGGCCGCGGCCGCGGGCGGTGAAGGCGTCGAGCCGCAGCGTGCGCGCCGCCATGCGCAGCGCCCCCTTCGCCCGCAACGTCATGCCGCGCAGGCTGGCGGCGAGATCGAACACCCCGGCCTTGGCGGAAAGCTTCAGCCCCGAAACCGTCTCGCCGCCGGCGACGATCCTGGCGAGCGCCGCCGAGCCGTCGGCGCGCGCCTCGCCGTAGAGATCGGCGATGCGCAAATCGACGTTGAGGCCGCTGAGCCGCGCCGCGCCGAAGCCGGCGGCGGCGCTGTCGGCGCGGATCGCGGCGTTCTGCTTGCCGCCGCGGGAATCCAGGCGCACGTCGGCTTGCAGCGAGCCGGAAAGCGGCGTCAGCGCCAGCGGCGAGAGCTCGTCGAGGCGCGGCGCGGCGATGCTCAACCGCCCGTCGGCAAGGCCCTTGGCGAACTTGCCGGCGCCGTCGATGCGGGTTTGGCCGAGGCTGAACGTCGCGCGGTCGAGCGTCACCGCGTCGCCGGCGCGCTTCAGGCTGACGGCGCCTTGCAACGGCTTGCCGTCGATCTCGCCGTCGAGCTTCAGCGCCAGCGCCGCGCCGCTCTTGACGTGCGCGGTGAGATCGAGTCGCGGCGCCGGGCGGCCGAGCAGGCGGCCGTGGCTGAGCGCCGCCGTGATGTCGGCGTCCGGGGCCGAAAGCGGGCCGGCGATCTTGACCTCGGCGGCGAGCCCGCCGGCGAGGCGGGCGTCGAGCCGATGCGCGTCGGGGATGGCGAGCGTCGCGCTGAGGTGCGAGGCCGAGGCGCCGAGTGCGCCGTCGATGAGCGCCCGGCCGTCGGCGCCGGTCAGCGCCAGTCTGTCGAAGCTGTAGCCGTCGGCGGCGATCTTCACCGCGCCGCTGAGCGAAGGGCTCGCGCCGGTAAAGCCGTCGAGCGCCGCCACGCCCGAGGCGAAGCCCTTCGCCTCGGCTTTGACGTCAGCCGCATAGACGCCGCGCGCGGGATCGCCCGACAGCGTCGCGGCGACATCAGCGGCGCCCTTGAGCTTCAAGCCGGTCAACGGCGCGAGCCGGGCGAGATCGGCCGCGCCGGCGGTAAGCTGGCCGGCGAGCGCGTCGCGCGCCGCCTTGCCGGTAAAGCGCGCGTGCAGGGCCTCGGCGTCGAGGCTAAGCGCGGCGATGTCGAGCGTCCCGTCCGGCGTCGCGGTGGCTTGCAAGGCCAGCTTGCCGGTGGGGCCGACGAGCGCCGCCTGCGCGGGGTCGGCGAGCGCCAGCCCCGCCATCTCGGCCTCGCCGGTCAGCGCGATGGGCGCGGCGGCGTCGCCGGGCTTCACCGGCGCGGCGGCGAAATGCGCGCTCAACCGCCCAAGTCTCCCCGCCGACGATTTCAGCTTCTGGACAGCGAGCGCGACCTCGACGGTCGGGCGCGGCAGCGGGCCTTTGACGGTTGCCGAGAGGTCGAGCTTGCCGATCGCCGGGCCGGGCTTGGCGTGGGCGTGTACGGTCAGATCGGCGACGCGGTCGGCGCCGAGGCCGCCGACGATGTCGAGCGCGGCATTGGCGCTGGCGAGCGTCAGGCCTTCGGTTGTCGCCGCGCCGTCGTCGCCGAGCCGCACTTCGCCGGTGAGCTGGGTCTCGCCCGCGAACACCGGCGCCGCGAGTGGCGGCAGCAGGCCGGCCAGATGTGAGGCGAGATCGAGCTTGAGGTCGCGGCCGGCGCCGGCGCGGGTGAGATCGACGCTGCCTTTGGCGCCGATGTCCGGCCCGGCGGCGAAGGCCAGCTTGGCGTGGAAGGCGTCGAGCGGTCCGGCGCCGGTGAGGTGGAAATCGACGGGCGGCGCGCCCGGCAGATGCGCGGCCTTGGCGATCAGGCCGCCCTGCGGCTCCTCGACGGCGAGCGCCAGCGCCAGTTGCGTCGTCTTCGGCGTGAAGGCGAGCTTGACGTCGATGGCGCCGGGGGCGTCGAGGCGCTTGGCGGCAAGCTTGAGGTCGAGGCCCTCCGAGGGGTTGCCTAGCGTCGCCTCGCCGCTGAAGCCGAGCCGCGCCGCCTCGCCCAGGACCGGCTGGCCGAGATCGAGGCTCTCGACATGGAAAGCCTTGACGACAGCCTTCAGCGGCAACTGCGGCCATTGCATCGGGCCGCTGGTGGCGGTCGCCGTGGATTTGCGCGCCGGGCGCGACCAAACGATATGGCCGACGTCGAGGTCGTCGATCTCCAGCCGGCGGTGGAGCAGCGCCAGCCGGCGCCAGACGAGCCGCGCGTGGTCGATCTTCAGCCACGGCCCGTCGCGGTCGGAGAGCACGATGTTGCGGATCGTCGCATCGCTCGACAGTGCGCCCTCGACCGCGCCGATCGAGACCTGGGTGTCGCGCGACGACAGCGCGCGCGAGATGAAGCCCGCCAACACGCCCTTGTCGTCGTCGGCGTGGGCGGTGAGCGTCAGCGCCAGTGGGGCGAGCGCGACCGTGGCCAACAGCGCGCGGCGCATCAGAACGCCTGCCCGATGCTGGCGTAGATGGCGAAGCGCGGATCGCCGGGACGCGGGTTGAGCGGCGCGGCGATGTCGAGCCGCAAGGGGCCGAAGCCGGTGTAATAACGCAGGCCGACGCCCGCCGACATTTGCAGCGGCAACGAGAAGTTCGGAACCTCGGCTTCGAAGGCGTTGCCGGCGTCGAAGAAGCCGACCAAGCCGATGGCGTCGGTGGCGCGCCAGCGCAACTCGACCGAGGAATCGACGGCGCTGCGGCCGCCCTGGATCGCGCCGCTCGGCGTGCGCGGCCCGAGGCTCGAATAGGCGTAGCCGCGCACCGAGCCGCCGCCGCCGGCGTAGAGCCGCAAATTGGCGGGAATGTCCTCCAGCCCCGGCCCGATCTCCGAGGCGACCCGCGCCCGTCCGGCCAGCACGAAGCGCGCGTCCGCGTCGAGCGCCTGATAGGCGGAGACCTCGGTCTTGGCGGTGTAGAGATAGAGCGAGCCGAATATGCCGGGATAGGCCGCCACTGCCGCCCGTGCGCGCACGCCCTGGGTCGGGTCGAGCCGGTCGTTGGTCGAATCGTAACTCGCCGAGCCGGTGACGCCGACGATGTTGTAGGTCACGGTCTTGATCGCGTCGGTGGCGTCGCCGGCTTGCGCATCGAGCCCGATCTGCGCGGAGAGTTGGCGCGAGAAGCGCCGGCGCAATGCGATGTCGGCGTCGCCGTCGTTGGCGGTGTAGCCCTGGAAGCCGAAGGTGTTGGTGGTGGCGCGCTCGGCGGTGACATCGGCGAGCAGGTCGTCGGGGCCGCCGTCGATTGCCGGCTTCATGAAATGCGCCGCCACCCGGCCGCCGATGTTGCGGTCGGACAGGCCGAATAGATTCTCCGCTGGGCCGGTATTGGCGGGGTTGTAGCTGACATTGGCTTCCAGACGCAGGTATTCCGCGCCGCCGAACAGGTTGCGGTTCTCCCAGTAGGTTTGGATCGCCGGGCCGTCGATGGTCGAATATTGCGCCTCGATCCCGAGCGCATGCGCCGGCCGGTCGCCGACATCGACGCTGAGCGGCAATTGCCCCTGCGCATCGAGCTTGTCGGCCTCCTTGATGCGCACCGCTCCGACGGCGGGGAGCTGGCGCATATCCTGGCGCGCGTCGCTGAGGGCAGCCGGCGAATAGGGATCGCCGGGCTTCAGATAGAGGAAGGAACGGGCGATCAGCGGATCGAAACTTTTCGGCCCGCTCAGCTTGATCGGGCCGATTGCCGCGACGGGGCCGGGATCGACGACGAGCGTCAGGTCCATCGCATGGGCGGGATGGTCGACGACCGGCGCGACCTTGGCGATGCGCGCCAGCGGGCGCGAGCGCGAACGGTAGAAATCGACGATGCGCGCTTCAGCGCCACGAATCGCATCCGCCGCGGCGGCGTCGCCGGGGCGAAGCGCGACGATGCGCTCGGGCAAGTCGGCGAGCGGGCGGCCGTCGCCGCCGAGCACGGCGAAGCGCCGCAACACGAATTGCCGCCCGGGCGAGACGACGATCTCCACCGGCGCCGCCGCCCTGCCGCGATAGCTATCGGCGGCGCGCTGGAAAGCGGTGAAATCGCCGCTTCCCATCGGCAGCGCGACGCCATCGACGCGGATCGCCACCTGCGCATCGTAATAACCCTGCGACCACAGCGCATCGACGAGCGGCGCGAAATCGCGCCGCGCGCGCAACGCCAGCGAAAAGCCGTCGGGCGGCGGGTCCTTGCGCAGCGAATAGAGCGAGGAGGCGCCGCGCAGCGTCGCCAGCGACACGCCCGAGCCCTGCGGCAGCGTGAACTTCAGCTTGTAGGGCAGGGCGTGCGCGCTGGCGGCGATCGGCGTATCGGCCTCCGGCCACAGGCCGAAACCGTCGAACGCAACCGCCGCGCCCGGCGCCAACGCGGCGCCGACAGCGACGACGACGCGCCAGCGCCGCAAAATTCTCCCATGCCTCACGCTCAAAACCAAAACGCCCCTCGCGCCGACACGCTGCGCGCGAGCATGATGGCGGCAAAAACTCTTGGCAAGCCGTTAACGTTGACAATATTCGCCGCGCCGGACGCGGTTCACGCCTGTTTGACGATCTCCGCGACGCAATGCACATAATCCATGCGATGTCCCTGCGGCGCGGCGGCGACCTCGGCCTCGTAAGCGCCGTAGAAGGCGTCGAGCAGCGCCATGCGCTCCGCTGGCGGGCGCGCGGGATCGAGCGCGCCGGCGAACACCGTCTCCGACCACGAGCGCAGCGTCGGCACATAGGCGCGCGCGAAAGCCGCCGCGTCGCCATGCGCCGCGAACGCCTCGGCGTAGGGGCAGGGGGTGACCATGGTGCTGATCGATTCCAGCCTCAGCCCCGCCTTCGCCGCTGCCGAGGCCGGGTCGCGCAACGGCGCCGCGAATTCTTCAGAGGTCTTGTAGAACTGCTGGAACGTCGCGTTCTCGTATTCGGCCTGCCCAATGCGCCCGGCGCGGCGCAGGGCGCGCCAGTGGCGGGCGAAGCCGTCGAACATATCAACGTCGGTGGTGTGGCCGAGATAGCGGCCCGCCTCGTCGATGCAGAAATTGGCGAACACCAGCCGCCCGCCGGGCTTCAACTCCATCGCCCGCGCCAGCAAGATCGTCTCCCAGTCGGCGAGCCCCTGGGCGCGGAATTCCTCGCGCTCGGCCGGCGCGGCGCCCACGGCCTGCACATGGTCGGCGATCATGCACGGACGCCGGCTCAGCCAATGCATGGCGGTGGCGGAAAAGCCCAGCGACAGCGAGGCGTCGGGGAAAATCTGCCGGTAGAAGCTCGTGCCCGCCGCGCTGATGAACACACCGGGGATGTCGGCGATGGGCGCCGCCTCGCCGATGAGGCCCTGCGTCAGGCGGAAAAGGGTCGAGAAATCATTGTGCGGGAGATCGGTGTAGGCCAGCGCGATCTGGCGCTGCGGCTCGCGGGCGCGGATCGCGCCGATCAGCCGGCGCATCATCTCCATCGAGGTGCCGCCGTCGGCGGCGCCGAAATCGGCGACGCGGAAGGCCTCGCCGGGCGCAAGCGCCGGCGCCTTGGCCGCCGCCGCGATGACGAGATCGGCGACCCGGTTGATCGCCGTCTTCGCGCCGACGGTGTTGGCGGAATAATAGCCCGCCCCGCGCATAGAGATGGTCGCGCCGCCTGTGCTCATGCCCCGCTCCTTCAATCGTCGTCCACCCGGCCGCCGCCGGCCCCGCGCCGGCGCGAGCTTTCGCTCTCGGGAACGTAAGTTTGCGCGGCGTAGGCGTTGAGCGCGCGCCAGATCTCGGCTTCGACCGCCGCGCGCTTGCCCGTCTCGAAGGGTCCGGACCGCCGAATCAGCGTCGCGTCGCCGGCCGCGAAGGGATCGTCGCAGGCCGCGCCGAGCCCGGCCGGGCGCAGGAGCGCGTCGAGCCAAACCGGCGCGCCGATATTGAGCAACGTCAGCCCGACCGCGTCGAGGCCGGCGTCGGTGAGCCAGGTCGCCGCGAGCACCGGGCAGAGCGCGCCCACGCCGGCGATGTCGGGGCCGCCGGCGCGCCAGCGCGCCAGACGCTCGGGCGTCGGCGCGATGAAGCTCTCGCGCGTTTGCAAAAGCACGAGCAGCGCGGCGCCGAAATCGCTGCCCTCGGCGGCAAGCGCGCGGGCGGCGCGGCCGATGTCGTCGGCCTGGCCCCAGCAATAGCCGGCGCCCCGCGCCGCCTTGGCGCAAAGCGTCTCGGCTTCGTTGAGCGAAAGCGCGATCACGCCGCCTCGCCGCTGCAAATGGTCTCGATCGGTGGTTCGTCGGCAAACAGCGCGATGCGCAGCCAGCGGTCGGAGCGCGGGTCGAAACGGCGCGCGCCGAAGAAGGCGAGTTTGGCGCGCAGGATGTCGATCGGGCGCATCTCAGCGCCGATGAGATTGTCGCGGATTTCCGCGTAAGCGCAACGGTCGAGCGTCTGCGCGCGCCGCGCCACATGGCGCCATTGCGGATGGCGGAGCAGGAAATCGGCCAGCGGCTGCGCCTCGGGCGCCTCCGCCAGCGCCGCCGCGAGGCCGAGCGCGTCGCGCGCCACGGCGAGCGGCTGTTCGAGTTCGGCCCCCGCCTCCTCGAAGCGCTCGCCGAGACGCGGCTCCAGCTTGTCGGCTGAGACGTACCAGAAGCGCGCATTCGCGGCGGGGCCGGCGAAATCGGTCTCAGCCGCCCAGCCGTAGCGGTGCGCTAAGGTCTGGCGCATCGCCGCGCAAGTGACGCGGCCGTCGAGGCCCTGGCCAAGCGTCTCGTCGGCCTGCATCTCATCGGCGAGATCGTCGATCAGCGCGCCGTGCGGCTCCAGCATCAGCGCCACGCAGGCCTCCTGGCCTTCCAGCGACAGCCGCGCCTCGGCGAAGCGATAGAGCGCGTCCCACGGAAGCGGGCCGCGCAGGATCTGCGGCGCCGCTTCGGCGAGCCCGGCCAGATCGGCCTTCAGCGCGACGATGGCGGCGGCCTGCCGCGCATCCTGCGTGCGCCACGCCTCGACCCCGGCGCGAAAGACGGCGAGCGAGCGCGCGAAAGCCTCGGCCTCGTCCGCCTCGGCAAGGCCGCGCACCCGCGCCAGCGCGGTTTCGCGCGCCGCGAACCAGCGATGGATGAGCACGGGATGGCGCACCAGAAACGGCGCCATGCCGAGCCCGGTGGCGTTGCCGACGCCGAGACTGCGGCGCAGTTCCGGCGCCAGCCGCGCCGCGCCGGGGCTGCGGCGCGCCGCGACATGATCGACGAGATCGAAGCTGAAGGCGCGAATCAGCCACACCGTCAGCATCTCGGCGCGGAACGGCCCGGCCAGCTCCGGGCGCCCGGCGAACTCGTCGCGATCGGCGATGCCGAACTTGCCGTTGCCATAGACGGCGGTGGTGCGCAGGAGATAGCCGACCTCAGCCAGCGCCGCGCCGTCCGGCTGCTCGCCCTTCGCCAGCGCCGCGACGACAGCCTCGAACAGCCGCACGCTCTTGTTGGCGCGGGCGAGCACCAGTTCGCGCGCCGTAAAGCGCCCCGCCTCCTGCAACGGCGCGTTGGCTTGCAAGCGCACGATCTCGTCCGCGTCGGGGGCGCCGTCGTAGAGCGCGAACGAGGTATCCCACGCCTGCGCGATGACGCGATCGGTGCGGCGCTCGTCGGCGAGCGGCGTCGAGAAGGCGACCAGCGAATAGGCATGGCCGGGCGTCTCGACCGTATAGACCGCGTGGCCGAAGCCGGCATTGTCGAGCGCGAAATGGGCGCGCCGCAGCCGCCAGCGCTCGCGCGTCGCGCCCCGGATCAAGGCGCGCAGGAAGCTCAGTCGCGTCGGATGCGCGGCGCCGAGCCGCGCCAGCCGCATGACAATTTCAGGCGGCCTCGGCGCGATGGCGCTCATGCCAGCGCCTCGACCCTGGCGAGCGTGGCGGCGTCGACTTCTACGCCGTCGCGCGCCGCTCGCGCGCGCGCCGCGAATTTGCGGGCTCCCGGCAAATGCGCGCGGCCGGCGAAGGCGGCGGCGACAATCTCCAGCCGCGAGGCGAAGCCGCCGCCCGAGATCGGCCCGGGATCGAAGGCGAGAAAGAATTGCCCGGTCCCCGGCGGCCCGCCCGCCGTGCCCGAGAACGGGCTGGCGACGAGACCGGGATTGGCGCCGGCGAGGCAGGCGGCGAACATCTCCACCATCAGCGCCGCGCCGACGCCTTTGTAGCCGCCGGTCGGCGCCATCGCGCCTTTCAGCGCCTCGCCGGGGTCGGTTGTCGGCTCGCCGTTGGCGTCGAACGCCCAGCCCGGCGGGATCGGCTCGCCGGCGCGGGCGCGCTTCATCACCTCGCTTTTGGCGACGACGCTGGCGCTCTGGTCGATGACGAAGCGCGCGCCGCCCGCGCCATCAGGCGCGGCGAGCGACCACGGATTGGTGCCGAGCGCCGGCTTGGCCGCGCCCCAGGGCGCTATCGAGGCCGGCGCGTTGGTGAAGCCGAGCGCCAGCAGGCCGGCGTGGGCCAACCGCTCGGTGTGATAGCCGAGCGCGCCGCAATTATAAGAGTTGCGCACCGCCAGGCTGGCGACGCCCTGCGCGCGCGCCAGTTCCGGCAGGCGGGCGAAGCCGAGATCGATCGCCGCATGGGCGAAGCCGTTGCCGGCGTCGACGACGAGCACGGCGGGCGCGGGCTGGGTGAGCACAGGCTCGGCCGCGCCGATGACTTTGCCGCAGGTCAGATGCTCGCAATAGGTCGGCAAATACATCAGGCCGTGCGAGACCAGCCCGTCGCGCTCGGCCGCCGCGACCCCTGCCGCCAGCGCGCGCGCCTGCGCTTGGCTCGCGCCGTGTCTGGTCAGCGCCGCGTGGGCGAGCGCCTCGATGCGCTCGGGGCTCAGAGACGGCATGGTCGCGTTCCTGATTGGCGTTTTAGGGCGCCGCGGCAAACAAACATGAGTGAAGTTGAGAGCATGGCGCCGTTGCTGTCAATCAAATTCAACGCCGGCGCGGCTCGACTTGGGCGCCACGCTGGGCTAAGCATTGCGCCGGCGGCGCCGCGCCCCCCGGACAGGAAAGCATGACCCCGCTTCGCATCGACGGCCTGCAATATTGCAACTGGTCGCGCCAGATATTCGCTCAGATGCGCGCCGGCGGCCTGACGGCGGTGCATGCGACCGTCAGCTATCACGAGAATTTCCGCCAGACGGTGCGCCATCTCGTCGATTGGCGCCAGCGCTTGCGCGAACACCAGGATCTGATCCTGCTGGCGCGCGACGGCGTTGATCTGGCGCGGGCGCGCGAGAGCGACCGCACCGCGATCTTTCTTGGCCTGCAAACGCCGACGCCGATCGAGGACGACATCGGCTTGATCGAAATGCTGTTCGATCTCGGCATCCGCTTCCAGCAGATCACCTACAACAACCAATCGCTGCTCGGCTGCGGCTGGATGGAGCGCCAGGATAGCGGCGTCACCCGCATGGGCCGCGAGGCGATCGGCGAGATGAACCGCCTCGGCATGGTCGCCGATCTCTCGCACGCCGGCGAGCGCACGACGTTGGAGGCGATCGAAATCTCCAAACGCCCGGTCGTCGTCAGCCACGCCAACCCGCGCTGGCGGCGCGACACCGCGCGCAATGTGTCGAAGCGCGTCATGCAGGCGCTGGCGGAAAGCGGCGGCATGCTCGGGCTGTCGCTTTATCCGGCGCACCTGCCCGAAGGCGGCGCCACGACGCTTAGGCAATTCGCGGAGATGGCGGCGGAGGCGGCCGAGATCGTCGGCGTCAACCGGCTCGGCATCGGGTCTGACTTGTGCCAGGATCAGCCCGACAGCGTCGTGCGCTGGATGCGCGAGGGCCGTTGGACGCGGCCGGGCGCCGAGGCGATCGCTTTCCCGCAGCAGCCTCAGTGGTTCCGCTCCAACCTCGATTTCGCCGGCCTCGCCGCGGGGCTGGCGGAGGTCGGCTTTCGCGACGAGGAAATCGCGCAGGTGCTCGGCGGCGCCTGGGCCGATTTCATCGTGCAGCATGTCGGCAAGCCCGGCTGATCGGTTCATTCCGCCAACTCCCGCCATAGGCTCTCGGCGAAACTGCGGCCGACGAGGATCTCGAAGCGATCCGCGCCGGTGCGGGTAAGATGCACGGCGATGGCGTTGAACATCGTCAGGCAGGCCGCGCCCTCGGCGAAGGCTGAGGGCGCGAGATCGACGGCGGTTCCCGTCGCCAGTTTGGCCCGCGCGCCAGGGCCGGCGATCTCATAACGGACGCGGCCGTGGCTGAGGTCGATCAGCGCTCCCTCGGGCTCAAGCGCGCGCGCGGCTTCGGCGAAGGAGCGGCGATGGTCGCCGACGATCAACCAGGTGAGCGGCCCGGCGGCGCGCGGCGCGAACGCGGCGAGCCGGCTCTCCAGCGGCGCGCCAAACGACACCGCCTGCCAGATATGGCCCACGGGCAGGGTGCTGAGCCGAAAAGCGTCAGGCATGGAGCCGCTCCTGCGCGGGATCGACAAACACCGGCGCGACGATGCGCGCCAGCCCATATTCGTCGCCGAGCGCGTTCCACACCCGCACTGTCTCGCCGTGCCGCGTCTCGCCGCGCCTCACCAGCGCCAGCCCGATGGGGGAGCCAAGATGCGGCGAATAGCAACTCGACGTGACATGGCCCTGATCGTTCTCCAGCCGCGCCTCGTCGCCCTCGCGCAGCAGATGCGCGCCGGCGCGCAGCGGTGTGCGCGCATCGAGCGGCAGCAGGCCGACGAGGCGCGGCCGGTCTGCGGTTTGCAGTCCCTCGCGCGCCAGCATGCGGCGGCCGATGAAATCCGGCTTGGTCGACGAGACCATGCGACCCATGCCAATGTCGGCCGGCGTCACCGTGCCGTTGATCTCGTTGTGCGTGACATGGCCCTTTTCGATGCGCAGCACGCCCATCGCCTCCAGGCCATAGGGACAAGCGCCGGCCTCGCACAAAGCCTCGGCGACGGCTTCTCCGTCGCCCGCCGGCGTCGCGATCTCATAAGCAAGCTCGCCGGAATAGGAGAGGCGGAACAGCCGCGCCTCGATGCGCCCGCCCCTCAGCGTGACGGCGCGCGCCGACATATGCGGAAAAGCCTGGTTGGAGACGTCGGCGTCGCAGATCGCCTGCAACAACTCGCGAGAACGTGGCCCGGCGAGCGCCATCTGCGCCCATTGGTCAGTGACCGAGGCGAGCCGCACTTTCAGCTCCGGCCAATGCACCTGAGCGCAAAATTCGAGATGCCGCAGCACGTCGGCCGCCGCGGCGGTCGTCGTCGTCATCACATAGCGCTGCTCGTCGAGCCGGCTGGTTGTTCCGTCGTCGAAGATGAAGCCGTCCTCGCGCAGCATCAGGCCATACCGGGCGCGCCCGACCGGCAGTTTCACGAAGCCATTGCAATAAACGCGATCCAACAGCGCGCCCGCGTCGGGGCCGACGATCTCGATCTTGCCGAGCGTCGAGACGTCGCACAAGCCGACGTCGCGCCTCACCGTCAGCGCCTCTCGATCAACCGTGTCGCGCCAGTTTGCCTCGCCTTGGCGGGGGAAATAGGACGAGCGCATCCACAGGCCCGACTCAACGAACACCGCGCCGCGCCGCCGCGCCCAGCCATCGAGCGGCGAGCGCCGCAGCGGCTGGAAATCCGGCCCGCGATGCCGGCCGGCGAGCGCGCCAAAAGAGACCGGCGCGTAGAACGGCCGGAACGTCGTCATGCCGACCTCGGCCGGCGAGACGCCGCGCGCCTCAGCCAACAAGCCGATGGCGTTGAGGTTGGAGAGCTTGCCCTGATCGGTCGCCATGCCGGTGGTGGTGTAGCGCTTGGCGAGTTCGACGTGATCGTAACCCTCGCGCGCGGCGAGCGCGATATCGTCGGCCTGCACGTCGTTCTGGAAATCGACGAACGCCTTGCCGCGTGCGCCGGGTATGCGCCACAGCGGCTTGTCGGTTGACTCCGGCCAATCATCCTCCACCGCGCCGAAGACGGCCGGCGCGGCGTTGCGGCCGAGTTCGCCGACAAGTGCGGCCGCCTTCGCCGCGCCTTCAACCAGTGCTGCGGCGAGCGTCGACGCGCCAACGAACGGCAAACCGCCTTCGGGCGCGAGAAAGGCGCCGTGCGCCTCGCTCCAGCGCGGCCTGCCGCCACGCTGACAGGCCAGATGAATGCGCGGGCTATGGCCGCCGCTCATCAGCAGGGCGTCAACCTTGAGCCGGCGGCGCCTGCCGCCCTCCTCGATCTCACAACTTTCGATCCCGCGCGCCCCCGAAGTTGAAACAACCCTCGCGCCGCGCCGCGCGTCGATGGTCTCGACGATCTCGACGCCGCTCGCCGCCAGCGCCTTCGCCATGCGCAGGCCGGCCGCGTGCGCGGTGAACACCGCCACGCGCCGGCCGACGGCGACGCCATAGCGCCGCGCATAGGCGA
Source organism: Roseiarcus sp. (assembly GCA_035606915.1). Taxonomy (GTDB): domain Bacteria; phylum Pseudomonadota; class Alphaproteobacteria; order Rhizobiales; family Beijerinckiaceae; genus Roseiarcus. The sequence continues at coordinate 23,987 of DATNDU010000099.1, read as the reverse complement.
GTCCGGCCCCGGCGAGCATGACGCCCGGTCGGTCGTTGCCGCCAAATATAAGCGGCCGCTCCTCGGCGCCGGCGGCGAGCAGCGCGCGCTTGGCGATAATGCGCCATAGCCGCTCGGCCGGGCGGTGAGGACCAGTTTCCTGCCGCACGCGCTCGACGGCGGCGAACACCATGTCGTCATACCAGGCGAGCGCCGTCGTGCGCGTGAGCAACCGGCAGTTGGGCAGGCTCGCCAGTTCCGCGAGCACGTCGGCGAGCGTCTGCGCGGCGTTGTGCCCGCCGAGGGTGGCGGTTTCGCGGAGCAGCGAGCCGCCGGGCTCCGCGCCCTCGTCGACGAGGATCGTCTCAGCGCCGGCGCGCGCGGCGGTGAGCGCGGCGGCGAGGCCCGCCGGGCCGCCGCCGACGATCAGCAGATCGCAATGCGCCCAGGTTTTCTCGTAAACGTCGGGATCGGGCGCGATTCCGGCGCGGCCGAGGCCGGCGGCGCGGCGTATCAGCGGTTCGTAGAAACGCTCCCAGAGGCGCGGCGGCCCCATGAAGGTTTTGTAGTAGAAGCCGGCCGCCAGGAATGGCGACAACAGCCCGCTGACGGCCCCGAGATCAAGCCTGAGCGAGGGCCAGCGGTTCTGGCTCGTCGCCACGAGGCCGCCGCTGAGTTCAACCATCGTCGCGCGCACGTTCGGCTCGCGCCGGCCGCCCTCGCCGATCGTCACCAGCGCGTTCGGCTCCGCCGAGCCGGCTGTGAGCACGCCGCGCGGCCGATGATATTTGAACGACCGGCCCATCAACCGCACGCCGTTGGCGAGCAGGGCGGAGGCCAGGGTATCGCCGGGATGGCCGTAATAGGCGCGTCCGTCGAAGCGGAAGCCGACCGTCTCGCCGCGCGCGATGCGGCCACCGCTTGCCAGACGATAGGAGGTCACGGCGCGCCTGCGTCGCTGACGGCTGATGTCGCGTGCGCCGCCGTGTCGCGCGTCACCGTCAACCAACGCCGACAGCCGCCGCCGTGATGCCAATGCTCCTGATAAGGGCCGCGTGGATTGTCCCGGAGATAGACGTAGGCGAACCAGTCCTCGTCAGGCGCCTCGGCCGGCGGGCGCTTCAACGCGGCGCCACGGATCGTGAACTCCTCCTTCGGGCGAAGTCCGCAATGGGGGCATTCGATCAAGCTTGCCATGACGCCGCCTCAGTGCAGATTGGGTTGGGCGCCGGCGCCGTTTTCGTCGAGTAGAAAGCCGCGCGCGAAGCGGTCGAGCCGCATCTGGCGCGCCGTCGGGTGCGGCTCGCCGCGCGCAATCAGATGCGCGAAGCAGAAGCCCGAGGCCGGCGTCGCCTTGAAGCCGCCATAGCACCAGCCGGCGTTCAGATAGAGATTGTCGATGGCCGTGCGGTCGATGATCGGCGAGCCGTCCATCGTCATGTCCATCACGCCGCCCCAGGAGCGCAGCACTTTCAGCCGCGACAGCGACGGCATCATCGCCACGCCGGCCTCGGCGACATGTTCGACCATCGCGAGATTGCCGCGCTGGGCGTAGGAATTATAGCCGTCGATGTCGCCGCCGAAGACGAGGCCGCCCTTGTCGGATTGCGAGACATAGAAATGCCCGGCGCCAAAGGTGACGACGGTGTCGAGCAACGGCTTCAGCCCCTCGGTGACGAAGGCTTGCAGCACATGACTTTCGAGCGGCAGCGTCAGGCCCGCCATGCGCGCGGTCTGAGAGGAATGGCCGGCGGTGGCGAGCGCCAGTTTGCCGGCGCCGATGAAGCCGCGCGTCGTCTCCACGCCCTCGACGCGGCCCCATACGTCGCGGCGGATGCCCGTCACCTCGCAATGCTGGATGACATCGACGCCCGCCGCGTCGGCGGCGCGCGCATAGCCCCAGGCGACGGCGTCATGGCGCACCGTGCCGCCGCGCGGCTGCAACAGCCCGCCCTTGATGGGAAAGCGCGCGTTGTCGAAATCAAGCCTCGGCACGCGGCGGCGCACCTCCTCGCGGCCGAGCCATTCGGCGTCGACGCCGTGCAGGCGCATGGCGTTGCCGCGCCGCATCTGGGCGTCGCGCTGACCGTCCGAATGACACAGGTTGAGCACGCCGCGCTGCGACACCATGCTGTTGAAGTTGACGCTTTGCTCCAGCCCTTCCCACAGCTTCATCGAGAATTCGTAGAACGGGTTGTTGCCGGGCAACAGATAGTTGGAGCGGATGATCGTCGTGTTGCGGCCGATGTTGCCGGAGCCGAGCCAGCCCTTCTCCAGCACCGCAACATTGCGCACGCCGAATTCGCGCGCCAGATAGAAGGCGGTCGCCAGCCCATGGCCGCCGCCGCCGACGATGACGACGTCGTAGCGCGGCTTCGGTTCCGGCGCGCGCCAGGCGCGCGGCCAGTGACGATTGCCGCTGAGGCCTTGCCAGAGCAGAGATAGGGCGGAATAGCGCATGGCTAGCGTCAGTCTGCGCCGCGCGCGCGGCGCCGGACTTGCCGGAATGAGACGTTTTGCGATACGATCGCGCCAATATGCCCACCCGCGCCGATCCGCAAGTTCAGACATACGGCTTCCTGCTGTTGCCGGGCTTCGCGCTGATGTCGTTCGCCGCCGCTGTCGAGCCGTTGCGCGCCGCCAATCATCTGGCCGGCCGGCGTCTCTACGATATCGCCTTCTTCGGCGAGGGCGCGGTGTCGTCGATCGGCGTCGCGGTGGCCGGCGCCGCGCTGCCGCGCCCGGGCGCCGATCTCTCGACCTTGTTTGTCTGCGCCGGCGGCAACCCCGGCGACTGGCGGCGGCCGGACGTCGTGCGCTGCCTTCGCCGCCTCGCCGGCGAGGGCGTCAGGCTTGGCGGCATCTCCGGCGGGCCTTATCTGCTGGCGCAGGCGGGATTGCTGAACGGGCGCCGCTTCACCATTCATTGGGAACATGCGGCGGCGCTGAGCGAGGCCTTCCCGGCCTTAAAGCCGGAGCCGGCGCGCTTCGTCATCGACCGCGACCGCGTCACCTGCGGCGGCGGCGTCGCGCCGCTCGACCTCATGCACGCCTTGATCGCCGAGCGCATGGGCGGCGATTTCGCCGGCCGCGTCTCGGATTGGTTCCTGCACACTCGCGTCGAGCCCGGCGAGGGGCCGCAGCGCGCCTCGCTCGCCGAGCGTTTCGGCGTGCATCATCCGGCGCTGCTCACGGCGCTGGAGAAGATGGCGGCAAATCTGGAGAGGCCGCTGTCGCGCGCCAAGATCGCCCGCGCCGCGGCGGTCTCCGAGCGCCAACTCGACCGGCTGTTTGCAGCCCATCGCGACTGCGGTTTCCTCGACGATTACCACCGCCTGCGGCTGGAGCACGGCCGCCGGCTGTTGCGGCAAAGCGCATTATCTGTGTCGGAGATCGCCTTCGCCACCGGCTATTCCAGCGTCAGCCATTTCGGCCGCGCCTTCCGCCGGCTGTTCGGGGCGACGCCGGGCGCGGCGCGCGCCCAGCAAAGCCAACGTGGCGGACCCGCCGGCGCCTCTCCCGTCAGCGCCGCGACGACGCAATCGGCGAGGCCGCCGAAGCGCGCCGGGCGTCCGCTGAGGCCGGGGCCGTAATGGGCGTATTTGGCGGAATTGGTCATCAGCGCGCGCGTCGCCGGCGGGAACACGGGCTCTGAGATCGTACACCAGCAGATGTCGGGCAGCATCCGCACGCCGCTGGCCTCCAGCCGCGCCAACAGGCCCTCGCGCCGCGCCGTGGCGATCACCTCGGCGCCCGTCGTGACGATGACGGCGATCTCCGCCCGCCGGCCGCCGAGCGCCTCGGCGAGCGCACGGCAGTCTTCGAGCGAGGCGTGCGGGCTGCCGATCGCCACCAGATCGACCTGGCGCGGCCCTTGGTTGAGCGCCGCCCAGGCCTCGGCGAGATCGGCGCGCGAGATCGCCGCGTGGTCGGCGTCCGCCGCCGCCGCGTCGGCGGCCTCCGGCGTCACCCCTTCGATATGCAGCATCGGCGCGGCGGAGGTCGTGCCGAAGGCGGCGCACAGCGCCTTGAGGTCGTCGCGCGAGGGGCCTGCAAGCCCGCGCAGCAGCGGGATGCGGTCGGGGGAGACGCGCCCGGCGACATAGCCGATGAGCGGCCACAGCGAATCGTCGGCGCCTTGCAGCGGCGCTACGTCGATGATGCGGCGCGCCTTGCGGCCGGCGTCGAGATAGGCGCCGGCGAGCGGCGCCCGGCCGGTGAGCGCGATGCAGAGATCGAGGAAATCGGCGTGCTTTGCGGTGCGCGCGCCGAGCACGGAATTGGCGAAGATCACGGCGTTGGATTCCGCCCAGCCGATGAATTCGCCAGCCTTCGGGCGGTCGTCGCCGAGATAGGGAGCGCAGGTGCAGGTCGGCCGGCAGCCCATCTGCTCATAGGCCTCGGCGAGCCGCGCCGCCGGCACCCCGAAGGCGGCCGGCACGCCCTGCGCACGCCATTGCCCGCGCACCACCGATATCGCATTCATCGTCGCCGGGATGCGGACCTTCGCGCCGAGTTCCGCCATGCGCTCGGCGAAGGCGAGATTGGCGGGGCTTGCGTAGATACAACCGTCGATATGGGCGCGGGTGACGTCGACGAGCGTCCGCGCGCCCTGCTCGGTGGCAACCGCACACAGCATGCGCATGGCGAGCGCGGCGGCCGGCCCCTCGACGCCGGCGAGCCTGGCGCGGTCGGCCTCGCTGAGCGCGAGCGGCGCAGGGTTGGGCGGCGCGATGGAGATCTCCAGCCCCTCAGCGTCCAGCCTGTCCGGGCCGAGGCGCGCCGATTTCGCTTGCGCCAGCGCCTGCCACGCCGTCGACGAAAGCCGCAGCACCGGCAGGATTTTGCCGAACATCTCAGCCGCCGCCAGTGCGCCCAGCGTCAGCACGTCCTCGGGCTCGCTAAACACCAGCGCCGCCGGCGCGCGCCCGCTCAACGCCATGTCGAGCAGCACGCCCGAGCCCGAGCATGAGCCGCGGCTGGTCGGCAGCGCCAGCACGCAGCCGGCCAAATCGACGCCGCGCAGCGGATGGCGCGCGTCGATCACGCGGCCCGTCGCCGGATCGACGCCGCCCCAGAAGCTCAGCGCCTCGCCCGAGGCGACCACCGGCCCCTGCGCGACGCCGGCCAGAACGCGCCGCGCGGCGGGGAAATCGCGCTCGGGCAAAGGCGCTCCTTCTTCCTCACTCTGAGTTGCGCAACCCCGCCAGGAACTGGTCGAGCGAGGCGAAATAATCGCGCCAATTGGGCGCGACGAAGCCGGCGGCGCGGGCTTTCAGCGCGGCGTGGTAATCGTCGTCCTCCGTCAGCCGCTCGATCTCGCGCCGCCAACCCTCGCCGTCGATCGGCGACAGCAATTGCGCCCGGCCCTGCGACACTTCGCGCGCCGCCTCGGTGTCGGAGGCGACGACGGGCACGCCGAGCGCCAGCGCCTCGACGATCGGCAGGCCGTAACCCTCGTCGAATGAGGGCGCGAGCACCGCGCGCGCCCCGGCGATCAATTCGGCGAGTTCCTGTGAACTGAGGTTGGAGGCCTCCGCGACATGCGGCGCGAGGATCTCGTTGCGGTCGAGCATGTCGAGCACCTGCTCGTTCTCCCAGCCGCGCACGCCGATAATCACCAGCCTCGGCGGCGTCGCCTGGCGCGCCATCTCGCGCCACAGGTTGAGCAGCAACAGATGGTTCTTTCGCGGCTCGATGGTGCCGACGACGACGAAATAGGGGTGGGCGGACTTGCGCCCTGTCGCCGAATAATCGGCGAGCGGCGAGGGGAACGGGTGCGCCCAGATCGGGCGCGGCGCCAGCCCGTGCGCCTCGATCTCGCGTTGCAGGCGGCGGCGCACCGCTGCGGTCGAAACCAGGAACGCGCGGCCATAGCGCAGCGCCGTGGCGATGCGCTCGCGGAACTTGTCGGCCTCGCCTGGCGCGAAATATTCGGGATAGTCGAGCGGCAGCAGGTCGTGGATCATAAACACGCCGTCGACGTCGGGGCGCGCGGCGAGCCACGAGAAAAGGCGCGGATGCTCGAAGCGATGGTAGCCGACGTTGATATAGACGGCGCGCGACGGCACAGCCCGGCGCGCGCTGCCGACGAAATGGCCGGCCCAGGAGAGCAACCGGCGACCCCAGGCCGGCGCGCTGTTGCGCACGTGCGCGGTCGGGCGCGGCCGCGGCTGCGCGCCCTGGGGCGCTTCGAGCCAAGCCCATAGTGCCTCGGCCTGCGTCGACTGCGTCGTCGTCCACACTCTCTGCGCGGCGCGCGTGAATTGGCGCGCCCAGGCGCTGGCGATGCGGCGCGGCGGCCCACGCCCATAGCGCACCGCCTCGCCCTGGAGGGTCGATGAGAAGAAATGCGTCGCGAAGGCAAGGTCGATGCGGTCTATCCCCGTGCCAGTCTCGGCGCGCAGCCGCGCGATGAGATGGCTCATGTCGTAGACGACGGGGCGCGGCCCGGCTTCGACCGGCGCCGGCGGGGTGAGGCTTGCGGCGGCGCCGCGCAGCCTCGGGCGGAGGAAAAGCGCGTCGCTCAATCGGCGTCTCCGCGCGGAAAGGCCAAGCGACAGTGCGCAGGGAGCGCGGGTGCATGGCGCGGGGGCGCAGCAGCGCGCCTGCGCCCATGCGCGGCGTCCTTCATGCTGACGCTTTCGATCCGCCGTCCGGCCATATGCGCGTGCCCCACGCCGACTTGCCAAGCAGTTATACTTGTCTCGAATCGAAACGTCTACGTTTTGATTTTTACGTCTGGTGCAAGGTTTTCGCACCGCCGCCGTGAGGTTAGAGTATCTTTAACTCCACGCTGCGAAGTCGGCGCCTCATCTTGTCGAAATACGCAATCGATCTTATGGAGTTCCGTTAAAGAGCCACTGGATACGCTCTTAGCTGGCGTAGCGTCATCTCAATATTGGGTGTGGCGTCGAACCGGTCGACGCGCGTATTGGCTAACGTAATTCGCGCTCACACCATGAGCTTGGAGGCCGTAGCGCGTTGATGGACAATAAATGGCAAATGATTCGCCCGAAATGATTCGCCCGAAATAATTCGCAATGTGACGGCCGCGGCGTCCGCCGGCGATTTGCGACACCCGCCGTCGTTTGACCGGCAGCGGCGGCCGTGCGGGACCGCAGGGCCGAAAATTTGCTGGTGAAAGCGCTTGACGAGGGGCGGCCGCGCGCTCATCCCGAACCCCGGCGCCTATCCGCAGATGGCCCGGAAGTTAGTCCGCCCTCGCGGTTCGGAGTTTGGCGTTAGGTGAGACGGGGCGCGCGTTGATCTCGAAATCTACAATCGTCTTGGTTGAGGAGGCCGCCCTCGACGACAGGGGAATGTTGCGCGTCGAGGGCTGGGCGGGCGGCCCGGCGCGAGTGGAGCGAATCGAGATTGTCGTCGGCGGATTCCGGGTCGGCGAGGCCCGATACGGGCTGCCACGGCTCGATGTCGCGGCCGACCATCCCGAATTTCTCGACGCCGACCGCTGCGGTTTCGCGTTCTTGGGACAAATCGACGCGCCCGTGCGGCAGGCCGAGCAGGTGTTCGTCATCGCTCACATCCAGGGGCAGGCGGAGAAGGCGGCGGTGGCGCAGCCGATCGCGAGGTCCGGCGACAGCGCGCCGCGCGATGACGGTTTGCGCATGCATTGCGACGTTGTGGCCCTCTACGACGACGGCGCGGTCGAACTCGCCGGCTGGGCGGCGCATCGCGAGGAGGTGACGCGCATCGAAATTGGCCTCGACGGCGTCGCCATCGGCGAGGCGCAGATCGGCCGACCGCGAGCCGACGTCGGCCGGCTCTTGGCCGATATTCCCTCCGCCGGTCGCAGCGGGTTCAATTTCGGCGCGATTCTCGACGAACTGGCGGCCGGCGAGCATGAGATCACGCTCTGCGTCGGCACGCGGCGCGACGCCCCCTACCTTCGCACGCTCAAGGCGGCGACCCAGATCGCGCGCGAGTCCGGCCACGGCGGCGAGCGCCAGGACATCCGCCTGTTTGTCGATTCGCCGAAGGTGGTGGAGGGCAAGCTCGAAGCCCCGGTGCGGCGGATGCTGGCGATCGAAGGCTGGGCGATCGCGCGTCGCGGCGTCGCGGCCGTCGAGGCGTTCCTCGACGGCGTGTTCGTCGCCGCCGCCTCGCGCGGCGTCAGGCGGCAGGACATCGGCGCGTCTTATCCCGATTGGCCGGAATCGTTGATGAGCGGCTTCGCCATCGTGCTGCCGCGCAAAGTGTTCTCGAAGGAGCGACACCGCCTGCGCATCGTCGCGCGCGACCAGCGTGGCGAAGTCAAGGAGATGGAGATCGAGGTCGCGGTCGAGCCAATCGACCCGGAAGCCGAACGCGGCCAGTTGCGCCGCTTCGTCGCCGAGGCGGAAATCGCCCTGAAGCGCACACTCATCGACGCCGCGCCGCCGCCGCCGGCGTTCGCGGTCTTCATCCTGCCGGGCGGCGAGGAAGCGCTGGCGCGAACTTTGGAAAGCCTCGCCGCCCAGGCCTATCCGCATTTCCGCGTCGGCTTTCTCGCCCCGACCGTCGCCGCGGGCGAGGCGGCGATGGCGGCGGCGGAGTTGGCGGGCCTCGCCTTGCGCGTTTTCGACGCGGGGGAACCACAGGCGCTCGCCGCCGCGGCGGAGGCGCTGCTGGAGGGCGGGGGCGGCCGGCCGTTCCTCCTCATGTTGCGCGCCGGCGACTGGCTCGGGGCCGACGCGCTGCTGGAGTTCGCGCTCGACATCGTCACCCGGCCGGAGGAGGATTTCCATTACGCCGACGATAGCCGCTACGACCCCGTAAGGGGCAGGGTGGCCGAGTATCTGAAGCCGGAATGGTCGCCCGACCTGCTGCTGTCGACCAATTATATTGGCCGCGTCTGGTGCGCCGCGCTCGACCTCGTCCGCCGCGCCCACCTGCCGCTGGCGCAGGCGCTCGACGGCGGCGATTACGACCTCGTGCTGCGTCTCACCGAAGCGGCGCGCGAGATCGGCCGGGCGCCGTTGCTGCTCGCCGAGACCGAGCGCGCCAGCGACGACGCCCTGCGCGAGATGGCGGCGCTGCGCGCGGCGATGGCGCGGCGCGGCATGGCGGGCGGCGTGCGGGCGACGGCGGCGCCCGGCGTCTATCGCGTGCGCCGGCGGCTGCGCTCGAAGGGGCTGGTGTCGATCATCATCCCGACCATCGCCAAAGGCGGCTTCATCGAGAAATGCCTGGCCTCGCTGCGCGCCCGCACATTTTACAGCCGCTTCGAGATCGTGCTCGTCGACAACATCGCCGACCCCGACGCGCCGCAGAAGGAATGGTTGAAGCGCAACGCCGATTGCGTGGTCGAATATCCCGGTCCGTTCAACTGGTCGAAACTTAACAATCTCGGCGCCGAGGCGGCGTTCGGCGATTATCTGCTGTTCCTCAACGACGACGTCGAGGCGACCGATCCGCGCTGGCTGCACGCTCTGATGGAGCACGCCGAACAGCCCGAGGTCGGTGTCGTCGGCCCGCGTCTGCTCTATCCTGACGGGCGTGTGCAGCAGGCTGGGATGTACCTAACGGAACGCAACGGGCGCCACACGCTCCGATTTGCCGACCACGACGATCTTGGCCCCTTCGGCTTCGCCGCCGCCGAACGCAACGTCGCGGCGATGACGGGGGCCTGCATGCTCATGCGCCGCGCGGCGTTTGGCGAAATCGGCGGCTTCAACGAGGAGCACGCGGTCATCAATAACGACGTCGACATCTGCCTGCGCATGTGGCGGGCGGGCCTGCGCGTCGTCTATACGCCGCACGCGACCCTCACCCACCACGAAATGGCGAGCCGCTCCGAAGTGGACGACGAGTTCGACGAGGCGCGGTTCGACGAGGCCTGGCGCAACACCTTCGGGCTCGGCGATCCCTTCCATCATCCGCGTTTGTCGCGCGAGGAATACGGCCTCGCGCATGAAACGGAGCCGGCGCGCGTGATTGTCGCTGGCGGGCCGCTGATGGCGCGCAACAAGGTGCGCCGCATCCTGGTGCAGAAGCTTGACCACGTCGGCGATTTCATCACCGGCCTACCGGCAATCCAACGTCTCAAGCAGCGTTTCCCGCAGGCCGAGATTCACGTGCTGGCCTCCTCGGCTTCAGCGGCGCTGGCCCGGCTTGAGCCGGCGATCTCCAGCGTCATTGCGTTCGATTTCTTTCACTCTGTTTCGCAGCAGGGCCAACTGAAAATCGCCGAAGCGGAGTGGGCCGCGCTCGCGGCGCGGCTTAAGCCTTATCGCTTCGACCTTGCCGTCGACTTGCGCAAGCACCCGGACACGCGCGATGTTCTCATGCGCAGCGGCGCCAAGCTCACCGCTGGCTTCAGCAGGCGCGACGCATTCCCGTGGCTCGACATCGCCGTCGAATGGGACGGCGATGAGCGCTATCTGTCGAAGCGCACGCAGGTGGCGGAGGATTATTTGGCGCTCGTCGAGACCATCTCGCTCGCCTTCGAGGGCGAGCGCGGTTTTCTCGTCGGGCCGACCGCCGATGCGGCGATCGCCGCCTTGCGCGCGCTACCGGATTTCGACGATCTCGCGCCGGGCCTGTTCGACAGGCCGGTGGTCGGCGTTCATCCCGCGTCCGGCAACGTGCTGAGGCAATGGCCGCCGGAGCATTTCGCGTTGCTCATCGATCTCATCGTCGGCGCTTTCGACGTCAATATCGCGCTGATCGGCGCGCCCGGCGAGGCGCGCATCGTCGAGGCGACACTCGAACAGACGCGCGCGGCCAATCGCGTCTGGTCGCTGGTTGGGCGCACCAAGCTTGACGAACTGCCGACGCTGCTGAGCGCGCTCAGGTTGTTCGTGGGCAACAACAGCGGGCCGCACCATATCGCGGCGGCGCTCGGTGTACCGACGGTCGGCGTGCATTCAGGGGTAGTGTCGGCGCGCGAATGGGGGCCGCTGGGACCGATGGCGGTCGCGGTGCAGCGCGAGATGAGTTGCGGGCCGTGCTATCTCGACAAGCCCAGCGCCTGCGGCCGGGGCCTCGCCTGCCTGAACGGGCTGCGCCCAGCCGAGGTGTTCCGCGTCTGCGAGCAGATGCTGGGGCCGGCGCTGCGCCATGGCGGTTGAGCGCGCGCCGCGAGGGCGCCGCAAAGTTGGGGCAGCAACTACGCGCCGCCGGAGCGCGTAAGGAGGCAGCATGCACCAGGTGAAGATGCGCTACATGACGCCGGGGCTCGCGCCTCGCCGCACCAAGATGGAGATCCCCGGCTGGGCCGGCGAACGCACGCCGCGCGCCGATGGCGCGCATGAGCAGGTCTGGCACTGCACGCCGTTCAGCGAGGGCGCGCAATACGGGATCGAGATTTTCTATCCCTTCGACTTCGAGATCCGCGTGTCGCGGCGCGCGGGCAAGCTTCAGATCGAGGGCGAGTATCCCCCGCCGCCGGAGCCCGGTCTGCAATGGCCGCCGATGCGCGAATTCGGCGAGGCGTTTTACACTTATCAGGTCCTGCTCGACATCAATCCCGGCGAAGGCTACGCGATCCGCACCGAGCCGCATCCGCGCTTCTATGCCGACGCGACGGGAACCTGCCCGATCGCCGTCCCGGCGCTGATCCGTAATTGGTGGCCGATGATGTTCTTCATGGTGTTCAAATCGCCGGACGAGGGCCAGACCCATATCTTCCGGCCCGGCGAGCCGATGGCGCAGATCCTCGTCATTCCCGAGGTCGCCGAGTTCGATCTCGTCGAGATGACCCAGGACGAACAGGCCGAGCGTGAACTGCGCTCGCGCCGCATCCACGCCGCCCGCTCGACAGTCACCGCCGACACCGCCTGGCGCTCCGCGACCCACACCGTATTTGACGGCACCTATCGCCACATGGCGCGAGCCGCCAAGGCAAGGATCGTCAAGGAACCGGGGTCGGGAGAAAGCTAAATTAGCCGGCGCTTCGTCGTCGCTGCGCCGGTCTCCATTCGACGCGATTTGCGACGGCGAAGCCCCCCATCAAGCTCAGTAGTTGTAGTAATGATGGTGATGGTGGTGATGATGATGGTGGCGCATCCAGTACCAGTGATGGTGATGATGATGGCGCCACCAATGGTGGTGGTGATGATGGTGATGATGCCACTGGGCCACCTGCACGCCTTCATCCGCAGCCCCCGTCTGCGTCTCGCGATTGGCGTCGAGCGCGGCGAGAACCGCTGTCGAATTGGGAACGGGGTCCAGCAGTTCGGCCACTGAGGAAACCTTGAGCGCCCTCGCGGCGTCTTCTGGCGTCACCGCCGCCTGCGCGACAGTGAAGGGCGTCGCGGCCGCGATCGCCGCGACCAGGCCGATTAGGGTTTTGTCCATTCGCAATGTCTCCCTGCGGTGACGAAAACGCCAGCGCGGCGTCTCGCATAGACCCAACGTGCGACCCCGGCCAGGAGGCCGCGCAAAACGAAGCGTACACGCGATTTTGAATGTTTACGGCGAAGCCCGCTTACGGAAGCTTACGACAAATGCGGCGAGTTCCGGCGCTTCGATGTCGGATACTGCGACATAGGCTCGCTCGCTGTCGCGCCAACGCTCGACGTGATAGCCATCGAGCGCCGTCGCGCCGCCGCCCGATTGCGAAAGCGGCAGTTCGCTGACCGAGATCAGGTGCTTGCCGCGGCTATAGACCAGCGTCGGGACGGGGCGGCGGTCGAGGATGTCGATGCGGCCGCCGACCAGCGGATAGCCGTCCGCGCCAAGGTCCGGAACCAGTGCGCCCAGCGGCGCGTGCGCGGCGAGCCAGGGCTTGACCGTGTGGCGATCCGAGGAGGCGACGTCGATGGGTTGATCCGACAGCGCCGCGCGCTGATAACCGGCGACCAGCGCGGCGACATCGCTCTCGCCGCCGCTTGTCGCGCGGCCCGCCCAGAACCCCGCCAGTGCCGTCGCGACCGCCAGTCCCGCCGCCGTCGCCATCCACGGCGCGCGCTTAAAGACAGGAACTGGCGCCGCGAGCGCCTCGATCCGGCGCCGCAGCCGCTCGGGCGCCGCCTCGCGCGGCGCATGTTCGCGGATCGCCCGGCGCAGCGCTTGGAGGCGCGCATATTCCGCCGCCAGTTCCGGCGATTTCGCCAGTTCCTCCTCAAAGGCGAGCGTATTGGTGGCGTCGAGTTCGCCGTCGAGCGCCATATGGGCGCGTAAGGGGAGGCGCGCATCATCGCTCATGAGGTCTTGCTCAACATCTTCACGAGCGCGCCACGGGCGCGCGACAGGCGCGACATGACGGTGCCGATGGGCGCCTGCGTGGCCTCGGCGATCTCGCGATAGTCCAGGTCATCGATTTCTCGCAACACAAGCGTCTCGCGCAACGGCGAGGGCAGGCTCGCGATGGCGCGGCGGACGCGCTCGCTTTCGTCGCGCGCGATCAGGGCGGCCTCGGGGTCCGCGCCCAGGTCGACGACGTCGAGCGTCTCGTCGTCGTCGCCGACCAGCGAGATCGTCTTGGGGCGATGGCGCTGGAGCCAGCTCAGCGCCGTGTTGCGCACGATGCTGAGCCACCAGGGGCGCGGTTTCAACGGCGTCATCGCTTCGAGCGCGGCGAGCGCGCGCATGGCAGCCTCCTGTACGATGTCCTCCGCGTCGGCGCCGTCGCCACTGATCCATTTGGCGAGGCGGTAGGCGTCGTCGAGATAGGGCGGCACGATCTCGCGGAATCGTCGTTTGGCGGCCTCTGCGGTCATTCGCCTTGAAGCCCCGTTCCCTATTTCGCGCGGTCGCGCAGATAGGCAATCACGTCGGCGCGGTCCTGCGCGCCGGACAGATGATAGAACATCCGCGCCCCCGGCAGGAAGGCCTGTGGATCGGATAGCCACTTGTCGAGAGTGTTTTCGTCCCAGACGAAGCCCGCGCCCTTGAGGGCCGGGGAATAGGCGAAGTCCGGCAGCGAGCCCGCCTTGCGGCCGAAGACGCCGCGATGGCGCGGCCCGACGTCGTTCTTGTCGAGCGAGTGGCAATCCTGGCAGCCCTCGTAGACCCGTTGGCCCCGATCCGGGTCGCCCGCCGCCAGGGCGGGCGAAGCGGCGAGCGTGAGCAGCAAAGCCCAAAGCCTCATGATTGCAGCGCCTCGTCGGTGATGGCGAGCGGGGCGCTTTTCGGCGCGTAGACCACCTCGGCGACGCCGAGATATTTGCCCAAGGCCCCAGCCGGCACGAGCTTCGGCCCTGGCCCCGGCGCCGTTCCCGGCGCGGGCTGGGGAAACGCGGTCGAGCGGGCGGTGTGGAAGGTGACGCTGCCCTCGATCTTCTGCATGACCTGATGGATGTGGCCGTTCAGCACGGTCGCCGAGCCGAACCGGGAGAGCATCGTCAGCGCCTGCGCGCCGTCCTCGGTCCCCCAGCCCCAGTCCGGCGCGATCATCCACATCGGGATATGCGCGAAGACGACGATGGGCGTCGAAGTCGAGCGTCCTTTGAGATCATTGGCGAGCCAAGCGAGTTGCTCCGCGCCCAACGAGCCGAGCCCGTTCTTTTTGAGGTCGACGACGTTGACGAGCGAGACGAAGTGCACGCCCTTGTGGTCGAAGGCGTACCAGCCGCCGCCGGTCGCCCCCTTGCCGAAGCGTTCGAGATAGGCGTCCCGCGTCTTCGGGTCGAGGATGTCGTGCTCGCCGGGCGCGTAATGCACGTCGAGCCCGGCCTCGCCGATAAGCTGGTGCGCGTCATCGAACTCCTGCGGCTTGGCGAGATGCGAGACATCGCCGGTGTGCAGCATGAAGGCGGGCTTTGCCGGCAGCGCCTTGATCTTGGCGATGGCCTCTTTCAGCGTTGCCCGCGCGTCGGGATTGGCGGGCTTGGCGAAGCCGATGTGGCTGTCCGAGATCTGGACGAAGGAGAAGCCGGTTTCTTCGGCCTTCGCTTGCCCGATCAGCCGCGAGACCGGGACGCCGCCGTTCAGCGTCCAAACGACGCCCGTTCCCGCCCAGACCATACACTCCAGGACCTGCCGCCGGTCCAGCTTGGCTCGCGTCTCGTCCATGTTCGCCTCCGTTCGGCGGCGATGAGCGCCGCACACGGGAGGAGACTCCGGCCGTGGGCGTTTTATTCCCGCCGTGCGCGCATTTTCGCGTCAGCCGCGGAAATCGACCGCGAAGCGCGTCAGCGCGGCGAGCGCCAGCGCGCCGTCCTCGCTGGTGATCGATTCGGCGGGATTGTGGCTGATGCCGCCGGCGCAGCGCACGAACAGCATGCCGGCCGGCGCGAGCGCCCCCATCACCATCGTATCGTGGCCCGCGCCCGAGGGCAGGTGGAAGGCCGGCAATCCCATGTCCGTCAGCGCCCGGTCGAACCCCGCCACGATGCGGGCGTCGCAGACATAGGCGGCGGCCTCGTGGATCGGCTGCATCGCCATCTCGACGTTGCGGCGCGCCGCGATCGCGGCAGCGGCGGCGTCGATGTCGCCGACGGCGCGGCGGCGCCGTTCGTCGCCGGGGCTGCGCACATCGAGCGAGAAGCGCGCCAGGCCGGGAATGACATTGATCGCGCCCGGCTCGACTTCGAGCCGCCCGACGGTGGCGACGAGATCGGCCTCGGCTTTCGCCCGCGCCTCGATGGCGAGGATCATCTCGGCGGCCGCCGCCACGGCGTCGCGGCGCAGTTGCATCGGCACGCAGCCGGCGTGTCCGGCGACGCCGTTAACCGTCATCTGCATGCGCGTCGCGCCGTTGATGGCGCTGACGACGCCGAGCGCCAGGCCCTTGGCCTCCAACACCGGCCCCTGCTCGATGTGCAGCTCCACGAAAGCCGCCACGCCCTTCGCACCACAGGCGCAAGCGCGCGCGGGATCGCAGCCGAAGGCGGTCAGCGCCTGGTCGAGCGTCACGCCCTCGCCGTCCTTGGCCTGCATCGCGGTTGCCGAAAGTTGGCCGGCGAGCGCCCGCGAGCCGGTCATCGCGGCGGAGAAGCGCACGCCCTCCTCGTCGCCGATGGCGACGACCTCGATGGCGTGGTCGAGCCTGACGCCGTTCTCGGCGAGTTGCTCGACGACGGCCAGCGCGGCCAGCGCGCCGAGGTTGCCGTCGAAGCGGCCGGCGTCGCGCACGGTGTCGATATGCGAACCGATCATCAGCGCCGGCGCGTCGGCGGTTTTGCCCTCGTAACGGGCGCGCACATTGCCGACCGCGTCCACGCGCACGCTCATGCCAGCGGCTTGCGCCCACGTGGCGAACTGGTCGCAGGCGGCGCGATAGGAGGGGCTGAGATAAAGCCGCGTCAGCTTGCCCGGCTCATCGGTGAAGGCGGCGAAGGCGTCGAGCCGCGCCATCAGCCGGCGCGCGGCGCCGGCGGAGTCCAGATCCATGTCGGCCGTCTCTCAGTTCACGGTCGGGACGGCGAGCCAATGGGCGAGCACCGCGCGCTCCTTGGCCGTCATCTCGGTCAGATTGTTGGGCGGCATAGCATGGGTCAGCACCGCTTGCATGCGGATGTCAGGGGCGAAGCGGGCGATATGCTCGGGCGTATCGAGCAGCACGCCCTTCGGCGCCTCGCCGATGCCCTCCCACACCGGCTCCGGCGAATGGCACATGGAGCAGCGCGTCGAAATCACCTCGACGACCTCGGCCGGCGCCTTGGGCTCGCTGGCAAGGGCGGCCCTGACCGGCGGCGGGTTGAGGCCGAAGGCCGGCTGCACGCCGGGCGAGCCGGAGGTGGCGATCCAGAACGCCCCCCACAGCGCCGCCGTCGCGGCGAGCCACGCCCACCAGGGGGCGCGAGAATGATCGGCGTGCCAGTTGTTGTAGAAATAGCGGATCAGCGCGCCGGCCAGGATGACGCAGACGACGAGCGCCGGGATCATGCGCGAATTGGCGTAGAGCGCGGAATAGTGATTCGACAGCATCATGAACAGCACGGGCAGCGTGATGTAATTGTTGTGCGTCGAGCGCTGCTTGGCCTGTTTGCCCCATTTGGGGTCCGGGCTTTCGCTCTTCAGCAGTCGGGCGATCGCCTTGCGCTGGTTGGGCATGATGACCATCGCGACATTGGCGGTCATCATGGTGGCCATCAGCGCGCCGGTGTGGATGAGCGCGCCGCGCGGCGAGAAAACGTGGATGTAGAAATAGCTCGTCGCCACGACATAGACGAACACGCCGGTCAGCAGCGTCGCGTCGTTGCGGCCGAGCGGCGATTTGCAGATGAGATCGTAGACGATCCAACCGAGGATCAGGGAGCCAATGCCGATCAGCGCCGCCTGCCAGGGTTGCAGCGCCAGCACCGAGGGATCGATCAGGAAGAAGCTCGATTGACCGTAATAGATCCAGCACAGCAGCACGAAACCGGAAATCCAGGTCCAGTAGGATTGCCATTTGTGCCAGACGAGATCCTCCGGCAGCGACGGCGGGGCGAGCGTATATTTGCTCATCTGGTAGAAGCCGCCGCCGTGGACCTGCCAGGAGACGCCCTGCACGCCTTTTTCCATCTTCTCGCGTTTGCGCAAGCTGGCGTCGAGATGCATGAAGAAGAACGAACCACCGATCCAGGCGATCGCCGCCGTCACATGCAGCCAGCGCAGCAGAATCGAACCCCATTCCCAGACATACGGCCCCCACGCGCCCATTCCGGCCCCCGTTGCAAAACCACCCAGGCGAAGCATAGCCGCCGCCGCGCCGTGGGAAAGCCCTTTCTCGGGCGCCGCGACATTGCCTGGCGCGGCGTTCTGTGCGAAGGGCGCGACCCGCCGCTCTTGAAGCGGCCTTCACTGCGGAGAAGCGCTTGTCCCTGTCCCTGCACCAATCCAGCGTCGGCGTGTTCGAGGCGACGATGGCGGCCTTTCTCGGCATCCTCGGCAAGGCGGCCCAGCATGCCGTCGAGGCGAAGTTCGACCCCGCCGTCTACGCGACGCTGCGGTTACGGCCGAACATGCTGGCTTTCCCGCGCCAGATTCAGGCGTTCTGCGATCAGGCCAAGAACGGCTGCGGGCGTCTGGCCGGCGTCGAGCCGCCGCGCTTCGAGGACACCGAGACGACGCTCGATGAATTGAAGGCGCGCATCGAGAAGACGCTGGCCTTCCTGCGCTCGCTCGACAAGGCTACGCTTGAGGCCGGCGCCGAGCGTGAGATCGTGTTTCCGATCGGCCCCAACGTCAAGGCGAAGATGGCGGGCAAGGATTATCTCCTGCACTTCGTACTGCCGAACTATTATTTCCACTTGACGACGGCTTACGATCTGCTGCGCATGGCCGGCGTCGACATCGGCAAGCGTGACTTTCTCGGCCAGCCGCCGGGACTGAGCGTGATTTCGTGAGGACCCCATGACCATTCAACGCATCGCGACCGGGCCCCGCATGTCGGCGGCCGTCATCCACGGCGACACGATCTATATCTCCGGGCAGGTGGCCGAGAAGGCGGCCGGCGCAAGCGTCGCCGAGCAGACGCGCGAGGTGCTGACGATCATCGATCGCATTCTCGCCGAAGCCGGCTCGGACAAGGCGCATCTGTTGTCGGCGACCATCTACCTGCCCGATATCGCGACTTTCGCCGAGATGAACACGGTTTGGGACGGCTGGGTCGTCAAGGGCCACACGCCGGCGCGTGCTACCGTCGAGGCCAAGCTCGCCGCGCCCAAGTTCACCGTCGAGATCGCCTGCATCGCAGCCAAGCCCTGATCGGAGAACGCCCGTGTCCGGCGCCGCCCCGCGCATGACGCCCGTCGAGGCCGTCGATCTGCTCGCCGAGCGCTATGACGAGGCGGTCGCGGCGCTGCGCGGCGGCGTCGAGCGGTTCTTGCGCAGCGGCGAGCCGCCTTCGCACGAGGAGCGCGCGCGCTACCGCTATCCGGAGCTGCGCGTCACCTATCATCCCGAGAGCGCGCCGCCGGTCAACCCGCGCGCCTTCGCAAAATTCTCCGTGCCCGGCCTCTATACGACGACGGTGACGCAACCCGCCGACTTCCGCGCCTATCTGTTGGAGCAACTGACGCCGCTCTACGAGGAATATGGCGGCGAGATCGGCGTTGGCGTCGGCGCGCAGGAGATCGCCTATCCTTACGTGTTCGAGACCGGCGACGAGCTTGGGCGCGGCGGCGCCTCGGCCGCCGATCTGGCGCGCTATTTCCCGACGCCGTCGCTGGCGGTGATCGGCGACGAGGTCCCCGACGGCCGGTTCGAGATCCGCCCCGAGGCCGAGCGGCCGCTGGCGCTATTCGATGCGGCGCGGGTCGATTACTCGCTGCGCCGCCTCGTCCATTACACCGGCTCGGATTGGCGGGCGATGCAGCCCTGGGTGCTGCTGACCAATTATCACCGTTATGTCGACCAGTTCGTGCGCTGGGGTCTGGAGCAGTTGCGCGCCGATCCCGACGTGTTGAGGCTGGTGTTGCCCGGCAACGTCGAGATCGACGCCAGCATGTCGCCGCAAGAGGCGGAGGCGAAGGCGGCGGCGGTCGTCTGGCATCGCTTCCAGATGCCGGCCTATCATGTCGTGCGCCGCGACGGCTACGGCGTCAGTCTGGTCAATATCGGCGTCGGCCCCGCCAACGCCAAGACCATCACCGACCATATCGCGGTGTTGCGCCCGCATTGCTGGCTTATGATCGGCCATTGCGCGGGACTGCGGCAAAGCCAGATGATCGGCGATTACGTGCTCGCCCACGCCTATCTGCGCGAGGATCACATTCTCGACGAGGCGGTTCCTCCCAACGTGCCGATCCCGGCGCTGGCGGAGGTGCAGGTGGCGTTGCAGGAGGCGGTGGCCAGCGTCACGGGAGACAGCGGCGCGGCGCTGAAGCGGCGCGTGCGCACCGGCACCGTCGTCACCTACGACGATCGCAATTGGGAACTACGCTGGACGCAGGAGCGCCGCCGCTTCAACCTGTCGCGGGCGATCGCCGTCGACATGGAATCGGGGACGATCGCGACGCAGGGGTTCCGCATGCGCGTGCCCTACGGCACGATGCTGTGCATCTCCGACAAACCGCTGCATGGCGAGATCAAGCTGCCGGGCGCCGCCAACGCCTTCTACGAGCGGGCGATCGGCGAACACCTGCGCATCGGCGTGGCGGCGCTCCAGCATTTGCAGCGCAGCGACGCGGCGCTACATTCGCGCAAGCTGCGCAGTTTCGACGAACCGCCGTTCCGATGACGATCAACGTCTATCTGCCGGGCTGGCGCTTCTCCGTCGCGCCGATGATGGAATGGTCTGATAGGCATTGTCGGGCCTTCCATCGCACGCTGACCCGCCGCGCCCGGCTCTATAGCGAGATGGTGACGGCCGACGCCGTCATTCATGGCCCGCGCGCGCGGCTGCTCGGCTTCGAGGCGGCCGAGCATCCCGTCGCGCTGCAACTCGGCGGCGCGGAGCCGGGCAAGCTGGCGCAGGCGGCGCGCATCGGCGCCGATTTCGGCTATGACGAGATCAACCTGAATTGCGGCTGCCCCTCCGACCGCGTGCAGAGCGGCCGTTTCGGCGCCTGCCTGATGCGCGAGCCGGAACTGGTGGGCGAGTGCGTGGCGGCGATGCGGGCGGCTGTGGCGATCCCGGTGACGGTCAAATGCCGCATCGGCGTCGACGAGCAGGCGCCGCGCGAGGCGCTGTTCGGGCTCGTCGAGCGGGTCGCGGCGGCGGGGGCGGCGGGCGTCATCGTCCATGCGCGCAAGGCGTGGCTGGAGGGGCTGAGCCCGAAGGACAATCGCTCTATTCCGCCGCTCGACTACCCGCTGGTCTATGAGCTGAAGCGCGCCTGGCCCGATTTGCCGGTGGCGATCAACGGCGGCCTCGCCGATCTCGACGCGGCGGAGCTTGCGCTGCGCCACGTCGACGGCGCGATGTTCGGCCGCGCCGCCTATCAGACCCCGGAGTTGCTGCTCGACGTCGACCCGCGCCTGTTCGGCGCGCCGGCGCCGCACGAGGACGCCTTCGCGGCGGTGGCGGCGTTCGAGCCCTACGTGGCGCGCCAGTTGCAGGCGGGCGTGCGGTTGCACGACGTCACGCGGCACATGCTGGGGCTGTTTGCCGGGCGGCCCGGCGCGCGGCTCTATCGCCGCTGTCTCGCCACTGAAGCGGTGCGGCCCGGCGCGGGGCTGGAGACATTGCGCAGGGCCGTCGGCTTCGTCGGGCGCGACGACTTCGCAGAAGCCGGCTGAAACTTCACGTAACATGCCAAGCGGAGCCGCTTCCGCTACAGTCTCCCGGCCGGCGGAGACCCTGGAGCGGCGATGTCTACAGTCGGAGACGGAATCCGGCGCGCAGTCGCCGCCTCGCTCGCGCTCGCTGCTTGCCTGCCGGCTGGCGCCGAAACGCCCGCGCCAACCTCCGTCGGGCAATTGCTCGCCGACGGCTGGGAGATCGCCGGCTACGCGCCGTCGTTGGCGATGGTCGGCTCGGTGATCCTGTTCAGGCACAAGGATAAAAACTATCTCGTGCAATGCACGGCGGTTTACGACGCCACGCGCGGCCTGCACAATCGCGTCGTCACCAACTGCTACGAGATCCGTTGAGCCCTACGCCATCAGCCATTCATGCGCGGGGTCGTTGTGGAAGCGCCAGACGCGCTTCGGCCCCGCCATCACATTGAGATAGTAAAGCTCGTAACCATGCGCCGCCGCACAGGGGTGGTAGCCCCTCGGCACCAGCACCACATCGCGGTCGCTCACCGCCATCGTCTCGTCGAGCGAACGATCATCGGTATAGACGCGCTGCATCGCGAACCCCTGCGGCGGGTCGAGGCGGTGATAATAGGTCTCCTCCAGCAGCGACTCGCGCGGCAGGTCGTCCTGGTCGTGCTTGTGCGGGGGATAGCTCGACCAATGACCGGCCGGCGTGATGACCTCGACCACCAACAGGCTCTCGGCCTCCGCCGTCTCGGGGAGAATGTTGCGGATGTGGCGCAGGTTCGAGCCCTTGCCGCGCGTCAGCGTCTCGACCGCGCCCGGCGGGATCACGCGGGCGGGCAGCTTGCCGGTCGCCGGCGCGGAGCAGAGTGCGATCTCCGCTTCGCCCTCGACCTTGGCGTTGACGCGCGGCGGCAGATAGACCGACCACGGCAGGCCCGAGAACACATCGGCGCGCGCGCCGATGAGCCCGGAGTCGAACCCCGGCGCCGTGACGCGCACCTTGCCCGAGAGCACGACGAGGCAGGTTTCCCGGTCGCCGGCGCCGATCTCCGTGGCGCCGGAAAGCTTGCGGGTCGAGAAGCCGACATAGGCCCAGCCGGCGCTTTCCGGCGTGATGTCGTGCAAGACGCCGCTGGCGTCGGCTTTGGCGGGAACGAGAAGGCGCGGCATCGGCGTTTCCTTGGGTCTTGCTTTTCCCTACGCGGATCGGCGGCGGATGCAAGGGCCGGTGCGCGGACAGGTCGCGAGCGAGGCGGAACAAGGCGTTAGGCGCCAAAATCTGTCCTCACCGACGCTCGCCCGCGCCTACCGCCTCGCCCGCTCCACGCAGCCCAGCGCCTTGGTTCGGACGAGGCGGCGTCTAATTTACACGTATTTCGGAAAAACACAAGTAATTGTGCGCCCTTGAGGTAGGGAGGCGGCGCGGGCAGTCAAGCCTCGGGCCTTTTCTTCGTTCGCAAAAGGGTTGGGTTTCTGCGAAGCTGTTGCTGTCAGGTTTCTGTTCCTCTCAGCCTTACGATCCAGATGCACATTAAGGATCGTCACCCGTCATGGGCCAAGACCCTGCGCGGCACCCGGACTAATGAGGTTACCTTGATGCATGGAATGATGTGGGGAATGGCGCTGATCTGGTTGGCGCTCGTCGTGGTGCTGCTCCTCGCGGTGGCCGCGCTCGTCAAGTACCTGTCTTCCGGACGCAAGTGAGATCGACAATGGGCAAATTCGCGATGTTGGCGCTGGCTGCATTCGCATCCCTGTCAACTGCGGTTGCGGCAGTTGACGGCGCGCGTGGTCAGCAGGCGCTCGGGGACGCAGCGCGTGGTCAGCAGGACTTCCGGGTCTGTGCGTCCTGCCACTCGCTCGAAGCGGGTCGCAACATGACCGGGCCAAGTCTCGCCAACCTTTGGGGGCGAAAGGCCGGATCGTTGCCAAGCTTCGACCGTTATTCCGACGCGCTCAAATCGTCGAGCATCATCTGGAATGATCGCACGCTCGATGGATGGTTGACCGATCCGCAGGCCATGATGCCGGGCAACGATATGCCCTTCGATGGCATCAAGGATACCCGGATTCGTGCTGACCTACTGGCCTTTCTCAAGGAAGCCACCAAACCGGGAGCCAAGCTCCAGAGGGCGCAGCAAGGGGGAATGGGGGGCACGGGCGGGATGATGGGCGGCGGACGCGACCCTAACCTCAAAAATCTGGAGCCGGCCAAGCAAGTCAAAGCAATCACCTATTGCCGCGATACTTATCGCGTGACCACCGGGGACGAAAAGACCCGCGCGTTCTGGGAGCGCAACCTGCGCTTCATGACGGATTCCAGCCAAGATGGACCCAAAAAAGGAGTCCCCGCGATCATGCCGGCTGGAATGTTGGGCGACAGAGCCGCGGTGATTTTTGCTGCGCCGGATGAAATCGCGAAGATGATCGAACCGCGATGCTGACCGGCAAACTGACACATCGGGACGGGTTGGAGCCGAACACCTGAACGGGAAGAAATCTTCTGATAATTGCAGCCGAGGCCGCCCCTCACTCCCCGTAAGGCGTCCAGATCGTCTTGATCTGGCAAGCCCGGCGCAGGAACTCCCGCCCCTCCGCCTGCGCCCAATCAACCCCCTCGCCCAGCATCCAGGTCGGTTTGAGATTGCCGGCCGAGGCCGCCTCCAGCCGCTGCTCGCCGGCCTTCGGGCCGGCGCGCCAGAACGCGTCGACGCCGTCATGCTCGGCCAGCGTCAGCGCCAGCGCGTCGGCCTCGCCGGTGACGATGTTGACGACGCCGGCGGGAAGGTCGGACGCATCGAGCACGGTGTAGAAATCGGTCGCCGCCAGCGGATGCGCGGCGCTCGGAATGGCGACGACGGCGTTGCCCACCGCAATCGCCGGGGCGATCAGCGAGACGAAGGCCAGCAGCGGCGCCTCGTCGGGGCAGACGACGCCCATTACGTCGTAGGGCTCGTTCATCGCCAGCGTCACGAACTTCTTCT
>DATNDU010000092.1:0-5760 GCA_035606915.1 Roseiarcus sp. | reverse complement strand
TTCATCGACCTCGACAGGAACAAGGCGAACTATCTGCGAGCGCAGTGCGCGGGCCACAGCAACGTATCGATTGTTCACGACAACGCAAACGTCTATCTGCGCAAGCTGCTGCCGACCACCCGTTTTGGCCAACGGGAGCGCCCTCTTTGCGTGCTCGATCCCTACGAGCTGAACCTCGATTGGGACGTGATCGAACTCGCGGGCAAGTCTGGAGTGGTCGATCTGTTTCTCAATTTCCCTGTCATGGACATGAACCGCTCCGCGATCTGGCGCGAACCGGAGCGTGCGCCCGCAGACGGGATCGAACGGATGAATCGCTTCCGGGGCGACGAATCGTGGAGGCAGGCGGCTTATGCCAAGAGCCCGCAGAGTGAATTGTTCTCAGGTCCACAAGACGAAAAGCAGACTGCGGATTCCGATGATGCCGGCCACGCATTCCAACAGGAAGCCGGCCACCGATTCCGATTTGAAGCCAGCCGGGATTCCGATTTGATGTCGGCCACCTGGCATCTGCTTCCGCGGATCGATGGGATGATGTTTTGTTCGGAGCGGTTGGTCAAGCGAGCTTGGATTTGGATCTCCGCCAAAGCTCGAGTGGCGGTGGATAACGGCGGGCGGCGCGCGCTTTCCATTGCGCCGTAGCGCGGCCCGCCGCTATCCACGGCTTTGTCGCGCCGAGGGTCGAGCGCGCCAGCCTTCGAGCGCAGGTCAGGTTCAGGACGGGGACGGTCGCTTGCGCAAACTCTCGCCGGCGAGATCGATGCGATAGGCATTGTGAATGACTCGGTCGAGGATCGCGTCGGCAAGGGTGGGAACGCCGCTCAAATCATGCCAGCGGTCCACGGGAACCTGGCTGGTGATGATGAGCGCGCCTTTGTCGTAGCGATCCTCGACGATTTCGAGCAGATCGCGCGCTTGATTGGGCGTGAGCGTTTCGGGCCCCCAATCATCGAGGATGAGCAGTTTGACGCGCGCCAGGGAGCGCAGAAGCCTGGCATAGCGCGCATCCCCATGGGCGATGGCGAGATCGGCGAAGAGCCTGGGCATGCGGGTGTAGAGGACTGACATGTTCTCTCGGCACGCCTTGTGGCCGAGTGCGCAGGCGAGCCAACTTTTGCCCAAGCCGCTCGCCCCGGTTACGAGCAAATTGCGGCGCTCGGCGATCCAATCGCAAGCGGCGAGCTTGAGGAAGAGCGCGCGGTCGAGCCCGCGGGGACTTTGATAGTTGACGTCCTCGACGCTGGCCGGATGACGCCGCCTGGCGACCCTGGCGCGCGTTTCGAACTGCTTCTGCCGGCGCAGCGTCAGCTCGTACTCGAGCAGCAGACCGAGCCATTCGGCATGATCGAGGCCGCGGACTTCGGCTTTGTGTTCGAGTTCCTTAAACCCTTTGGCCAGGCCGTGAAGGCCAAGCGCGTGCAAATGATCGAGCGTGGGATGAGCGAGCATGGGATTTCCTCTCAATGGTAGTAGCCGGGACCGCGCAGATTGACGTGGTCGAAGAGCGTGGCAGGACGGCTGTCCTTGGCCGCCGCGTTGTCGTTTTTGCGGGCGAGAAGGGAGGCGACGCCCTTGCAATTGAGGACGCCCAGTTCGACGGCGCGGGCCGACACCGCTTCGACGCGGACCGGGTCGAGGCCGCGATAGGGAGTTTCAGTCGCAACGAACGCCCCAAATCCCCGAGGGCGGCCCGCCAGGGCGTATCTCAGTAGGGGAACGATTTCCGCTACAGGCGCCAGAATTAGCACCTCGATTCCTTCTACTTCGGGCATGGCGGCAGGCCGGGCCCACCGCAGGCCGGCGCATGCCCCGCCGCTGGCGGCGCCCGAACGACTGGCGGCTGTTGCGGCGGCGCATGAACGGCCGGCGGCGGAGGCGGCGGAGGCGTGTGAACGACAGGAGGCGGTGGCGGGGGCGCGCGAACGACGGGAGGCGGCGGCGGCGCGTGAACGACCGGCGGTGGAGGCGGGAGCTGATGCACGACCGGCGGCGGTGGGGGAGGTGCGTGAACGACGGGCGGCGGTGGCGGCGGTGCATGAATGGCCGCCGCCGGCTGCGGCGGCGCATGAACGATCGGCGGCGGCGCGGGTGCGTGACCGGCTGAAGGCGGAGGAGCCACCGGGACTATTGAGGGCGGATTGACCCCTGCTTTTGGCGCCAGATTCTGCATTTGCGCGGGCGCAGGCGTCAGCGCGGGTCCCGGCGGCTTGGGAGGTGGTTTCGGCGTGGTGATTGGCGTCGTCGGGGCGGTGACGCCGGGCGGCGGAGGAACCGGCAATGCCTTTCCTGGCGCGGGCCCCGCGCCGGGCGACGGTTTCCCGCCGGCCGGCGGCGTTGCGACGCCGGGCAGCTTGCTGCCCGAAGGCGCTGTGGGACCGCCGGTCGGCGGCGTTAGCGGGGCCGGCGCAATCGGCGAGACCGTTGGTTGTTTCCCGCCGGCCGGCGGCGTCGCGACGGCGGGCAGCTTGGCGCCCGAAGGCGCTACGGGCCCTGCGGTCGGCGGCGCGATCGGGGCAGGCGCGACAGGCGCCACTGTCGGCAATTTCCCTCCTGCCGCGGGCGTAGCAGGCGCGCCGGCGGGGGGTTTGCCAACGACCGCAGGCGTTGCGGCCGGCGCGCCTGCACCCGGCGGCACAGGAGCGCCGATCGGCGGCAGCGGCTTGACGCGGCGCGCCTCGGGTTGGGTCACACGGACCGGGATGGGCGTCGGCGGCTGCACAGGGGTGACATTGCGCGGCAACGGGGGCGGCGCGGGCGGAGGCGGCTGGAAGCGGGGGGCGCCGGCTGGCGCAATTCCGGAGCGATTGTAGGCGTTGTGATGCTGGAATGCGACCGCGCCGACCACGAGCGGAATGCCGAGCGGCAGAACCGACAGATAGCCGACGGCAGGGGGCGGCGGCGGCGGCGGCAAATCGCGCCAATCATCGTCTTCGACGTAGTAATAGTCCTGGTAATATTGCGGCGGCGGCGGCAGCGGCGGGGGTCCGAACGCGTCGAACGCGTAAACGGGCTGCGCCTCGTAAAAGTCTTCGTCAGGCGGCGGCGGCGGCAAGTCCTGATAAACCATCGGCGCAAAATCGGGCGGCGGCTCGTAGGCGGCTGAAATCATCGCCAGCCGCCGGCGCGCATCCCACGTGTGTGGACCCTTGGGATAGGCGCGCAGATAGGTCCAATAGGCGTGCGCCGTGTTGGCGTTGACCGATCGGCGCCAAAAGGATGCTTCGCGCCGCGCCGCAAGAATGGCGCGCACGCGGCGGGCCTGAGCGCCATCGGGATACGCCGCCAAATACTCCTCGTAGCCGCGCATGGAGTCGCGTTGCAGCGCAGCCGCGTAGGCCGCCTCGGCGGGAAGATCGGCGATCGGCTCGCTGGACGGCGGCGCGGCGGCGGCCGGGGGCGGCGGCGAGCCGGCAGCGCGTTCGAAGATGTAATAGGGTTCGCCCAGTTTTGAAACGCTCCAGGGAATCAGCGCGCCCTGGGTCTCCTGGTTGACGGTCACACGCGTTTGGTCAAACACGTCCTCGATGCGGACACCGCCCTGGCGCATCGCGCCGGCGAGGGTCTTGCCGTAGACGCCGTATGGACCCTGTTCCTCCCCCGCCAGTGTGCCGGGGGCCGCATTGAACGCGATCAATTCGCCGGGCTCCAGATCGACCAGCGCGAGACCCGGAGCAAGCGGCGACCCCTGCGAGGCGTAGGGGTTCGCGCGGGCGGCGTCGAGTACGATAATGCGGGCCCTGCCGGGCGTTTGCGCCAGCGCGTGCGCGAAGTCGGAAATGCGCAGCGCATCGATCGGCACGTCGGCGTCGCGGTTGATCTGCGCATCGACCGGAACGAAGTAGTTGTCGCCGTTGTACTGGAGGCCCCGCCCGGCGAGATAGACGAACGCCTGCATGTCCGGACCGGCCGCGGACGCCTTGTCGAGAAAGTCGCGGAACGCGGTTCGAAGCGACTTGCCGTCGAGATCGCGCGCTCCTACAACGTCAAAGCCGGCCGCCTGCAAGGTCTGGGCAATCAGCCCGGCGTCATTGGCGGTCGTCGCTAGCGCCGCATCCCGATACGTCGCATTGCCGATGACCAGGGCGATGCGCGGATTCTGGGCGGCCTGCTGCGCGCTCGCCGCCAAAGACGATAGCGCTGCGATCAACAAAAGCATGAACGCCGCAAGCGTTCTCGTGTTGGCAATCATGTGAAATTTCTCTTCAGTGGCGGACTTCTCGCGTGGTCACGGTCCAAGCGATTCGGTTTCGGCTCCGTTGTGGCGCACATAAACCGCCGACGCACCTGAACCGACGTTGAATGCAATGCGTCAGAAGCGTGGGCGAAACGCGCCGTGGCGAAGGCGCAGTGATGCCATCCCGCTTGGACGAACGGCTGGTTTTCCCGTCAGCTGGGACGTCCGCCGCCGGGATCCGACTAAGCGGTCGGGAACCGTTTCGCCCAGGGTGAGGAGCAGGCGGTGCGTTCGGGCGGAGACGACGGTGTTTGATGTGATACCCCTGACCGCAGTCGGAACGCGGCGGGACAATTCCCGCCCGCGTCAGCGCCGTGATACAGCAGCCTTTATGGCGGCCACCGTTTGCGACACGATTGCGTCAACGCCCAATATTCCCAATTTTGCGGTTGACCTGGTCGGATCCCCATAAACGCCATCGGCGACCCCAAGTTTGGATCCGGTGGAAAGCTGATCCTCGCGGACAAGGTTCGGGTCAAGCGCGAGCATCAACGAAGTATCATCGAGACCCGCATGGGTTCCAATCTCCGAGAGCGTGAATCCTTGACCCTTCAGAATCTGGACAAACTCGATTTGCGTCGCGTCGTAGTATTGCGTAACCGCGTGCGCACGCACATTCGACGCGGCCCATTCACGGTTGAGTTTGTTCGCCACGTTCCTTTCGTTGGCTTGGTAACCGCCGTGATCGCCCAGGAAGACGATGTCTTTGAAGCCGTGCAGTCTGAAGCTCCGGGCCGCGTACTCGAGAATTTGTTCAAACGCTGCTTCCGGGACGCTTATCGTTCCGGGGAAACGCATGTGGCCAGATGGCGGGCTTAAGTTGCCTTCAGGGACGTACGCGATCACGGGAGCGACAATCACGTTACCTAACGAGACCGCAATCAGCTCGGAAAGCAACTTGACGCGCCGATTGTGTTTTCCGAGCGCCATGTCGGGGCCGCTCTGCTCGGTCCCGCCGATCGGAACGATGATGGTGGTCTTGCCCGTGGCGATCTCGTCCCGTAGCTCGGTCCACGTGAGCTCGTCGAGGAAGATCGAGGGACGCTCCTGGGAATGCGCGAACGTCGCGACGCTCAGAATCAGGAACGGCAGAAGCAAGAGACATCCCGACCTCACCAAGCGCCGAATGTCGTTCATTCGCTCGCCCATACACTGAATCTCGAAGACCAAGGTATCCTGCCCGAGAGCCTAACGACACCCACAGCGAAGTGCGACGAAAAAATGTGCGAGGCCCGCTTCGACTTTTTTGGAGAGCCTTCAGTTTCCCGCGGCCGAAAAAGAGGCTGAGTGGCGCTTTCACGTCTAGAGGCTGTTAGGACTGATTAACCATAGGTTCCGAAGCTTGCGGGATGCCGATTTCCCGCAAACCTTATCCTTCCGATGTTTCTGATGACGAATGGGCGCGTGTCGCGCCCTATCTGACGCTCTTGCCGGAAGGAAGCCCGCAGAGGGTCCATGCCTTGCGCGAGGTGTTCAATGGTCTGCGCTACGTCGTCAAGACGGGCGCGCCGTGGCGGTGGATGCCG
>DATNDU010000091.1:0-2125 GCA_035606915.1 Roseiarcus sp. | reverse complement strand
GCGCCGCCGCATCGCCGGCGAGCCGTTCCCGATCCAGCAGGGCACGCGGCTGCTCGACGTCACGCTGTCGATCGGCATCGCCGCGCTCGGCGGCGCCGGCGACAACGCCGCGGCGATGCTCAAGCGCGCCGATCAGGCGCTGTACCGGGCCAAGCGCGACGGCCGGAACCGCGTCGTCGCCGACGCCGCCTGATCGCCGGCAGGTTGCACAGATTCGCGAATCGGGTCCGGCGCCTCGGCCACCGCGCGCCGAATTTGCTCGTACATTCAGCGTGTTAAAAACGCATTGGCGGCGCCGGGCGCTTGCTCTAACCTGCCGCGGACGGCTGGGCGCAGCGATTCTTGCACGCGAGAGTTGCTCCCGGCCCCTTGAATACCCTGCGGAGAAGCTCAGGTCCGCCGCATCTCCTGGGTCCGTGGGGTTCGGCCGGCCCGGAAGCGGTGTGAGTGGCCTCCTCATGCACCGCTTCCGGCCGGCCAACTTGTTTCCGAACTCAGCCGAAGCGGAACGCCAGCAGATTGTCGAAGGCGCGCATCTCGTCGAGCACGCGGTGCAACAGGTTGGCGTCGTGCTCGGCGATCGCCTTCGGGATGAAGGTGAGGCTCGCCTGCGCGCCGTCGATGAGACGGCGGAACTCCGGCGCCTCGCGCACGCTTGCGCTCGCCATGCTGTCGCAGCGCTTGAGCGTCGCGCCGTAAGCATCCGCCTTGGCGGCGAGATCGGCGCCGACGCCGGGCCTGGCGAAATCCAGTTTGCGGTCGTCGAAGGCGAGCAGCGCCGCCATCGCCGTATTGGCGTCCTTGACGCAGTCGGCGAGCACCTCGACATGCGCCGACGTGCGCAGGTCGTAGAGGTCGTCGCGCATGCCGATGAGCGCCGCCCGCACGCCGTCCGGCTTGCCCATGGTGACCATCATGTCGGCGGTGACGAGGCGCATGGCGATGTCGGTCATCTCCTTCACGTAGAGCTTCTGATCGAACACCGCCGGCCGCTTGACGCTGCCGACGCGCTGCCAGGCCTCGCGCAGGCGGTCGATCTCGAGCGAAACGAGGTCCTTGTTGCCGGTGCGCAGGTAGCCGATGGCGACGCGGTTATGCGCCGCCGCGGCTTCGACCGCGGCGTTGAAGTCGGCGAGGTCGTCGGCTTTGGCCGCGCCGGCGGCGAGGAGGGCGGCGAACAGGACGAGGGGGCCCAAGCGGACCAGCATGGCTTCACCGGAGTGTGAGACCGCGCGCGGCGGCCGCGCTATATATAACCCCCGCGGCGGGGCGGCGAGGCCGTCCGCAAGGAAAAGCGAACGATGCGTTTCACGCGGCGCGATCTGTGGCTCGGAGCGGCGGCGGCCTTGGCCGCGCCGGCGGTCCTGCGCGCCGCGCCCGAGTTGACCGCCGACGGCCTCTACACCGAGCCGTGGTTCCTCGACAGCTTCATGGTGCTGCCGGAGGACCTCGCGGCGGCCGACAAAGCCGGCAAGCGTTTCGTCGTCATGTGGGGGCTCAAGGGCTGCCCCTATTGCAAGGAGACGCATTTCGTCAATTTCGCCCGGCCGGACATCGCCGACTACATCAAGGCGAACTTCGTCGTCGAGCAGTTGAACATCATCGGCCAGAAGACGGTCACCGATTTCGACGGCGAGGAGCTGACCGAGAAGGCGATGGCGAAGAAATACGGCGTGCAGTTCACGCCGACCTTCCAGTTCTTCGGCGAGGATGCGGCGAAGCTCAAGGCGCTGCCGCCGCAGGCGCGCGAGGTGGCCCGCGCGCCGGGCTATTTCCGGCCCGACGATTTCCTCGCAATGTTCCGCTTCGTGCGCGAGAAGGGCTACGAGACGAAGAGCTTCCGCGATTTCCTCAAAGCCCGCGCGAGCTAGTGTGCCCCGGATGCGGTGCAGCGCGTCGCGTTAGCGACGTGGTGCGCCGCTGGTCCGGGGCCGTACCGGCGTAATGCGCTTGTACGGTCCCGGGTCTGCAGCGCAGCACCAGCAGCGCGTTCATGCGCGTCTTCTGCGCACAGGTGCCGCGCTGCGCCCGGGACACGGCTTTGCCATCCCCTGGCCTTTCCCGTAAGACTGCCGCGCCAATCAAGAACGCGGGTCCTTGCCTCACATGTCCAAGCTCAAGCTTT
>DATNDU010000081.1:0-2449 GCA_035606915.1 Roseiarcus sp. | reverse complement strand
CGCACGATCCCGATCTGTCATTGACGCCCCGCGGTTGCGCGACCACCGTTTCCAGCCCACTCTGTCGCTCAGCCTCCGGAGCCCCCCATGCCGCTCGCCCGCGACATTCTCATCGCCATCCTGCGCGACGAAGGCGTCACTCACATTTTCGGCAACCCCGGCTCGACCGAGATGCCGCTGATGGATGCGCTGGTTGACGCCGAAGACCTCACCTATGTCCTCGGCCTCCAGGAGGCGACGGCGGTCGGCATGGCCGACGGCTGGGCGCTGGCCTCCGGCAAGGTCGGCTTCGTCAACCTGCACGCGATGGGCGGCCTCGGCAATGCGATGGGGGTGCTGGTCGCCTCGAAGGCGAGCGAGACGCCGCTCGTCGTCACCGCCGGCCAGCAAGACACCCGCCATCTGATGAACGAGCCGTGGCTGTCGGGCGATCTCGTCGGCCTCGCCGCGCCGGTCGCCAAATGGGCGCGCGAGGTCAGGCGCGGCGAGGATGTCGGGCAGGCGTTGCGCCGCGCCTTCGCCATCGCCCGCACGCCGCCGTGCGGGCCGGTGTTCCTGTCGCTGCCGATGGACGTGCTGGATCAGGAGGTCGAAGGGCCGATCCCGCCGGCCTCGGCGCCGCCGCGTCTCGGCCCCTCGCCCGACGCGCGCCGGCTCGGCGAGCGGCTGGCGGAAATGGACCCCGACAAGGTGTTCGTGCTGCTCGGCGACGATCTGCCGGCGCACGCCAGCCACGGCCTCGTCGCCTTCGCCGAAAGCGCCGGCTTCCCGGTGCTTGGGACGCAGCTTACCTCGCGCGCCGCTTTTCCCTCCGACCATCCCTGCTGGGCCGGCGTGATGAAGCCGGATTTCGCCTGGATGCGGGCGCGCTTCAGGGATGCGCAGGCGATCGTGCTGGTCGGCGGCCGCGCCTTCGTCGCCTACCCCTATCGCCAGGAGCGGCCGGTGCCCGAGGGCGTCGCCTTCCTGCACGTCGCCGACAACGCCGAGGCGTTCGGGCGCGAGCACGCCGCCGATATGGCGCTGCTCGGCGACATTGGCGCGACGCTCGCCGAGGCCGCGCACACCCTGCGCGCCCGCGGCCGCCACGAATTCGTCGCCGCGCGGCTCGCCGGCCTCGCCAGCCGCCGGACGCAGGCCGAAGACGCGCTGCGGGCGCGCATCCTCGCCGAAACCGATACGCCGATGAGCGCCGACGCCGCCGTGCTCGCCACCCTCGACGGCGCGCCGGAAGGGGCGCTCATCGCCAACGATTCCGCCGCCACCTTCGGCGCCGTGCAGGAACTGATGCGGACGCGGCCGGGCCGCTATTTCTTCGCCCGCGGTGGCGTGCTCGGCTGCAACATGCCGGCGGCGGTCGGCGCGGCGCTGGCGCTGCGCGGCTGGGTGGTGTCGCTGGTCGGCGATGGCGGGGCGATGTATTCGCCGCAGGCTTTGTGGAGCGCGGCCCATCACCACGCCAAGGTGATTTTCATCGTCTTCAACAATCGCCGCTACGGCGTGTTGCAGAACGTGGCGCGCTCGCTCGGCTACGCCAACGCCAAAGCCGGCCGCTTCGTCGGCATGGAGACCATCGATCCCGCGATAGATTTCGCCGCGCTCGCCAAGGCAATGGGCACGCCCTATGCGCTTGCTGGAACCCGCGAGGCGGTGCTGGCGGCCTTCGCCAGGGCGATCAAGCGCGATGGGCCGACGCTGATCGAGATTCCCCTCGGGTAGGGGCGCGGCCGGCGAAGGCCGCGCCGGACAGCCTCAGCCGACAACCTCGTTGCCGGAAAACCACTGAGCGATCTCCTGCGCGGCGGTCTCCGGCGCGTCGGAGCCGTGGACCGAGTTCTCGCCCATCGACAGCGCGAAATCCTTGCGGATCGTCGCGGCCGCGGCCTTCTCCGGGTTGGTGGCGCCCATCACCTCGCGATATTTGGCGATGGCGTTGTCGCCTTCCAGCACCTGCACAACCACCGGCGCGGCGGTCATCATCTCGACCAGTTCGCCGAAGAACGGCCGCTCGCGGTGGACGCCGTAGAAAGTTTCGGCCTGGGCGCGCGTCATGTGGACGCGCTTTTGCGCGATGATGCTGAGGCCCGCCGCCTCGATGCGGGCGTTGACGGCGCCGGTGAGGTTGCGGCGGGTGACGTCCGGCTTCAGAATGGAGAAGGTGCGTTCGAGGGCCATTGTTCTCTCGTGAAGGGGTAAGCGGCGCGCTTATAGCGAGGGGGTCGATGAGCGACAAGGAAATCCAGGGCTGCGAATTCGGGTTAACGGCGGTTAACGGATTGAACGAGGCATGATTCACTGGCGGCGGATTGATTCTGGAGCCGTCGCGATGAGCCTCGCTTTCGCCGTGTTCAAAGAGAAGTCGCGTCTGAAGGCGCTTCTCGACCATTTCGCGATCATCGACGACCCGCGCGAGCCCTGGCGCGTGGCGCATCCGCTGCGCGAGGTGCTT
>DATNDU010000073.1:0-26682 GCA_035606915.1 Roseiarcus sp. | reverse complement strand
AACTTGCAGAAATTGACCTTGTGGGCGTGCGCGGCGCCGGCCAGCATGCGGATATTGGCGCCGGCGCAGAATACGCGATCCTTGCCCGAGCGCAGCACCACCGCGCCGATCTCCGGCCGCTCGAAGCGCAACCGCTGCACGATGTCGGCAAGCTCGATATCGACGCCGAGGTCGTAGGAATTGAGCTTGAGCAGGTAGCCCTCAAACAGGCCGCCG
Organism: Roseiarcus sp.; assembly: GCA_035606915.1. GTDB lineage: Bacteria > Pseudomonadota > Alphaproteobacteria > Rhizobiales > Beijerinckiaceae > Roseiarcus. The sequence continues at coordinate 26,466 of DATNDU010000073.1, read as the reverse complement.
TTCTCATCGACGTCCATGAAGAGCGTCGCCACCGGCCCGTCATAGGCCAAGCGCCAGTGGCGGTAGCGGGCGGGGTCGGTCTGGAAATCGATGCGAGGCCTCAAGCGAACCCTCCCTGCGGGTTGCGACAACATGCATTATAACTCACCTATTGCGAGTATAGTGCATCTCCTGGCCGGCGCAAGGGAAGTTTTTTGCACCGAAAGTTGGATGCCCAGGCGCTCAGCGGCGCCGCTCTGGATATTTATGCATTATACTGCATCAATTGGCCTGAACTTCTAACGAGAAATCCGAGGCGCCCGGCGCAGCGCGAGCCGCCGCCGTCCTGCTCTCGCGGATCGGCGCGATTCCTATAGGCGAGCGCCGGCGCGCTTCAGTCCGAACTCCACGAGCGCGGCGCATCGGGCACGCCGTGCATCAACTGGCTCTCCAGCAACGCCAGCGCGTCGGCGGTCATGTCGGCGTCGAGCAGCGCGCCGTGTTTGAGGTCGCGCTCGCTGCTGTCGAGCGCCAGCCGGTCGCACATCGCCGTCAGCGATTTGGCGGCGCCGGGGTAGAGCTGCGCATAGAGCAGTTGCGTGCAGATATAGCGGGCGTTGGCGTAAGCGCTGTCGCCCCAGGCGATCGCCTTGGCGCGCGCATATTCGTAATCGAGAAAACCGCGCTCGTTGCGATAGGCGTGGGCGACGATCGGGCTGTCGCCGATGAAGTCGCGCACCCGCTCGAACAGTTGCGGGAAGCGCGGCGCGTTCTTGAGGTCGTTGGGCTTGATGCCGTGCACCTTGATCGCCGCGGGTTCGATCGGCCCGTCGGGATTGACCAACGAGGCCCAGAACTCGCCCTTCTTCCACCCTTCGCCGTCGCGCAGCATCTCGACGAAGCCGAGTTCGATGACGATGCCCGGCGGTCGCCAGGCGAACGGCTGCTTCTTGATGAATTCCGCGTCGGGCGTGCGTTTGCCCGTCGTCTCGGCGTCGAAGGCGACGAGACGGTCGAAGGGTTTCAGGAAATCGGCCGCGTAGGTCATGGCGCTTTGCAGACGATTTCGCCGGGCTGGCAGGCGATGCCCGGCGTCGAGCAATAGACCGCCATGCCGCGCTTGCACACCGCGCAGCCGTCGCTCCATTCCGCGCAGGTCGGATGCGCATCGGCGAAGCTTTGCAGATTCGCCTGCTGCTCAGGGGAGAGCGTCGGGGCCTCGTCGGCGCGGGCGGTCGCGGCGCAAAGCGCGACCGCCAGAAGGGTCAGGCGAAACAGCATGGCGCCAGTTTCGCCCGTCCACGGCGTTTCGACAAGCGCAGAAACGCCAAGCTCAGAAATGCAGAGCTTTGGCCTGCCGCACGCCGGGGATGGCGCTGACCTTGGCGAGCACATCGGCCGGGGCCTCGCCGTCGATCGCCACCAGCGCGATGGCGGAGCCGCCGAGCGTGTCGCGCCCGAGCGCGAAGGTGGCGATATTGACCCCGGCCTGGCCGAGCAGCCCGGCGAAGCGGCCGATGAAGCCCGGCTTGTCCTCGTTGGTGACATAGATCATCGAGGGCGTGAACTCGGCGTCGACCTTGATGCCCTTGATCGCCAGGATGCGCGGCTTGCCGTCGTGGAACACGGTGCCGCCGACGGAGCGCTCTTGTCTTTCCGTCGTCACCGACAGCGTGATGAAGCTCTCGTAATCGGCGCGCTTGGCCCGCGTCGCCTCCTCGATGACGATGCCGCGCTGCGCCGCCACCGAGGGCGCCGAGACCACGTTGATGTCGGCGAGCGAGGGGCGCAGCAGGCCGGCGACGGCGGCCGACGTCAGCGCCTTGGTCTTCAATTCCGCGACCGCGCCTTCATAGGTGATCGTCACCTTGACGATCGGGTCCTCGGTAAGCTGGCCGGCGAACGAGCCGAGCCCTTCGGCGAGCGCGATGAACGGCTTCAGCTTCGGCGCCTCCTCGGCGGTGATCGAGGGGAAGTTGATGGCGTTGGAAATCGCGCCGCGCATCAGATAATCCGACATCTGCTCGGCGACCTGAAGCGCGACATTCTCCTGCGCCTCGGAGGTCGAGGCGCCCAGATGCGGCGTCGCCACCACGTTCGGGCAGCCAAACAGCGCGTTGGTCCTGGCCGGCTCCTCGGCGAAGACGTCGAAGGCGGCGCCGGCGACATGGCCGGAATCGAGCGCCGCGCGCAGCGCGGCTTCGTCAACCAACCCGCCGCGCGCGCAATTGATGATGCGCACGCCCCTTTTGGTCTTGGCGATGTTCTCGGCGGAGAGAATGTTGCGGGTCTGCGCCGTCAGCGGCGTGTGCAAAGTGATGAAATCGGCGCGCGCCAACAGTGCCTCAAGATCGACCTTCTCGACGCCCAGCTCGCGCGCCCGCTCCTCGCTCAGGAACGGGTCGAAGGCGACGACGCGCATTTTCAAGCCGAGCGCGCGCGCGGCGGTGATCGAGCCGATGTTGCCGCAGCCGACAATGCCGAGCGTCTTGGCGGTGATCTCGACGCCCATGAAGCGGTTCTTCTCCCATTTGCCCGCTTGCGTCGAGGCGTCGGCGGCCGGGATCTCGCGCGCCATGGCGAACATCATGGCGATGGCGTGCTCGGCGGTGGTGATCGAATTGCCGAACGGCGTGTTCATGACGATGATGCCGCGCGCGGTGGCGGCAGCAATGTCGACATTGTCGACGCCGATGCCGGCGCGCCCGATCACTTTCAGCCGCGTCGCCTTTTCCAACAGCTTGGCCGTGACCTTGGTGTTGGAGCGGATGGCAAGGCCGTCATATTTGCTGATGATGTTGGCAAGCTCGTCTTTGTCCAGGCCGGGCTTCACATCGACGGCGACGCCGCGCTCCTTGAAGATTTGCACGGCGGCGGGGGAGAGTTTGTCGGAGATGAGAACGCGAGCGGGCATGAGAGATATTCCGTTGTTTGATCGCCCGCGCCGTCATTGCGAGCGCAGCCAAGCAATCCATCTTTGAGAGATCGTCGGTCCGCCGGATGCGGTCGGGCGGCGGCGGCGTGGATTGCTTCGCTGTGCTCGCAATGACGGCGGCGTAAGGGCCAATCGTTAGGAGGGCTGAGCGCCGGGGCTCACGCCCCGGCTGGATGCGGCCTTACGCCGCCTTGGCGAGCTTGGCCTTCTCGACCGCGAAGGCCCAATCGAGCCATTGGGTCAGCGCCGCGACGTCGGACGCCTCCACCGTCGCGCCGCACCAGATGCGCAGGCCCGGCGGTGCGTCGCGATAGGCGCCGATGTCGTAGGCGACCTTCTCTTTTTCGAGCAGGCTGGCCAGCGCCTTGGCGAAGGCGGCCTGCGCCTCGGGCGCCAACGCGGTGATCTCAGGATCGACCACCTTCAAACAAACGCTGGTGTTGGAGCGCGTTTCCGGCTTCAGCGCGAGAAAATCGATCCACGGCGTGCTGGCGACCCAGTCGGCGATCGCCTTGGCGTTGGCGTCGGCGCGCGAGATCAGCGCCTCAAGGCCGCCGATCTCGCGGCCCCAGTTGAGCGCGTCGAGATAATCCTCGACGCACAGCATCGACGGCGTGTTGATCGTCTCGCCCTCGAAGAAGCCTTCCATCAACTTGCCGCCCTTGGTCATGCGAAACAGCTTCGGCAGCGGCCAGGCGGGTTTGTAGGTTTCCAGCCGCTCGACGGCGCGCGGGCTCAGCACGATGACGCCATGCGCGGCCTCGCCGCCAAGCGCCTTCTGCCAGGAGAAGGTGATGACATCGAGCTTGCGCCAATCAAGCGGCTGCGCAAAGGCGGCCGAGGTGGCGTCGCAGATCGTCAGCCCCTTGCGGTCGGCGGCGATCCAGTTCGCGTCGGGCACGCGCACGCCGGAGGTGGTGCCGTTCCAGGTGAAGACGACGTCGTTGTCGAAATCGACCTTTGTGAGATCGGGCAATTCGCCGTAAGGCGCTTTCAGCGTGCGCACGCCGGCAAGCTTCAGCTCCTTGACGACGTCGGTGACCCAGCCTTCGCCGAAGCTTTCCCAGGCCAGCAGATCGACCGCGCGGGCCCCAAGCAGCGACCACAGCGCCATCTCGACCGCGCCGGTGTCGGAGCCCGGCGTGATGGCGATGCGGTAATCGGCGGGCACGCCCAGCACTTGGCGCGTCAGGTCCACGGCGAGCTTAAGCTTCGCCTTGCCGGCCTTGGCGCGATGCGAGCGCCCGAGCGGCGCGTTTTTCAGATTTTCGAGCGACCAGCCGGGCCGTTTCGCGCACGGGCCGGAGGAAAAGCACGGCGCAACAGGCCGCACTGCGGGCATCATAACCATGGCTGACCATCCTCTCAGATGGGCGCCTCTCGTTGGGGAGAGGTGTCCCGCCGCGGCTGATAGGCCACGACCCTGAAAATGGCAACAGCCAATCTGAAAATCAGCCGCGCTTGCGTTTGCGCTTGCCGCCCTCGCCACCCTCAGACCCCGGCTGCCGGTCGCTTGTCTTCACCGGCTCGGCCTCGCTCATGCGCTGATAGCGCACGCCGGTGAAGAACACGATTTGCGCCGTGGCGCCTTCGCGCACCGCCGCCGTTCGCTCGCGTAGCGGAAGTAAAACCACGTCTCCCATTGGACACCCCGTCGCGCCCGCCTGTCCCGATTTGACGCGCGCAGAGGTCATTTCCGAGGTTGAAGGTTAACACTCGGTCAACGATCTCGGGTTAACAACTGAAAACCATTGGGTGCGTCTGCGGAGCCACATCAGGTGTATGGAGTCGAGGCTCTCCCGCTCGTTCAATCCTTTGCGCTCAGCGACGAGGCGAGCCAGCGCGCCGTGTTCCTGCGCGTCTATCTCGATTTGCTGGCCGAGCAGGCGCGCGGGCGCGAGCCGCTGCCCGAGGACTGGTTCGAGGCGCTACAGACCTGCCTCGCCAAAGCCGGGGCGCGCGAGCGCGAACTTTATCTCGCCGAACTCGCCAAAGCCTATCTGTTCCGCGAGGCGCGGCGCGGCGCGGCGCGGCCTCGATCTCCGCGCCCGCCCGCCGCGCCGCTGGCCGCCGGCCTGGCGCGCGCCACCGACGAGGAGATCGACGCCCTCCTGCGCCGCGACCGCACCGAGGAACTCGTCGTCCTCGCCGCCGACCGCCGGGCGCGGCTGCGGCCCGACCATGTCGAGGCGCTCGCCCCGCGCGCCCGCGCGCTGGCGCGGCGCGGCGACCGTCGCCTCGCCGACGCCCTGCTGGGGCGCGAGCCGATCGGCCTGGAGGCGGCGGGTTTATTTCTGGAGGCGACGTCCGAGCAACGTCGGGCGATCCTGCTCGCCGCGCAGCGCGCCGAACTCGGCCGCCGGGCCGCGATCGGCGCGGCGCTCGACGAGGCGACCGCGAGCCGGCTCGAATTCGCCGCCATCGCCGGCGACGCCAGCGAATTCGCCGCCGCGCTCGCCGCCGCGCTCGCCGCCGATGCCGATCTCGCCCAACGCATCGCCGCCGATCCCGCCGGCGAGCCGCTGGCGGTGGCGCTGGTCGCCATCGGCGCGCCGCGCGACCTCGCCGTGCGCGTGATGACCGCGCGCGACATGCGCGCCGGCGAAGGCTTCCCGCGCATCCACGCGCTGGCGCGACTCAGCGACCGGCTGTCGGTCGCGGCGGCGCGGCGCGTCGTCGGCGCCTTGCTGGGGACGCCCGCCCGCAGCGAACCGGCGCTGGCCGCAGCCCCGTCGCGTCAGGCGGCGCATCCTTCGCCGTTCCTGCGCCGCGAGGGATCGCCGCGCAGAGCTATGGCTAGCCCAGAAACCACAGCACCGAAGGCGCCAAATAGCCAAAGGCCATGAGCGCCGCGCCGATGACGCCGAGAACGCCCGCTCCCCAGGCCAAAGCCGGCACCGCGGTGATGATCGCCGCCGAGGCGAGCACGATCGAAATCTGCAACGCGCCGCTGGCGAACTCGAAATGCTCCAGCCGCTTGTTCCAAAGCTCGCGCGATTCGCCGGCCTCCTTCGCCCGCTCCTGAATTTTCTCCAGGCTGTCTTGGGGGTGCTTGACGTCGTGCTCGAAATGAGCGGCCGCCGCCTTCCAGACGCCGATCTGCTTTTCGACGCCCTGCTTGGCCGATTCATCGCCGATCGTCGGCGCGATGGCCTCGAAGGCGCCGGCGGCGGTCTCGACGATCGTCGCCCGCGCCTTCTTGGCTTGATAGAAATTATAGAGGTCCGAGGCCTCGATGTTGCGTTCGGTCGAATGGTGCTCGGCCTTCTTCGCACCGGCCTCCGAGAGCGCCAGGAACAGCGCCAGCACCGCGATCAGCAGCGCAATCGTCTTGTTTTCCGCCTCCGTGGCGTCGTCGAGTTGGTTGCCGGGTTCGCCCATGTCCGCCCCTTCTGATGGCGCCGCCGCGTTGACGCGCCGCCGCTGTCCTTATCCACAATCACGGCGCGCGGAAAGCGCCGCTCAGGAGGTGGTTTCGTGAGTCGACCGCGCCGTTTCGGACGACGGGCGGGCCGCCATCTCGCGGCCGAGTCGGGCGATGGCGCGGCGCAACGCCTCGTCGGCCTCGCCAAGCTCGTTGGCGCGCGCCTGACTTGCCGCCAGTTGCTGGCGCAGGCCGTCGCTGTCGCGCGCCGCCAACTCCCGGTCGACGCGCGCCACCTGCGCCGCGCCTTCCGCTTCGATCCGGGCCCCGGCCAGCGCCTGGAGGCGGATCTTGAATTCGTTTTCGCGCACCGCGGCGTCGGAAAGCCGCTCGTATAACTCCGCCATCTGGTCGGCGAGGCGGCCGCCGTTGGCCTCGCTCGCGGCCAGGTCGCGCTTGGCCTCGCCGACGCGGGCGGCCGCCGCCGCCAGCGCGCCATCGGAGGCGTGGCGCAAGTCGCTGAGTTCGCGGGCGAGCCTGGCGATGCGCCCCTCCAGCTCCGCCTGGAGCGCGTCGAACCGCAACTGGCGCTGCTCGAAGCCGGCCGCCTCCTCCTCGCGTCGCCGCTCCGTGGCCTCGCGCTGGCCGGCAAGGTCGTACATCGCCACCTCGCGGGCGGAGATCTCGGCGGCGCACGCCTCCAACTCGCGCGCCTGCGCTTCGAGCGTGGCGTGCAGGCGCGCGATATCGGCGGTCTTGCCGGCAAGCTCGGCGTCGCGATGCGCGATGGCGACCGCCCGCTCTCCCAGCGCGATCTGCGCTTGCGCCGATGCCTCCTCGGCCGCCGCGGCGTTTCGTTCGGCGAGCGCGAGGTCGATGGCGTGCCGGCCGCGCAGGGCATCGCGCTCCGCCTGCGCCTCGGCCGCCGACAACGGCGCGGAGAGGCGGGCCTTGGCCTGCGCCAAGCGGAAGGCGCGGCGCGAGATCGCCGGCAGCGCCAGCAGCGCCAGCAGCGCCGTCGTCAACGCGCCGAGCAGCACGTATATCGCCGTCTCAACCAAGGCGCGCTCACCTCAAGCCCGGTCACCCCAAACCCGCTGTTGGAAAGCGGGCGGTCCCAGAGGCTATAGACCGAGCCCCGAGCGCGTTCAAAACGGATTCCAGGTCGCGCGCGGGGTGAACTTGAGATAGCTGACGTTGACGCCGAGGCGGACGCCGACGCCGGTGCGGATCGGCGCGACGACGATGTTCTCGGCGCCAAGCGCGGTGATGCCCAAGCCGCCGACGAAATAGGCGGAGCCGTCGATGCCGCCGAAGCGCTGGTAAATGGCGCGAACCGCGGGCAAGCCGTAGACCAGCATCATCGTGCGATCGCCGTCTGCACCGGTGTCGAAGCCGATCGAGGGGCCCTGCCAGTAAAGTTTGCGGCGGCCGGCGTTGCGGGTGTACATCTCCCCCTCGCCGTAGCGTAAGCCGCCTATGAACGCGCCGGACGCCTCCTGGCCGAGGATGTAGCCATTGGGCAGGCCCCAGCGCCGCGCCGCCTCCTGCACCGCCTCGGCGAGGCCGCGCGACACGGCGCCGAAAAAATGGTGGCCTTGTTCGACGATCTCATCGACTTGATATTCGCCGGGCGGCTCGTCGCGCGCCGCCGCCGGCCCGGCGGCGACGAGCGTCATCGAGGCCGCCAATACTTCCCTGCGGGTCCAAGGAGCCATCGCTTAATCTCCCGTTATCGGCTCTCGCGAGCCTGCTGTGCGGGCTGAGACGGGCTGCCGCACTTGGCCCACGCCAAATGGAATCTCGGCGGGAATGCCTTACAGGGCGTTAACGATGCGCCGCGCCAGCGCCACATCGCCCCAGCCGACGAAGCCAGCGTTGCGCAACCCCTGGGCAAGCTTGCCATATTTCAGCGCCGAGCCGTCGAGGCCAGCGACGCTGCCGCCAGCCGCCCGCAACACCGCGTCGCCCGCCGCGGTGTCCCATTCCATCGTCGGCGCGAAGCGCGGATAAACATCGGCGCGGCCCTCGGCGATGACGCAAAACTTGAGCGAGGAGCCAGCCGAAACGCGCTCCTCGACGCCGAGCCGGGCGAGGAACGCCTCGGTCGCGGCGTCCGCATGCGAGCGACTGGCGAGCGCCGTCAGCCTCGCCGGCGCGCCGCGCACCCTGAGTTGCTCGCAAGCCGCCGGCAGCGCGCCGCCGAGCGCGACTTTGGCCGCGCGCGCCGAGCGGCCGCCGAACCAGATGCGCTCGATCGCCGGCGCGTAAACCGCTCCAGCGACCGGCGCACCGTTCTCCACGAGGCCGACGTTGATGGTGAACTCGCCGTTGCGGGCGATGAATTCGCGCGTTCCGTCAAGGGGATCGACGAGGAAGAAACGCGGCGGGGCCGCGAGCTTGGCGCCGGCCGCCGTCGCTTCTTCGGCGATTATGGCGATGTCAGGCGCGAGCGCTTTGAGACGGGCGACGATGATCGCCTCGGCGCGCTCGTCGGCCGCCGTGACCGGGCTGCCGTCGGCTTTGGCGCGCGCTTCAGCCCCCTTGGCGTATTCCTCCATGACGGCGGGGCCGGCGGCGAGGGCGACATCGGCCAGCGCCCGCGCCATCGCGTCGAAATCCTGCCCGTCGAAATCGGCCAACGCTCCCGCCTTTCGCTTCTTCCACCGTGATCTACCGCGATCTCCTCGGCGACGCGACGCCGCAAATCCGATACCATCGTGCAAACGCGCCGATTCGCCGTGAAGCGTGGCTCGCGGTTGACCACAGGATAAAGCACATGACAACGACGCAATCGCCCTCGATCGCTCCGGCGCTGCTGGAACTGGCGCCGCTGGATCTGGCGGCGATGCTGTGCTCGCGCGTCTGCCACGACGTCATCAGCCCCGTCGGCGCCATCATCAACGGCCTTGAGGTGCTGGAGGACGAGTCCGACGCCTCGATGCGCGAAGTCGCCCTCGACCTCATCAAGCGCAGCGCCGATGGAGCCTCGGCGCGGCTGCAATTCTGCCGTCTTGCTTTCGGCGCCGCCGGCTCCGTCGGCGCCTCGATCGACACTGGCGATGCCGAAAAAGTCGCGCGCGGGCTGTTGGAGACCGAGAAGACCGCGCTCGCCTGGCGGGCACAGCGGCAATTCCTGCCGAAGAACAAAGTCAAGCTGCTGCTGAACCTCAGCCAGATCGCCGCCGCCACCATCCCGCGCGGCGGCGTCGTCGAGGTCGAGGTGACCGGCGAGGGCGACGCCGCGAGCCTCAAGGTCAATTCGAAAGGCGCCAATGCGCGGTTGCAGGCCGGTTTCGCCGACCTGTTGTGCGGCGCCGCCGCGAAGGTCGACGCGCATTCGATCCAACCTTATTTCGCCGGCCTCGTCGCAAAGGAATGCGGCTTGACGATCGTTGTCGAGCAGGGGGTCGAAGGCTTTTTCTTCCTCGCCGCGCCGACGCCGGCCGCCGAAGCGCCGGCCGAGGCGACCGGACAAATTGACGGGGCCGCTTAACCACGCATTGACTGCGAAGATACAGCGCGCGCCTGAACGTCCCGCGCCCGCAAACGGTTCTTAACTCGACCCGGCCAAGCTTCAAACAGCGAAAGTGAATTCGCTTCTGGAGTCCTCGTCGCGCAAGTCTTGACCCGTCGTCCCGCCGCCCAAGTCCCCTCGGCTCCAGCCGAGACCGGACGAGCCGGCCCGGCCCGAAACCGCGAGCTTGCCGCCGCTGACCCCCTTCTTTTGGAGGTTCGCTATGAAACAAGTGCTTGTCGTCGACGATTCCCCGGTCATCCGCAAGATCACGCGGCGCATTCTCGAAGGCATGCTGCTCAGCACCGCCGAGGCCGCCGACGGCCGGCAGGCGCTCGCCGCCTGCTCGTTCGAGATGCCCGACGCCATCTTCGTCGACAGCAGCATGCCGGGCCTCGACGGCTACGACTTCCTGCGCGAGTTGCGGCAGATGCCCGGCGGCGAGAAGCCCAAGGTGGTGTTCTGCTCGACCGAGCAGGACGTATCGCTGATCGCGCGCGCCATGCACGCCGGCGCCGACGAATTCCTGATGAAGCCGTTCGACCGCAAGTCGGTCGAGATCAAGTTCATCAATCTCGGCGTCTGCTGAGCGCAAGCCCTAAACCACAGCCGACATCTCGCGCAGCGGCGACGTCGGCCGGCCGCACCCGCGATCGCGATTATTCCGAGTTCGTGCCGGAGTCGGGCACGGCCTCTTCGCCGGTCTGCAACCCATAAGGCGAGCGTAGACGCCGACGCCGGCGTGGGCCGCGCGCCTCCACAGGCGCCTCTTCGGCGCTCACCGGCGCGGGCGCCTCGGCGCTCTCGGTCGCCTCGACGGGCGTTTCCACCACGGGCTGCGGCGCGTCCAGGATCTCCACCGGGGTGGGGATACGCGGCGCGGCGGTGATGAACGAGGGCAGGCTCGCGGGCGCGACGTCGACCGGCGGCTGCGGCTCCTGGCTCGGGTTCACGTCACGGTAATTGCGAAATTCCCGCGGCCGGTTGTCCGAATTGCCGCGATGCTCGCGCTGGCCGTTATCGTTGCGGTCGCCGAACGGCGGGCGCGGCGGGCGGTTGTCCATGCGGCTCTGCTGCGGGCGGTCGCCGCGCGGCTGGAAATTGTTGCGTTCGCCATGCTGCTGCGGCTGCCCGTCGTAGGGCTGACGGTCGTTGTAGCCGAAACCTCCGCCTTGCGGCTGCTGGGCGTAAGGTTGCGCCGGCGGATTGAAGGACTGCGGCGCGCGTTCGGGAGGCGAGGCGAAGCGATCGAGCACGCCGCCGTCGTCGTCGTCCTCGTCCTCAACCTCGGCTTCGCCTGGCGGGCGGCCTTGAGCGGCGAGCTGGGCGGCCTGCGCGGTGGCGATCAGGCGAAAATAATGCTCGGCGTGCTGAAGATAATTCTCCGCTGCGACGGGATCGCCGCTGGTATGGGCGTCGCGCGCCAACTGGAGATATTTCTCGGCGACGTGATGCGCGTTGCCGCGAATTTTCACGTCGGGACCGTTGGATTCATAGGAACGCGTGAGCGGATTGGGGCCGCGCCGGTTGTTTGACGGCCGGCCGCGCATTCTCTTGTTTTGCCCAGGTCTCATGCGTAGTTCCCTTGAAGATGCCCTGAAGCGAAGATGCCCTGAAGCGAAAGCGCCCTGAAGTGTAGATGCCCTGAAGTACAGATGCCCTGAAGCGCGGCCGGACGGCCAAATGCGCCTTTCGAGGAATAGGCGCGGCCAGAGGCGATCACGCGGGTCTCGGCTGTCGATTTCCTTACATGCGAAAGTGAGCCAAACCGGACGCTTCCCGCGATTCGCCGAGATAAGGCTTCAAAGGCCTTGGGACCGGGCGCCTGACAATCTCGCGGATCGCAGGTCGCCCTCTAATCCCGCTCAACGCGCCGCCAGGCAATGCCTGGCGATTGCAACGAAAAGCCCAAGGACCGCGCGCCGCTGCCGGCGCCTACCCTGCGTAGTCGAAGCACACATAGACCTTTCTGCGAGATTCGCCAAGTCCCCTTCTACGAATTCGCCAAGACGCTTTTGCGCCTTTTCGCTTCCTTTTGTTTCAACCGCCGCCGTAGCGCGCCCAGAGCAGGGCATGCAAGGCGCGCGCGGACTGGATTTCGCCGCCCTGCGGGCCGGTCGCGCGCGCTTTCGGGTTCCAGGCGTAGACGTCGAAATGCGCCCAACATTTCGCGCCCGCTGCGAATCGGCGCAAGAACAGCGCCGCCGTGATCGAGCCCGCGAAGCCGCCACTGGGGGCGTTGTTGAGGTCGGCGGCGGGGCTGTCGAGCATCGAATCATAGGGGCCCCACAGCGGCAGGCGCCACAGCGGGTCGCAAGTCGCCTGCGCGAAGCGCGCGATCTCGGCGGCGAGCGCTTCGTCGTCGGTGTAGAAGGGCGGCAGGTCGGGGCCGAGCGCGACGCGCGCCGCGCCGGTCAGAGTGGCGAAATCGAGCAGCAGATCCGGCGTCTCTTCGGCGGCGAGCGTCAGCGCGTCGGCGAGAATGAGCCGCCCTTCGGCGTCGGTGTTGCCGATCTCGACGCTGAGGCCCTTGCGGCTGCGATAGATGTCGCCGGGCCGCATCGCCGGCCCGGAAATGGCGTTCTCGACGATCGGCAGCAGTACGCGCAGCCTGACGTCGAGGCGATCCTCCATGACCAGACGGGCGAGCGTCAGCGCCGTCGCGGCGCCGCCCATATCCTTTTTCATCAACTCCATGCCGTTGGCGGGCTTGATGTCGAGGCCGCCGGTGTCGAAAACCACGCCCTTGCCGACCAGCGTCACCTTCGGCGCGTCGGCGCGCCCCCAGGTGAAATCGACCAGCCGCGGCGCCTCGGCCGCCGCCGCGCCGACCGCGGCGATGAGCGGAAAGCCCGCGGCGAGATCCTCGCCCATGACGATGCGCACCTCAGCGCCGAAGCGCTCGGCGAGTTCGACTGCCTCCGCCTCCAGCGCCGAGGGGGTCAGCGCATTGGCCGGCAGGTTGACGAGGTCGCGCCCGTGCGCGACCGCCGCCGCGATGCGCGTGGCCTTGGCGAAATCGACGCCTTCGGGAGCTTCGAGGCTCGGGGCGGGGCGCGCCGCCGCTTTGTAGCGGTCGAAGCGATAGCAGGCGAGCAGGAAGGCGAGCGCGGCCAGTTCCGGCCTCGCCGGCGGCGCCGCGAAGCGATAGATCCCGGGCGGCAGTCCGGTGGCGAGTTTGCCGGCCTGGAGCGGATCGCTGGGGTCCTCGCCGAACAGCGCCCCGGCGAGCCTTCCCTCGGGACCTGGCAGCAATTGCAGCTTGCCGGGTTTCGGCTCGAAGCCGCAGGCCTCGGCGAAGCCCGACGCAACCGCGCCGACCTCGTCGCGCACGGCGGCGAAATTCTGCGGCGAGACGAACCAGATGGGGATTGCGGTCATGGGCGCGCGGCTTCAAGGATCGATTCGAGAGCACGAAGTCTAGAGCCAGCGATGGGGGCATGGGAACCCGTATTCGGCGCCATGGGCTGCGCCCGCGCCCTAGTCGGCGCGCCTGGCGGCAAGAAATCGAACGCCAGGGGGAACCTATCGGCCGCCTTCGGCAGTTTAGATTCAGCACGCAAGCGCGACAGGATTGGCGACGAGGTCGCGGCGCGGCCTGTCGCAAGCGGAGCGCAGACGCCGAGAGCCCGGCGCTGCCAGGTTTGGTCGCCCGGGAGTTTGGTTGATGGAGAGAGGGGCGGGGTTTGCAGTCGCGCCGTCGCTGGCGTCGAGCCTGCCGCAGACTCGCGAAAGCGAGCCGCGGCGCGCATCGAAAGCGCCGCCGCAAGGAGCGCTGGGACAAGTTCCGCGCCCTCGCGAGCGTTTGACGTCGCCGCCCGCACAACGCCTCGCCCTAAAATCGTCGAGAAGACAGCGATGGTGAACGCCGATACGCCGACGCTTCGCGGCGCGCACGCGCAACTCTTTGCTGGGGAACGGGAACGCCAATGAACGAACAAACAAGGCCGGAGAGCCCGTCCGGCGGCGAAAGCGACGATCCCTATGCCATCGTCGTCGCGGAATCGCTCCAGGAAATGCGCACGCTGACGATGAAACACGGCGACATGTTCGCCGTCTTCAACCGAGCCGGCGACATTCGCAAGGCGGAAGGCAGCCCCGAAGGGGTGTTTAATCGCGACACCCGCCACCTCTCGCAGTTTCAACTGACGATGGGCGGTCACAGGCTGATGCTGCTCAGCGCGACGCTGCGCGACGACAATGCACTGCTGACCTGCGACCTCGCCAATGCCGATCTGCCGGGGGCGAACGGGCAACCTTCCATCGAACACAATTGTATCCACATTCGGCGTTCGCGCTTTCTGTGGGACGGCGCCTGCCTGGAGCGGATAGCCGCACGCAATTTCGATCAGCGCCGCCAAAGCGTCGATCTCGAAATCGCCTTCGCCGCCGATTTCGCCGACGTCTTCGAGGTGCGCGGCGCCCGCCGCGCGGCGCGCGGCAAGCTTGGCGCGCCTGAAGTCGGCGCGGATCGTGTGAAGCTGAGTTATCAGGGCCTCGATGGCGAGCGGCGCGAAACGGCCGTGCGCTTCGATCCGGCGCCGACGCGGCTGACCAGCCATCGCGCCAGCTTTTCCTTCGATCTCGCGCCGGGGGAATGGCGCTCCTTTTTCGTCGAGATCGCCTGCGGCCCGGCGAAATTGGAATCGGGCCAGCGCCGGTTTCTCATCGCGCTACGCGACAGCAAACGCGCTCTGCTGCGCTCGTCGTCACGGGCGGCGGCGATGGCCTCGGCCAACGATAGCTTCAACGAGACCGCGCGCCGCAGCGTCTCCGACCTTTACATGCTGCTGACCGATACCGCCGAAGGCCCCTACCCTTACGCCGGCGTGCCCTGGTTCAGCACCGTGTTCGGCCGCGACGCCTTAATCACCGCGTTGCAGACTTTATGGATCGATCCCGCCATCGCCCGCGGCGTGCTCGGCCATCTCGCCGCGACCCAGGCGACAACGGTCGATCCGCGCGCCGACGCCGAGCCCGGCAAGATCCTACACGAGGCGCGCAACGGCGAGATGGCGATGCTCGGCGAGGTGCCATTTCGGCGCTATTACGGCAGCGTCGATTCGACGCCGCTGTTCGTGATGCTCGCCGGCGCCTATCTCGACCGCACCGGCGACACGGAGACCGTCGAGCGGCTATGGCCCAACATCGAGGCGGCGCTCGGCTGGATGGACAATTACGGCGATCGCGACGGCGACGGCTTCATCGAATACGGCCGCCAGAGCAGCGAGGGCCTCGTCAACCAGGGTTGGAAGGATAGCCACGATTCGGTCTTCCACGCCAACGGCAACCTGGCGCGCGGACCCATCGCCATCGTCGAAGTACAGGCTTACGCTTATGCGGCGTGGCGCGCCGCCGAGCGCATCGCGCGACTCGGCGGCCGCGACGCGCAGGCCGCCGCCTTCGGCCAACGCGCCGAGACGTTGCGCCGGCGCTTCGATGAGGCCTTCTTCGACGAGGAACTGGGCTCCTACGTCCTGGCGCTCGACGGCGAAAAGCGGCCGTGCCGGGTGCTCGCCTCCAACGCCGGGCACGCGCTGTTTGCCGGCATCGCCTATCCCGAGCGCGCCAATCGGGTCGCCCGCGTCTTGCTTGGCAGCGCCTTCTTCACCGGCTGGGGCGTGCGCACGCTCGCCTCGGGAGAGGCCCGCTACAACCCGATGAGCTATCACAACGGCTCGGTCTGGCCGCACGACAACGCCTTGATCGCCGCTGGCCTTGCCGCCTACGGCTATCGCGAGGAGGCGGCGCGCATCTTCGATGGCGTGTTCGCCGCTTCCAGATACATCGACCTGCGCCGTCTGCCGGAGTTGTTCTGCGGGTTTCCGCGCAAGCCGGCGCAGGGGCCGACCTTCTATCCCGTCGCCTGCTCGCCGCAGGCGTGGGCCGCCGCTGCGCCGATATCGATGGTGCAATCCTGCATCGGCCTCGGCTTCGACCCGCAAGCGAGCCATATCATTCTGCGCGAGCCGATGTTGCCGAGCTTTATCAACGATCTCACGCTCACTCACGTTTCGGTGAAAGGCGGCTCCGCCGACATCGCGTTGCGGCGCTCCGGACGTCACGTCGTCGTCGATGTGGTGGCGCGGCGCGGCCCGGTGAAAGTGGCGACGATTGATTGAGGCAAACGTATTGGATGCTCAGGCGGCGTTTTCCTTCAACCAGCGCAATTCACGGTTGACGAGCGTGCTATAGGCCCCGCGTCGGCGCATCAGCCATTGCGGCGCGCCGTCCTCGACGAGACGGCCGCCCTCGAACACCAGAATGCGATCGAAATCGCGCAGCGTCGACAGCCGATGCGCGATGGCGATGACGGTGCGGCCCTGGATCAACCGATCGAGCGCCTCGCGCACCGCCTCCTCCGACTCGCCGTCGAGCGCTGAGGTCGCTTCGTCGAGAATAAGCAGCGGCGCATCGCGCAGGAAGGCGCGCGCGATGGCGATGCGCTGCCGCTCGCCGCCGGAAAGCTTGACGCCGCGATCGCCGACAATGGTGTCGAGGCCTTGCGGCAACGCGGCGATGAAGTTCCCGCATTGCGCCGCCGCGGCGGCCTCCAGAACCTCGGCGTCGGTGGCGTCCGGGCGGCCGTAGCGAATGTTCTCCGCCAACGTTCGGTTGAACAGCGCCGTATCCTGCGGCACCACCGCGATCGCCGCGCGCAGGCTCTCCTCAGTCACGTCGACGATGCTTTGCCCGTCAATCAACAGCCGCCCGCGCTGCGCGAGGTAGAAGCGTTGCAGCAAGGCGACGAGGGTCGATTTGCCGGCCCCCGACTCGCCGACGACGCCGACCCGTTGGCCGCCGGGAATATCGAAGCTGAGGCCCTCGAAAATCGGCGCGCCGCCGGGATAGGCGAACGAGACGCGCTCCAGGGTCACACGCGCGCCGCGCAGCGCCAGCGGCGCGGCGCTCGGCCGGTCGCTGAGTTCGTGCGGCGACAGCAAAGTGGCGAGCGCCTCGCCGAGCCGGGCCAGATACTGGGTGACATCGACCAACGCGACGGCGAGATCGCGCGTCGCGCTGAGCAGCGACAGGCCGAGCGTGCAGACGAGCACGACGTCGCCCGCCGTCGCCTCGCCGCGCCGCCACAGCGCCAACGCCCAGACGAGCAGCGTCACGGTCATAACCGAGACGGTCAGCGCGTGCGCCAGGCGCAGTTTTTCGAGATGGCGCAGGCTGCGCCGTCGCGCCACGAGTTCGCCGGCGACCGTGGCGTCGAAGCGGCGACGCTCGTAGCCGATGCGCCCGAAGGCGCGCGCCAGCCCCATATTGGCGACGACATCGACCATCTCGCCGTCGACCTGGGCGGCGCGGTTGGCGAAGGCGCGATGCAACGGGCGTCCGGCCGCCGCGTATCTGTAGATGAAGGTGACCGCGATCACCGAGACGATGACAAACATGCCCGCCATCCGAATGTTGACGCGGCTGATGAGCGCAATGGAGCCGAAAGTCGCCAGCAGCGGCGGCAGCACGCTCGACATTGTCATCGTCTCGATCTGGAACACGGCGTTGGATGTCGCAGTTATACGACTTGTCAGCGTCCCCGGCAGGCGCTCGGCGAAATAGGTAGGCGCGTGCCCGGTGAGGTGACGAAACAACTCGGAACGCAGATCGCCGGTCACATCGACGAAGGTTCGGCTAGCTATCCAGGAGGCCGCTCGCCACATGAGGTTATCCGCCGCCACCAGACAGGCGATGACGATGACGGCAACTGAGGCCGTGATCTCGGCGCCATGACGATGAGACAGAGCATCCACCAGCAGCTTCACGCCGAATTGAGTGCACACCGAGGCGCTGACCGCACACAGCACGAAGCCGCCGATGGCGCCATGCGCCAGCGGGCGTTTGCCGATGTATCGACAGATGAAACGAATCGGACGGTCGCGATATCGGCAAAGATCGCTGGTCAAAGGCTGCTCCCGTACGGAGATGAGAAGTTCGCAGACGCCAACGCAAAGACGCCAACACAAAAACGAAACTGGCGACAAAAGTTTCAGTCAAGTCCTCGTGACGCCGGGCCTTGGCTTCGCATTCGGCGGCGCGGCTTTGCGCCCGTAGGTCTCGACAGGCCAGTTGGCTAATAACGGAGAGTGGCGAAATGAAGATTGCTCAAGTAGCGCCCCTGACGGAAGCGGTGCCGCCGCGCCTTTATGGCGGCACCGAGCGCGTCGTCTCTTGGCTCACCGAGGATCTGGTGGCGCTCGGCCACGACGTCACGCTGTTCGCCAGCGGCGATTCCATAACGTCGGCGAAGCTCGCCCCGTTCTGGCCGCGCGCACTGCGGCTCGACGGCGCGGTGCGCGACGCTAACGCCCTGCATGTCGCCCTGGTTGAGGAGGTCTGCCAGCGCGCCGGCGAGTTCGATGTCATACATTGTCATCTCGACTATCTGCCGTTCTCGCTGCTGTCTAGACAGCCGACGCCGTTCGTAACGACGCTGCACGGACGACTCGATTTGCCGGAATTGCAGCCTGTGTTTACGGCGTTCTCGCGCGTCCCGGTGGTGTCGATTTCCGCCTCGCAGCGACGTCCGCTGCCGCAGGCGAATTGGGTTGAAACCGTCTACCACGGCTTACCCGCGGAATTGCTGCAGCCACAGCAGGCGACGCCCTCTTATCTGGCGTTTCTCGGGCGCATCTCGCCGGAGAAAGGCCTTGAGCGCGCGATCGAAATCGCTGGCGCCTGTCAAATGCCGTTGAAGATCGCGGCCAAGGTCGACCAGGCCGACGCCAGCTATTTCAACCGCGACATCGTTCCCTTATTGAAGCGCTCGCACGTCGAGTTCATCGGTGAGATCAATGACGAACAGAAATCGGAGTTTCTGAGCGGCGCCGTCGCCCTGCTGGCGCCGATCGCCTGGCCGGAGCCGTTCGGCCTGGTGATGATCGAAGCGATGGCTTGCGGGACGCCGGTTGTCGCCTTCAATCGCGGTTCGGCGCCTGAAATCGTCGAAGATGGGGTGACCGGTTTCGTCGTCGAGGATGTGATGAGCGCCGCAGCGGCGGTGCGCATGGCGGAGGATTTGCCGCGCGATCAGGTTCGCGCCCGCTTTGAACAACGATTCACCGCGCGTCGGATGGCGAGCGACTATCTCGATGTCTACCGGCGCCTGATCTTCGCGCGCCGCGGGCGCCCGCGACTCGCCTCGGTGTGAGGTTGCCGGCCGTGAGCGGCGTTGTCGCGCGCTCACGGACTTTTGATGTGCGGACACTTGATGCGATAGCGCTCACATTAAGTTGAAGACTTCTCACGGTTCAGGCTCTCAAGGTTTAGGCTTGGGCGGCCTCGTCTCGGGCATAGCCAGCGCCAGCAGCACAAGGCCGACAACGGCGAAAATAGCTAACATGTCGAAAGCGGGCGCGCCGCCATAGCGATCGGTGACATAGCCGCTCAACGTCGTGCTGATCGAGGCGCCGACGCCCATCGCACAGCCAATCGAGCCCTGCGCCAGGTTGAAGTGGCCGCGCTCGCGGGTGAGGTCGGCGATGATGAGCGGCACCAGTACGCCAAGCGCTGCCGCCGAGACGCCGTCGAGCAACTGAATCGCCACCAGCGTCATCGGGTCGCGCGTCAGCGCGAACAGCACGCCGCGCACGGCGAGCGCCCCGAAGCCGCACAGCAGAAGCGGTCGCCGGCCCCAGGAATCGGCGAGGCGTCCGACAACCAGCGACAGCCCGGTGACGGTGAATTGCGGGATCACGATCGCCGCCGCGACGAGTAGCGTCGCCGTCTTGCCGGAGCGCTGTGTCACCAGGCTGGCGGCGAGCGGCAGCATGGCGGCGTTGGCGAGGTGGAACATCATTACGCAAAGCGCGAAAATCAGCAGGCCTGGTTGGCGGATCAAGGCGAGAAAGTTGGCGAACTGCGCGGCGGGGTCAGTCTTGACGCCGCGCGCCGCGTCCGAGGCCGGCGCGATTTCACTGGGGCGGATGAAAAGCAGCGCCGCCATCGCGGGCAGCGTCAGCGCGCCTGAGATATAAAAGACATCGCGCGCGGACAGATAGTAGCCGCAAGCCCCCATCAACAAGGCAGCCAAGCCCGTCCCCGCTGACGCGAAGGCGGCGTTGCGGCCGAGCCGCCGGGCGAGCCCGTGTTCGCGCGCGAGTCCAACGCTGATGGCGACGATCGCCAGCCCCAGAATGGTGCTCGCGATCGCCAGCGCCACCCGCGAGGCGATGGCGACAAGAAACACCGGCCAGGTGGCGAAGGCGAAGGCGCTGGCGGCGATCACCGCCAGCGCGACGGCCGCGAGCGCGCGCTCCGAGCGCGCCGCATCGACCACGGCGCCGCAAGGCGCCTGCGCGAACAGGCCGACGAGGCCGCTGATGGTGAGCAGAAACCCGATGTCGACCTGGGTCCACTTCTGCTCGGTGAGAAAGACCGCGACAAAGGCGCCGAAGCCGGTCTGCACGTCGGCGACGAAGAAGATACACCAATCAAGGCCGCGCCAGCTACGCCTGGAGGCCTTTATCGGCGCGGCGGAGGGCGCCAGATGCGATTGCAACACGCCGTGGGCCCATCAAGGCTTGCCGGCGGCCGGACTCGGCGGCGAGCGCTTCGGGGTCGGATTTGGCGGCGCCATCGCGCCCATAATAACGATCGGCTCGCCGGGCTTGAACACCGGCGCCTCACGCAATTGGTCGAGCGGCAGGTCCGCAACCAGTTTGTTCATGCCGCCGGTCTTGGGAAAATGCAGGATGCGCCAGTCGACGGCGATCTTGCGCGTGCCGACGCCAAGAAAGCCGCCGAAGTCGACGATCGCCGCCAGCAGGGCGCCGCTGCGGTCAACGACGATATCGACGACATGGCCGAGGTCTTCACCTTTCGATGTTTGCACGGGCAGGCCGAGCAGAGTCTGTGCGCCCTCGTCCCCGACGACGAGCGCGGCGACTGCGCCGCGCGGCGCAGGCGCCGGCGTCGCAGCCGGCGAAGGCTTTGAGGCAGAGGCGGCCCAGACGATCGCCACTGAGGCCAAAAGCCCGATCAACGCGGCGACGAGCACGCAGACAAAACGATAAACGCAGGAGATGCGACTCGTCATCAATTCTCCCGCTGTTGGAGCGCCCTTGCCTGACCTTTTCACCGTATAATGTCAGAGATGAGGCGCGCGGCGGGGCTTGACCCCGGCCGCGATCGGGTCGCTGGACTCAACCCACGCGACAATTAGCCGGCGCGAGGCGGTCGATGGGGATCACCGCGCTCAGCCACACTACGAGCAAGCGCGCTTGCGGCAAATGCTGCGCTTCATCCGCTGCCATCCGCGGTTCGAAATCCTCGCGAACTTCGCGCGCGATTAGCGTCATGGCGCCAATATTGCCAGCATCGGCTTGCGCCGCCTCACGCCGCCGCCTCCCTGATCTCATATACCGTCAACGCCTCGCTCACCCCGCGCAGCGCCGATTCCCGCGATTGCATGCGATAGCCGCGCTCGGCTAACAAGCCCGCCACGCCCGGCGTCTCGACCACCCCCTTGGTCGCCAGGATCGCCATCGGATCGGCGAGGCCCTGGACGCGCGAAGCGATGTTGACCGACTGGCCGAAATAATCCTGCCGATCGTCCAGCAACACCGCCAGACACGGCCCCTCGTGCAGGCCGATGTTGAGCGCCAAGTCCTCAGATCCCCTCGCGCGGTTGATCTCGCGCATCGCCGCGCGCATACGGATCGCGGCGCGCAAGCCCCGCTCGGGGGTCGAGAACGTCGCCATCACCGCATCGCCGATGGTCTTCACGACCGCGCCGCCCTCCGCCGACACCGCGGAGATCAGCGCGCCGAAATGGTTGCGCACGAGATCGAAGGCGGCCAGATCGCCAACCCGGTCGTAAAGCGCCGTCGAGCCGCGCAGATCCGTGAACAGAAAGGTCAGGTTGGTTATTTTGAACCGCTGCTCGGAATCGAGCGTGCCGTTGCGGTAAATCTCGCGGAATGTCTGGTTCGAGAACACGCGCGTCGCGGTGAGGAACGGCTGGCGCGCCTCGAACAGCGCATGCAAATCGCTGTTGGGCAACCAGACGCCGGGCAGCGCCCGGCGACGGGCGCGGTTGTCGACAGAGATGCGGATCGGCCCCGGTTTCAACGCGACGACGCCGCTGTGCGAATGCTCGTCGCTGAGCAGCAGCGAAAGATTGCGCCGCTCGTGCGTCGCTTCGCCGGAGACGTCGAGGAAGATCGTGGTGTGGGTGACCGGCTCGAACACCATCAACTGGCCGGCGGTCACGTTGAGCGACATGCTCGCCTTCTCGCCGGGTTCGAGCTCCGTGACGTTGAGGGTGACCCGTTCGATGAGCTCCTCGAAATTCTCCGGCAGCGCGACTGCTGTGCTCCAGAACACCTGCCGCGCATATTGGGCCAGCGGCAGCGAATCCGGATCATGCGCGGCGATGCGGCGGACGCGCAGGCTTACCGTGAATGTCACTTCGACAAGCTGGTCGAGCGAAGGTTCATGCGTGGAGACGCACAGCGAGCAAAGATACTCGTGGCGATCGAGCGCCTTGAGGGCGGCGCCCGTGTCGAGCACGCCGCCGCAGCCGGGGCAGAGCGCGCTCCATGACATATCGAAAAGCCCGAGATGGGCTGCGCGCACCAACGTTCCGATCGTCGCGTCCTCATCGAGGCCGTGCGCCGCTGCGAAGGCGAGGGCGTTGATGCGATTGAGGTTCTGGTCGGACGCGGTTCCCACCTCGTGCTTGAGCGCGGCTGCCGCGTCGGGGTTTGCGGCCTCCATCAAGAGCGTCCAAAGCGCTTCTGTATCTGCCATGAAATGGACTCCCAGACGACGCCGACGGCCGGGCGGCCGGCGGCGAGAATTGGACCATATATAGAACATTGGCGTCCCGGCGCCGAGAGATGGCGCGCGTTAAAGTGAGGCCGCCTCGGGCGCGATCCACTCGAACCCAGGCAACTGGTGGCGCGCCCAGGTGAATTGCCGCTTGGCGTAAGCGCTTGTGTCGCGCACCGATAGCGCTGCGGCGTCGTCGAGCGACATTTCCCCGCGCAGATGCGCCATCAGGTGCGGGACGCCGTGGGCGCGCATCACCGGCAGCGCCGGGGCGAGCCGGCGGGCGGCGAGCCGGGCGACCTCGCCGAGCGCGCCGGCCGCCAACATCGCGGCGAACCGCTCAGCAATTCGCTGCTTCAGCGCCTCGCGGTCGGGGGCGAGGAACAGGCCGCGCCATTGTCCGGCCTTCAGCGCCGGCTCGCCGCGCCGATCCTGGAAAGTGGCAAGCGAGCGGCCGGTGGCGCAAAACACTTCGAGCGCGCGCAGCACGCGCTGCCGGTCGGAAGGGCGCAGCCGAGCGGCGGCGGCGGCGTCGAGGCGGGCGAGTTCGGCGTGCAGCGCCGCCGTTTCCCGCCCCTCGGCCTCGGCGCGCACTCGCGCCCGCGTTTCCTCCGGGACCGGCGGAATGTCGGAAAGCCCCTCGGTCAGCGCGCGGAAATAAAGCCCGGTGCCGCCGACGAACACCAGCGGGCCGGGATGCGCCGCCAGAATCTCCCGCGCGCGCGCCTCATAGCGCCCGACGGAGAAATTGACGGCGCCGTCGATCTCGCCGAACAGCAGATGCGGCGCGAGCCGTTCCTCCGCCACGCTCGGCCGCGCGGTGAGAACGCGCAAGTCCCGGTAGAGCTGCATGGAATCGGCGTTGACTACAGCCGCGCCGGTCTCGCGGGCGTAGCGCAGCGCCAGCGCCGACTTGCCGCTGGCGGTCGGCCCTGCGATGAGGAGCGCCCGCGGCGTATTATCGGATGAATCCATGCCTGTTTCCGTCGCCACGCTGGTCGCCGCTCCTGCCGGCCTGACCGATGCCGCGCTGCGGCGCGTCGCGCAAGCCCTGCCGACGCCGGTCGAGACGCGCTGGCTGAGCGCCGGCGAGGCGGCGGATCTGCTGTTCGAGGGCGAGGCGCCGGGGCTCGCCGAGGCGGCGGCTGGCTTCGATGTCTTCCTTCAGCCGCTCGCGACCCGCGACAAGAAGCTCTTGGTCGCCGATATGGATTCGACGCTGATCGGACAGGAATGCATCGACGAACTGGCCAAGGTTGCCGGTATCGGCGAGCGCGTCGCTGGGATCACCGAGCGGGCGATGCGCGGCGAACTCGATTTCGCCGGCGCGCTGCGCGAGCGCGTCGGGCTGCTCGAAGGGCTCGACCTCGCCGTCATCGACCGCTTGCTCGCCGAGCGCATCACGCTCACCCCCGGCGCGAAGACGCTGGCGGCGACGTTCCGGGCGCGCGGCGGCTATTTCGCCATCGTCTCCGGCGGCTTCGTCCCCTTCACCGGCGCGGTGGCGTCCTGGCTCGGCGCCGACGAGCACCGCGCCAACCGGCTCGAAGCGGCGGGCGGCCGGCTGACCGGCCGCGTCGTCGAGCCGATCCAGGGCGCGGACGCCAAGCTCAGGGCTTTGCACGAATTGCGGGCGCGGCTCGGGCTGTCGCCCTCGGCGACGCTGGCGGTCGGCGACGGCGCCAACGATCTGCCGATGCTGACCGAGGCGGGGCTCGGCGTCGCCTATCGCGCCAAGCCGAAAGTGGCGGCGGCGGCGCATGCCCGCGTCGAGCACGGCGACCTCACGGCGCTGCTGTTTGCGATGGGCATTGCGCGGGCAGATTTCGCGGCCGGTTGAAGGGCGGGTTGCAATCGTTCGGATTGGCTTGAAAACGTTCAAAGTTCCTTGCAAACGTTTCAAACTGCCGCCGATCCTATTGTCGTTGCCGACGCCGAAGTCTACCCCGCAGCGCTGTCGCATGACTGCTAGCGGTCGCTGAGGTTTGCAATGAGACGATCGTTTGGGCGCGCTCTGCTGGGCGCGGTGGCGCTTGTTTGTTTGGCGGCGTCGCCGGCTGTCGCCGACAGTTCGCCCGCGGCGGACGAGATCGGCCTCAACGATCTGCAACGGCTCGGCAAGCGCATGTTCGAGGATTTCAACCTCTCGGAGCCGCGCGGCATGGCTTGCATGTCCTGCCACGAGCCGCGCCAGGCGTTTCAGGGCGACAATGGCTCGCGTATTCCCGGCATCGCGCTTGGCAGCCGCGCCGGGCATTTCGGCAAGCGCAAAGTGCCGACCATCATGTACAAGGCCTATTCGCCGCCGTTCGGCTTCTACAAGGACATCGACGACGGCGAGGAGGCGCTGGTGGCCAAGGGCGGCCAGTTCTGGGACGGGCGCGCCAATGATTTCGCCGAGCAGGTCGCCTTCCCGTTCACCGATCCCGACGAGATGAACAATCCCTCGCTTGCCGCCGTCGCCAGCAAGATCGCCGCCGGCGATTACGCCGATCTCGCCAAAGCCGTGTTCGGCGCCAAGCTGTTCGACGACCCGACGGCCGCGATGGGCAAGCTCGCGGGCGCGATTGCCGCCTATGAGCAGAGCGAGCGCTTCGCGCCGTTCGCGTCCAAATTCGACGATTGGTTGCGCGGCAAGGCCCAGCTCACGGCGCTGGAGAAGCAGGGCTACGATCTGTTCGTCGATCCCAAGCGCGGCAATTGCATCGCCTGCCACGTCGGCAACGTCGACTCGAAAGATCCGACGGATTGGCTGTTCACCGACTTCACCTATGATTCCTTGGGCACGCCGCGCAACGCGGCGATCCCCGCCAATGCCGATCCCAAACATTTCGACCTCGGCTTGTGTGCGCGGCCGGGGCTCGCCGCCGTGCTGCCGAAAGAGGTGACGCGCGATTCCCTGTGCGGCGCCTTCAAGGTGCCGACGCTGCGCAACGTCGCCCTCGGCAAGGCGTTCTTCCACAACGGCGCCATCGCCTCGCTGCGCGACGCCGTCGCCATCTACGCAACGCGCGACACCGCCCCCGCGCACTGGTATCCCGGCGGCAAAAAGTTCAACGATATGCCCGCCGCCTACGACGCGAACGTCAACATCAAGGAGGCGCCCTACGACCGCAAGTTCGCCGAAAAGCCGCGCTTTGACGACGCCGACATCGACGCCCTGGTCGCCTTCCTCAAAACGCTGACCGACAAGGGCATGGAGTGAGCCGCCTCACAGCGTCCGCGCAATCAGCAGCTTCATGATCTCGTTGGTCCCGCCATAGATGCGCTGCACGCGGGTGTCGCGGAACATGCGGCCGATGGGATATTCGTTCATGAAGCCGTAGCCGCCGAACAATTGCAGGCAGCGGTCGACGATTTTGCATTCGAGGTCGCTGACCCAGTATTTGGCCATCGAGGCCGTGGCCGCGTCAAGCTTGCTTTCTAAGTGCAGGCCGATCAGCCGGTCGACGAAGGCGCGCCCGACATTGGCTTCCGTCTTGCACTCGGCGAGCACGAATTGCGTGTTCTGGAAATCCAGGATGCGTTTGCCGAAGGCTTGGCGCTCTTTCACGTAGTCGATCGTCAGTTGCAGGGCGCGCTCGATCACCGCCATGCCGCCGACGGCGATGTTGAGCCGCTCCTGCGGCAATTGCTGCATGAGCTGGACGAAGCCCTGGCCCGCATCGGTTCCGAGCAGGTTGCTGGTGGGAACTCGCGCCTCGGCGAAGAACAATTCCGAGGTGTCCTGCGCGTCGAGGCCGACCTTGTCGAGCTTTCGCCCGCGCGCGAAGCCCTCGGTCTCCTCGGTCTCGACGACGATCAGCGAGGTGCCCTTGGCGCCGGCGCTGGGGTCGGTCTTGGCGACGACGATGACGAGATTGGCGGTCTGTCCGTTGGTGATGAAGGTCTTCT
>DATNDU010000063.1:0-13178 GCA_035606915.1 Roseiarcus sp. | reverse complement strand
CTGAGCCTGGTCTTCGGCGAGCGCCGCGCCACGCTCCAGGTGCAGGGCGTCGGCGAGCGGCGCGGGGCCGCCGCCGAGGCGCGCGCGCTCTATACGCTGCTGGCCTGAGGGGCGTGCTTGGCCGGCGCCGCCGCGCGTGGTAGCAAACAGCGAATCGGGGGCCGCCATGAATCTGAAAGCCTGTGCGACGGGCATCGCGTTGCTGGCGCTGACGGCGAGCGTCGCCGGGTGCGCCGCCCTTCCACCGCCGGGCGCCATGCATTACGGCCGCTGCGGGCGCGACGCCCACACCGAGTCTTATCCGCACGCGCGGCTCGAACGCCACGCCTACGGCTGCAAATCCGACGACAACGGCTTCCTGGAGAGCGACGGCCAGAGCGACCGACGCCGCAACTGATCCCTTCGGCGCGTTAACCGCCGGGGCGCTCCGGGTCTAGGCAGGACGCGGGGGAGGAGTTGCTGTTGGAACGCGAGCCGTATCAGACCTATTATTTCGAGGATCTCGCGCTCGGCATGCGCGAAAGCGTCGCCAAGACGGTCGGCAACGAGGACGTCATCGGCTTCGCCGAGCTTTCCGGCGACCGCAACCCGATCCATCTTTCCGAGCATTTCGCCCGCAAGACGCGCTTCGGCGAGCGCATCGTGCATGGCCTGTATACCGCGAGCCTGATCTCGGCGGTGATCGGCACGCGCCTGCCAGGGCCGGGCGCGGTCTATATCTCGCAGACCCTCAATTTCCGTGGTCCCGTGAAGATCGGCGACGTTGTGGTTGTCTCGGTCGAGGTGGCCGAACTGATCGAGAAGGGTCGCCGGGTGCGGCTCGCCTGCCAATGCCGGGTCGGCGAGACTTTGGTGCTCGACGGCGAGGGCTGGCTCAGCGTGCCGCCGACGCCGAAAGGAAAAGCGGGGTGAGGGGATATGGGCCTGAAAACCGAAGCCGGAGGGCGTCCTAACTGAACATCGCGCTAAGGACGAATTGCGGATAGTCTGCGCTGATGGATGAAATCATCACCCGCTGGATCAATGCGCCAGCCGGACAAAATGCCGTTTTCGATGCGATCATTATAGCGCTGACGCGCTATGGCGTCCCGTTCGTCGTTCTGTGCGTCGCCCTACAATGGTGGGGCCAACGCGACCGGCCTCATCTGCGGCACGCCTGCGTGGCGGCGGGGCTGTCCTTCCTGATCGGGCTTGCCTTCAATCAGCTCCTTCTCCTGTTCGTGCATCGCGTGCGGCCCTACGATAGCGGGGTGACGCATCTGATTATTGCGCGAAGCGCCGACTGGTCCTTTCCATCCGATCATGCGACCGCTGCCTTCGCTGTCGCTGTGGCCTTCGCTCTGCAAAGGCTTCCCCGGCGCGCGAGCCTCTTCGCCCTCGCCGCCGTGCTCATCGCGTGGTCGCGCGTTTTCGTCGGGACGCATTATTTGACGGATGTGCTTGGCGGGGCTGCTACGGGGATTGTTGCGGCGCTTCTGGTGCGCGCCGCCTACCGCGAAGACACGCGGCTGGATCGGTTCGCGACCTCTATTCTTTGAAGGGCGGCAGCGTGGATTGGGCGCATTTTCTTCCGCCGATGATAACGGCGCTGCTCGCCTCATTCGTGGAATGCATCGAGGCTCTGACCGTGGTTCTCGCGGTCGGCGCGGTGCTGGGATGGCCGGGCGCGTTCCTCGGCGCGGGCTTGGCGGTTGCCGCACTGGTCACCCTGCTGCTGGTTGCGGGACCGGCGCTGACTCTTGTTCCCTCGGCGGCTATTCACCTCGGCGTCGGAGTTCTCCTCGTCGTATTCGGGCTGCGCTGGCTTCGCAAGGCGGTGTTGCGCGCGGCGGGGGTCATTCCTCTGCGCGACGAGGACGCCTCTTACAAACGCCAGACCCTTCGCCTTCGAGGGCTGGTTTCCGGTCTTGGGACTCACAATCAGGCGGCCCTGGCCGCCGCGTTTCAGGTAACGATGGTCGAAGGCATCGAGGTTATTTTCATCGTCCTCGCAATTGGCGCTGCGAATCGGGCGCTGCTCTTTCCCGCCGCAATCGGCGCGGGCGTCGCGCTTCTTCTGGTTGCGGGGCTCGGCCTGGCGCTGCATCGGCCCATTGCGCGCATCCCTGAAAATGCTCTGAAATTTGCGGTCGGCGTTTTGACCTGCGCATTCGGCATATTCTGGATCGGGGAGGGCGTCGGTGCGGCGTGGCCCGGAGGCGACTGGTTGATCCTAGCGCTCGCGGCGACTATCCTCGCCACTGCCTTGATCGCCGTCCGTCTCCTCGCAAGAAGGGCTGTCCGAGACGCGGCTTAAGTCCAGCCGGAGCGCCCCACAGAAACAGGGGGCATCATTTCGCGCCGGTTTCTCAAATCTCCCGATTTTCAGCCCAAAGTCCCTGTTCCGGAAGTATTGAATTTTGAGGCGCGAGCAAAACGCACGACAGACCGAACCCGACCCATCGCGCCCCAACGCCCTCAAATCCCCACCGCCCACACTTCCCTTTTCCCCTTCTCTCCCCTATATTGGCTCTGCCGCCCGCAAGGGCGGCTATGGCGATAAATGGCCATCAGAATAGGTCTTTCGGACCCGGGGGCGGTACCCGGCGCCTCCACCCAAGCCCGTCTCAGAAAACGGGCTTCGGCGGGGGCGAAATAGGTTCGACGGGGGATCAAAAGGGTGCGCTTTTGCTCGGCATGATACCGCCGTTATCGGGTCAAAACTATAGTTGCCAACGACAACTATGCTCCGGTGGCCCTCGCCGCGTAATGCGGTGATGGTACTGGGTTCAAGTCCTAGGGGTTAGCCCCTCTAGGCGGGGTCCGGAGGCGCCTGGCAACAGAAGCCTCCACTTTATCCCCCCTCTCAACGCTTCATCGAAACCTCTACGCGGTTGATCGTCGTGCCGTGCGCGTCGAGCGACACGTCAAGCCGCCTGCCGCCGACGACGTGGATGACGATGTTGGCGTCAAAGCCCGGCGCCTCGGTGCGGGCGTTGATGAAGTCGGCGCGAATGATGCCGCGCACATTGCCCGTGGCGTTGCGCGAGGTTTCGCTCCAGGTGCCGCGCAGGTTCTGCCCGTCAGTGTAGAGATCGGCGTGGAAATCGACGCGGTAGCTGTCGCTGGCGCAGACCAGGCCCAGCGACATGGCGATGCCGTCCGACGACGGCGACATCTTCGATTTGCATCGCAGCGCCTCCGACTTGCCGTGGATGTCCGAGATCCGGCCAGCGCCGCGCCAGTTGCCGGCGAACGGCGAGAACACGCCCTCGGCGAGCGCGGTGGAGGCGCCCAGCGCCGCCGTCAGGCCGAGCACCGCGAGGCCGCGGCTGAAAGTCTTCGTGCTTACCATGCGCATATCCGGCTTCCCCAGGTTGAAAACGCTCATTGACTCGGCGGCGGTTCGAGGCGGCGGCGAAGCCACGCCTCCCAGCGCATGAACAGTGTCATCATCGGGCGCAGAATGGTCAAATCCGCCACCAGCGCCGAAAACATCGCAAACGCGCTGAGCCAGCCGAAAGTCTTCAGCATCGGCAGGTTCGAGAAGGCGGTCGCCGCCAGACCCAGCACCAGCACGATGGAGGTCAAGATCAGCGCCGGCCCCACCAGCACCGTCGCCCGCCGCACCCCGACGGCGGGATCGGGGTCGGCCCGGACCTCCCGCCACAGCCGATTTAGGAAATGGATCGTCGCGCTCAAGCCGAGGCCGAAGGAAATCGTCAGCGCGATAACGCTGGCGAATTGCAAGCCCGCCCCCAGCGCCCACAACAGCGCCCCCGCCGCCACCACCGGAAACACGCCGGTGACGATGGTGACGAAGAACACCGGCACGGAGCGAAACGCCAGGCCGATGAACAAAGCGACGGCGGCGAATTCGAGCGTCAGCCCTTGCCCGAGCTTGTCGATCATGCCGGCGCTGTTGCGCGCCGCGATGACGGCGAGCCCCGTCACGTCGACTTTATAACCCGGATGAGCGGCGCGCACGGCGTCGAGGCCGCGGTCGAGCCGGTTGACGACCGGCAACAACTCGCTCGCATCCTTGTCGGGGATGCGCCCGGCGATCAGTTCCGCCCGGCCGTCGGCGGCGACGAAGCGGCGCACCAGAAAGCGCGGCAGGTAGTTTACATATTGGCGCATCGTCTCGACGTCGGTCTTGCCGAGCTTCTGCTTCAGCCAATCGCGCAGCGTCTGCAACGACCAGACATTGCCGAGGCCGGTCTGCGATTCCACTACCTTGCTGGCCTGCGCCAGCAGTTCCAGCGTCTCCGGCGAATAGAGATTGCGATCGGCCGGGAATGTGATCATCACGTCGACGGGATTGGCGCCGGCGAGCTTGGCGTCGATGCGGTTGATGGCGTCGATGGCGTGCTCGCGGTCGGGCGCCTGGTCGGCGAGCCGATAGCGCGGTTGCAGGCCGAAATAAGCGCTGCTCAGCAGCGCCAGCACGACGAGCGCGCCGAGGCTGGCGAGACCGGGCCGGCGCGTCATGCGGTCGGCGATCCAATCGCAGAAGGCGCGTAACGCATCGACGCCGGTATCGGCGCGCGACAGGCTGGCGACGCGCGCCCCGGTCGGCGCGATGAGCACGCCGAGCGCCGGCAGCACGATCAGCACGGTGACGAGGGCGATGCCCATCGAGACCACGCCGGCGAGGCCGAAGGCGCGGATCATGTCGGAATCGGAGAAGCGCAGCGCCAGGAACGACAGCGCAGCGGTGGCGTGGGTCAGCACGCAGGCCGGCCCGACAGTGACGATCGCCCATCGGAAGGCGGCGCGGCGGTCGTCGCCGTGGATGAGCCGATCGCGCGCCGCGAACGTCAATTGCATCGAATCGGAGAAGCTGATGACCATGATGAGCGGCGTCATCACGTTGAGAAACATGTTGAGCTTGAGGCCCATCCAGCCGATGGCGCCGAGCGCCATGAGGATGGCGGCGAGCGGCGGAACGGTGGCGATGATGAGAAAGGCGAAGCGGCGGAAGAACAGGATCGCCACCAGGCAGCCGAGCGCGAAACCGGCGGCGTTGTAATCGATGCGGTCGCGCTCGACCGCCTGCCGGATTTGCAATTGCATGATCGGCACGCCGGAGAGGTCGGCCTTCAGCCCCGTGCCGTGGAGATCCTCGGCGAGGGTCTTGCGGATGTCGCCGACCACGGCGGCGAGCTTGCCGGCGTGGGTGACGGCGGGATCGAGCGACATCACCACCAGCGTCAGCGTGCCGTCCTCGGCCAACAGCTTGCCGCGGATGAGGTCGTTGTCCTTCAACCGCGTGACGAGTTCGTCATAGGCCGGCCCCTGCGGCAACACCTCGGGAAACACCGGCTGCGGAAGCCCGCCGCCGGGGCTCGGCTGGCGGGCCGAGAAGATCGAGATCACGCCGGCGTCGCCCTCGACGAGTTGAAGGTCGGTGACCGTCCGGCGCAGGGCGTCGATCTGCTCGCGCCCGAGCAGGTTCGGGCCCTCGATGACGACGAGCACATCGAACTCGTTGGAGGGAAACTTGCGGCTCTCCGCCTCGAAGGTCTTGAATTGCGGCGTCTCGGCGCGAAACAGCTCGCTCAAACTGTCGTCGACGACGATGCGGCTGACGCCCGCCACCGCCAGCGCGACGAGGACGAGGAGGGCCAAGAGCGCCGCGATCGGCGCCCTGACGCCTAGAAAGCCGAGCCTTTCGAGGCCGAAGGCGATGTTGAGGGGCACGGCGGGCTGCGCCTGGCGAGGCGAGCGGCCTTCGCCTGCGCCGCTCGTATCGGTTCGCGCCTCGAACACATCCATCCCGCCTCGCCCTGCTTTCCCGCCGCTGGCGCTCCGGGAGGCGCGCCCTGAGGGTTTGAGAAATCCAAAACGTCGAAGCGCTTGAGAACTCGCGCGGCAAGCCTGGCGGGCTGGTTAAAGTAAAATCGAGCCAAGCGGAAGACGCGCCGGCGCCGTGACGCCCGCTTGTTCGCAATCTTTTTTTGTCAAAAAGTCGCGAGATTGTGTGATGGCGGAAGCTGTTAGGCTAGGCTGCTTGTTGCCGGGGGTGATAATCCTGCCTATAAGGCCGTCGAAAATGGGCCGCAATTGACGGCGGGGAGGGAGTCCCTAAATTCTCAAGTCTCGTGCGCGGCGCTCATCGGCGCGCAGGGCGTAGCTTCGTCGAGGTTTTGCATGCAAATTCCCCTTCACAAGGAATTGAAGATCGGCGCCTATATCCTCAAGCAGAAGCTGCGGGGCGTAAAACACTATCCGCTTGTGTTAATGTTGGAGCCGTTGTTTCGCTGCAACCTCGCCTGCTCCGGCTGTGGCAAGATCGACTATCCGGCGCCGATCCTCAACCAGCGCCTCAGCGTCCAGGAATGTCTCGACGCGGTCGACGAATGCGGCGCGCCGGTCGTCGCCATCCCCGGCGGCGAGCCGCTGATCCACAAGGAAATCGGCGAAATCGTCGCCGGCATCGTCGCCCGCAAGAAATATCTGTCGCTATGCACCAACGCCTTGCTGCTTGAAAAGAAACTGCATCTTTTCAAACCCTCGCGCTATCTGACGATCACCGTCCACCTCGATGGCCTGAAGGAGGCGCACGACAAGTCGGTGTGCCAGGACGGGGTGTTCGAGATCGCGGTGAGTGCGATTAAGGCGGCGAAGGCCGCCGGCTTCAACGTCAACGTCAATGCGACCATCTTCGACAACCAGACGCCGGAGCAGATCGCGAGCTTCCTCGATTTCGCCAAGGAGCTTGGCGTCGGCGTCAACATGTCGCCGGGCTATGCCTACGAGCGCGCCCCCGATCAGCAGCATTTTCTCGCCCGCCGCAACACTAAGGAACTGTTCCGCAAGGTGTTCGCGCTCGGCAAGGGCAAGAAGTGGACGCTTGAGCACTCGCCGCTCTATCTCGACTTCCTGGCCGGCAACCAAAACTTCATGTGCACGCCCTGGGGCATGCCGACGCGCAGCGTTTTCGGCTGGCAGAAGCCGTGTTACCTCATCGGCGAGGGTTATGTCGCCTCCTTCAAGGAATTGATGGAGACCACCGACTGGGACAGCTATGGCACCGGCCGTTACGAGAAGTGCGCCAATTGCATGGCGCATTGCGGCTACGAGCCGACTGCCGCGGACGCTGCAATCCGAAATCCGCTGAAGGCGGCGCGGGTGGCGATCTTCGGGCCGCGCGTCACCGGGCCGATGGCGCCCGAGATATCGCTGGCCAATCAGCGCCCAGCCGATTACGTGCATTCGCGCCACGTTGGCAACATGCTCAACAAGCTTGAGGCCGAGACCCGCGGCGCCCCGCCGAAACGTCGCGCTTCCGCTCCTGCGGCGGAGTGACGGCGGCCCTGCGGGGCCGTCCCTTCGCTATTTTCCGATCAGGAGCCAGTGCGCACCCATGCTGACGAAATTCATCAGCAGGATCGTCGATTTCTGTCTGCGTTTTCCGCGTAGCGTCGTCATCGTCGGCCTGGTTCTTGCTGCGGTGACGGGCGTCTACGCCGCCCGCCATTTCACCATCACGTCCGACATCGACGCGCTGCTCTCGAAGGCTCTGCCGTGGCGGCAGCGCAGCATCGCCTTCGAGGACGCCTTCCGCCGCTTCCAGATCATCGACGTCGTCATCGACGCGCCGACGCCGGAACTGGCGGGCGAGGCGACCGAGGCGCTAACCGCGGCGTTCCGCAAAGACAAAGCGCATTTCACCTCGGTCACCAATTCGAGCGCGGTCGATTTCTTCACCCGCAACGGCCTGCTGTTCGTGCCGAAGAACGAACTCAAGAAGAATCTCGACGGCCTGGTTCAGGGCGAGTCGCTGATTACCGACCTCGGCAACGACCCCAGCCTGCGCGGGCTGGTCTCGGTGATCGAGGACGTGCTGATCGGCGTCAACCAGCATAAGGTCGAGCTTAACGCCACGGCGCCGGTGTTCCAGCAGGGGGCGGGGACGGTCGAGCGGGTTCTGGCCGGCAAGCCGGCGAGTTTCTCCTGGCGGGCGCTGGTCGAGGGCCGCAAGCCGCAGCCGCTGGAGTTGCGCGGCTTCATCGAGGTGCGCCCGGTGCTCGACTATAATTCGGTGGAGCCCGGCCTCGCGGCGACGAAGGCGCTGCGCGCCATCGCCGCCGGCATCGCGCCGAAATATCAGGCGCAGGTGCGGCTGACCGGCCCGGTGCCAATGGCCGACGAGGAATTCGCCACCATCAAGGAGCACGCCGCGCTCAACGGCACGATCACCTTCGCCATCGTGCTGTTCATCCTGTGGCTGGCGCTGCGATCGGTGAAACTGATGCTGGCGGTGTTCGTCAACCTGCTGGTCGGTCTGCCGATCACGGCGGCGGTCGGCCTATTTCTGATTGGCTCGTTTAACCTCATCTCGGTGTATTTCTTCGTGCTGTTCGTCGGCATCGGCATCGATTTCTCGATCCAGTACAGCGTGCGCTACCGCGCCGAGCGCTACGACGTCCCCGATCTTTACAAGGCGATCCGCGAGGCTGGCCATTATGTCGCGGCGCCGCTGACGCTTGCCGGCTTGGCCACCGCGCTCGGCTTCTTCTCCTTCCTGCCGACGCATTACAAAGGCGTTTCGGAACTTGGCGTCATCGCCGGCTGCGGCATGCTGATCGCCTATATCACCAGCGTCACCGTGCTGCCGGCGCTGATCGCGCTGCTTAATCCGGCCGGCGAGCCGGAGCCGCTCGGCTATACCACGCTGGCGCCGCTCGACAACTTTCTCGACCGCAACCGGATGGCGGTGCTGTGGTCGGTGATCGTCGTCATCGTCGTCCTGTTGCCTTCGCTCTATTGGCTGCGCTTCGACTTCAACCCGCTCAATCTGCGCAACCCGCGCACCGAATCGATGGCGACCTATCTCGATTTGAAGAAGGACCCCGCCACCAATCTCAACGCGCTCGAAGTGCTGGCCCCCAATCTCCAGGCCGCCGACGAGGTCGCCGCGAAAGTGGCGAAGCTGCCGGAGGTTTCGCGCGCCACGACGCTGTCGTTCTTCATCCCCAAGGGTCAGGACGAGCGCTTGCCGGAGATCGCCGAGGTCGCCAAGGCGCTCGCCGGCGCCTTCGATCCCGCCAATGCGCTGGCCCCGCCCTCCGACAAGGAGACCGTCGAGGCGCTCGATGAGGCCGCCTCGCGGCTCAACGATTCCGCCAACGAGAACCCCGGCGTCGGCGCCGAGGCGGCCAAAAAACTCGCCGCCGCGCTCACCGGCCTGGCCAAGGCGGAGCCGAAATACCGCCAGAGCGCCGACGACGTGTTCATCGCGCCGCTGAAGCGCGACCTCGCGGCGCTGAAGGCCTCGCTTTCCGGCCACAAGGTGACGCTCGAAAACCTGCCGAAAGATCTCGTCGCCGACTGGATGACGCCCGACGGCCGGGCGCGCGTCTCGATCGCACCGAGCGCCGATCCCAATGACAATGACGCGATGCGCCAGTTCGCCAAGGCGGTACTGGCGGTTGAGCCCGACGCCACCGAGGGGCCAGTGACCATCCTGGAGGCGAGCCAGACCGTGCTCGGGGCGTTCATCGAGGCGGGCATTCTGGCGCTGGTGTCGATCGCGGTGCTGTTGTGGCTGGTGCTCGGGCGCGTCTCCGACATGTTGCTGACGATGATCCCGCTGGCGACGGCGGGCGTGGTGACGATGGAGATTTGCGCGCTGACCGGCATGGCGCTCAATTTCGCCAATATCATCGCCTTTCCTCTGCTGCTCGGCATAGGCGTGGCGTTCAAAATCTACTACATCATGGCGTGGAGGAGCGGCGTCACCCACCTTTTGCAAACGAGCCTGACGCGGGCGGTGATCTTCAGCGCGCTGACCACGGTAGTGGCCTTCGGCAGCCTGATGTTCTCCTCCCACCCTGGCACCGCGAGCATGGGGCGGCTGCTGGCGTTGTCGCTGGTCACGACTTTGTGCGCGGCGGTGCTGTTCCAACCGATATTGATGGGTAAGCCGCGGGAAACCACCCCGGAGGCGCAATAGGGGAAACGCTGATGAGGCTCTCAGTCATGCTGGTCGCCGCGGCGCTGCTGAGCGCTGGCGGGGTGGCTTACGCCGACAATGGCACGCGCCAAGAGCAGGCCGCCTGCCGGCCCGACGTGCGCCGGTTCTGCGGCCATGTCGAGCACGGCGACAGCCAGAAATATCGCGACTGCTTGCAGGCCCACCGCTCCGAATTGTCGCAAAGATGCCAGCAAGTGTTGATGAAGCACCAAAATCGCCAATAGACTCGGCGCCTCGGCAACGATTATCGCTATTGGCGCTTTCGTCGAGGGGCAAAGCTCTTAAGTTTATCTCGCTTCGTCGTCAAACCTAACTGTCAGGAGATCGGAATGAACTATCGCGCGTTCGCATTGGTGGCGCTCACCCTGGGGATGACGCCGGCGCTGGCCGAGACTGCTTTCAAATATTCGTCATCGCAGAAGGACGCCTGCCTACCGGACGTTCGCAAATACTGCAAAGACGTGCGCCCGCCGAAGGGGGCCGACCAGATGACGGTGCAGACGATGTACCAGGCCTGCCTCAACAAGCACCGCGACAACGCGCGGCCCGACCACCTATCTCAAAAATGCCTTGACCTGTTTACAGAATACGGCCGCTGACGGTTGCGCCGGCTCTCTCTTCGTCCCGAGCGCCGGCGCCTAAATGGAGTATTCAGCGATGAAATTTCGCTCAGCATTCGCGCTGGCCATCCTCGTCGCCGCGACGACGGCGGCCCGCGCCGATGATTCCGCCCAACCCACCGCCGCGGGCTTCTGGGAGGCCCTGGACGACGACGGCCAGCCGGAAGGCTGGTTCCTGTTCACGGATAAGAAGGGGGTCTATTCAGCCCGCCTCGTCAAGGGCTTCAAAAAGGAAGGCGACGACACGCCGCCGAAGACAATCTGCACCGAATGCCCGGGGAAAAAGAAAGACGCCCACATCATGGGCCTGACCCTGTTCTGGGGCATGAGGCGCGACGGACTGAACTATAGCGACGGCAGCGTTCTCGATCCCCGCGACGGCTCCGTCTACCACGCCAAGATGTGGCTCGACCCGGATGGGCAGACGCTACATGTGCGCGGCTATCTCGGCATCTCGATGTTCGGCAAGACGCAGGATTGGCATCGCCTGCCCGACGACGCCATGAAGCCCGAGGACGTGCCGAAGGAGGTCCTCGCCGGTGATGAAGCGGCGCCGAGCGACAAGGCGACGCAAGCCGACAAGCCCATTCACGCCGCCGCCGACAAGGCTAAGCATAAGAAGGCCAAATCCGCGAAAGCCAAATCTGAAAAAATCAAGGTCCAAAAGGCCAAGTCCGCGAAGGCAAAGGCGGGAAGCTCGGACGACGGCAGCGCCGATCCCGACAATGACTCTCAGTAGGCGGTTCACCACCAGCGCTGGAAATATGCCGGCCCGAGCAGCGTCGGACCGAAGAAATAGGCCGGCGCCTTGGTGTCCGTGTAATACAGATTGTCGCCGCCGGGATTGCGGTCCACCCCGCGACTGACATAATTCGGGAAATTATACGGCGACCTTACCACGTGATGCTTCGGCGTCGCGTGGTGGCGTTTGACCTTGGCGTCGGCGGGGCCGACGGCGAAGGCGGCAAGCCCCGCCAATGCGACAATGGCGGGAACGCCCCGGGGCAACCGCGTCATGGAAAACTCCAAAGTCTACCTGCATGTCTGTCTAAGCTGAAAGACGATGGCCGGAAAGCGGAAAAGAGCCGTAAACCTGCGTCTGCCGGTGGCCGCGCCTTCGGCGCCACAGTGAATAACCTCCTAAGCCCGCAAAAGTTCACGGTCGGGCCGCGTGCGCGGCCGGATTGATGGACGTCGCCGCGTCGCCCTGCGCCGACCGGCGGCTAGGTATGCATTTTCGAATAACTAAGACCTATTGAGTTTTAACCTTCTGCGCTTATTTGGCGAGATATCCGGCCTATTTTCTGTTTATGACAAAATTTTCGCCGGAATGGCGAGTCGAGCGAGTCTCCGCCATGCAATGGTCACATATCTTTCTGCATCGCAGCATTGACTTGTGCGTCGCAGCGTGATAGATGAACCTTCGTCAACGTGAGGAAACGTTTGAACACTCAGATGTCGCCGCCAGCCGGAGGGCCTGGCGAACCATGATGGAGACTTCAATGAGTTTCGCTTTCTTCCGCCGCTATTTCCACGCTCGCAGCGTCTACTGGAACGTCGTGCGCGAGCTGTCGTCCTACACCGACCGGGAACTGCAAGAACTCGGCATCGATCGCGCCGATATCGGCCCGATCGCCCGGGCCGCTGCGCACGAAGCGTAAAGCGTCGTGGGCTGTCGCCACGCCGCCGCGCGCTGCGCGCGCCGATCTCACGATCCCCTTGCGGGATCTCCGCTCGCCCGTCACGACGGGCGAGCCCCCACGGCGCCAAGCCGCCCCGCTTGAGGCGCCGGACGCCTTGGCGAAAGCGTGCAGAGCGGCCTCCTGTAACTCGCGACGCATCCTGTAACTCGCGACGCATCCGCGCCTCGCGCGCGGGGTCGAGGTTGAAGGCCTTCTCCAGCCACGCCGCCTGCTCCTCGATTCAGGTGGCCGAAACGGCGCCCATACCCGTCGCGTGATGGGCCTCAACCCGAGGCGATGC
This sequence comes from Roseiarcus sp., assembly GCA_035606915.1. Classification (GTDB taxonomy): domain Bacteria; phylum Pseudomonadota; class Alphaproteobacteria; order Rhizobiales; family Beijerinckiaceae; genus Roseiarcus. Next base: position 614 of record DATNDU010000063.1, on the reverse strand, counting down.
TCGTCGGTGGCGAAGGCTTCGACGGCTTGACAGGATGGCGCTGTGATTCCTCCGCGACGGTCTGTGCGAGCTTCTCCTGAACTCGTCCTGTTGCTGTGGCATTGCGGCCGACGGGCTACGCGGTCGCGGCCTTTGGATCGGCCAATCAAGCGCTTTCAGCGCCTGCCATCCGCGTGTTGGCGATAGTTTTCCAAGCCCAGTTGATCCGCCATCCAGCGCGCGACCCTCTTGGCAATCCATCGCCCGCTGTCGGTCGGGGGATCGTCGAGCCGCAGACGAAGCCGCTCCAGCAATTCAGGCTTCAGACCGCTCGGTTCCGAGCCATTGTCGCGGCTGCTCGAAGCCGGCAACGTCCAGGCGCTTCGTTGTTTTATCGGCGGCGCGCATGACGGCATGATGCGCAAGGTCGCCGCCGACATCGCCATCATGCCTCTGGCCACCAGACGCCCCGAACTCAACCCGCAGCAAAGCGCCTAGTGCCTCGCGTCCTTGGCTTTGATGCGTTTTTCTGACTCTATGCCGCCATGAGGCAAGGATGGAGGTGATTCGTGGCTGTGAAGGAGATCAAGGTCAAGAAGTACGTTGTGAGGCTGAGCCCGGATGAGCGGAGCCGT
>DATNDU010000060.1:0-33723 GCA_035606915.1 Roseiarcus sp. | reverse complement strand
CGACGGCGGTGACAAGCTTGGCGCCGTCCTTGGCGATGCCGCCGGCCTCGTATTTCTGGCCAACCATGAAGCCCGAGATGTTTTGCAGAAACAGCAGCGGCACGCCGCGTTGGGCGCAAAGCTCGACGAAATGCGCACCCTTCAGCGCGCTCTCGGAGAACAGCACGCCATTGTTGGCGACGATCCCGACCAGCATGCCTGAGATGCGGCCGAAGCCGGTGACCAGCGTCGTCCCATAGCGGGCCTTGAACTCGTCGAACTCGGAGCCGTCGAGGATGCGAGCGAGAATCTCGCGCACGTCATATTGGCGGCGCAGATCCATAGGCACGACCTCGGTGAGTTCCTCGGCCGCATAGCGGGGCTCGCGCGCCGCGACGACGTCGGCGCGGGTCTTGGGCCGGTAGCCGAGATTGGCGACGGCGCGACGGGCAAGCTCCAGCGCATGGCCGTCGTCGCGGGCGAGCGCGTCGGCGACGCCGGAGACGCGGGTGTGCAAGTCGCCGCCGCCGAGATCCTCGGCGCTGACGGTCTCGCCGGTGGCGGCTTTGACAAGCGGCGGTCCGGCCAGGAAGATCGTGCCCTGGTTCTGCACGATGATCGTCTCGTCCGACATCGCCGGCACATAGGCCCCGCCGGCGGTGCAGGAACCCATCACCACGGCGATCTGTGGCACGCCCTGCGAGGACATCAGCGCCTGATTGTAGAAGATGCGGCCGAAATGCTCGCGATCAGGAAACACCTCGGCTTGATGCGGCAGGTTGGCGCCGCCGGAATCGACGAGATAGACGCAGGGCAGATGGTTCTCGGTGGCGATCTCCTGCGCTCTGAGGTGCTTTTTCACCGTCATCGGGTAATAGGCCCCGCCCTTGATGGTGGGGTCGTTGGCGAGGATCATCGCCTCGCGGCCCGACACGCGGCCGATGCCGGCGACCAGCCCGGCCCCGTGGACGTCGCCCTCGTACATGCCGAAGCCGGCGAGCGCGCCGATCTCCAGGAACGGCGAACCCGGATCGAGCAGACGCGCCACGCGCTCGCGCGCCATCAGCTTGCCGCGACCGAGATGGCGAGCGCGGGCGCCGCTGCTGCCGCCCTGGGCGGCCGCCGCGCGACGGGCGGCGAGCTCATCGAGGGCGGCGCGCCAGCGCCCGGAATTGTCGGCGTCGGCGGGAGTTTGTGGTCTCAGCGGCAGGCGCATCGTTGTCATCAGGTCACCCAGTTGCTTTCGAGTTACATTCAAAAAGTAATCAAACTACCGAATTTATATCGCAACTCTGTCATTGTCTTAGGTAAAATTACGTTACGTATCATGGATCTTCTCATCATCTACTTTTTAAAAGTTGACACCGAATGCAGCCTTGCTGAACCAAGCGAGACATGTCGATGAATTCGCAGCGACGTTGCAGATAATCACTTGCATGAGGTTGCCACCCGGCGCGCGCCGGAGGCGAAAGCTCGCCTTGCCCGGCGTCGCCATCCACGGCAGCGTTGCTTTCGACGACGGGTTTGACCTGGAATTTTCCATGATCTCGCCGCCGCGCGCCGTTCTGTCCTGCAACTCGCGCCGCACTTGCGATGGTCGAGCTTTCAGCCTTTCGCAACGCCGAGCGCCGCCTCAAAGGCTATCGTAGCTCTCGATCCGCCACGGCTCCTGCCGCGCGCCGGCGATCCACGCCTTCCAGGCCGGCAGCGCCATAATCGCATCCATGTAGGCGCGCGTCTGCGGGCCGACGGCGACGTCGTAGGTGTGGAAGCGGTTGACGACCGGCGCGAACATCGCGTCGGCGGCGCTGAACTCACCGAACAGGAACGGGCCGCCGGCGCCGAACTGCGCCCGCGCCTCCCGCCAGGCCGCCTCGATGCGCGCCACGTCGCTCTCGACCTCGCTGGTCAGCGCGATTTGGCGCACCGGGCGCAGAAACTGCGTCGGGCAATGGTTGCGAAGCGCCAGGAAGCCGCCGTGCATCTCGTTGCTGAGCGAGCGCGCCAGCGCCCGCGCCCGCTTGTCGCGCGGCCAGATCGGCAAGTTGGGAAAGCTTTCGGCGATATATTCGATAATGGCCAGCGATTCGAAGACCAGAATATCGCCATCGCGCAACGCAGGGCACTTTCCGGTCGGTGAGAAGTTTAGAATCTCGGAGCGCGTTTCCGGGCGCCCCATGGCGATAACCGTTTCCTCGAAGGGGACCCCGAAATGGGTCAAAACCAGCCAAGGACGCAGCGACCAGGAAGAATAGGCCTTGTTGACGATGGCGAGGCGCAGGGACATGGGCGGGGCTCCGTGACGCCAGGGACATGCGACGGCGGCGACCGCCTCGTCAACGGGGCGTTGACCACGCCGCGCTTCAATTTACGGCCGAGCGCGCTTAAACGCTCTGTCGGGGAGACGCGGGGGGTTGGCATGCCGGGCGCTGTGGCGGCGAAAACGACGAGCGCAGCCGCTTACGCTCAGACCAGCCTCGCCATCGCCAATCTGCGCGGCGTGTTCATCCTCATCCTGGTATCGTTCCACGCCGGCCTCGCCTATCTCGGCTCGACCGCGGGGCCGGCTGCGAGTTTCGACCAGCCGCCATTCCTGTGGCTGGCCTTCCCGATCGTCGATTCCCGGCGCTTCTACGGCTTCGATCTCTATTGCGCGTGGGAGGACGTGCATGTGATGGCGCTGATGTTCTTCCTTTCGGGCCTGTTCGTTCCCTCCAGCCTCCAGCGCAAGGGCGCGCTGCGCTTCCTCGCCGACCGGGTGCTGCGTCTCGGCCCGCCGTTCCTGTTCAGCGTGCTGCTGCTGACGCCGATCGCGCTTTATCCGGTCTTCCACGGCATGAACCCGCAGGCGAGCGTCGCCGACTACATCGCCGCCTACCGCAGCCTGCCCTTCCTGCCCAATGGGCCGACATGGTTCTTATGGCTGCTGCTCGCGGTTTCGATCGTCGCCGGCCTCCTCTACGCCCTGGCGCCGGCGGCGGTCGAGCGGCTGGCCTGGTTCGCGGCGGACGCGCGGCGGCGCCCGCAGCGCTTCCTGGCAGCGCTGACGCTGGCGGCGACGCTGGCCTATTTGCCGCTGGCGCTGGCCTTCGGCCCGTTCGACTGGTTCGAGCGCGGGCCGGTCTCGTTCCAACTGTCGCGACCGCTGCTGTATATGGTCTATTTCTTCGCCGGCGCCGCAGTCGGGGTGGCCGGCCTCGGCGAGGGCCTGCTGGCGCCCGATGGGGCGCTCGCCCACAATTGGCGCCGCCTCGGCGCGTTGTCGGCGCTGGCCCTGTTCACCTGGATGGGCCTGACCGGCGTCACGCTGACCTATCCGGATTTCGCGCCGCTGCCGATGCGCGGGCTCTCCGCGCTCGCTTATGTCGGGGCGAGCGTCGCCGGGGTGATGCTGCTGATTGCGGTCTCGACTCGCTTTCTCGCGCGGCCGATCGCGTGGCTGAAGCCGCTGTCGCGCAATGCGCTCGGCATATTCGTCCTGCACTACGCGCCGCTGGTGTGGATGCAATATCTGTTGCTCGACGCGCCGATGCCGGCGGTCCTGAAAGCGCTCGTCGTATTTGCTATTGTGCTGCCGCTGTCGCTCGCCCTGGCGGCGGCGATCTGCCGGCTTGGATGGCTCGCGCGTCTGATCGGCGAAGACGCGCAGCCGCTGCGCTGGCGCAGCGCAGAAAGGCGCGAGGCCGTTTAGGCTTGCGCCTCGGCTCGGTCATGCGCCTCGGCTCGGCCATGCGCCTCGGCGATGCCTCCGCCCTGCGTCTCGACGGTCTCCTGCCACTCGATCATGACGACCTTGCCGTGCTCGACGGTGAGCGCCAGACGGCCGTGCTTGAGCTCCAGCGCCCGGGCGCCGAACAGCTTGCGCCGCCACCCCTGGAGCGCGGGCACGGCGGCGCGGTCGCTACGGGCGATGGCTTCGAGATCGTCGGTGGTGGCGATCATGCGCGCCGCCACGCCGCTCTCCTCGCTAGCCTGGCGCAGCAACACCTTGAGCAGTTCCACAGTCGCCGCGCCGCCGCCGCCGCGCCGCTCGCGCTCGACCTTCGGCAGCAGCTTCGGATCGCGCGCCAGTCCGCGCGCGATGGCGGCCAAGATCTCCTCGCCGGCGCGCGAGCGCTCGACGCCGCGCGGCGCGGCGCGCAGCGCGCCGAGTTCGGTCATGCTGCGCGGCGCGGCGAAGGCGATCTCCATCAGCGCGTCGTCCTTCAGCACGCGCGCCCGCGGCACATCGCGCGATTGCGCCTCGGCCTCGCGCCAGGCGCAAAGCTCCATGAGCACCGCGAGGTCGCGAGGTTTGCGCGCGCGGCTCTGGAAACGCTCCCAGGCGCGATCGGGATGCTGCTCGTAGGTCTGCGCCGAAGTCAGCACCTTCATCTCGTCGTCGAGCCATTCGCGCCGGCCGGTGGCGACGAGCTTGGCGTCGAGGGCGCGGTAGACCTCGCGCAGATGGGTGACGTCGCCGATGGCGTATTCGATCTGCGCCTGCGCCAGCGGCCGGCGCTGCCAGTCGGTGAAGCGCGAGGATTTGTCGACCTGGGCGCGCGCCAGCGAGCGCGCCAGTTCGCTATAGGAGACCTGCTCGCCATAGCCGCACACCATCGCGGCGACCTGGGTGTCGAACATCGGCGCCGGCACCAGCCCGGCGAGCTTCCAGAAGATCTCGACGTCCTGCCGCGCGGCGTGGAACACCTTCACCACATCGCGGTTGGCCATCAGCGCGAACGCCGGCGACAGGTCGATGTCGGGGGCGAGCGCGTCGACGGCGATCGCCTCCTCATCGCTGGCGAGTTGCACCAGGCACAAAATCGGCCAAAACGTCGTCTCGCGATGAAACTCGGTGTCGACGGTGACGAATGGATGCTTCGCCATCCGCGCGCAGGCGGCGGCAAGCTCCTCGGTCGACGTGACGACTGCGCTCATTCCTGCGGCGTCGGCGCGGCGGGTTTGACGCGATCCCTCTTGGCCGGCGTCGGCGTATGGCGCGGCATGCCGAGGCGCTTGTCAAGGTAGCCGCCGACCGCCTCTTGCAAGTCGTCGATGCAATCCTCGAAGAAATGATTGGCGTTGGCGATCACCGCATGTTCGATGAGGATGCCCCTTTGCGTCTTCAGCTTCTCGATCAGCCCCTGCACCTCCTTCAGCGGCGCGACGCGGTCCTTGTCGCCGTGAACGAACAGGCCCGACGACGGGCAGGGGGCGAGGAAGCTGAAGTCGAAGCGGTTGGCCGGCGGCGCGATCGAGATGAAGCCCTCGATCTCCGGCCGGCGCATCAGCAATTGCATGCCGATCCAGGAGCCGAAGGAGACGCCGGCGATCCAGCAGGCGCGCGCCTCCGGGTTGATCGTCTGCGCCCAATCGAGCGCCGAGGCGGCGTCCGACAATTCGCCCTGCCCGTGGTCGAAGGCGCCCTGGCTGCGTCCGACGCCGCGAAAGTTGAAGCGCAGCACCGAAAAGCCGCGCTCGGCGAAGCTGTAATAGGTCGAATAGACGATCTGATTGTTCATCGTGCCCCCGAACTGGGGGTGCGGGTGCAGCACGACGGCGATCGGCGCGCCGCGCTGCTTGGCGGGGTGGAACCGGCCTTCCAGGCGGCCGGCCGGACCGTTGAAAAAAACTTCAGGCATCGCGGCTCCAAACAGGCGGCAACGTCTCCCCGCTCGGCGGCGAGGCCTGAGCCGCTTGCGGACGACGCCAGGCGCGCCTAAACGTCGCGGGGAAACGCGGGATCGGGTCAGGCCTCATAACCGCCGCCCCGCAGCGACTGCAAGGAAAAACGGCGCAATCGCCAACCGTTAGCCAGAGATATGCGCTTCTATCTCGATTACAACGCCACCGCGCCGCTGAGGCCCGAGGCGCGGGCGGCGATGATCCGTGCGCTCGATGAGGTCGGCAACCCGTCCTCGATCCATTTCGAGGGCCGGGCCGCCCGCGCCCGCGTCGAGGAGGCGCGGCGCGAGGTGGCGGGCCTTGCCGGCAGCCCGCCGCGCGACATCGTGTTCACAGCCAGCGGCACCGAGGCGGCCAATCTGGCGCTGGCGCCGGGAGTGTCGGCGCCCGGCGTTGCGCCGCTGCGGCGGCTCATCGTGGCGGCGGCTGAACACCCTTGCGTGCTCGGCGGCCACCGTTTTGCCTCGGCCGAGGTCGCGGCGGTCGGGCCGGACGGGCGGCTTGATCTGGCGGCGCTGGCGCGGCTTCTCGACGACGGACCGCCGGCGCTCGTCGCCTTGCAGGGCGCCAACAACGAAACCGGCGTTTTGCAACCCGTGGCCGAAGCGGCGAAGCTAGCACACGCCAGGGGCGGCCTGGTTATATGCGACGCCGCGCAGGTCGCCGGGCGGCTGCCGCTCGCCGAGGTCGCACGCGGGGCCGATGCGCTGCTGCTATCGGCGCACAAGTTCGGCGGCCCGAAGGGCGCCGGCGCCTTCATCGCCCTGCGCGAGGGGTTGCATGTTGAGCCGCTGCTGCGCGGTGGCGGCCAGGAGCGCGGGCGGCGCGCGGGGACGGAGAATGTCGCGGCGATCGCCGGCTTCGGCGCCGCGATGCACAGCGCCGGCTCGGGACTGGCCGAGGAGGCGGCGCGGCTGGCGGCGTTGCGCGACGCCTGTGCGGCGCGTCTGTTGGCGTTGGCGCCGGAGGCGGTGGTGTTCGGGGCGGCGGCGGCGCGGCTGCCCAACACGCTCGCCTTCGCCATTCCCGGGCTGGCGGCGGCGACGCTGCTGATGCGGCTCGATCTCGACGGGATCGCGGCCTCCTCCGGCTCGGCCTGTTCGTCGGGCAAGGTGGGGCCGTCGCATGTGTTGGCGGCGATGGGGGTGGCGCCGGCGCTGGCGGCGGGGGCGATCCGGATCAGCCTGGGCTGGGCGTCGGGCGAGGCGGATGTCGAGGCGTTCGGCGAGGTGCTGGAGAACACGCTGGCCACACTCAGGCGGAAGGCGGGCTGACGGGCAGCAGCGCCTGCAAATCGGCGAGCGTGTCGGCCTCGGCGACCGGCTTGTCGCGCCGCCAGCGCAGCATGCGCGGAAAGCGCGTCGCCACGCCGCTCTTGTGGCGCTTCGATAGCGCGATGCCCTCGAAGCCAAGTTCGAACACCATCGTCGGCGTGACGCTGCGCACCGGGCCGAAGCTCTGCGCCGTGGTGCGACGGATGATGGCGTCGACCTCGGCCATCTCAGCGTCGGTGAGGCCGGAATAGGCTTTGGCGAACGGAACCAAGGTCCGCCCCACCGCATCCTGCGGGCCGCTCCACACCGCAAAAGTATAATCGCTGTAGACGCTGGCGCGGCGGCCGTGGCCGCGCTGGGCGTAGATCAGCACGGCGTCGACCGCCATCGGGTCGAGCTTCCACTTCCACCAGAGATCGCGCTCGCCAGCGCCCGAGCGCTTGCGGCCGGCGCCATAGGGCGCCTCGCGCCCCTTCAGCATCAGCCCCTCGGCGCCGATCGCCCGCGCCTCAGCGCGCCGCGCCGCCAAGCCCGGCCAATCCGGCGCCTCGACGCGCGGGCTCAGCCGCAAGGCCGTCGCGCCCTGCCGGCGCGTTGCCTCGACGATCCGCTCCAGACGCGCTCGCCGCTGGAACTGCGGCAGCGCCCGCAGATCCGCGCCGCCCTCCTCCAGCAGATCGTAGGCGATAAAGGCGACCGGCAGTTCCGCCTTCAGCCGGTCGGTCAGCGTCTTGCGGTTCAGCCGCTGTTGCAGCTTCGCGAACGGTTCTACGCCCTCGATGCCGACGCCCGCCCGCGCGACGACGATCTCGCCGTCGAGCGCCGCGCCCTCCGGCAGCGCTTCCGCCACCGCCGCCAAGTCCGCGAACGCCTCGGCGATCAGTTCCTCGCCGCGCGACCACAACCGCCATTGCCCGCCGCGCTTCAGCAATTGCGCACGGATGCCGTCGAATTTCCATTCGGCGATCCAGCCTTCGGGCGGCCCGAGCTTGCCGAGCAGTTCCTCGACAGGGGCGACAAGTTGATGGGCGAGGAAGAACGGATAGGGCCGCCCGCCGGCGGCCGGCCCCGCCGCTACCGGCGCGATCAGCGCGCCGAAATCCTCGGCCGTCGCCGAGCGGCCGGCCTGGGTGTAGCCCATCAGCCGCTCGGAAATAACAGGCGCGTCGAGCCCGCTCGCCTCGGCGAGCGCCTGCACCACCTGCCCGCGCGCCACGCCGACGCGCAGCGCGCCGGTAATCAGCTTGAAGAACACCAACCGGTCCTCAACAGCCAGCGCGCCGACATAGGCGACAAGGCGGACGTAGCGCGCCTCTTCATCGAGCGCGCGCAAGGCCGGCAGCCGCGCCTCCATCCAGACCTCAAGCGCAACCGCCTCCTCGGCGCCAGGCGGCGGCAGCAGCAGCGCCAGCGTCTCGGCGAGGTCGCCGACGTTCTGGTAACTCTCCTCGACCAGCCATTCCGGCAGACCCGTCGCCTCCAGCGCCAGCCGGCGCAACAGCCGCGTCGCGATCATCTGCTTGCGCTTGCCGCCGGCGAGCAGATAGACGCCCCACGCCGCGCCGGCCCAGCGCGCGGGATCGGTCAGCGCCGGCTTCAGATAGGCCTTTAGCGCCTCGATCTTGCGGCGCGTCGAGGTCGCGGCGTCGAGGCTGCGATAGAGGTCGGCGAAGGCTCTCACGCGGCGTCGCCCTGATCTTCCTCGCCATATTCGGCGTTGACGACATCGGCGCTGAGCCCCTGCTCGCTGAGGTAGCGCGCCAGCGTCGCCGCCGCGCCATGCGTGACCAGCACGCGCGCCGCGCCAGTCGCGGCGATGGTCGCTAGCAGGCCCTCCCAGTCGGCATGATCGGACAGCACGAAGCCGCGATCGACGCCGCGCCGGCGGCGCTGGCCGCGCACCTGCATCCAGCCGCTGGCGAAGGCGTCGGCGTAATCGGGAAAGCGCCGCAGCCACGGCGAGGCCGCCGCCGAGGGCGGCGCCAGCGCCAGCGCTCGGCCAAGCGCCGCCTTCGCCATGCCCGCCAGCGCGGCGGTTTCTGGCAGGGCGACGCCGCGGGCGCGATAAATCTCATTCATCGGTTCAACCGCGCCGTGGACGACGACGGGGCCGATGCCGGGATCGAGCATCGCCAGCAGGCGCTGCGCCTTGCCGAGCGCATAGGCGTAGACGACGCTGGCGCGGCCGGCCTCGGCGTTCGCCCGCCACCAGCCGTTGATCTCGACGGCGATTTCGGCCTGGGGGCGCCAGCGATAGATCGGCAAGCCGAAGGTGGATTCGGTGATGAAGCCGTGGCAGCGCAGCGGCTCGAACGCCGCGCAGGTTCCATCCGGCTCGATCTTGTAATCGCCCGAGGCGACCCAGACCTCGCCCTTGTGCTCGACGCGCACCTGCGCCGAGCCGAGGATATGTCCGGCCGGATGCAGCGAGACGCGCACGCCGTCGCGCTCGATCGCCTCGCCATATTCCACGCCCTGCACGGCGATGTCGCCGAGCCGGCGGCGCAAGATCGGCACGCTGTCGGCGTGGCAGAGATAGGTTTGCGAGCCGGGGCGGGCGTGGTCGGCGTGGCCGTGGGTGACGACGGCGCGCGGCGTCGGCCGCCAGGGGTCGATGTAGAAATCGCCGGCCTCGCAATAGAGGCCCTGCGGGCGCGCCACGATGAGGTTCATAGCGTTGAGGTAAGCTTGACGGAGCCGCTTTGAAAGCCGGACATCTTCGAGCGGAATATTTACCCGCGCCGGCGAGTATGAAAGGCGGAGGTCTTCATGTCGTCAGCGTTCCAGCATCCGATCTTCGATGAACCCGGCGCCGCCGAGGCGGGCGCGAAGCCAAAGCGGTTCAAGGTCGCGCCGACTTTCGTCATCGACCTGGCGTTCTCCGCCGTGTGCGTCGTCGGCATCGCGCCGGTGTGGCGCGACGCGCTGGCGCGCGGCGCGATTGTCTCGGTCCCGACCTTCGCGCTGCTGGCGCCGATCCTGGCCTGCTACTTCGGCAAGACGCTGACCATCGGCCATCTCGACGGCCGCGGCGGCGACGCGCGCACCTATGTGAAATCCGGCGCACTGGTGACGACGGGCCCCTATGGCTGGTCGCGTCATCCGACTTACGCGCTGGCGATGCTGCAATTCCTGCTATGGGCGGCGCTTGGCGCCTATGTGCAGGCGTTCGCGCCGTGGAGCTCGGGGCTGCTGGCGGCGGCGATCGGCGCGCCGCTCGGCTTCTACCTCGTCAACGATCTCCTGGTGATGCCGACCGAGGAGGCGATGCTGCGCCGCCTGCACCCGGAAGAATTCGACGCTTACGCCGCGCGGGTGAACCGCTGGTTCGGCCGGCGGGCGGGATAGCGGTGATTGGCGGGAAGTGTTAGATTGCCCGCATGTCCGAAGCCGCGCAAAGCCTGATGAGCGTCGACGAGTTCCTCGCCACCGCCGAGGAGCGCGAGGGGCGCTGGGAGATCGAGGACGGCGCCGCCTACGCGATGGCGCCGGAGCGGCTGGATCACGCGCGGGTCAAAGGCGAGGTCTACATCGCCCTGAGAAACGCCATCCGCCGCGCAGGGCTGCCCTGCGAGGCCGTGACAGACTCCGTCGCCGTCCGCATCACCGCCCGCACCGCCTACCAGCCGGACGCGCTGGTCTATTGCGGCGAACGGCTGCCGCCGGAGGCGCGCGAAGTTCCGGCTCCCGTTATCGTCGTCGAGGTGCTGTCGCCCTCGACTGAATGGCGCGACGTTCACCGCAAGCTAATCGGCTATTTCTCGCGCCCCAGCGTCATGCACTATCTGACGATCGACCCGCGCGACCATTCCGTCGCGCACCAGAAGCGCGCCGAGGGCGGGCTGATCGAGACCCGCATCCTCTACGACGGCTCGCTGCGGTTCGACCCGCCCGGCCTGGAGCTGATGGTCGCGGACCTGTTCCCCGCCGGGTGAGCCTGCCGATGTGCGCGCCAGCGGGCGCGCAGTTCCGTCGGCCGCGCCGGGTAACGCATGTCCAGAAACTCGGCCGCGACGATGCGGTCGGCGCGGAAATGGCGGAAATCCTGACGCAACTCGCACCATGCCGCCAGCATGCGCTGGGCCTCGACATAGCCGATCATCACCGGCCAGACGAGGCGCTCGCTATCGCGGCCCGCCTCGTCGCGATAGCGGATGCGCATTTTGTGGCCGCGACGGATCGCGGCGCGCGTCGGCGCGAAATCGAGGCCGTCGGCGCGGCGGGCGAGCGGCGGGGCGACCGCGACGCTCGGCTCCAGAACGAACGGCAGCAGACGCTCGGGCGTCACGGCGGCGATCTTGGCGAGTAGATCGCGCGCGGCGGTCGCCAGGCTCGCATCGCCCTGCCCGGCTACCCATTGCGCGCCGAGCGCCGCCGCCTCCAGTTCGTCCGGCGTCAGCATCAGCGGCGGCATGTCGAAATCGCGGCCGAGCACGTAGCCGATCCCCGGCTCGCCGCGGATCGGCGTGCGGCTCGCCATCAGGTCAGCGATGTCGCGGTAAACCGTGCGCGGTGAGACTTCGAGTTCCTCGGCGAGGGCGCGGGCGGTCGTCGGCTGGCGCGTGCGCCGCAGGATCTGGAGAATCTGGAACAGGCGATCGGCTCGGCGCATCGGGCGAAGCTAATGCTGACAGCATGCTGTCAGCAAGCCTGTGCGACGAAGGCGCGCAACCCAGAGGAGCCCGCCAATGAACTTCGCCTCCACCCGCCTCACCGTCGCCGACATCAAGACCATGGTCGGCTTCTACGAAATGCTGACCGGCGCGCGCGCCGACTGGCTCGCGCCGGTATTCGCCGAGATCGTCACCCCCAGCGCGACGCTCGCCTTCAACGCCGCCGAGACGGTGGCGGTGTTCAAGGAGGGCAGCGCCGAGCCCGCCGCCAACCGCAGCGCCACGCTTGAATTCCTGGTCGCCGACGTCGACGCCGAATTCGCGCGGCTGAAAGACAAGGCGGAGGTGGTGTTCGAGCCGAAGACGATGCCCTGGGGCAACCGCTGCGCGCAGTTCCGCGATCCCGAGGGCACGCTGGTGGCGCTGTTCGCGCCCGTCACCGAAGCCGCCAAGGCGCGCTTCGGCCAGCGCTAGCGCGAGGCGGGCTTTTTTTTCGGCGCACACTCGCCACAGGGCCGCGTTCCTCCCGTAAACATGACAGTGTCAACACTGGCTCGAACGGTCCGAGGAGCGCGCGATGGCGAAGGACGTTGAGGGCGAGAATTGGACCGGCTCGCCGATGGAGGCGCGCTTCTGCAACTTCTCCACTGGCCATTCCGATGTCCGCGCCGACCATTCCGTCGCGCCGATCCTGAAGGCCAACCCCAGCGCCTGGACCGGCCTCATCGGCTATGCCAGCCGCCTCGGCTACGCCAGCGGCGATTCGCATCAGCGCAACCGCGAACTGTCGCAGGCGCGCTGCGCCTCGGTGCAGCGCGAGATCTGCCGCTATGTCTCAAACGCCCGCTTCAATGTCATCGACCCCGAAGGCGACGTCGACAGTACGCCCGGCTCGCAGGACGACGGCTTTTGGCGGGCGGTGAAGCTGCGCATCTTCGGCGCGCAGCCGCAGCCCGCGCCAACGCCGCCTCGCGGTTGCAAAGGCAGCGTCGTGCCCTGGGACTATGTGTGGAATCCGCACCACCTCAGGCCGCCCGGCGTTCCCGGCTGGGCCGAGGGGTCGACTTAGCGGTACAAATCTGACGCTCGGCGCCCGGTCGCGGATGGGCGGTAAGGGTTTTGTGCGAGGCGCAGCCCTCGTGCTGAGGTGGCCGCGAAGCGGCCCTCGAAGCACGCTCCAGCTCGCGCCGCATCCGTGCCAGCCTGCGGCGCGGCCTTGCGGAAACGCCGGTGGGAACCGAGTGGGCTTCGAGGCTTCGCTTCGCTACGCGCTCAGAACGAGGGGGTTGGCGGCAATTGCGGCTGTTCCGCAAAGGGGCGAAGGCGGCCATCGCAAGTGACCGGCGGCTGGGTTTACGCCCGCGCCCGCACGATCCAGGTTGCTCCGCCAAGCTCGACCTTGCCGTCACGCGCATGCCCGGCGAGCGCCGCGCCGACCTCCTCGCGCACCGCCGCGCGCACCGCCTCGGGCTGGTCGGCGAGCGCACGGCTCGTCGGCCCCATGGTCAGCGCCTTGTCGACAGCCGCTTCGAGGCCCTCGCCGTCGGCGATGTCGAGTTCCACCGTCGCAGTGGCGAAGCCGACGTCGCGGAAGCCGGCCGTCTCCAGGATCTCGCGCACCCGCGCCTCATCGTGGAACGCGAACGGGCCCGGCGCGTCGAGCGGCTGCGGCGGCTGCGGCGGCAGCCGCTTCAGCGCCGCGCCATAGGGGACCATCAGCCAGGGATTGTGCTGCGGATGGCGCCACGCGGCGAAGGCGAGCCGGCCGCCGGCCTTGAGCCCGCGCCGTAAATTGGCGAAACTGCGCGCAGGCTCGGCGAAGAACATCACGCCGAAGCGCGAGATCATCAGATCGGCGGCCTCGGCGGAGAAGTCATAGAGCGTCGCGTCGGCGCGGGCGAAGCGCGCCGGCGAGCCGGCCTCGACGGCGCGCTGGCGCGCGCGAGCGAGCATCGGCTCGGACATGTCGACGCCGAGCGCCTTGCCGGTGAGCGCGGCGGCGCGCAGGGTGGTGTCGCCGGCGCCGCAGCCGACGTCGATCACCGCCTCGCCAGGCTGCGGCGCGGCGGCCTCGAACAAAGCCGCGCTGATCGCGCCGAGCAGCCGATCCTGGCTTTGCTGGACGGCGGTCCAACGCCGGCCGGCCTCGCCGTTCCAATAGGCGGACTGTTTGGCGTTGGCGGCGTCGAGGATGTCGCTCACGCCGGCGTCGCCAGCGGCTTGCCCTTCTCGACGACATAGACGCCGACCAGCACGGCTTGCTTGTCGCCGCACTTGCCGCCGTGGGCGACCCCCGTCGGCACCTGGAAACCCTGGCCCGCCGTATAGGTCTTGGGGCCGACGCCCTGAACGTCGAGCATCACCGAGCCTTCCAGCACATAGCTGGTCTCGACGCCGAAATGCGTGTGGCGGCCGATGACGCTGCCGGCCGGAATTTCGATGCGCGCCTCGATGACCTCGTAGCCCGGCGCCGGCCCGTCGACGCGGCTGACGAGGGTGCGCTTGAGCCCGCCCGCCGCTTGTGCGCTCCCCGGCGTGGCGCTGAAGCCGGCGACCGCGCAGAGCGCGCAACTGACGAATCCGCGTCGCGAAAGCATGATCGTCCCTCCCGTTCCTGCTGCAAGACGTCGAGCATGGGGCCGCGGGCGCGTCAAGCAAGCCGCTCGCTTGAGTTGAACGCGTGGGCTAAAGAGGCGGCCTTGCCCCGCCCATAGAACCGAACGACGCGATGCGCCCTGATCTTTTTGTCGCCCTCTTGATGTTTTGCGTCGTCGCCGGCGTGACGCCGGGGCCCAACAACATGATGCTGATGGCCTCGGGCGTTAACTATGGCGTTCGCCGCACGATGCCGCATCTGTTCGGCGTTGTCGTTGGCTTCGCGCTCATGGTGGCGCTGGTCGGCCTCGGACTCGGCGCGATCTTCCGCCTCGCGCCCTGGGCTTTCCCGGTCATGCGCTGGGCGGGCGCGGCCTATCTCATCTGGCTCGCCTGGCGCATCGCGACTTCGGGCGCGGTGAAGGAGGGCGTCGCGGCGGGGCGCCCGCTGGGCGCGCTCGGCGCGGCGGCGTTCCAATGGATCAACCCCAAGGGCTGGGTGATGGCCGTCAGCGCGCTGACCACCTACGCCGTCAGCGCCAGCTATGCGACGAGCGTCGCCGTGGTGGCCCTGACCTGCCTCGTCGTCTGCGCGCCATGCAGCGGCGTCTGGGTGCTGTTTGGCGCGGCGATGCGCCGTTTCCTCGCCGATCCCCGCCGCGCCCGGCCGTTCAACTTGACCATGGCGGCGCTGCTCGTCGCCTCGATCGCGCCGATATTCTGGGAGTGATCCGCCTTCCCTTCCTCGCCGACTTCGTGTATTGCGCCGCACAAAACGTCGCCGACCCGGCCTCTCCGGGCCGGCGCGTCGTGTTTTTGATCCCCCTGAGGCGCGCCGCTCCCCCGCCGCGCGGAAATCGTCCATGAAACTGCGCAACATCGCCATCATCGCCCACGTCGACCACGGCAAGACCACGCTGGTCGACCGTCTGCTCCAGCAATCCGGCGCGTTCCGCGAGAACCAGCGCGTCGCCGAGCGGGTGATGGATTCCAACGACCTCGAACGCGAGCGCGGCATCACCATCCTGGCCAAGGCGACCTCGGTGGTATGGAAAGACACGCGGGTAAACATCGTCGATACGCCCGGCCACGCCGATTTCGGCGGCGAGGTTGAGCGCATCCTGTCGATGGTCGATGGCGCCATCGTTCTGGTCGACGCGGCCGAGGGGCCGATGCCGCAGACCAAGTTCGTCGTCGGCAAGGCGCTGAAGATCGGCCTCAGGCCGATCGTCTGCGTCAACAAGGTCGATAAGCCCGATGCGCGCCCGACGGTGGTCGTCAACGACGTCTTCGACCTGTTCGCGGCGCTCGACGCCACCGACGAGCAGCTCGATTTCCCGATCATCTACGGCTCGGCCAAGCAGGGCTGGATGGCGGCCTCGCCGGAGGGGCCGAAGGACGGCATGGGGCCGCTGTTCGACCTCGTGCTCAAGCATGTCGAGCCGCCGAAGGTCGGGGCCGGCGGCTTTCGCATGCTCGGCACGCTTTTGGAGGCCAACCCCTATCTCGGCCGCATCGTCACCGGCCGCGTGTTCTCCGGATCGATCAAGCCGAACTCGCCCGTCAAGGTGTTGAGCCGCGGCGGCGATCTGGTCGAGACCGGGCGGGTGTCGAAGATCCTCGCCTTCCGCGGCATCGAACGCGCCCCCATCGAGGAAGCCGTCGCCGGCGACATCGTCGCCATCGCCGGCTTATCCGATTTCAACGTCGCCGACACTTTGTGCGCGCTGGAGGAAGTCGAGCCGTTGCAGGCCCAGCCGATCGACCCGCCGACGCTGTCGATGACCTTCTCGGTCAACGACAGCCCGCTGGCCGGCACCGAGGGCGACAAGGTGACGAGCCGCGTCATCCGCGACCGATTGTTCAAGGAGGCTGAGGGCAACGTCGCGCTGAAGGTGGAGGCGGCGCCGAACTCGGACTCCTATATCGTTTCGGGCCGCGGCGAATTGCAACTCGCCATCCTCATCGAGGTCATGCGCCGCGAGGGCTTCGAACTGGGCGTATCGCGGCCGAAGGTGCTGTTCCGGCGCGACGACAACGGGGAGATCCTGGAGCCGATCGAGGAGGTCGTCATCGACGTCGATGAGGAGCATTCCGGCATCGTCGTGCAGAAAATGAGCGAGCGCAAAGGCGAGATGATCGAGATGCGGCCGTCGGGCGGCGGCCGTCTGCGTCTGGTGTTCCTGGCCCCGACGCGCGGCCTCATCGGATATCTCGGCGAGTTGCTGACCGACACGCGCGGCACCGCCATCATGAACCGCATCTTCCATAACTGGGGCCCCTGGAAGGGCGAGATAACCGGCCGCCGCAACGGCGTGCTGATCTCCAACGAGGCGGGCGAGGCGGTCGCCTACGCGATGTGGAACCTCGAAGACCGCGGGCCGATGATGATCGAGCCCGGCTGGAAGGTCTATCAGGGCATGATCGTCGGCCAGCACACGCGCGACAACGATCTCGAAGTCAACGTGCTGAAGGGCAAGAAGCTCACCAACATCCGCACCCATTCCAAGGACGAGGCGGTGCGCCTGACGCCGCCGATGCAGATGACGCTGGAAAAGGCGCTGCCCTATATCCAGGACGACGAACTGGTCGAGGTGACGCCGAAGTCGATACGTCTGCGCAAGGCGCTGCTCGACCCCAACGACCGCAAGCGCGCCGAGCGGGCGAAGGCGGCGGTTGAGGCGTAGGGCGGCAGGCGCTCACGTTTTCGTGAGCCTCAATTAGACGATTGTTGAATGGCCGCGGGCGCAACTGCGGCTATCCTGTGGCGTCGCGCCGGCGCCCGGGTCGCGCGTCGCGAAAGCGCGCGCCCGGTTGACGGCGCAGACATCGTCACTAATAACGGGAAACCTAGCCATGCGCGCTCTGCGTTGCATGGCGGACCGGACCAACCGCCGGTCGAGACAGGAGGAAACGCGATGCCTTTTGACGTCATGAAGGACGGCGTCTCACGCCGCAGGCTGCTGCGCGGCGGAGCCGGCCTGGTCGGCGGCGCCGTCTTGCCGATGGGATGGATCGCGCCCGGCTTCGCCGACGAGCCGGCGATGGGCACCTGGCCCGCGGGTTCGCAGGGCGACAGCGTCACCATCGGCGCCACGGTGCCGCGCACCGGCGCCTACGCCGCGGCGGGCGAAGACGAACTCAAGGGCATCCAACTGGCGGTCGAGCACATCAACAGCGGCCACGATCTCATGAAGAAGATCGCGCCTAAGCTGACCAAGGGCTTGCTCGGCAAACAGGTCAAGTTGGTGGTCGCCGATTCCGGCGCCAAGCCCAACAACGCCGTGCAGGAGCAGCAGACCTTCATCAACCAGGACAAGATCGTCGTCATGACCGGCGCGACGTCGTCGGCGGTGGCGGTGGCGCTCAACAAATTCGCGCAGCGGGAGAAGATTCTCTATCTCACCGGCATCTCCGGCTCCAACGACACCACCGGCAAGGATTGCGTGCGCTACGGGTTCCGCCAGAACTTCTATGGCGAAACGGCGGCCAACGCCATCGGCCCGGTGCTGATAAAGGCCTATGGCAAGAACAAGAAGGCGGCATTCATGACGCCGGACTACACCTACGGCCACACCGTCACCAAGTCCGTCAGCGAGTACCTGATCAAGAACGGCGGCTGGACGATGGTCACCAATCAGGTGTCGCCGCTCGGCACGCAGGACTTCAGCCAGTATCTGACCAACATCGCCAATTCCGGCGCCGACGTGATCGTCGACGTCAACTGGGGTCGCGATGCGGTGCTGTCGGTGCAGCAGGCCAAGCAGTTCGGCCTGACGCCGAAGATGCAGATGGTGATCCCCTATCAGATCCCGTTCCTGGCCAAGGAAGTCACGCCGGCGCTGACCGAAGGCGTCTACGCCGCCACCGACTTCTGGTGGACGCTGGAGGATAGATTTCCGCTGGCGAAGATGTTCGTCGCCGAGTTCAAGAAGAAATTCGGCTACAACCCCGAGTGGACCGCCAACAACGGCTACATGCAATTCGCGGTCTGGGCGCGCATGGTCTCCGGCGCCGGGACGTTCTATCCGCCCGCCGTCATCAAGGAATACGAGAAGGGCGAGAAGTTCGACTCCACTGTCGGCGAAGTGTATTTCCGCGCCGCCGATCACCAGTGCGTCCACCCGGTCATCATCGTCAAGGGCAAGGCGGCCAAGGACATGAAGAGCCCCGACGACTATTGGGAGGTGCTCGAAGTCGTGCCCGGCGAAGGCCTGATGCAGAAGCCGGACGCCTTCGGCTGCAAGCTCGGCAGCTATACCTGACCTGTCGCCCCTGCGCGCCGCCGGCGCGCAGGGGCGCTTTCGTTGGGCCAGGGGCCGCCGACGATCAACGCCGACTTCAAGCGGATGACGCTGTGGTAAACTGGGCCAATTTCCTATCGCAGTTCTTCAACGGCCTAGTGCTCGGCGCCCTGTTGGCGCTGATCTCCTCGGGGCTGACGATCATTTACGGCACGCTGGGCGTGCTCAATCTCGCGCATGGGGCGCTGTTCATGCTCGGCGGCTACGCCGGCTGGGTCGCCTACACCTATAGCGGCTCGTTCATCGTCGCAGTCATCGCCGGTTCGCTGTTCGTCATGCTGGTCGGCGTGCTGATCGAGCGCATCGTCATCCGGCGGTTCTACGCGCGACCGCCCGAGGATCAATTGCTCGTCACCTTCGGGCTCGGCATCGTCATCGTCGAGACGGTGCGCTATTTCTTCGGCAGCCTGTCGAAAACGGTGCCGCCGCCGCCGGGGCTGGTCGGCATCACGCCGATCGGCTTCATGATGTATCCGACCTACCGGCTGGCGCTGCTCGGCATCATCGCGGCGGCGCTGATCGTGCTCTATATCGTGCTCTATCGCACGCGCATCGGCATGATCGTGCGCGCCGGCATCGAGGATTCCGGCATGGTCGATGCGCTCGGCATCGATGTCCACAAGGTGTTCATGCTGGTGTTCGGCATCGGCGCGATGGCGGCGGGATTTGCCGGCATCGTCAATGCGCCGGTGGTGTCGCTGGCCCCCGACGTCGGCGAATCGATCCTGGTGCAGACCTTCGTCGTCGTCGTCATCGGCGGCGTCGGCTCGTTTCCCGGCGCGGTGCTCGGCGGCCTCATCGCCGGCGAGATCATCAGCATCACCTCGATGTTCAACCCTGGCTATAGCTACGTCATGCTGTTCGTGGCGATGACGCTGGTGCTGGTGCTGCGGCCTTATGGGCTGCTCGGCGCGGTCGGCCGGGAATAGGCGCTCAACATGCTCAAGCCGCGCCGCTTCCTCATCGAGGCCCTCACCCTGGTCGGCCTCGTCGCCGCGCCCTACATCCTGCCGCATCTCGGCTTCTCGCCGTCGACGATGAACCGGATTCTGATCTGGGGTCTGTTCGGGCTCGGCTTCGACATCCTGTTCGGCTACACCGGCCTGCTGTCGTTCGGCCAATCGGCGTTCTATGGCACGGGCGGCATGATCGCCGCCTATCTGACGACGCAGTTGAACTTTCCCTATGTGACGCTGTCGATCGTCATCGGCGCGATCGCGGCGGCGATCGTCGGCTATGTGATCGGGCTGATCGCGCTGCGCCGCACCGGCATCTATTTCGCGATGATTACGGTGGCGATCGCCGAAGTGTTCTTCTTCGCCGAGTTCAGCCCGCTTTCCGAGTATACCGGCGGCGAAAACGGGCTGCCCGGCGTACCGACGCCGGCCTTCGACATCGGACCCTACAAGTTCCGCTTCGATTCCGATTGGACCATGTACGTCTATCTGGCGTTCTGGTTCTTCGTCGGCCTGGTCATTGCGCGGCGCATCGTGCAATCGCCGGTCGGCGCGATTTTGCGCGCCATCCGCGACAATCCGCTGCGCGCCGAGGCGCTTGGCCACAACATCCAGGCCTACAAGCTGACCGCCTTCGTCGTCGCGGCGGCCTATGCGGGCTTCGCCGGCGGGCTGCTTGGCATCATGCAGGGCTTCATGCCGCCCGACGCCTTCATGTTCGACACCTCCGGCCAGCTTGTCATCCAGACCGCCATCGGCGGCGCGGCGACCTTGTTTGGGCCGCTGGTCGGGGCGGCGATCTGGCTCTATCTCAGCGACTTTTTCCAGAACACGCTGCATCTCGGCGCGACCTGGAAGCTGCTGCTCGGCGTGGTGTTCGTGCTGCTGGTGACGTTCCTGCGGCATGGCGTGATCGGCGGCGTCAAGGATCTTGTGGCGCTGGCGACCGGGGCGCGCAAGCCGCGCGAGGCGGCGGAATCCAACCCCGACGCTGTGCCGCTCCAC
The DNA here is from genome assembly GCA_035606915.1 of Roseiarcus sp. Classification (GTDB taxonomy): domain Bacteria; phylum Pseudomonadota; class Alphaproteobacteria; order Rhizobiales; family Beijerinckiaceae; genus Roseiarcus. The sequence continues at coordinate 13,330 of DATNDU010000060.1, read as the reverse complement.
GCCTATGCCGCGCCCGCCCCCGCGGCGCCCGCCGAGCACGGCGAAATCGTGCTGGAGACCAGGGGCCTGACGCGCCGCTACGGCGGCATCGTCGCCAACCGCGACATCGCCTTCAGGCTGAGAAAAGGCGAGTTGCGCGGCATCATCGGCCCCAACGGCGCCGGCAAGACCACGTTCTTCAAGATGCTGACTTGCGAGGTCAAGCCCTCCACCGGCCAGATCACCTTCAACGGCCACGACATCACCGGCTTCGGCGTCACCCGCGTCGCCCAGCTCGGCCTGACCAAGAGCTATCAGGTCAACCAGTTGTTCACCCGCCTGACGGTGCGCGAGAACGTGGTCATCGCGGCGCTGGCGCGCCAGCGCGGGCCGTTCCGGCCCGACCTGTTGCGCAACGCCCTCGCCGTGCCCGGCCTCGCCGCCGAGGTCGACGAGGCGCTGGCGCTGGTGCGCCTGACCGAGCGCGCCGATGTGCCGGTCTCCGAACTCGCCTACGGCGAGAAGCGGCGGCTCGAAATCGGCCTCGCGCTCGCCATCCGCCCGAGCCTGCTGCTGCTCGACGAGCCGCTCGCCGGCATGAGCCCGAGCGAGCGCGTCGAGACGGTGGCGTTGTTGAAGGCGATCCGCGCCGGCCGCACGCTGGTGGTGATCGATCATGACATGGACGCGATATTCGAACTGGCCGAGCGCATCACGGTGCTGAGCGAAGGCCGCCTGCTGGTCGAGGGCACGCCCGAGGAGATCCGGTCCAACGCCACCGTGCAGGAGGCCTATCTCGGCGGCGTGCAAGCGCCCGGGGAGCCGGCGCGCGGCGAGCACGGGCCTGGCAAACACGGGGCTGGGGAGCACGCGAAATGAGCCTGCTCGAAGTCTCCGGCCTCAACTCCTACTATGGCGATTCGCACATCCTGTTCGACCTCGCGCTGCGGGTGGAGAAGAACGAGGTCGTGGCGCTGCTCGGCCGCAACGGCGCCGGCAAGACGACGACGCTGATGAGCCTGATGGGGCTGGTGAAGCCGCGCGCCGGCTCGATCCGCCTCGATGGGCAGGAGCTTGCCGGCAGGCCCGCCCACAGCATCGCCCGCGCCGGCATGCAACTCGTACCGGAAAACCGGCGCGTGTTCGGCTCGCTGAATGTCGAAGAGAACATCGTATTGGCGAGCCTGACCGCCGCCAACGCCTGGCCCTTGACGCGCATTTACGAGTTGTTCCCGCGCCTTGCCGAGCGCCGCGGCAGCCGCGGCACCGATCTGTCGGGCGGCGAACAGCAGATGCTGGCGATCGCGCGGGCTCTGGTGCGCGATCCCAAGATCGTGCTGCTCGACGAGCCGTTCGAGGGCCTCGCGCCGGTGATCGTGCGCGATCTCGTCAACGCCTGCCGACAGCTTGCGGCGCAGGGGCAGACGATCGTGCTGGTGGAGCAGAACCTCGCCGCCACGCTGGCGCTGGCGACGCGCGCCTATATCGTCAACAACGGCCATATCGTCCACGAGGGCCCGACCGACGAGATCAGGGCCAATCCCGAAGTGCTGAAGCGCTACCTCGGCGTCTGAGCGCCTCGCTTGCCCTGCGCCGCCTGTCGCGCATAGGCTGCGCCATGCCTGATCTGCGCAGCAAGCTGCTCCTCGCCGACGCCTTTCACGCCCCCGGATGTGGGCGCATCGAGACGCTGACCCAGGCCTTGTTTGCCATCGACGCCGACGGCGTCATCGCCGCGCTCTATCGCCGCGAGGCGCCGGGCTACGCCGAGGCGCTCGCCGCCGCGCGCGCCTCAAGCGTGTTCGTCGAATGGCCGCGCCGCCAGTTCCTGCTGCCGGGCTTCGTCGACCTGCACGTCCATGCGCCGCAATATCCGCAAGCCGGCAGCGGACTCGACGAGCCGCTCGAAGTCTGGCTCAACAAATACACGTTCCCGCTGGAGGCGCGCTACGCCGATCTCGATTTCGCGGAAGCCGCCTATGCCGCGCTGGTCGGCGATCTCCTCGCCAATGGGACGACGACGGCGCTCTATTTCGCCACCATCCACCAACAGGCAACGCGCGCGCTCGCCGATATTTGTCTGCAACGCGGCCAGCGCGCGCTGATCGGGCGGGTGGCGATGGACAATGCGCGGTTTTGCCCGCAGGCCTATCGTGATGCCTCGGCGCAAGCGGCGGTCGAGGAGACCCGCGCCTTCATCGATTACGTGCGCGCCCATCCCGGCAACCGCGAGGGCCGGGTGACGCCGGTGATTACGCCGCGCTTCCTGCCCGCCTGCACCGACGCCGCGCTCGCCGGCCTCGGCGCGCTCGCCCTGAACTGCGACTGCCCCGTACAGACGCACGCCTCCGAGAGTGATTGGGAGCACGGCTATGCGCTGGCGCGGCATGGCGTGACGGATGCCGCGAGCCTCGACCGCTTCGGCCTCCTGGGCCGGCGCACGGTGCTGGCGCATGGCGTGCATCTGACCGACGCCGATATCGATCTCGTCGCCGCGCGCGGCGCCAGCGTCGCCCATTGCCCGGCCTCCAACGCCTATTTCGCCGACGCCGTGTTCCCGTTGCGGCGCGCGCTCGCCAAGGGGCTGCATGTCGGGCTCGGCAGCGATGTCGCGGGCGGCCCGAGCGCGCTGATGTTCGACGCCTGCCGGACGGCGGTGCTGGCCTCGCGGCTGCTGGAGTCGGGCGTCGACGCCCGCCGCCCGGCGGCGACGCGCGGCGGCGAAGCGGGCGCGCGCATCGATTTTCGCGAGGCGTTTCATCTCGCCACCGCCGGCGGCGGCGCGGCGCTCGACCTGCCGATCGGCGTGTTCGCGCCGGGCTATCGCTTCGACGCCATCCGATTGGACGCCGAGGCGCCGGCCGGCGGCGTGCGGCTGTGGGATTTCGACGCCGCCGAACAGATATTGCAGAAGATCGTCTATGGCGCGACTCGCGCCAATATCGCGGCGGTGTGGGTCGACGGGCGGGCGGTGGCTTAAGCCGCCGCGTCGCCAGCGCAAGGTCAGGCCGCCTCCGCGACCGAGAGCCGTTCGAGCCGCTGCCCGATGAGCTTGCCCAAATGCAGCGCCGCCTCGCTGATGTCCTTGGCCGGGCGCGATATCAAAATGAGTTCGCGCGCCCTCAGCTGGGGATCGCGTAGCGGCGTGAAGGCCAGCGCCCCGGTGGCGATCTCCGGCTCGACGCCGAGCCGCGTCTGTATCGCCAGCCCGTGCCCGCGCCGCGCCAGATCGACCATCAGACCGATCGAATTGGTGCTGGCGCGCCGCGTCAGCTCGACGCCGGCGCGCGCCAGCGCCTCGTCGAGCGCGATGCTCGCCAGGAGGCTTGGATCCGAGGCGACGACGAGTTCGCCGGCGAGATCGGAGAGACGCAGCGACGCATGGCGCGCAAAGCGCGAACGCGGCAGCGACAGCACGCCCAGCGACAGCGCCGCCGAGGCGAGACGGCGGGCTGAACGCGGCGGCCGCGCGTCGAAAGCGAGCGCGAGATCGCATTCCCCGTCGGCGACGCGCTCGATCGACTGCTGCGAACTCTCGACCTTGACCTCGACCGCGACCGCGGGATGTTTCCTCCAGAACTCGGCAAGCGCATCCGGCAGCAAGCCGCGCGCGGCGCTTTCGATCACCGCAATCGCCACCGCGCCGCGCGCGCCGCCGCTGAGGTCGGCGATCTCGGCGCAGGCGCGCGTCAGTTCCGATTGGCTGGCGCGCGCGTGATAGAGCAGCATCTCGCCGGCGCTCGTCAGCTCCAGCCGCTGCCGCACGCGCTCGAACAGCGGCGCGCCGAGATCCGCCTCAAGCTGGGAGAGCATGCGGCTCACTGAGGAAGGCGCGACGTCCAGCGCCTGCGCGGCGCGGCGCACCGAGCCGAAGCGCGCCACCAGCATGAAGTGATGCAGCCGCGGTGCGATGAGTTTCAATCGGTGGTCGCCCATTCACCCAGCCTTTGCCAGCATGATTGAAAAACGTGGGGGCATAAGATGCTCCTTCAGAAGTCGCCGGGAACGCCCGGCAGCGAGCCAAAGCCCGGCAACGGTCCTCGCGGAGTTGCGCGCCGCCGACAAACAAACCTCTCTTCGCCGGGTTTGCTGTGGGCGCGGCATTTGTCGGCTGGGTCGAATTACGAGCCGCAATTGGCGTCAACATAGGATGTGGCCGGCGTCGATTTCAAGGGGATCATGTATTCTTTGACGTTGCTCTGCGCGCAATTCTCGGCCACGGATTTGCGGATCGATGAGGGCAGCGGGCGCGAGCGCCGCTCAGCCTCTCGCCGCGCGGTCGCTGTCGTTCTGCGCCTTGATCGCGTCACGGGCTTGCGTCCATTCGGCGTCGCCCCATTTGCGCAATTCGTAGAAATTGCCGCCGGTGGCGAGCCCCTGCGCGCCGTCCATGGCGATCGTCTCGCCGGTCAGCCAGCGGCAGCCGTCGCTGAGCAGGAAGGTCGCCAGGTTCTGAATTTCCTCCAGCGTGCCGCAGCGCCCCATCGGGTTGGCCGCCGCCGTGCGCGCGCCCGGCTGCTCGCCGGGGTTGAGCCGCTTGCTCATGCCCTCGGTCGGGATCTCGCCGGGCGCGATGGCGTTGAGGCGGATGCCGTAGCGGCCCCATTCGGAGGCCAGCGACATCGTCATCGCCTGCACCGCCGACTTGCTCATCGCCGAGGGCACGACGAACGGGCCGCCGTTGCGCACCCAGGTGACGACGATGGAGACCACGCTGCCGGGAACGCCGGCCGCGATCCAGCGCTTGCCGACCGCCTGCGTCACGTAGAACGTGCCGTGCATGACGATATTGGCGATGGCGTCGAAACCGCGCGGCGACAGATCCTGCGTGCGGGAGATGAAATTGCCGGCGGCGTTATTGACGAGGCCAGCCAGCGGCCCGGTCCTGAAGATGTCGTCGACCATCGTCTCGACGGCGGCCGCGTCGCGGATGTCGACGCCATAGGCCGAGACTTTTCCGCCGCAGGCGCCCGTCAACTCGGCCGCCGTCGCCTCGCAGACCCGCTGGCGCCGGCCGCAGATGACGATTTCCGCCCCCAGGCGCAGGAATGCCTCGGCCATCGCCCTGCCGAGCCCGGTGCCGCCGCCGGTGACGAGAATGCGCTTGCCCGCGAAAAGGCCGTCTTTGAACATCGTCGCCTCCCTGGCCGCCGTCTTTGTCGCGCAGCGCCCGGACGGGCGCAAGCGCTTCGCTTCAAGTGCTTCGCTACAAGTGCTTAACCTCAAGCGCGTATCCCATTGCCGGGATTCCGCCGCCGGGGTACATTCGGCCGATGCCGAACCTCGCCAACCCGACTCTATTCCTGGCCGTGGCGCGGCGCCTGCTGCCGTGGCTGTGGGCGCTGACCGTGGCGCTGTTCGCCATCGGGCTGGCCATGAGCTTCAACGCCCCGCCGGACTACCAGCAGGGCGAGACCGTCAAGATCATGTATTTGCACGTCCCGGCGGCGTGGCTTTCGACGTTCATCTATGGCGTGATGACGCTGGCCGCCCTCGGCACGCTGGTCTGGCGGCATCCGCTCGCCGACGCCGCGCAGAAGGCCGCGGCGCCGCTCGGCGCCGGTTTCACCTTCATCTGCCTCGTCACCGGCTCGCTATGGGGCAAGCCGATGTGGGGGACCTATTGGGTGTGGGACGCGCGGCTGACCTCGGTGCTGGTGCTGTTCATCATCTATCTCGGCCTGATCGCGCTGTGGCGCTCGATCGAGGAGCCGGCGCGGGCGGCGCGCGCCGTGGCGATCCTGACGCTGGTCGGCGCGGTCGACCTGCCGATCATCAAGTTTTCCGTCGACTGGTGGAATACGTTGCACCAGCCGGCTTCGGTGTTCCGCATCGGCGGGCCGACCATTGCGCCGTCGCTGCTGTGGCCGCTGCTGGTGATGGCGCTTGCCTTCACCGTGCTGTTCCTGACCCTGCACGTAATGGCGATCCGCAACGAAATCCTGCGCCGCCGGCTGGCGCGGCTGACGATGATCGCCGCCGCCCAGGGCGACGTTGTGGCGCTTTCGACGCCATGACCGGTATTCCCCATCTCGGCTTCATCGTCGCCGCCTACGCCGTCGCGGTCGTCGTCATCCTGGGCATGATCGCCGCCGTGTGGTGGGATTACCGCGATCTCCTGGCCCGGCTCGCCCGGCTGGAGAGCGAGCGCCGGGGGCCGCGGCGATGAGCGGCCGCCGCAGCCTGCTTGCCGCCCTGCCGCTCGTCGCCTTCCTGGGGCTGGCGGCGCTGCTTTTCCTGCGCCTCGGCGCCGGCGACGCGTCGATGGTGCCGTCGGCGCTGATCGGTCGCCCGGCGCCGCCGCTGCGCCTGGCGACGCTCAACGGCCCGCCGACCACCGACGCGGAGTTGCGCGCCGGCAAGGTGACGGTGGTCAACGTATTCGCCTCTTGGTGCCAGCCCTGCCATTTCGAGCAGCCGGTGCTGATGGCGCTCGCCGCCGACCCCGACGTCAAGGCGGGCAAGGTGACGATCCTCGGCATGGCGCAGAAGGATTCGCCGGAGAACGTCCGGCGCTTCCTCGGCGTCGAAGGCAACCCCTACGGTCGCGTCGCGCTCGACCCCAACAACCGCGCCGGCATCGATTGGGGCGTCTATGGCGTGCCCGAGACCTATGTCGTCAAGGGCGACGGAACCATCGCCTACAAGTTCGTCGGCCCGTTGACGCCGGATACGCTGAAGACCGTGCTGCTGCCGCAAATCCGCAAAGCGGAGGGGTAATCAACCCGCCGGCTTCAGATAGGGGCCGATCAGCGACAGATCCTCGGGGCTCAGCCGCGCCGACGCCGACTGCTTCTGGTGCCAGTAGGGATAGAGCAGCACCGGCTGGCTCACCTTGTCGAGCCGCGCGCGCTCCTCAGGCGTCAGCTTCAATTCGGCGGCGGCGAGATTGTCCTTGAGCTGCGCCTCGGTGCGCGCCCCGACGATGATCGTCGAGACCGCGGGCCGGCCGAGCAGCCAGGCGAGCGCCACCTGCGCCGCCGAGACGCCGCGCGCCCCGGCGACGGCGACGAGTTCCTCGATAATGTCGAACAGCTTGTTCTCGTCGGCGATCGGCGGCTCCGGCCAGCCGGCGAGCTGGCGCGTGCCCTGCGGCGCGGCGGCGTTGCGGCGATGCTTGCCGGAGAGCAGGCCGCCGGCGAGCGGGCTCCACACCATGACGCCGAGGCCCTGGTCGAGCGAAATCGGGATCAGCTCGTATTCGGCCTCGCGGGCTTGCAAGGTGTAATGGATCTGCTGCGAGACGAAGGGGATGCGGCCGTCGCGGCGGGCGATCTCCATCGCCTTCATGACATGCCAGCCGGAGAAGTTGGAGCAGCCGACGTAGCGCACCTTGCCGGCGCTGACGAGGCTGTCGAGGGCCTCCATGGTCTCCTCAAGCGGCGTCTGGCCATCGCGCTCGTGCAATTGATAGAGGTCGATGACATCGACGCGCAGGCGGCGCAGGCTCGCCTCGCAGGCGCGAATGAGATGATGGCGCGACAGGCCCTGGTCGTTCGGCCCCTGACCCATCGGGAAGCGCGCCTTGCTGGCGATCAGCATGCCGGGCTTGAGCTTGCCGCCGGTGGCCTCGCCGATCAGCTCCTCGCAATGGCCGAAGGAATAGATGTCGGCGGTGTCGATGAGATTGACGCCGTGATCGGCGCAGAGATCAATGGCGCGCGCCACTTCGGCGACGCCGCCGGAGCCGACCTTGGCGAAGTTGCCGCGGCCGCCGTAAGTCATCGTGCCGAGCGTCAGCGCCGAGACTTTGAGGCCCGAATGGCCCAAACGCCGGTATTCCATGACTGCGTTCTCTCGATACGAGGTTTGCGAAGGCCGGCGCTGACGTCAAGCGGTTCCGGGGCCGCGCTAACATGCCAGAGCTTGGCGCCGCCAGCAAGCCGGCGGCAGGCTGGCAAGCGCCGCCGCCGGCGCCGGCGCGTTCACTTTTTCTGTGATTTGACCCAGCCGATATAGCCGCGCACGTCGCCGGCGGGCTCGCTATAGGCGGCGCCCAGCGTCGTCTCCATGCGCGTCCGGTGCTCGCGCACCCAGGCGGGCAGCGCATAGGCGATGGCGGCGAGGAATTCGAGCGTCGCGGCCAGGCGAATGTCGGCGATCGAGGGATGCGCGCCGCCGATGAACGGCTGCCCCGACAGATAGAACTTATGCAGCACCTCGAGCGGTTCGGCGATCGCCGCCGCCGCCGCCTGCTGCGCGGCGGCCTTCGCCTCCGCGCTGGCGTCGCTGGCGCCAACCTCGCCGGCATATTGCGGGAAGCCGAGCGCCGGATAGGTCGCGCGCGCGACATAGGGGTAGAGCGTGCCGACGACATAGAACATGGCGCTGTCGATCATCGCGCGCGGCGCCGGCTCCGTGGGGTAGAAGGCCGACAGCCCATGCTTGTTGCAGAGATATTGCATGATCGCGCAGCTTTCCCACAGCACGCCTTTCGGCAGGCCGTCGGTCTCGACCATCGGCGTCAGATGGGAGGGGTTCTTGGCGGCGAACTCGGGGCTACGGGTCTTGCCGTAGGCGTCGTCCTCGCTGAAATCGAGCTTGGCGGCGCGCACGAACACGCGCACGCTCATGTTGTTGACGCTCGGCTTGATGACATGCAGCTTGATGGCGGACATCCGTTGCTCCCTGGTAAGGCTCTGGTTCATCCCCGGCCATAGGGGTTCTTCGGCGAGCGATCGGACGACAGGCTGCGGGTGGAGCGCAGGACCAGAAGTTCGATGGCGTCGGCGATATGCGATTCCATGATCGCCCGGTCGCCGCGAGCGACGCGCAGCAGATGCGATTCGTGCAACACGTCGCTACGGGTGAAACCGGCCGGCGCGTCGAACTTCCAGCACGACAGCTCGATCAGCAGGCCGAGCGGGTCCTGGAAATAGACGGCGTCGAAGATCTGGCGGTCTCTGAGGCCGGTATTCTCGATGCCGCGCGCCTCCAGCCGCTTCAGCGCCTCGTTGAAATTGGCTCGGCTGACGTTGAAGGCGATGTGATGCACGCAGCCGGGCTCCGTCGGCGTGCGGCGCTGAACCGGCTTGCGCTCCTCGTTAGAGAACACGGTGATAAGCCGGCCATCGCCGGGGTCGAAATAGATATGGCTCTCGTTGGGGTTGTCGAGGTTGGGCTGTTCGAACACGAACGGCATGCCAAGCAGGCCCTCCCAGAAGTCGATCGAGGTCTGGCGGTCGGCGCCGACCAGCGTGACGTGATGCAGACCCTGCGATTGCAGCTTTTCCATCGCCGACCTCCTAATGTTTCGCCACCAGTTTCGATTTGTACTCGCTGCGCGGCAGGCTCTCCGCCGGCGCCAGCGTTATCTCGGCGGTGAAGACGAGCTTGTCGCGCAGACGCTGGCGGATGCGCTCGGCGAGCCCGGCGCCCGAGGCGCCTTTGGCGAGTTCGACGACGATTGGCAGCGGCGGCTCCTGACGCACGCCGGCCTGGCGCGGCTCGATCAGTAACACGCCGCTGACCTCAGGCGCGAATTCGTTGACGACCTCGCGCACGGCGGAGGGAAACACGTTGACGCCGCGCACGATCAGCATGTCGTCGGTGCGGCCGATGCAGCGCAGGCGCGGCGCCGTGCGGCCGCAGGCGCAAACCCCGACGCCAACCCGCACATGGTCGCGGGTGCGGAAGCGCAGCAGCGGCGTCGAGCGGTTGACGAGATGCGTCAGCACCAGTTCGCCGGTCGCGCCGTCGCTCAGCGGGACCGACGCGCCGTCAGCGGGATCGATCAACTCGAAATGCACGAAGCCGCGTCCGGAGAAATGCATGCCGGCCTTGTGCTCGCATTCGCCCCACAGCGAGATATTGATGTCGCCAATGCCCATCGCCTCGGTGACGGCGGCGCCCCAGCCGGCCTCCAGCGCCGCGCGCATCGCCGGCTCGCCGCCGCCGGGTTCGCCGGCCACCAGCACGCGCTTGACGCTGGAGCCGGCGAGATCGAAGGCGCGGGCGCGCGCCCATTCGATCAGATGCAGCGCATAGGACGGCGTCATCACCGCCGCGGTCGGCCGCAAGAGATCGACGGCGGCCATCAACCGCTCGGTGTTGCCGGTTCCAACCGGAATATGACAGAGGCCGAGGCGGTCGAAAACGCCGAGCGCGGCGCCGGCGACGAATGGCCCGGCGTTATAGGTGGAGACGATGCGCTCGCCGCGCACGATCCCCGAGGCGGCGTAGGAGCGCGCGGAAACGCGCTGCCAGACATCGAGATCGCCGACGGTGAGCGGAATATAGCTCGGCGCGCCGGTGGTGCCGCTGGTGGAATAGATGCGCACGATCTCCTCGGCGCTCGCGGTGCAATGGGTTCCGATCGGCTCGTCGCGGCTGCGCGTCTTGCGCAGTTCATCCTTCTCGGTGAACGGCAGCTTGCCGATGTCGGCGAGGCCGCCGACGGCGCACGCGTTGGCGAAGCCGTTGGCGGCAAGCTTGCCCCGATAGAAACGCGAGCGGGCGAACAGGTAGCCGATCTGGTCGCGATAGGCCGCGTCGTCCGCTCTCTCCTGCGCCTCCCAGGGCGCGCTTTCAACGTCTGGCTCCAGCAATCAAACCTCCCCGAAAGGCGCGCTGTGCCCGATCGCCGCCTCGGCCGCGGCGGCGAGCCGGAAACCGATCGGCGTTTCGTCCTCTTCCGCCAGATGCGCCAGCAGCCCGGCGGTGCGCGCCAGGATCGGCACGCCGCGCACGATCGTCTCCGGCACGCCGACGTCGGCGAGCACGGCGGCGATGGTCATCGAGACATTCATCGGCAGCGGCTTGCCCCAGGCCTCGGCCGCAGCCGTTTCCAGCGCCAGCGCGGCGGCGACCGCGCGGCCGGCGACGCCGCGCGCCTTTGCCTGCGCGATCATCGCTCGCGCGCGCGGATCGACGGGCTTGTGCAGGGGATGGCCGAAGCCGGGGAGCGGCCGCTTGGCGGCGCGATATTCGTGCGCCACGCCGAGCGCCGCGTCGTCGAGCGAGGCGCCGGCGTCCTCGCGGCGCAGCGTCTCCCGCAGCAGTTCGCCGCAAAGCCGCGCCGCGCCGAGGATCACCGTGCCGCAGCCGAGCACGCCCGCCGCCACCGCCCCTTGCAGCGCCGCCGGATCGGCGGCGTAGGTCATGCGCGCCGCCTGGGCGGAAGGCGTCAGCCCATGCTCGGCGATGGCGATCAGGCTCATGTCGAGGAATTCGCGCTGCGCCGGGCTCGGCTCGCGGCCGGTGACGAGGAAGAAGAAATAGTCGGTGAAGCTCAAGCGCCGCATCAGATCGCCGGCGAGGCTGCGGCCTCTGATGCTGATCGCATCGGCGCGCGCCGCCGAGATCGCGGTCGCCGCAACGCCGCGCTTGCCGGACACCATGTCGCCGCCTCCGCTTCCCGTTAGATTGTAGGACAATATCACGCCACTCGCTCTCGTCAAGCTTCGTCGGCACGGCGTGGCCGTGCTACGAGGCGAGCCAGACAGCTTGGGGAGAATGTCCGCAATGGCGGTCCATCACGCCAGCGCCGAGCCCGCCCACGGCGAAACCGTCGCCCACATTGTCGCGCGGCTGCGCGACGACATCCTGGGGCGGCGCGTCGGCCCGGGGGAGCGGCTGGTGGAATCGGAGCTGACCAGCCGCTTCGCGGTCAGCCGCGGCTCGATCCGCGAGGCGCTGCGGCGGCTGGCGGCCGAGGGCTTCATCGAGCACATGCCGAACCGGGGCGCGATCGTGCGCCGCCTGACGTTGCAGGAGATTGGCGAACTGTTCCAGATTCGCACCGAACTGGAGGCGCTCGCGGCGCGGCTGGCGGCCGGGGCGGCGACGGAGCCGCCCGCGCGCGCCCGCTTCGAGGCGGCGATCGCGCCGATATTCGACGAGCGCGCGCGCGAGCCCTGCGCCTATCTCGTCGAGAACGCTGAGTTTCACGGCGCCGTCATGACGCTCGGCGGCAACCGGCAATTGCGCGATCTCGCGCTACGCCTGCACCTGCCGCTGATTATGGCGCAGGCGGCGGAGGCTCTGACGCCGCAGGCGCTCGCCGCCTCCGTGCGCGAGCACCGCGCCATCGCCGCCGCCATTCTCGCCGCCGACCCCGTCGCCGCCGACGCCGCGATGCGAGCGCATCTCGGCCGCGCCGCCGACCTCGCCTGCGCCCGCGCGCCAAGCGGCGAAAACCGACCCGCCGTCACTTGCGCATCCCGCCCATAAACCACGCGCCCGACGGGCGCCGCGAGGCATCATCTCGGCAAGGAGGAAACACGCATGCAGCGCATGGGCATGGTGATCGGCATCAGGCCGGAGCATATCGAAGAGTACAAGCGCCTGCACGCGGCGGTGTGGCCGGAGGTGCTCAGCATGATCGGCGCGTGCAACATTCGCAACTATACGATTTTTCTGCGCGAGCCGGAAAATCTGCTATTCGGCTATTGGGAGTATCACGGGACGGATTTCGTCGCCGACGCCGCCAAAATGGCCGCCGATCCCCGCACGCAGGATTGGTGGGCGATCAACATGCCGTTGCAGGCGCCGCTCGCGACCCGCAAGCGCGACGAATGGTGGGCGATGGCTGAACCGATCTTCCATTGCGACTGACGCCCGCCAACATGCGATGGCTTGCACCGTCGGCGCGCATCTCATGGCGGGGAGCGCAGACAGGCTCCCCCGAGCCGTTGCCGCCCGCAGCCGCGCTACCCGAAGGCAAGCAACTAAGCTTCGAAGCGGGCGCCGCTGCACGGCGATCTCATACGCCGCCGCCGGCGCACTCTCAGCGGCGGCCATCCGCCCAAGACGTTGTCTCATGCACGGGTGGACCGCATACTTGTCCGGCGCGAGCAGGTTGCTGAAGTCGGCGACATAAACCCGGGCTCGCGCACAAGCCTCGCTGCGACTCTTGCAAGCGGCAAGGCGGCCTTCAAACCGTCGGCGCCTGAATGGCCCAACCAACGCTTCCGCGCCTCCAGGCGAACGGAAGCCTTTTCGGATGTCAGCTCTTGTGCTTGAACGGTTCGACATTGCTCTTGGCGATGTGCGGGACGCCGGCGTTGATGTTCTCTGGCAGGTGCAGTTCCAGCCCGTTACCCGCAGTCGGCGTGCCGCTCATCAGGCGCGAAGCGAGGAGCGTGCCCGCAATCGCCGAGAGGGCGCCCGACAGCCGGCGATCTTCCGTAGCGCGGGTTCGTTGCGAGGCTTTGGTTCCTCTGGCCGAGACTGCGGCATTGGATTAAACATCCTCGCCTGACGAGCGAGGGGAGCGGAAAAGGCCCGACGCTCGATCGAGCAGAGTCTGAGGACGCTCGGACTCGAAAGAATCGACCTCCTGCATTTGCACGACCCCGAGCACGCCGCATCCTTTGCGACGGCGACGGGTCCGGATGGCGCGCTCGGCGAG
>DATNDU010000040.1:0-72712 GCA_035606915.1 Roseiarcus sp. | reverse complement strand
TGGCGAGCCTTTACGGCGCGCGCATCTACAAGCGCGTCAGCGAGCGCGGCTTCGCGCGGCTGGTGCTGGTGCTGATTTGCGCCTCCGGCCTGACGCTCGCCATCGGCTCGGCGCGCGTGCTGTGGCGCCCGGGTTAGCACTCCCCCTCTCCCCGTTCTTCCACAGGACGTCCTTTAGGACGCCCGTCTGACGACGGGCTATGGGGAGAGGGCCGGGGTGCGGGGCGTTCCACCGCCCTCGCCGGATTGGGCGCGCAAAGCCCGCTCGCCCGGCAAACTCGGCGAGAGAATTGCGAGCGCTACAGCCCCTCGAACAGCGCCGTCGACAGATAACGCTCGGCGAATGAGGGGATGATGACGACGATCGTCTTGCCCTTGTTTTCCGGCCGGCGGCCGACGTCGATGGCCGCCGCCAGCGCCGCGCCAGAGGAGATGCCGACCGGCGCGCCTTCGAGCCGCGCCGCCAGCCGCGCGGTGTCGAACGACGTCTGATTGCCGACGGTGACGACCTCGTCGATGACGCGGGTGTCGAGAATGCCGGGCACGAAGCCGGCGCCCAGGCCCTGGATCTTGTGCGGCCCCGGCGCGCCGCCGCTGAGCACCGCCGAATCCTCCGGCTCGACCGCGACCATGCGCACGCTCGGCTTCCTCGCCTTGAGCACCTGGCCGACGCCGGTGATGGTGCCGCCGGTGCCGATGCCCGAGACCACGATGTCGACTTCGCCTGCCGTGTCGTTCCAGATTTCCTCGGCCGTGGTGCGGCGATGCACATCGGGGTTGGCGGGGTTTTCGAACTGCTGCGGAACGACGGCGCCCGGCGTCGCGGCGACGATCTCGTTGGCCTTGGCGATCGAGCCCTTCATGCCTTGCGTCGCCGGGGTCAGCACCAACTCGGCGCCGAGCAGCGCCAGCATCTTGCGGCGCTCGACCGACATCGAATCCGGCATCACCAGGATCAGCTTATAGCCGCGCGCGGCGGCGACGAAGGCGAGCGCGATGCCGGTGTTGCCCGAGGTCGGCTCGACCAGCACGCCATGCCCGACGCCGATCTTGCCCTCGCGCTCCAGCGCCTCGATCATGGAGACGCCGATGCGATCTTTGACGCTGGCGAGAGGGTTGAAAAACTCCAGCTTGGCCAGAATATGGGCGTCGACGCCTTTCTCCTTGGCGAGGCGATCGAAGCGCACCAGCGGCGTATCGCCGACCGTGTCGGTGATGGAAGCGTAGACGCGGCCGCGTCCTGGAGTTCTGGTCGTCATCTCGCGAGTCCTCTTGCGTCTGGCTTAGCGCCGGCCTTCGCCGCCATCATAAACCAAATTGACAAAAGGACTATAGGAGACAGAATATTAAACAGATTCAGATCGCAAAATCTGCCGCCGCCTTCTCTTCCTCCAGCACTTGCGCCTTATCGGCGGATTCACACAGATCCTCGACGGTGATCGAATCGAGATTGTGCAGAAACGGCTCGCCCGCCGTGCGCACGGCGGGGTCGATCACCTGCTCCATCAGCCGCGAATGGGCGCCCACTTCTTCGGGATCGGCGGTCGACAGGCTGATCGCGGTGCGCACGATCTCGCCCAGGGTGATGCGCCGGCGCTCGCGCGCCAGTTCGTAGCCGCCGCGCGGGCCGCGCACGCCCTTGAGGATTTTGGCGTGTACGAGACCTTGCAGCAGCGTCTCCAGATGGCGCGGCGGCAGGCGGTGGCGCGCGGCGAGCGCCTTGGCGGCGACGGGCGAGGGACGCGAATGCAGCGCTATGTCGACGACGGCGCCAATAGCGAGCATGCTGCGACGAGACAGCAGATTCATTCGCGTTCTCCCTGACCTAGCGGCTTGTCAAGCCTGTGGAACCGAAGCCGTTTTCGCCGCGCGAAGTTCCCGACAAGGCATCGGCTTCGCTCAGCAGCACCGCTTCCGTCCGGCTCACGACGAGTTGGGCGATGCGCGCGCCGCGCGACACCGCAAACGGCTCCCCTCCGTGGTTAATGAGCAGAACCCCGATTTCGCCGCGATAGTCGGCGTCGACGGTTCCCGGCGCGTTGAGCACGGTGACGCCTTGTTTCAGCGCCAGCCCCGAGCGCGGCCGGATCTGGCCCTCGAAGCCCGGCGGCAGTTCGATCGCGAATCCGGTCGGGATCAGCGCCCGCTCGCCCGGCGCCAGGATGCGCGGGGCGTCGTGCGACACGGCGGCGACGAGGTCCAGGCCCGAGGCGTGTTCGGATTGGCGGCTCGGCGGCGGCAGACCCTCGGCATGCGCCAACCGCCGGAATTTGACAGCGATCACTTCGAGTTGTCCAATCTCTCGCCGATAACCCCTATCAAACCCGCCGCCACCATGTCCTTAGTCATTTGCGGCCAGGAAATAACATTGTCGCGAGTGACAATATGGACTTGGTTGTCAGCGGCGCCGAACAGCTCGCCGCCGGCTCCGACGGCGTTGGCGACAATAAAGTCGCAGTTTTTGCGCAGCAGTTTCTCGCGCGCATATTGCAAGACTTGCTCCGTCTCGGCGGCGAATCCGACAACCAAGCGCGGCCGTGAATTTTTGGCATTGGCTATTGTCGCAAGAATATCCGGATTCTCCACAAGTGTAAGCGTCGGCGGCCCTTTTGCCGTTTTCTTGAGCTTTTGGCCTTGCGCCTGCTCCGCCCGCCAGTCCGCGACTGCCGCGGCGGCGATGAATACATCGGCGGGCAGCGCCGCCTCTACGGCGGCGAGCATCTCGCAGGCGCTCCGCACCGAAACCACCTTCACCCCGTCGGGCCTGGCGAGGGCGACCGGGCCGCTGACCAGGGTGACGCGCGCCCCCGCCCGCTCGGCGGCGCGGGCGATCGCATAGCCTTGCAGCCCGGAGGAGCGGTTGCCGATGAAGCGCACGGGGTCGATCGCCTCGTAGGTCGGGCCAGCCGTCACCAGCACGTGAAGCCCGGCGAGCCGCCCGCCGCCGCGCAGCAGAGCGAGAGCGGCAGCGGCGATGGCGGCCGGCTCCGCCATGCGTCCGGGCCCGAATTCGCCGCACGCCATGTCGCCGTCATCGGGGCCGACGAAGGCGACGCCGTCGGCCTTGAGCCGCGCGACGTTGCGCTGCGTCGCCGGGTGCGTCCACATCCGCACGTTCATCGCCGGCGCGGCCAGCACGCGCTTGTCGGTGGCAAGCAGCGTCGTCGAGGCGAGATCGTCGGCCAGGCCGTTGGCCATCTTGGCGAGGAGATCGGCGGTCGCCGGGGCGACGACGATGAGATCGGCCGAACGCGAGAGCTCGATATGACCCATCTCCGCCTCGTCGGTGAGACTGAACAGATCGGTGCGCGCCGGCGCCGCGCTCAGCGCCGCCACCGACAGCGGCGTGACGAAGCGTTCCGCCGCCGGCGTCAGCACCGCCTGCACGCCGACGCCGCGCTCGCGCAGGCGCCGGATCAGCTCCAGCGATTTGAACGCGGCGATGCCGCCGCCGATGATGAGCAGAATGCGCGCTGCGGAGAGGTCGGCTTCTGCCATCGTATGCCTTGCTCCGGCGGCGCGTGCGGCGGCGAATCTCGCCGCGCCGCCACGCTTAATGGAAAATGCCGCGAATCGCGAACCACAGCATCAGCAACGCAATCGCCCACAGCGCAATATGGCCGGCGCGCGCCGGCGCGCTTCGCCAGTTCTCGATAGTGGCCATCGCCCGCCGGAATTGCTCAATGTGCTCCGGCATCTCGGCGATGACGCGCCCGACCGCCGCCAGCGACGCGCCGACGTCCTCCAACCGCCCGCGCGGCCCCAGGTTCTCGGCGATCCAGTCGCCAACCACCGGCTCCGCCGTCGCCCACATGTTGAGGTGCGGGTCGAGCTTGCGCGCCACCCCTTCGACGACCACCATCGTCTTTTGCAGCATCACCAGTTCGACGCGCGTCGTCATGTCGAACAGCGCCGTCACCTCGAACAGCAGCGTCAGCAGCCGCGCCATCGAAATCTGGTCGGCGGGGCGGGCATGGATCGGCTCGCCGATGGCGCGGATCGCCTGCGCGAAATCCTCGACACGGTAGTGCTTGGGCACGTAACCGGCCTCGAAATGCACCTGCGCCACCTTGAGATAATCGCGGCGGATGAAGCCGTAGAGGATTTCGGCGAGAAAGCGCCGCTCGGCCCGGCCGAGCCGCCCCATGATGCCAAAATCGAGCGCCACGATGTGGCCGTCGGCGTCGACCAGGAAATTGCCCTGATGCATGTCGGCGTGAAAGAAGCCGTCGCGCAACGCATGGCGCAGGAACGATTGGATCAGCAAGCGCCCGAGCCTGGCGAGATCGAAGCCGAGCGCGATCAGCCGATCGGGGTCGCTGAACGGCGTCCCCTCGATCCACTCCATGGTCAGCACTTCGCGCGTGGTGTGGTCCCAGTCGATCTTGGGGGCGCGGAATTCCGGATCGTCCTTGAGATTTTCTCCGTATTCGTCGGCGGCGGCCGCCTCCAGGCGGAAATCCATCTCCATGCGCACCGAGCGCGCCAGCGTCTCGACGATCTGCACCGGCTTCAGCCGCTCGGCGTCGGGGATCAGCCATTCGGCGAGCCGGGCGGCGAAAAACATATCGGCGAGGTCGCGCGCGAATCGCCGCTCGACGCCGGGGCGCAGCACCTTGACCGCCACGTCGCGGCCGCCCTCGCGGGTGCGCGCGCGATGCACCTGCGCGATCGAGGCGGCGGCGACCGACTCGCCGAATTCGCAGAACAGCGCCTTCAGCGGCAGTTGGAACGCCGCCTCGATGCGCTTCACCGCGACCTCGCGCGGCAGCGGCGCGACGCGGTCCTGGAGGCGCTCCAACTCGTGCGCGACGCCGGCGCTGACGATGTCCGGCCGCGTGGCGAGAAACTGCCCGAGCTTCACGTAGGACGGCCCCAGCCGCTCCATGGCGCGCGACAGGCCGTGGCGGCCGTCGCTCTTGCGCGCGACGAGCTTCAGCGCCGCCAGCGCCGGCCGCGAGATCGGCGGCAGCGTCGCCGCATCGAGGCCGACGAACACGCCCTCGCGCGCCATCACCAGAAGCGCGCGGCTGAGGCGCGCCGCGTGGCCGATTGAAGCGAGCAAGCCCAAGCCTCAGAGCTTCCAGCCGGAATGGATGGCGACGACGCCGCCGGTCAGCCGCTCGTAGCTAACGCGCGCGAAGCCGGCGGCGGCGATCATGTCGGCGAAGCGCTCGGGCGTCGGGAACTGGCGGATCGATTCCACCAGGTAGCGGTAGGGCGCGCCGTCGCCGGCGATGACGCGGCCGAGCGCCGGGATCACGGCTTCCGAATAGGCGGCGTAAACGCGGTCGAGCCCCGGCGCGTCGACCTTGGAGAACTCCAGGCACAGGAAGCGGCCACCGCGCCTCAGCACGCGATAGGCTTCCTCCAGCGCGCGCTCGATGCGCGGCACGTTGCGGATGCCGAAGGCGATCGTGTAGCCGTCGAAGGCGCCGGCCTCGAACGGCAGTTCCTCGGCGTTGGCCTCGACGAAAGTCAGCCTGCCGCGGTCGCGGCGCCGCGCCGCGCGCTGCTCGCCGACGCGCAGCATGTCGGGGTTGATGTCGGCGACTGTGACATGCGTCATATCGCCGCCGGCCCGCGCCACCCGAAAGGCGACATCGCCGGTGCCGCCGGCGACGTCGAGGTGGCGATAGGCGCGATGCCGAGGCGGCGCGACCTTGGCGACCAGGTTGTCCTTCCACAGCCGATGCAGGCCGCCGGACATCAGGTCGTTCATCAGGTCGTAGCGCCCGGCGACCTTATGGAACACCGCGTCGACGAGGCCCTGCTTGGCCTCCAACGCCACGCTACGGTCGCCAAAATGGGTCTGCTGAGCGTCCATGGTCTTTCCCAACAAGCGCCGCGGCCTTTCCAATAAGCGCCGCGGCCTTTCCCAATAAGGGCCGCCGCTCCATAGCGGCTGAACGGGCGCGAGGCCAGCGCTCGCAAGCTCGGCTCGCCCTCTCCCCTATACGCTCCGCCGCCCGCATGGTAACGAAACCGTCTTCGCGCAAGCAGCGCGGGGAGCGAACCAGGGAGGTTATAGAGTGAGACACGTCGCAGCGTTGGCCGTCTTTGCGGCCGCTCTTGTCGCCGCCAGCGCCGCAGCGCGCGCCGACGGCGATGCGGAAGCCGGCAAGCAGGTGTTCAAGAAGTGCCACGCCTGCCACAACATCGGCGAAGGCGCCCATAACAGCGTCGGTCCCGTGCTCAACGGCGTCGTCGGCCGCAAGGCCGGTATCTACCCCGACTACCATTATTCCGACGCCAACGAGCACTCCGGCATCACCTGGGACGTCGCCACCCTGAAGAAATACCTGAAAGACCCGCAGGCCGTGGTGCCGCACACCAAGATGATGTTCCCGGGCCTGCCGAAAGAAAAAGACATCGACAACGTCATCGCCTATCTGTCGACCTTCGGCCCCGACGGCAAACCGGTCGCACCGGCGAAGTGAGATTAAGCTAACGGCGATGTAATGTTGCCGCGCCTTGCGCGGGCGAGCCCGCGCGTTCATATTGGCCACATGGCGACTGGGACGCTGTACAGGCGTCCGCTCGCCGCCATAGAGAGGGTTTCCATGTCCGACTATGACCGCTTTGCGTCTGCGCGTTCCGGCGCCGGCGTCGCCCGGTCCGGAACTGGCGCGATCGACCAGGGTCTGCGCGCCTACATGCTGGGCGTCTACAACTACATGACCCTGGGCCTGGGGCTGACCGGCCTCGTCGCGCTCGGCGCCTACTTACTGGCGGCGCCAGTGTTTGTGGGCAATCATCTGGTGAGCGTGAGCCCGTTCGGCCAGGCGATCTATCTTTCGCCGCTGCGCTGGGTGGTGATCTTCGCCCCGCTGCTGATCGTGTTCGGCCTGTCGGCCGGGCGTGACCGGTTGTCGGTGAACGGGGCGCGGCTGACCTTCCTCGCCTTCGCGGCGTTGATGGGTCTGTCGATGTCGACGGTCTTCCTGGTGTACACGGGCGCCTCGATCGCAAACGTGTTCTTCATCACCGCCGCCTCGTTCGCCGCGCTGAGCCTCTATGGCTACACCACGCGCCGCGATCTCTCGGCGATGGGGTCGTTCCTCATCATGGGCGTGTTCGGCCTCATCATCGCCAGCTTGGTCAACCTGTTCCTGCACTCGGCGGGTCTGCAATGGGCGCTGTCGATCCTCGGCGTCGGCATCTTCGCCGGCCTGACGGCCTATGACACGCAGGCGATCAAGACCAACTACTACTCCGGTGGGACGTGGGAGGTGGCTGAGAAGAAGTCGATTTTCGGCGCGCTGACGCTCTATCTCGACTTCATCAACATGTTCCAGTTCCTGCTGATGCTGTTCGGCGATCGGCGCAGCTAACCTCAGCCGAAAGGCTCCAAACCCGGCCGCACCTCCGCGCGGCCGGGCTTTTTTTTTTGCGCCGCCGGCGTTTGCGCGTTCAGGCCGGCGCGCTAGTCGCAACGCAGCACGATCGCCGTCACGTTGTCGCTGGCGCCGCGCTGGAGCGTCAATGCGATGAGGCTGTCGCAGACCGCCTGCGGGTCATCGCCGGCGAGCGCCGCGGCGATGTCGCCATCCTCGCAGTGCGCGGTCAGCCCGTCGCTGCATAGCAGGAACGCATCGCCCGGCGCCCAGCGCTCGCTGACGAGATCGAGTTCCGGCGCCTCCATGGCGCCCAGCGCCCGCGTCAGCACGCTGCGGCGCGGCCACAGCTTGGCCTCGGCGGAATCGAGCACGCCGCGATCGACGAGATCCTGGGTCTCCGAGTGGTCGCGGGTAAGCTGGCGCAAGGCGCCGGCGCGCAGCAGGTAAGCGCGGCTGTCGCCGCACCACAGGCAGGCGAAATGCGCGCCGTGGATCAGCAGCGCGACCAGCGTCGTGCCCATCACCGCATGGCCCTGGCGCTCGGCGAAGCCGCGCATCTCGCGGTTGGCGGCCGCCACCGCCTGTTCCACGGCCGCCAGTAGCGCCTCGCCGCTCGGCGCGGCGTCGAGGCCCGTCAGCGCCTCGATCGCCATGCGGCTGGCGACATCGCCGTAGCCGTGGCCGCCCATGCCGTCGGCGACGGCCCACAGGCCCGCCTGCGGGCGCATGACGAAACTATCCTCGTTGCGGGCGCGTTTGAGGCCGACATCGGTGGCCGAGCCGGCGCGGATCAGCGGGTCAGCCATCTTGGCTCGTCCTTGCAAAGGCGCCTGTCAGCATATCGGCGAACAGCGTCGGCGCCGGCATGCCGACCACCGCCAGCGCCAGCGCCTCGAAGCCTTCGCCGCCGACCGTCCACCAGAAACTCTGGCCGGCGAAGGCGCTGCGATGGCCGAAACGCCGCGCCGCGCGGAAGGCGAGCGAGGCCTGCGCGGCGACGCCGCGCACCAGCACCGCGCCGTCCGCCAATTGCTCGACGCCGGAAATCTCCTCGACGCGCGCCTGCAACGCCGGCGCCGGCAGGCTCTCGACCGTCTCGGCGAAGCTCTCGAACGTCGTTTGCGGCGCCAGCGCGCCGAGCAGCGCCGCCTCCGCCGCCTCGCACCAGGCCTCGTTGGCTTCGATCTCCGGCGGCGGCAACAGCCCGCCGCCCTCGCCGCAGAACAACGCCAGCGGGAATGGCCGCCCGACGCCGTCGACCGAGGCCATCAGCGCGCCGAGCATCGCCTCGCCGGCGAATTGCGCGCCGAGCCAGAAGCGCCAGAGCGGCGCGCGGTTATAGGCCGGCGACCATTCCTCGCCGAGCGTCAGGCGCGAGGTGGCCAGGCTCGCCTGCAACCACGGCTCCCAAAGATCGAGGAACGGGCGCGACGCCTGATAGGCGACGAAATCGCGCTTGGCCGGCAGCTTGCCGAAGAACCCCGCAGGCATCAGCGCCTCTCACAGACCGTTGGGACACTCGAAATGACGCAACGCGCTTAAACTCAGGGGATTGTTGAGCGAGCCGGAGGTGAACTCGAACGACGCCTCGCGTCCGCCGACGATGAAGCTGACATTGACCGCGGAGCCACGCTGGATCATCGCGCCGGCGTCGACGAGGCGGAAGAACGCCCAGGCGCCGCTGCGCTCAAGCGTCGATTTACGATCCGGCATGTCGGGCGCCATGGTGATCGAGGCCGCGCCCGCCCCCGAGCCCGGCCATTGCAGCGCCCCCGGCGCGGCGCTGCCTTGCTGGGCGACGACATTGGCGCCGTTGACGGCCAGCGTCGCCGTCTGCGCCTCGCCGCTCAGCGTCAGCGGCTTGACGGTGAAGCTTAGGTTGGGCTGCGTGCCGCCGGTCGGGAAGAAGGTGTCGCGAATCTCGGCTGCCTGCTGGAAGCGGCGCAACGTCGTCACCGACAGCGGCCTGGTGATGTTGGAGCCGCTGCGCCAACTCCAAGTCCTGGAGCCGGTGTTGGCCAGCGCGGCGAGATTGGCGGAGAAGAATTTGTCGATGACGCCGTTGGGCGCGAAGATGCGGGCGAAATCGGCGAGCGGCGCATCCCGTTCGCTGCGCGAGAACGGGTAGCGGTTGCTGACGACCCGCTGGCACGGCGCCGTCACCTCCTGCGCCATCTGATCGGTGAGTTGCGCGACGGTGCGGTTGCTGGCGTCGCCCGCCGCATCGCGCGCCACCTTCGCCATCATGCCGGCGAGCGGCTGCGGCAGCCGCGTCACGTTGGAGCGCAGGCTCGCCACCTCGACCTCGACCTGCTCCAGCGCCCGCTTCGACTGCGCGGGATTGCTCGCCGCCAGGGTGAGCTGGCGGTAGAGTTCGTTGAGATTGGCCAGCAAGGCATCGATCGGCCGCGAGCCGGCGTCGCCGTCGACCAGCAGTTGGATCGGCTTGAAATAGGCCTCGATCGAGGCCCCCGGCGTATCGGGGGCGGCCTCGCCGGCGCGGCGCTGCGCTTTGAGCGCGATTTCGACCGCCTCCTGCGCTTCCGCGGAGAGCCGTTGCATCGCCTTGCGTTTGGCGAGCTTCAGCGCGTCGGACTGCGCCTCGCTCGGCTGAGCCGCCGCCGGCGGCGCGGCGCGCTCGCGGGTCAGCGCCGTCTCGGTGCGGATCGATTCGAAGATCTGCTTGATTGGCGAGGTCGGCGCCGAGGCCGCGCTCAACGCCAGATATTTCGGCCGGTCGGCGAGCAGCGGGCGCAGCGCCAGATTGGTGATCGCCGCGTTCCAGGCGGCGATGAAATCGTTGCGATAGAGATCGAGGATGTCGGGAAACAGCCGGTCGTACTGCGTCTGCACCGCCGATTGCTGGCCGGAGGCGCCGAGCACCCAAGTGTCCTTGGCGAGCGCGCCGGCGATGGTCGGCATATGGTCGATGAGGCCCTTGTAGAAGCCGTTATAGGTGAAGAAGCCGGGCACGCGCACGGTGTCGAGGCTCGCCCCGTTGGCCGCCTCGAACACCAGCGCCATATCGGGGCCGCCGCGCTGCGAGGCGACCCAGTCCTCAAGCATGGCGTTGCGCGCCTGGCTCTTCAGCAGCGCATAGGCGCGCTGGGCGACCGGCAGCCGCGCCAGCGTCGCCTGCGCCTCTGCAATGAGCGGGCCGTTGAGCGACACTTTCGGCTTGGCCCCGGTGTCCATGTCGAGCATCGCCTCAAGATGCGCGCGCAGCAGCGCCCGCCCCTGAGCGTAGGGCGCGCCGGGGAATACGCGCTCCTCCCACTCATGCGTGAACCAGTCGAGGATCAGCTCCTTGTCGACGAACGGCGCGTTGCCGCCCAGCATCCGATAGACCTTCAGCGCCTCGTAGAGATAGGTGGGGTCGTTGATGTTCTTCTGGATCTGCTGTTCGAGCGACAGGATGAGGCGCGGCCGCATCAGCCGCTCCAGCGCTTCCTGATAGGCGGTGATCGAGGCGTCCTGGACGCGGGGGCGCTCGCTGAGGCCGAAGGTGTCCTTCAGCGGCGTCGCCTTGTCGCGATGGGCGTAGCCATAGGGCAGCGGCGGCAGCGCGCCGATCAACTCATAGACCGGGCGCACGTCGGGATCGTTGATCGTCGTCTGCTTGATGAGCGGGGCGGCGGCGAGGGCGTAATTGTCGAAGCCGGCGGCGGTCGCCTTGATGAGGCTGGTGTTGGCGCCGAAGCTCACCCACCACAGCCCCAGCACGCCCGCCATCGCCAGCCCGATGGCGGCGAACGCGGCGCCCCGGACGGCGAAGGCGCGGCGCACCGCCGCCAGATTGACCGACACCCAGCCGGCCTCGGCGAAGATCACCTTGGTCATCAGGTCGTGCAGGAAATAGCTCTTGCCGAGGCCGGAATGGGCCGCCGCGCCATAGCTCTCGACGCCGTAGCTGCGTTGCAGCGCGCCGATGACGGCGTCAAGCGGCGTGCCCTCCTGCGTGCCGGAGGTGAAATAGAAGCCGCGCAACGCCGCCGTCGTCTGATAGCGCGTCGGCTCGAACACGCGGTTGAGGAATTCGACGATCGGCTTGCGGATCGCGGTGAGCTGCGCCGGCATGCCGAACAGCGTGACGCGAGCGCGCGGGTCGGGCTCCTCCTGCAAACGTTCCGGCATGCGCTCGAAGATGCGCTTGACCAGCAGGTCGAACTCCTCGCCGACCTGCGTGACCGTATTGGCGGTCTTGCTCGCGGTCTGGAAGGTCGCGCCCCAGACGACATTGCGGCCGGCCTCGTCGAGATCGGCGAAATACGGCGTGAAGCCGGAGATCAGGTCCATCTTGGTGAACACGGCGTAGACTGGAAAGCTGATGCGCAGGTGCTCGTGCAATTCGTCGAGGCGGCGGCGGATGGCGTCGGCGTGGCCGGAGATTTCCTGCGCCGACAGCGTCAGCAGATCGGCGATCGAGATCGCCACCAGCACGCCGTTGATCGGCTGGCGCGGCCGGTTGCGGCGCAACAGATCGAGGAAGGCGAGCCAACTGCGCTTGTCGGCCTTGGCGTCGGAATCCTGCGTCGTGTAGCGCCCGGCGGTGTCGATCAGCAGCGCCTGATCGGTGAACCACCAATCGCAATAGCGCGTGCCGCCGATGCCCGCCACCGCCTTCGGGCCGCCGACGGCGAGCGGAAAGCGCAGGCCCGAATTGACCAGCGCCGTGGTCTTGCCGGCGCCGGGCGGGCCGATGATGACATACCACGGCAGATCGTAGAGCGCCGCGCCGCCGGACTTGCTGTCGCGCAGGGTGTGGAGCGCGTCCTCCATCTTCTGCTTGAGAATCGGCGCGTCGCTGTCCTCTTGGGCGGCCTCCGTCATCGCCTTTTCGAGCGCGGCGGCGGCGCGCAGGCGCTTGACGACGCGCCACGCGATCACCGCGCCGACGATCAGGAAGACAACCAGGATGATCGTCAGCCGCACGCCGGTCCCATCCAGCGGCGTATAATCGGCAACCGAGATCAGCGGACCGCCGAACCAGATCAGCAACGCCAACAGGACGGCGCCGAGCACGCTCAAAGCGATCCACAGCCAGAACGCCCAGGTCATGACGCCAGAGCCTTCTGCGATTTGACGGAATTGTCGAGCACTCTACCGTCATTGCGAGCGAAGCGAAGCAATCCATCTTCGAGAGATCGTCTATCAACAGGATACGACGTCCGCGCCGAACCGTGGATTGCTTCGCTTCGCTCGCAATGACGGCTCCAAAAGATCCAGGTCATGATTTTAGCATCCCTGGCTGTCGTCGCGCGGGATCGAGAATTCGACGCGCCGGTTCTTCGCCTTGTTGGCCTCGACATCGTTGGGCGCGACGGGATCGGCGGCGCCCTTGCCCTTGATGGCGAGCCGCTTCGGGTCGCTCAGCGCCGTCCTCAAAAGCCCCGCCGCCGATTTGGCGCGCGCTTCCGACAATTCGAAATTGGAGGGAAACTGCAACGTATGAATGGGGTCGCCGTCGGTGTAGCCGGTGACGGTGATCTCGCCCGGCTGTTTATTGAGCGCGCCGGCGATCTTCCTGGCGATCGGCGCGAAGGCGGAATTGGCGCTGGCGCCGCCGGAGGGGAACAATACGACGCTGCCGACGCGCACGAAGATCGTCGAGGGCGTCTGCTCGGCGCTGACCTTGCCGGCCATGATCTCCGGCGCCAGCGCGCGCTTGATGCAGATGAGTTGCGGCGCGATTTCGAGCTTGGGCGCCGGCGGCGCCGGCGCCGCGACCTCGCGCGCCAGTTGAATATCGGTGTTGGGATAGAGCGCCGCCATCCTCAGCGCCAGCGCCTCGGCCTGACCGCTGAGCAGAAAGCGCAGATACAGATAGACGCCGAGCAGCAGCAGGCCGGCGGCGGCAGCGACCGCCCAGACCGGGATTTGCAGCCGGCTGCCGGCGAGCCCGATCGTCTGCCCGCGCCAATGCGGCGATAGATCCTCGATGGTCTTCGGCGCATTGCGGCGGATGGTCTCGTAGAGATCGCGGCGCAGCCCCTGCAAGGCGCCCATGCCGCCGGCGGCGCGATAGACGCCCTCGAAGCCGAGGCTCAGACAAGCGTGCATGAGTTCCAACAGGCCGAGGTTGACGGCCGGGTTCTGCTTGGCGCGGTCGAGTTCCTGGAAGAATTTGACGCCGCCGGTGCGCTCGCCGAAGAAACGCACCAGCATCGAGTAGCGCGTCCAGATATGGCGATCCTCGGTCGGCAGGTTCTGCACGATGTCGTCGGCGGTGGCGGCGAGCGCGTATTTGGCCACCTGCACCTGATCGGCCGGCGCGCCGGCGGCGCGCGCGTCGCGCTCGAACGCCTCGATCGCCTGCGCCACCTGATCCATCAGCGGCCCGGCGCCGGCGCGCGACAGCGAGGCGCGCAGCCGCCCGAGCGCCAGCAGCAACGAGGCCGCCGCGCGCATCAGCGGATTGTCGGCGACCATCTCCAGATCGACCGCGACATGCGGCGAGGCCGGCGCCGGGGTCAGCGGCGGCGGCGCGGCGTTCTGCGGCAGATACGGGTTGACGACGCGCCCAACCATCCAGGCGTCGCCCTCGGCCGCCGGCGGCGCCTGCGCGGGATAGCTGACCGACGACACCGGCCGCGAGGCCGGCGGCGCGCCGCCCTGCGCGGGCGGGTAGGAGGGCGGCGGCGTATAAGGCGGCGGAGGCGGCGCGGGCGCCCCTGGCGGCGGCGCCGGCGGCAGCCGGCCGCCGGGATTGGGGCGAATGATCGTCCGGTCGCGCCGGGCGAACGGGTCGTCGCCGTCGCTCATCGCCGGCCTTCCCGAATCGCCCAGAATTCGAGCTGCAACTCCGGCCAGTCGCCGGCAAAATGCATCCCGACGGCGCTGGCGACGCTGAACTCCGGCCACAGCGGCGAAGTGCGGTCGAGATAGAAATAGACGTGATCGGTGATGGCGCGGATTTGCGGCGGCGGCGTCGGCAGATGCACCAGCGGCACGCCCGGCAGATGCGCGTGGACGATCTCGTTCATCTTGGTGTTGGGGCCGACCTTCAGATAGGCCGGCAGGCTCGACTGGATCTCAGCCAACGGCCGCCGCGCGGAGACTTCCAGAATGAAGGTGGCGTTGCGGAACAGCGTGCGGTCCTTGATCGTCGAGACATAGGCGTTGGCGGCGCGCTCGATGAGTTCCAGCCGGATGGCGCGACGGTCGAGTTGGGCGGAGAGGAAATCCTGGATGTCGCGCAGCAGCGGCGCGAACGAGCGTTCGAGATCGTCGTGGACGTAGGGGTCGTATTCGCGCGCCCGCCGCTCTGCGGTGGCGAAGGTCGCCAGTTCGCCGGCGATGCGCAGCAACTCCTCGTACAGCCGCTCCGGATGCACGGCGCGCGAGCGGCGGAAATGGGCGAGCACCGGGCTCTCGCGATTGAGCATTTGCAGCATCAGGTAATCGGCGCTTTGCAGGCCGCCGCCGGCGGTTGGGTCGCTGGCGTAGCGGGCGAGTTCGTCGAGCTTGGCGCCGATCCAGCCGATCACCCGGTCGAGCCAACCCTCGACCGTCGGGTAGGCGGCGACGATGAGCACCGGCGGGGCGAATTTCTCGTCGAACACCAGCGTCTTGTCATGCACCTCGACCAACTTGGCGACGGCTAAGCTGACGAAGCCCGGCTTCTGCGTCTTGCGGATTTCGTAGGCGAGCCGGGGATAGGCGACCTCGATCTCCTCCTCGATGCGCAGATGCGAGGTCGAATCGATCACCGTCTCGGCGCCGATGAGGTAGCGCGTCGCGCTCTCGGCGGCCAACGGCCCGACCTCGCGCACGTTTTCCGAACGCGCCGGCGCGGTGAGCCAGATCACTTGGCCGGCGGCCGATTCCGGCACGTCGATCGGCGCCGGCGCCGGCGCGTCGCCGGGGAAATCGAACGGGCCGCCGTCCGGCAACACGCCGGAGGCGCGCCGCAGCGCGAACTTGCCCTGATGGGCGAGATCGAGGTCGATTTCCAGCGAGGCGAAGCCCCAGGGATATGGCGTGACATGGCGCGTCCGGCTCTCAAGCGCGTTTTCGAGATAACGGTCGGCCTGTTGCAGGTGATGGGGCCGCAAGAACAGGCCCTCGCTCCAATGCACCTTTGCGTTCCACGACATGTCCGCCGCCGCCCCGCCTGTTGCCCGGCCTCAGCCGCCCTTGTCGTTCAAACGGTCGTAAGCCTGCGCGAACAGAGCCATGAAGGCCTCGTTCAGCCGGCCGTCCGACCGCTTGGTCAATGCTTTCCAGCGCTCCGCATAGACGTCCCACAGTCTCGCCTTACGGGACGCCATCACCGCGCCGATGCCGCGCTCCTGCGGCGTCGCCGCCTCGATGCGGTCGGGGCTCAGATCCTCGAACAGCGCATCGAGCGCCTGCTGCATGGCGCCGAAGGTCTGCACATTATGCACCTTCGATTCCTCGAACACCTCGGCCACCGCCGCCGGGGCCTTCATGTGGATGCGGTTCGGCGGCCCGAACATCGTCTCCATCGCATGCTCGGGATCGGCGGCGAATTTGAGCGGATTGTTGTCGCTCTGCCGGTACATGGTGTGCTGCGACGAGCGGATCGCCGATTTCGTCTGCCGCCGGCTCGCCGCCATCTGGGTCAGGTTGAGCACCGTCAGCCGCAGCACGGCGCCGATCTCGTCGGCGACCTCGCCGGCGTCGCGACCGGCGAGCGCCGCTCTTGGCAAGCCGGCGGCGTCGGCGAGGCGGGCCAGCAGCGCCGCGTCGGCGCGCGCCTCGGAGGCCGCAGGCGCGGGCGCCACCGCGCCCGGCTCAGCCGGCCGCATTGGGCGCGGCCGCTCGACGATCGGCAATGCGCGGGGATCGGGCGGCGGCGGCGCAGGCGGCGGCGGTGGCGCGGAAGCGGTGAGCCAGGCCTCGTCGGCGGCGGGCGCCGGCGCCGACCACGCCGCGGCCGGCGCTGCGGCGGGAAGCGATCCGGCGTCGGTGGCGAAATCCAGGAAATCGCCTGAGGTCGCCGGCTTGTTGCGCACGCGATAAGCGTCGCGGCTGTCCGGCGGCGCGACATCGCCGACCGCGCCCCAGACATCGCCCGCCGCCGCCTCGCCGGCGCCGAAGGCCTGCGCGGCGCCGGGCGCCTGCGCCGCCCCGCCCTCGATGGAGACGGCGACCATATAGGGGCCGATCGACAGCCGGTCGCGGTCGCGCAGCCGATAGGGCGCGTCGAGCCGGAATTGCGCGCCGTTGACGAAGGTGCCGTTGGTGGAGACGTCGTGCAGCCAATATTCGTTGTCGCGATAGCGGATCTCGCAATGCTTGCCGGAGACGTAGCGGCTGGGGTCCGGCAGCGTCCAATCGAGATGCGCGTCGCGGCCGATGTCGAGGCCGCGGCCCTTGACCTCGATTCTGACGGGGCCGCCGTCGGGCAGGCGGTCCAGGTTCTCTATCGCGAGGCGAAGCGTCATGGGCTCGATGCGAGAGGCGCTAAGTTGGTCGTGTTACTATCGCCGCCTTTGACTGACGCCGCAAGCGCCGCCCTATTTGAGGTTCGTCACCACGGCGAGCCGCTTGACGAGCCCGCTCTGGAACGCCCGCAAGAAGGCGTCGTAGTTCTTGAACGACACGCAGCCGTTGGAATCGCCGTTCGGCCCCAGCATGTAAGTGTGGGCGAGCAGGCCGGCGCGGCCGAAGATCGAGTCGGCGCCGCCAACTGGGTTGAGCCGCAGCGCCTGCACGCCGTGGAACAGGTCTTCACGCAGCGTCAGGTCATAGATATGCGGTGGCGTCGCGCCGCGATCCTTCTCGGCGACATGGCTGGGATCGTCGCGCAGCGGCCCGAGCCCGGAATGCGCTTCGAGCCGCTCGCCGTTGGGCAGATAAACGACGTGGGCGCTGAGATCGTAGACGGCGGTGAAGCGGTCGTACTGGCCGAGCGATCCCGACATCGCGCCGAATTCGACGGAATCGGTGCGCCGCCCCAGCGTCAGCCCGCCGGAGAGCGAGGCCAGCCGGACTCCGAACTCGATCGGCCGCGACGGCGGCAGCGGCGCCGGCGCGCCCAGCACGATCGGCGGCGACATTGGCCGCTCCCTGACCGCCGGCCGGTCCGCCGGTTCCGCCTCGACGCTCGGCGGCGGCGCGAAGATCGAGGCCGGGCGCGGCGGCGCGAAGGCGACGGGCGGGCTCTGCGGCGTGAAAACCGCCGACTGCGTGGCCGGCAGCGCCAGCGGCAGCGCCGGACTCAGTTCGGCGACCGCCGGGGCGGCGAGGCGGCCGGCCGAGGGTTGCGCCGCTCGATAGGCGGTGACGCACAAAAAGCCGCAGGCCCCGGCGAAGGCGGCGCCCATGGCGAAAAGCACGAGGGTTTCGACGGAAAGCTTGCGGCGCCCGGACATCATCGGCCTGTCCTCGGCTGACGCCGGCCCCAGGCGGGCCGGCCGGTCGACTGAAGTTTACGGTATGCCGAATGCGAGCGTTAGGAAAGATTTCAAATAAAAACGCCGTCAGCGCCGCGCCAGCGCCGCGCGCGCCTCCGGCTTCAGCCATTCGCCGATTTCCGCGTCGCCGAGCGCAGCCGGCGGCGCGAAAGGCGCCGTCACGCGCACCGTCCTGCCCTCGACGGCCGCACTCAGGATCGCCTCCATCACCGCCAGCACGTGCAAGCCGAAAGCGCCGCTGGCGCGCGGCTGGCGCTTGTCGAGGAGGGCGCGCGCGAGATCGGCGACGCCGAGGCCGCGCCAGTTCGATTGCTTGGGTTTGTCGGCCGGCCAGTTCGCCGCCCCGAGCAGGCGATGGGCGAGCGGAACCTCGCGCCAGGGCTCGCGGGCGACGGCGACGGCGAGGTCGCCGGCGAAGAAATTCGGATCTGGCAGCCTGAGCGAGGCCGCCTCGCCGTGCAGTTCGATCGGCGCCAGGCTGTGCCGCCAGACGTCGAAGCTGGCCAGGAAGGTCGCCTGCGCGCCGTTGGCGAAGGTCAGCAGCGCCTGCACCGAGGTCAGCGTCTCGACCCGAATCTGCTCTCCGAACTTCGGCGAGCCCGGCGTCGTCACCGTGCGTTCGGCAAAGCCGATCTGCCCGACCGCCCGCACCTGCGCCACCGGGCCGAGCAGGCTCGCCAGCGCTGACAGATAATAAGGCCCCATGTCGAACACCGGGCCGCCGCCGGGCTGATAATAGAACGCCGGGCTCGGATGCCAATGTTCGTAGCCATGCGACAGCACGGCGGCGAGCGCGGTCAGCGGCCGGCCGAGCGCGCCAGCGTCGATGAGCGCGCGCGCCTCCTGATAGCCGGGCCCGAGGATGGTGTCCGGGGCGCAACCAACCGCCACCCCCCTGGCGTTGGCAGCGGTCATCAGCCGCTCGCCATCGGCGAGCCGAGCCGCCAGCGGCTTTTCCGAATAGACCGACTTGCCGGCCTCGATCGCCGCCAAAGACACCTCGGCGTGGGCCTCGGGCGTCGTCAGGTTGAGCACGATGTCGATGTCGTCGGATTGCAGCAAGTCGGCGACGGAGCGCGCTTGAAGCGCGTAGCGCTCGGCCTGACGGGCCGCCGCCTGCGGCGCCATATCGGCGCAGGCGACAACCGCGACGTCGCGGAATTTGGCGAGATTGGTCAGATAAATGTCGGAAATGAAGCCGCAGCCGACAAGACCCGCTCTGAGCGTCATGGCGCCTCTCAAGCATCGGGCGCTGCTGCGCCCGCCCCGCTCTAGCCGATCGGCGCTCGCCCCGAAAGGCCGCTCAGAGATTCGTTTCAGTTGAGCGCGCGATCACGCAACCCATAATCTTCCAGCCGCCGTCGCTTTGACGCGCCAGCGTGTAAACGCCGTCCCAGACGACGTTATCGGCGTCGACGAAGACGACGCCCTGCTCGATCTCGTCGCCCTGGCGCGCCTCCTTGCCGAACTGCACGCTGCGGTGGCGATAGACCGCGGGATAGGCGCTCTTCACCATCGCCAGAAACGCCTCGGGGCTGGAGAACCGGCTCTGGATCGGCGGCGCGGCGAAGCCGAACGCAGCCTTGGCGTCGTCATGCGCGAAGGCGTCGAGTTGCGAGGAGATGATCGCCACGGCGTCCGGCGGCTTCTGCGCGTCCTGCGCCCAAGCGAGGTTTGAGCCGATTAGCGAGAGAGCCAGCGACCCGAAAATGAATGCCCGCATCTGCGCCTCCGCGACCAACGCCACCCCATACGCACGGGACCGCGCCGCGGTTGTCCCTCACACGCTGCTTTGCGGCGCCTTGGCGAGCAGGCAGGCCGAGGTGCGCCAGAGGCCGTCGCGCTGCTTGGACAGCACGAACAGCGCCGACCAGACCTCGTTGTCCTCGGCGACGATCGTCACCACCATGCCGATTTCGTCGCCCTGGCGCGCCGCCGGGCCGAAATCGACGCTGCGGTGGCGATAGATCGGGCCGTAATTGGCCTTGATGGCGGCAATGAACTGACCGGCCGAGCCGAATTTCTCGCGCACCTGCGGGGCCGTGAGTCCAAAGGCGGAGGCCGCATCGTCGCGCCCGAAGGCGTTGAGTTGATCGGCGACCACCGCGCGCGCATCGGCCGGCGGCGGTTCGTTGGCGAACGCCTTGGGCGTCACCAGCGCGAAGCCGACGACGAAGCCAAGATACCAGGACTTAGGGTTGACCATGTCGCCCTCTGTCGATCGCAACATCTACTCGCCGGGTTCGCAAGCGTTCCGAATGTTTCGGAAAAACTTCTTCGCCGCGCAGTAGCCTTCGCCACATCGCGCCGCGTTGCTCCGGATTTACGGTCCGCGACGGCGCGGCCGGCTCCCGGCGCGCCATGCAAAGCCACGATACGCTTGCGGCCGCGGCGAGCGCCTTATCAGGCGGCGGCGAGCCCCGGCGCCGCCGCGCGCGCCTGCGGCCAGGCGATCAGGCAGAACATCAGCCCAAGCGCGGCGAAGCTCATCGGCGCCTCGACGGCCTTCAGGCTCAGCATGATGAGCGGCATGGCGAAGGCGAGCAGCAGGGCTACCAATTCGCCGAGATCGAGCCGCTGCTCGGCGCGCAGTCGCTCGGCGAAATACCACACCAGCCCCATCGTCAGCATCGGCAGGTCGTAGTTGAAGGCGTGCGGCGTCGCCAGAAAAGTCCCCACCACCAGCAGCGCCGCCGCGCGCGGGTTCGGCCCCTGCCGCCAAGCCCGCCAGACGACAATGGCGACGGGGATCGAGACGATGAGTTGCAGCCCCCAGGCGACCGAGCGCCAGGCGCC
Source organism: Roseiarcus sp. (assembly GCA_035606915.1). Classification (GTDB taxonomy): domain Bacteria; phylum Pseudomonadota; class Alphaproteobacteria; order Rhizobiales; family Beijerinckiaceae; genus Roseiarcus. The sequence goes on along the minus strand of DATNDU010000040.1, from coordinate 52,195 downwards.
CAGCAAGATGGCGTTGGCGTAGATGGTCGGCATGTAGCCGACGACGGGCTTGAAGCGGGTGGCGTATTCGACCAGCGAATGGGCCCACAGGCCCCAGAGGTTGAAGCCATAAGCGTAGCCCGCCGCCGCCGCCAACACCGCGAAGGTCGCCACCGCCGCGGCGATCGTCCGCCAACCGCCCATGGCGAGCAGCGCCACCGGGAGCAGCACGCCGAGTTGCGGCTTATAGGTGAGCAGGCCGAACATGACGCCGGCCAGCAGCGGGCGCGCCGGCAGCAGCCGCAAGCCGGCCACCATCAGCGCGCCGGATAGATAACCGGTCTGGCCGGAGATCAGCGTGACGCCGGTGGCCGGGGCGACGCAGGCGCCGAGCGCCCACCACCATTCGCGCCAGCGCCCCGCCGCCATCGCCAGCACATAGGCGGCGAAGGCCGGGATCATGAAGACATAGAAAGCCTGATGCAGCGGCAGCCGCCCGAGCGGCGCCAGCAGCAGCAGAAAGGTCGGCGGATAGGGGAATGGGTTGTAGGCGTCGGGATTCATGCCCAGCGCGACTTGCCGCGCATGCAGGACATCGACGTTGAAATTGACCGCGGCATCGCCGCCGTGGGTGAGGATAGCCGAGGTCCACAGCGCGAAGAAATCGCCGAAGTGGTGGGTCTGGTTGCCTTCCAGCGTCGTCTTCGCCGCCATGAACACATAGGCGACGCAGATGGCGACCGAAAACAGCGCGATCCATTCGACGGCCTTGCGCGGCAGCTTCACGTCGAGCGGACGCGTCAGCCGGCGCGGGGCGCGCGTTTCCAACACGGACGCTTGCAAACTCATTCCCAGCCTCGGCCTCGCGCCTCATGCGCGACGCGACCGACTGAAGCAGAGCTTTCTTTCCATTCGCCTAAATCTAACGAGGAACTCGCGAGGAACTCGGCGGCGGCGAAACTTGGCGCGCGCGTTATCGCGCAAAAGGATGACCCCCCCCGGGGCTCGACTCAAATACATCGTCCGGGGGAGATCAATCAAAAAGGGCGCTCTTAAAAACAAAATCAGAATAACGCTATTTTCAATCATGTGGCAAGCAGATTCCGCGATTAGGGTGGATTAGGGTGCACGAATGCGCGCGGCGCTCAAGGCTTTTGCGAACGCCTGGACGACGCCGCCGAACGGCGGGTAATCCCCCGCTTTGCGAGCGCTTTCATCCCCGCCACGTCCCCCAGCGCCGGTAAGGCAATTGCGACGATTGGTTGCGAAAATGTGCATAGCGCCGACGGGCTTAGGCGAACTCCATGATGACGGCGTCCACGGCGAGGGAGTCGCCGGGCTTGGCGAGGATCTTCTTTACCGTCACGTCACGTTCGGCGAGCAGCACGTTCTCCATTTTCATCGCCTCGACCATGCACAGCGGCTCGCCGGCCTTGACCTCCTGCCCCTCCGTCACCGCCACGCTCTTCACCAGCCCCGGCATCGGGCACTTCAGCGCGCGCGAATTGTCGGCGGCCTTGCGCTCGATCATCAGGCTGGCGAACTCGGCCTCGCGCTGCGTGTAGACGCGCGCCGCCACCTCGGCGCCGCCATGCGCGATCTCGAAGCCGTTGAGGATCGGCCGCACTTGCGCCGCCGCCGGGCGCCCGTCGAGTTCGCCGCGCCAGACCGGCTGGCCCGGCGTCCAGGCCGAGGCGACACGCAGCCGCCGCCCGTCCTCGAATACGAAGGCGATCCCGTCCGCGCTGGGCTCCACCGTCAACCCGATGCGCCGCGCGCCGAAGGCGACGACGCGCTTGAGATCGAAGATCACGTTCGAGGGCGCGCGCAACTGGCCGGAGATGCCGCGCTTGCGCATGTTCATGACGTGATCGACCGCGGCGGCGATGGCGGCGATCACCCGCTCGGTCTCGCCGGCCGGGTTTTGCGCGGAAAAGCCGTTGGGGAATTCCTCGGCAATGAAGCCGGTCGACAGCCGCCCCTCGCGCCAGCGCGGGTGGCGCATCAGCGCCGACAGGAAGGCGATGTTGTGGCGGATGCCCTCGACATAAAACGCATCGAGCGCATTGGCCTGCGCCTCAATCGCCTCGCGCCGCGTCGCGGCGTGGGTGACGAGCTTGGCGATCATCGGGTCGTAGTAGATCGAGATCTCGCCGCCCTCGTAGACGCCGGTGTCGTTGCGCACCGTGACGCCGTCGTCGACGCCCTCCGGCGGCGGCCGGTAGCGCACCAACCGGCCGATCGAGGGCAGGAAGCCGCGCGTCGGGTCTTCGGCATAGACGCGGGATTCGACCGCCCAGCCGTTCAGCTTCACGTCGCTTTGCGCCAAGCGCAGCGGCTCGCCGGCGGCGACGCGGATCATCTCCTCGACGAGATCGACGCCGGTGATGAGTTCAGTGACGGGATGCTCGACCTGAAGCCGGGTGTTCATCTCCAGGAAGAAGAAGCTGCGATCCTGCCCGGCGACGAACTCCACCGTGCCGGCGGAATCGTAGCCGACGGCCTTGGCGAGCGCCACCGCCTGCTCGCCCATCCTGCGCCGCGTCGCCTCGTCGAGCAGCGGCGACGGCGCCTCCTCGATGACCTTCTGGTTGCGGCGCTGGATCGAACATTCGCGCTCGCCGAGATAGACGACATGGCCGTGCTTGTCGCCGAGCACCTGAATTTCGACGTGACGCGGGTTGACGATGAATTTCTCGACGAACACCCGGTCGTCGCCGAAGCTTGATTTGGCCTCCGATTTGGCGCGCGCGAAGCCTTCGGCGACTTCCTTGCGCGAATGGGCGATGCGCATGCCCTTGCCGCCGCCGCCGGCGCTGGCCTTTATCATCACGGGATAGCCGATCTCGTCGGCGATTTCGGCGGCGTGCTCAGGGCTCTCGATCACGCCGAGGAAGCCGGGGACGGTGGAGACTTTGGCGGCATTGGCGAATTTCTTCGATTCGATCTTGTCGCCCATGGCGCAAATGGCGTGCGGGTTCGGGCCGATGAAGACGACTCCGGCGGCTTGCAAGGCGTCCGCGAAGGCGGCGCGCTCGGACAGGAAGCCGTAGCCGGGATGCACCGCCTGCGCGCCGGTGCTGCGGCAGGCCGCGACGATCTTATCGATGACGAGATAGGATTCGGCGGCCGGCGCCGGCCCGATGCGCACGGCCTCGTCGGCCATTTCGACATGCAGGGCGTCGGCGTCGGCGTCGGAATAGACGGCGACGGTCTTGATCCCGAGCCTCTTGGCGGTCTTCATCACCCGGCAGGCGATTTCGCCGCGGTTGGCGATCAGGATCTTGTCGAACATGGCGCCCCTCGGCCGGCGTTCCGTTTTGCGGCTGGCGCGGTTCTTATGCGAGGCGGACGCCAACGTAAATGCGGCGAAGGCGGGGCGGGGGCGGCTTTTGGGATGAGGCGGGCGGCAGCGGGTTTCACGCTCGCGCTATGACGCGGATGCCTCAGGGTCGCCCTGCCGAGCCGCCGGTCGCTTGCAATGCCCGCCTTCGAACCGAGCGGGCCGTGTCTGCGCCGCCCGCCTCCTCATCCTGAGGAGCCCGAAGGGCCTCGAAGGACATCCTGAGGAGCCTCGAAGGACGCTCGTTGGCCCGACCTTTTCTGCCATCAACCGTTGCCTCGCACAACCGCCGGCGCAAGCTGGAACGCCCATCGAGGCTACGCTTCGCTTCGCGCCTCAGGGCGAGGTCGGTGGATTGCGCGCGGAGTCCGCAATCCGCCCATCCGCGACCAGGCGCCGAGCGTCAGATTGGAACCCCAAGCGCGACTAACGCGGGGTCAGCTTGTCCCCGATTGCGCCGCTTCCCTCGCCGGACGTAGTTCGCGAAACGAAATCAGTCGCTCGCCTGTCTCGTCCCAGAGCGCCAGCGTCGCGCATCGCAGGCTCTGAAGCAAGGTGAGCCTGCCCAATGCCGCCAGTTGCGGGTGATCGCGAAGCACCTCCGGCAGCCGATAGAACGGGATGCGGCTGCAAAGATGATGCACATGATGCACCCCGATATAGCCCGTAAACCACGCCAGGACCGGCGGCAGTTCGTAATGGGAGCTTCCCTTGAGGGCCGCTTCGTGAAAACTCCAATCGTCCTCATGCGCCCAGAGCGTATCCTCGTATTGGTGTTGGACGTAGAAGAACCATACGGCGATCGACGCGCTCAACACCACCACCGGACTCTGCACGAGAAGAAACGGGCCAAGGCCCATGAGCCAGACCAGCAGAGCGGCGACGCCGGCGATCGCCGCGTTGGTTCCCATCACGCTCAGCCACGGCCGCCAACCCGCGCGCATCAGGCCGAAGGGAACGCGGTAATGCAGCACAAAGAGGTAGGTCGGGATCAGCCCGAACATCACCAGCGGATTGCGGTAGAGCCGGTAGACGAAGCGCTGAAATCGCGTTTGCGCGAAATATTCGTCGGTCGTCATCGTGAAGATGTCGCCATGCCCTCGACGCTCGAGGTTGCCGGCGTTGGCATGATGCAGCGCGTGCGCTCGCAACCAGAAGCCGTAAGGCGTCCAGGTCATGACGCCGAGGACGCGGCCGACCCAATCGTTCGTGGCGCGCCGCTTGAAGCAGGCCCCGTGGCCGCAGTCGTGCTGAATCATGAACAGACGCATGAGAAAGCAGGCGGTCGGCAGCGCCAGCAGCAGACACAGCCAATAGCCGACGCTGAGCGCCGCCCACATCGCCGCCCACAGCATGACAAAGGGCAACGCGGTGACCAGCAACTCAAAAACGCTGCGCGAACTTCTGGGCGTCCGATAGGGCGCGAGAATCTGGCTCCAGGCTCGCGCGCCTCCAACAACAAATTCCATGTCCATTCAGAATGCTGTCCCTATTTTCCCTGACTCGGCTAATCGACGCAAATTGTGAAACCGATATCAGGTTCCCATAAATGCGACTCGAAAACACCTTTTATTTCAATAACATAGTCAAATTACTTCTAATCGGCCGAAGCCATGCCAAACTCGTCTTTCCGCTCGCCGAAGCTGTCCCGCCCTCGACGCGCGAGAGCGCGCGCCACGGCGCGCCGCGCGGCGCGTGCGGACGGAAATTGGCGCCTAATCGCTTGAAAACGCGCGCGCCGCGCCTGTCCCTCACCCCCGCGCCTTCTCCAGTTCCGCCCGCGCCGCCGCGCGCAGCAGCAGCGACTCGGTGGAAATCGAGGTGAAGGCGATGCCCCGCGCCCGCGCCGCCTTCGCCTGCGCGCCGTCGAAGCAGAACAGCCCCGCGAACTTGCCGTGGCGCTTCACGGCCTCGGCGATCTTGTCCAGCGCCGCCTCGACCGCCGCCCCGCGCGGCTCGACAATGCCGCCCGTCGACAGCGCGATCGACAGATCGGACGGGCCGACGAACACGCCGTCGATCCCCGGCACGCTTAATATGTCGTCGAGCGCGGCGAGCGCCTCGCGGGTCTCGATCATGGCGATGGCCAGCGTGATGGCGTTGGCTTCGTGCAGGTAGGCGGGGCCGACGAAGCCGCTCAACGGGCCGCAGGCGCGCGGACCCCAGGAGCGCCGCCCCAACGGCGGAAACTTCATGAAATCGGCGAAGCGCTGAGCGTCGGCGACGCCGTTGATCATCGGCGCGATGACGCCCGCCGCGCCCGAATCCGCCATGCGGCTGGCGGCGGCGAAATCGCCGACGCCGACGCGCACCACCGCCGGCTTGCCGGCCAGCGCCACCGACAGGATCGCCCGCGCCGCGCCGACGAGATCGACCGAGCCGTGCTGCATGTCGAGCGTCACCGCGTCGAAATCCTCGCGCGCCAGCGTCTCGGCGATCTGCGGCTCGTTGACGCCGACCCAGGCGCTGTAGACGCCGCCGGCGGCGAGCGCCTTGGCAAGCTTTGCGATCACCGGCTCGGTCATGGGGTCTCTCTTTGAGGAAGCAGCGGGAGCATCGCGGCTGCGCGGGCGCTCGTCAATGCGGCATGACGCGGTTGTAACTTGCAGTTCATGCGCCCAGCGCCGAGTCTGGCGCGCGCAGTTCACTCAGGAGACATGTTCCCCATGAAGAAACTCGTTTTTTCCGCTATCGCCGCGGCCGCCCTCGCCGGCTCGGCCTTCACCCTTCCCGCCCTCGCCGCTGCCGACACTGCGGCGGCCCCGGCCGCCGAGAGCAGCATGGCGGAACCCAGTTTCCTGCTCGACGCCAAGCTCGCCGGCATGCAAGCGGCGCTGAAGCTGACGCCCGAGCAGCAGAAGTTGTGGCCCGCCTTCGAAAGCGCCGTGCGCGACGGCGTCAAGCTGCGCATGGAGATGATGGGCGCGATGCGTGAACAGATGAAGAGCGGCGAGCGCCCGTCGCCGATCGACATGTTGACGCAGGTGTCCGACCATCTCGAAAAGGCCTCGCAGGCGATCAAGCACGTCGTCGATGCCGCCAAGCCGCTCTATGACAGCCTGAACGACGAGCAGAAGAGCCACTTCGGCCCGCTGCTGCACATGCTGCACGGCGGCATGATGGACCGCGGCATGATGATGGGCAGCGGCATGATGGGCCACGGCATGATGGGCCACGGCATGATGGGCCACAAGGCAAAGTGACGGCCACCCACGCCATCGCACCTTATCGGTGACTCGCGGACGCCGCATTTGCGACGTGAATTCGTCGGCAAGGCCGTGTCAGTACCAGCCATGACACCTCAGACGCTTTGCCGCCGATGAACAAACGCTCATCTTTCGTCCCCGAGCGACGGCAGCCGACGCCACCGCCGCCGCTTGGGCCGTTGCTCGCCGGCGCCCGGGTGCGCGGCATCGCCGACGGATTCGCCTGGTTAGGCCTCGCCGCCGTGCTCATCGACGACCGCGGCGAGGCGCTGCACGTCAATTCCGGGGCGGCGGAGTTGATGGGCGATTGGCTTTTCGTCGAGCACGGACGCTTGCGCGCCCGCGAACTCGGCGCCGACCGCGCGCTCGCCGAAGCGATCGAGGCGGCGCTTGTCGAGGGCCACGCCGGCCATCTGCGGCTGGCGGGCGCCGAGGGCGAGTTGTGGCTGAGGATCGCGCCGATGCCGGCCGACCCTGGCGATCCCTACCAGTTGCTGCGCGTGGTGGCGCTGCTCAGTCGCGCCCGCGACGGACGTGCCGTCCGCCACTGAGGGCAGCGAATTCGGCGCCTCCGTTTAAAAAGGCTATTGACGGCCGGGGGCGGCCTGAATAAGGTTCGCGCGCTTTCGACAGGCTGTAGAGCTTAGTTGTTCGGTGCGACTCGCGCTGAACCCATCGGCTCTAAACGCTGACGATCTCATCGACGAGAGCCATACCGGCCGCCCTAAAGCGGTTTGGTCGAGTGCATGAGCGTGGCAGTAATGCCGCGGTCCTCTGCGTATTGAGCGCCCGAAGCCCTGGGATACAGGGTTTTGCGGCGTTTTTGGTTTCGCGTGGGTGTTGGAAACGAGTTTGCAAAAGGCGGGCCGCGAGGCCCGGGACGGGACGAAGGGCTGTAAATGCCGACGATCAGTCAGTTGATCCGCAAGCCGCGGGCGCCGAAGATTTACCGCGAGAAGGCCCGCCATCTGGAGGCCTCGCCGCAGAAGCGCGGCGTTTGCACGCGCGTCTATACGACGACGCCGAAGAAGCCGAACTCCGCGCTGCGTAAGGTCGCCAAGGTGCGGCTGACCAATGGCTTCGAGGTCATCGGCTATATCCCTGGCGAAGGCCACAACCTCCAGGAGCACTCGGTGGTCATGATCCGCGGCGGCCGCGTCAAGGATCTGCCGGGCGTGCGCTATCACATCCTGCGCGGCGTGCTCGACACCCAGGGCGTCAAGGACCGCAAGCAGCGCCGTTCGAAGTACGGCGCCAAGCGGCCCAAGTAAGACTTTTAGATTTCAGGAGCAGGCCATGTCGCGCCGCCATTCCGCCGAGAAACGCGAGATCATCCCGGACGCCAAGTTCGGAGATATCGTCGTCGCCAAGTTCATGAACACCATCATGTACGAGGGCAAGAAGTCGGTCGCCGAGAAGATCGTCTATGGCGCGCTCGACGGCGTCGAGACCAAGGTGAAGACCGATCCGCTGGCGGTGTTCAAGCAGGCGCTTGAGAACGTCGCGCCGTCGGTCGAGGTTCGTTCGCGCCGCGTCGGCGGCGCCACCTATCAGGTTCCGGTGGAAGTGCGCACGGAGCGCCGGCAGGCGCTCGCCATTCGCTGGATCATCAACGCCGCGCGCGAGCGCAATGACAAGACGATGGTGGATCGGCTGGCTTCCGAGCTGCTCGACGCCTCCAATAATCGCGGCGCTGCGGTGAAGAAGCGGGAGGACACGCACAGGATGGCCGAGGCCAATCGCGCCTTCGCCCACTACCGCTGGTAAAGCGGCGTCTGACCTCTATCGGGATCCCTCCTTATGCCTCGCAGTCATCCTATCGAGGACTATCGCAACTTCGGCATCATGGCGCATATCGACGCCGGTAAAACGACGACCACCGAACGCATCCTCTATTATTCCGGCAAGAGCCATAAGATCGGCGAAGTCCACGACGGCGCCGCGACCATGGATTGGATGGAGCAGGAGCAGGAACGCGGCATCACCATCACTTCCGCCGCGACGACGACGTTCTGGAACGGCAAGCGCCTCAACATCATTGACACCCCCGGCCACGTCGATTTCACCATCGAGGTCGAGCGCTCGCTGCGCGTGCTTGACGGTGCGGTATGCGTGCTCGACGGCAACCAGGGCGTTGAGCCGCAGACCGAGACCGTATGGCGTCAGGCCGACAAATATGGCGTGCCGCGCATCGTGTTCGTCAACAAGATGGACAAGGTCGGCGCCGATTTCTCCCGCTGCGTCGAGGAGATCGGCACCAAGGTCGGCGCCCGCCCGGTTTGCATCCAATTGCCGATCGGTTCGGAGTCGAACTTCAAGGGTGTCATCGACCTCCTGCGCATGAAGGCGGTCGTCTGGGAAGACGAGGGCCTTGGGGCGAAGTTTCATGACGAAGACATCCCGGCCGATCTCACCGAGCAGGCCAAGGAATATCGCGAGAAGCTGATCGAAGCCGCCGTCGAACTCGACGACGATGTGATGGCCGCTTATTTCGACGGCCACGAGCCCGACATTGCGACGCTGAAGCGCCTCATCCGCAAGGCGGTCAAGCAGATCACCTTCGTTCCGGTGTTGTGCGGCTCGGCGTTCAAGAACAAGGGCGTGCAGCCGTTGCTGGATGGCGTCGTCGACTATCTGCCCTCGCCCGCCGATCGCGAGGCGATCAAGGGCGTCGATATGGAGACGGGCGAGGAGATCATTCGCCGGCCGCTCGACAGCGAGCCGTTCTCGATGCTCGCCTTCAAGATCATGGACGACCCGTTCGTCGGCACCATCACCTTCTCGCGCGTCTATTCCGGCAAGATCGAATCCGGCACCACGGTGCTCAACTCGACCAAGGATCGCAAAGAGCGCATCGGCCGCATGCTGCTGATGCACGCCAACAACCGCGAGGACGTCAAGGAAGCCTTTGCGGGCGACATCGTCGCGCTGGCCGGCCTCAAGGACACGCGCACCGGCGACACGCTGTGCGACCTGCAGAAGCCGGTGATCCTGGAGAAGATGGAGTTCCCGGAGCCTGTCATCGAGATCGCCATCGAGCCGAAGTCGAAGGCCGACCAGGAGAAGCTCGGCGTCGCATTGGCCAAGCTGGCCGCGGAAGACCCCTCCTTCCGCGTCTCCACCGATCAGGAATCCGGCCAGACCATCCTGAAGGGCATGGGCGAGTTGCATCTCGACATCAAGGTCGACATCCTCAGGCGCACCTACAAGGTCGACGCCTCGATCGGCGCGCCGCAGGTCGCCTATCGCGAGCGGCTGTCGAAGGCGGTCGAGATCAACTACACCCACAAGAAGCAGACCGGCGGCACCGGCCAGTTCGCCAAAGTGGTGATCGTGTTCGAGCCGTCGGAGCCGGGTTCGGGCTCGTCGTTCGAGGCCAAGGTGGTCGGCGGCGCGGTGCCGAAGGAATACATTCCCGGCGTCGAAAAGGGCATCAATTCGGTGATGGGCTCCGGCGTGCTCGCCGGTTTCCCGGTCGTCGACGTCAAGGCGACGCTCATCGACGGCGCCTATCACGACGTCGATTCCTCGGCGCTCGCCTTCGAGATCGCCTCCCGCGCGGCGTTCCGCGAGGGCCTGCAAAAGGGCGGCTCGGTGCTGCTCGAACCGATCATGAAGGTCGAGGTGGTGACGCCCGAGGAGCACACCGGTTACGTGATGGGCGACCTGCTCTCCCGTCGCGGCCACGTGCAGGGCCAGGACATGCGCGCCAACGCGGTGGTCATCAACGCGATGGTGCCGCTCGCCAATATGTTCGGTTACGTCAATCAGCTTCGCTCCGGCACGCAGGGCCGCGCGAATTTCACCATGCAATTCGATCACTACGAGCAGGTGCCGGCGAACGTCGCCAAGGAAATCATGGAGAAGAACAAGTGACGCTTTAAGCGTCACGCGTTCCGAGACCCTCAAGAGATACGCAAAGGAGCCTGGAAATGGCAAAAGCTAAATTCGATCGTTCCAAGCCGCATTGCAACATCGGCACCATTGGTCACGTCGATCACGGCAAGACCTCGCTGACGGCGGCGATCACCAAGGTGCTGGCCGAGACCGGCGGCGCCACGTTCACGGCTTACGATCAGATTGACAAGGCGCCGGAAGAGAAGGCGCGCGGCATCACCATCTCGACGGCGCATGTCGAGTACGAGACCAAGAACCGCCACTACGCCCACGTCGATTGCCCCGGCCACGCCGATTATGTGAAGAACATGATTACCGGCGCGGCGCAGATGGACGGCGCGATCCTCGTCGTCTCGGCCGCCGATGGCCCGATGCCGCAGACCCGCGAGCACATCCTGCTCGCCCGCCAGGTCGGCGTGCCGGCGCTGGTGGTGTTCATGAACAAGGTCGACATGGTCGACGATCCGGAACTGCTCGAACTCGTCGAACTCGAAGTGCGCGAGTTGCTGTCGAAGTACGACTTTCCCGGCGACGACATTCCGATCGTCAAGGGTTCGGCGCTGATGGCGCTTGAGAACAAGAACCCCGAGATTGGCCATGACGCGATTCTCAAGCTGATGGATGCGGTCGACGCTTATATCCCGCAGCCGGAGCGCCCGAAGGATCAGCCGTTCCTGATGCCGGTCGAAGACGTGTTCTCGATCTCCGGTCGCGGCACCGTCGTCACCGGCCGCATCGAGCGCGGCATCATCAAGGTTGGCGAGGAAGTCGAGATCGTCGGCCTCAAGGCGACGGCGAAGTCGATCGTCACCGGCGTCGAGATGTTCCGCAAGCTGCTCGATCAGGGCGAGGCTGGCGACAACGTCGGCTGTCTGCTGCGCGGCACCAAGCGCGAGGACGTCGAGCGCGGCCAAGTGCTGTGCAAGCCCGGCACCGTCAAGCCGCACACCAAGTTCCAGGCTGAGGCCTATATCCTCACCAAGGAAGAGGGCGGCCGTCACACGCCGTTCTTCACCAACTATCGTCCGCAGTTCTACTTCCGCACCACGGACGTGACCGGCATCGTCAGCCTGCCCGAGGGCACTGAGATGGTCATGCCGGGCGACAATGTCACGATTTCGGTCGAGCTTATCGTGCCGATCGCGATGGAGGAGAAGCTTCGCTTCGCCATTCGCGAGGGCGGCCGCACGGTCGGCTCCGGCGTCGTCGCTAAAATCACCGAGTGACGCACGCTTGAGATAGGCCCAGGCGGGTTTCGCCCCGCCCGGGTTCTCTCTAGGGATCGAGACCGAAATGAACACGCAAAATATCCGCATCCGGCTCAAAGCGTTCGATCACCGCGTGCTCGACACGTCGACCAAGGAGATTGTGTCGACCGCCAAGCGCACGGGCGCGCGTGTGCGCGGGCCGATCCCGCTGCCGACGCGGATCGAAAAGTTCACCGTGAACCGCTCGCCGCACGTCGACAAGAAGTCACGCGAGCAGTTCGAGATTCGCACCCACAAGCGGGTTCTCGACATCGTCGACCCGACGCCGCAAACGGTCGACGCGCTCATGAAGCTCGACCTCGCCGCCGGCGTGGATGTCGAGATCAAGATCTAAGGGACCCGCTAAAGAGCGCCTCTTCGAAAGATGACGAATGCGCTCCGCAAGGATTGACGCCATGCGTTCAGGCATAATTGCAAAGAAGCTGGGCATGACCCGCGTCTTCACCGACGGCGGCGATCATGTGCCCTGCACCGTTCTGTCGCTGGAGGGATGCCAGGTCGTCGCGCATCGCACCAAGGAGAAGAACGGCTACACGGCGATTCAGCTCGGCGCCGGCCGCGCCAAAGTAAAGAACGTCTCCAAGGCCGAGCGCGGCCGCTTCGCGGTGGCGAACGTCGAGCCGAAGATGAAGCTCGCCGAGTTCCGCGTCGGGGAAGACCAAGTGCTGCCCGTCGGGGCTGAAATCACCGCTGACCATTTCGCCGTTGGACAATATGTCGATGTCACCGGCGTGACGCTCGGCAAGGGGTTCGCCGGCCCGATGAAACGCTGGAACTTCGGCGGCCTGCGCGCCACCCACGGCGTCTCGGTGTCGCACCGTTCGCATGGCTCCACCGGCGGCCGCCAGGACCCCGGCAAGACCTTCAAGAACAAGAAGATGGCCGGCCATATGGGCGTCGAGACGGTGACGACGCAAAACCTCAAGGTCGTGCGCACCGACGTCGAGCGCGGCCTGATCCTGGTTGAGGGTTCGGTGCCCGGCCACGCCGGCGGCTGGATTTCCATGCGCGATGCGGTCAAGAAGCCCGCGCACAAGGACACGCCCGCGCCCGGCAAGTTCAAGGCTCCCGCCGCCAAGGCGGACGCCGTCGAATCCAAGGGAGAGTGACGCGCATGAAACTCGATGTCACGTCTCTCGACGGCGCCGCGGGCGGCTCGATCGAGCTGTCGGACGCGGTGTTCGGCCTCAAGCCACGCGCCGATCTGATCGCCCGCATGGTGCAGTGGCAGCTCGCCAAGCGCCGCGCCGGCTCCGCCAAGACGCTCGGCCGCGCCGATATCGCGCGCACCGGCAAGAAGATGTACAAGCAGAAGGGCACCGGCGGCGCCCGTCACGGTTCGGCGCGCGTGCCACAGTTCCGCGGCGGCGGCCGGGCGATGGGTCCGGTGGTGCGCTCGTTCGAGCATGACCTGCCGCAGAAAGTGCGAGCGCTGGCGATGCGTCATGCGCTGTCGGCTAAGCACCAAGCGGGCGAGTTGATCGTCTGGTCCGACGCCAACCTCGGCGAGGCCAAGACCAGGCTGCTGCGCGAGGCGTTCAAGAAGAGCGCCCTCGACAACGTGCTGATCGTCGACGGCGCCGAGGTGAACGCGAATTTCGCGCTTGCCGCCCGCAACTTGCAAAAGGTGGACGTGTTGCCCGTACAGGGCGCCAACGTCTACGACATCATGCGCCGGGGCAAGCTCGTGCTGACGAAGGCGGCCGTCGAAGCGCTGGAGGCGCGGTTCAAATGAACAAAGATACGCGCCACTACGACACCGTCGTCGCCCCGCTCATCACCGAGAAGGCGACGATGGCTTCGGACCACAATCAATATGTGTTTCGCGTCCGCCCGGAGGCGACCAAGCCGCAGATCAAGGCGGCGGTCGAGAAGCTGTTCGACGTCAAGGTCACCGCGGTCAACACGCTTATCCGCAAGGGCAAGGCGAAGATGTTCCGCGGCCGGCCGGGCCGGCAGCAGGACATGAAGAAAGCGGTGGTGACGCTCGCCGACGGGCACCGCATTGACGTGACGACGGGCGTTTGAGGATCAAGTCATGGCTTTGAAGACTTACAAGCCGTATACGCCGGGCCTGCGCCAGCTCGCGATCGTCGATCGGTCGGCGCTGCACAAGGGCAAGCCGGTCAAGTCGCTGACCGTCGGCAAGTCGGAGAAGGGCGGGCGCAACAACGCCGGCCGCATCACCGTGCGCTTTCGCGGCGGCGGCCACAAGCAGTCCTACCGCCTGGTGGATTTCAAGCGCCGCAACACGCTGACGGCGAAGGTCGAGCGGCTGGAATACGATCCCAATCGCTCCGCCTTCATCGCGCTGATTAAATACAGCGACGGCGAGCTGTCCTACATTGTCGCGCCGCAGCGCCTCAGCGTCGGCGACGAGGTGGTGGCGGGCCAGAGCGTCGACGTGAAGCCCGGCAACGCGATGCCGCTGTCCAGCATTCCGGTCGGCACCATTGTCCACAATGTCGAGCTGAAGATCGGCAAGGGCGGCGCGGTCGCCCGCTCGGCCGGGACTTACGCGCAGATCGTGGGCCGCGATCAGGGCTACGTCTCGATCCGACTCAATTCCGGCGAGCAGCGTGTCGTTCATGGGCTTTGCTTCGCCACCGTCGGCGCGGTGTCGAACCCCGATCACATGAACGCTTCGCTTGGCAAGGCGGGGCGCAACCGCTGGCTCGGCCGGCGCCCGCATAATCGCGGCGTCACCATGAACCCGGTCGATCACCCGCACGGCGGCGGCGAAGGCCGCACCTCCGGCGGCCGTCATCCGGTCAGTCCGTGGGGCAAGCCGACCAAGGGCAAGAAGACGCGCTCCAACAAGCGCACCGACAAATTCATCGTCGCTTCGCGGCACGTCCGCAAGAAGAAGGGCTGAGCCAATGGCGCGCTCGATTTGGAAGGGGCCGTTCGTTGACGGCTACATGCTCAAGAAGGCGGAAACGGCGCGAGCGTCGCAGCGCAGCGACATCGTCAAGATCTGGAGCCGTCGTTCGACCATCCTGCCGCAGTTCGTCGGCGTCACCTTCGGCGTCTACAACGGCCACAAGCATGTGCCGGTGATGGTGTCGGAGGAGATGATCGGGCATAAGTTCGGCGAATTCGCGCCGACACGCACGTTCCACGGCCATTCCGCCGACAAGAAGGCGAAGCGAGGCTAAGATGGGCCAGACGAAAAACCCCCGCCGCCTCGCTGATAACGAGGCCAAGGCCACGATCCGCATGTTGCGCGTGAGCCCGCAGAAGCTCAATCTTCTCGCCCAGCTCATCCGCGGCAAGAAGGTGTCGAAGGCGCTCGCCGATCTCGAGTTCAGCCACAAGCGCATCTCGGTCGAGGTGAAGAAGGCGCTTGAGAGCGCCATCGCCAACGCCGAGAACAACCACGAGCTCGACGTCGACGATCTCGTCGTCGCGCAGGCCTTCGTCGGCAAGGACATGATTATGAAGCGTTTCAGCCCCCGCGCGCGCGGACGAGCCGGCCGCATCGAGAAGCCGTTCTCCAACATCACGATCGTGGTGCGGGAAGTCGCGGCCGAAACGCAAGCGGCCTGAGGAGGCAGCGATGGGACAGAAGATCAATCCGATCGGCCTGCGCCTCGGCGTCAACCGCACCTGGGACAGCCGCTGGTTCTCCAACAAGACCGAGTACGGCAAGCTGCTGCACGAGGACATGAAGATCCGCGAAGTTCTGATGGGCGGCCTCAAACAGGCGGCGATCTCCAAGATCGTCATCGAGCGGCCGCACAAGAAGTGCCGGGTCAACATTTACTCGGCGCGTCCGGGCGTGGTGATCGGCAAGAAGGGCGCCGACATCGACAAGCTGCGCAAGCAGGTCGCCAAGCTGACGAAGTCGGAAGTGGCGATCAACATCGTCGAGGTGCGCAAGCCCGAGGTCGATGCGACGCTGGTGGCCGATTCCATCGCCCAGCAGCTCGAACGCCGCGTCGCCTTCCGCCGCGCCATGAAACGCGCCGTGCAATCGGCGATGCGTCTGGGCGCCGAGGGCATTCGCATCAACTGCTCCGGCCGTCTCGGCGGCGCCGAGATCGCGCGGCTTGAGTGGTACCGCGAAGGCCGCGTGCCGTTGCACACCCTGCGCGCCGACGTCGATTACGGCGTCGCCACCGCGCACACCGCTTACGGCACTTGCGGCATCAAGGTTTGGGTATTCAAGGGCGAAATCCTTGAGCACGACCCGATGGCGCAGGATCGGAAAATGCACGAGGCCGACAACCAATCCACGCATCGCCCGCGCCGCGAAGGCGGCGAGGGCCGCGATCGTCGCGATCGCGACGGCGGTGGCCGGCGTGGGCGCGACGCGGCCTGATAAAGAGACGAGTTCACGACCATGATGCAACCCAAGCGAACCAAGTTCCGCAAGGCCTTCAAGGGCCGCATCAGCGGCAACACCAAGGGCGGGGCGGAGCTCAACTTCGGCGAGTTCGGCCTCAAGGCCTTGGAGCCGGAGCGCGTCACCGCGCGCCAGATCGAGGCCGCCCGCCGCGCGCTGACCCGCCATATGAAGCGCGCCGGCCGCGTCTGGATCCGCGTCTTCTGCGACGTGCCGGTGTCGAAGAAGCCGATCGAAGTGCGCATGGGCAAGGGCAAGGGCGCGCCGGAATTTTGGGTGACCCGGGTCGCGCCGGGCCGCATCATGTTCGAGGTCGATGGCGTGCCCGAGCAGATCGCGCGCGAGGCTTTCGCGCTCGCCGCCGCCAAGCTGCCGATCAAGACGCGTTTCATTCAGCGAATCGCCGAGTAGGATGTTTTGAGATGAAAGCGAAAGCTCGCGTCGCGGATCTCCGCGTGATGACCGAGGATCAGCTCGATGACGAGGCGCTGAAGCTGAAGAAGGAGCAGTTCAACCTGCGCTTTCAGCGCGCCAGCGGCCAGTTGCAGGATACGGCGCGGGTGCGCGTCGTGCGCCGCGACGTCGCCCGCGTGAAGACCATCGCCGCGCAGAGAGCCGCGGCCAAAAAGGAGGGCTGAGGCCCATGCCGAAGCGTATCCTCCAGGGCGTCGTCGTCAGCGACAAGCAGCAGAAGACCCTCGTGGTGAAGGTCGAGCGCCGCTTCACGCATCCGCTTCTCAAGAAGACGGTGCGCAAGTCCAAGAACTATCACGCCCATGTCGAGAACAAGACGCAGAAGGTCGGCGACGCTGTCTCCATCGAGGAGACCAAGCCGATCTCGCGTCTGAAGCGCTGGATCGTCATCGACGAGGCGGCGAAGGTCGCCAAAGCGCCGGCGCCTGCGCCGGAATCGGCGCCGGAAGCCGAAACCAGCGCCAGCGGCGGTTGAGCATCGAACCTCAAACAAGCCGGGGGCGACGCGCCCTCGTCGGACGCGGTCTGGGGACGTCGAGTCTCCGGAGACCATCCGGAAAGGAAGTCTAGACCATGATTCAGATGCAAACCAACCTGGACGTCGCCGACAATTCCGGCGCGCGTCGCGTCATGTGCATCAAGGTGCTCGGCGGCTCGAAGCGCCGCTACGCCTCGATCGGCGACATCATCGTCGTCTCGATCAAGGAGGCGATCCCGCGCGGGCGCGTGAAGAAGGGCGATGTCATGAAGGCGGTGGTCGTGCGCACTGCCAAGGACATTCGCCGCGCCGACGGCTCGGTGATCCGCTTCGACTCCAACGCGGCGGTGCTCATCAACAACCAGAGCGAGCCGGTCGGCACCCGCATCTTCGGGCCGGTGCCGCGCGAGTTGCGGGCCAAGAACCACGTGAAGATCATTTCGCTCGCGCCTGAGGTGCTGTAATGGCCGCAAAGATCAAGAAAGGCGACAAGGTCGTCGTGCTCGCCGGCCGCGACAAGGGCCGCACCGGCGAGGTCCGCTCGGTCTCCCCGAGCGCCGGGCGCGCCATTGTCGAGGGCGTCAACCTCGTCAAGCGCCATACCAAGCCGAGCGCGCAGAATGCCGAGGGCGGCATCCTGACCAAAGAGGCGACGATCGACCTCTCCAATCTCGCCATTGCCGACCCCAAGGATGGCAAGCCGACGCGGGTGGGCTTCAAGGTTCTCGACGACGGCCGCAAGGTCCGTTTCGCAAAGCGTTCTGGAGATTTGATCGATGGCTGAGGCCAAGGACAAGGGCGGCAAGTCCGCCAAGGCGGGGAAGGATTCCTCGGCGCTGAAGGGCGGCGGCAAGCCGGAGCCGAAAAAAGTCAAGGGCGGGCGTCCCGCGCAGAGTGAAGTCGCCGCCGCCGGCAAGGTGGAGGCGGCGCCGAAGGATTACGCGGCGCGGCTGAAACTCCAGTACGAGCAGGAGATCATCCCTGCGCTGGTCAAGGAGTTCGGCTACAAGAACAAACTGGAAGTGCCGAAGATCGACAAGATCGTGCTCAACATGGGCGTCGGCGAGGCCGTCAACGACACCAAGAAGGTGACCTCGGCCGCCAACGACTTGGCGCTGATCGCCGGCCAGAAGCCGATCATCACCCACGCCCGCAAGGCGATCTCGACCTTCAAAGTGCGCGAGAACATGCCGATCGGCGCCAAGGTGACGTTGCGCAAGACGCGTATGTACGAGTTTCTCGACCGCCTGGTGACGATCGCGCTGCCTCGCGTGCGCGATTTCCGCGGGCTTGATCCGAAGTCGTTCGACGGGCGCGGCAATTTCGCGCTTGGCGTCAAGGAGCACATCATCTTCCCCGAAATCGATTACGATAAAGCGGAATCGATGTTGGGGCTTGACATCGTCGTCTGCACGACGGCTAAGACCGACGCGGAGGCGCGCGCTTTGCTGCGCGCCTTCAATTTCCCGTTCCGGCAGTGAACTTCAAAAGAGTTCAAACGCGGATAACTGGAGGCCTTTGATGGCTAAGAAGAGCGCAATTGAGAATAACCTGCGTAAGCAGCGGCTGGTGAAGAAATTCGCTGCCCGCCGCCAGCGTCTTCTTGAAGTCGCCAACACCGAGGCGAATTCGATGGAGGAGCGCTTCGAGGCGCGCCTCAAGCTCGCCGAGTTGCCGCGCAACGGCGCCGCCAACCGCGTGCGCAACCGCTGCGAGGTGACCGGGCGGCCACGCGCCTTCTATCGCAAGCTCAGGATGAGCCGCATCGCCTTGCGTGAGCTCGGCAACAAGGGCCTGATCCCAGGCCTCGTGAAGTCGAGCTGGTAAGGGGGAGCGCATCATGGCAGTCAACGATCCCTTGGGCGACATGCTGACCCGCATCCGCAACGCGCAGATGCGTCGGCGCGGCAAGGTCTCCACGCCCGGCTCCAAGCTTCGCCAGCACGTTCTCGACGTGTTGCAGACCGAGGGCTATATCCGCGGCTATTCGACCACGGATTACGGCAACGGCCGCTCCGAGTTCGAGATCGAGCTGAAGTATTTCGACAACCAGCCGGTCATTCGCAAGATTGACCGCGTATCGAAGCCGGGCCGGCGCGTCTATGTCGCCGTCGACGGCATGCCGCGCGTCGCCAACGGTCTCGGCGTCTCGATCCTGTCGACGCCGAAGGGCGTGATGGCGGATCACGACGCACGCGAGGCGCATGTTGGCGGCGAAGTGCTCTGCACCGTATTCTGACGGGAGTTCCTCAATGTCTCGTGTCGGAAAAAAGCCCATCGTCATCCCGACCGGCGTCACCGCCAAGGTCGAGGGTCAGCATGTCGCCGTGAAGGGCGCCAAAGGCGAACTCAGCTTCACCGCGCCCGACGCGGTGTCGGTCAAGGTCGAAAGCGGCTCGGTGCTCGTGGCCCCGCTTGGGCAAGACAAGCAGAGCCGCGCCTTGTGGGGCACGGCGCGCGCCCGCGTGCAGAACCTCATCACCGGCGTGACCACGGGCTTCGAAAAGAAGCTTGAGATCAACGGCGTCGGCTACAAGGCGGCAGTGGCAGGCAAGAACCTGCAACTTTCGCTCGGCTACAGCCACGACGTAATCTACCCGATCCCCGCCGGCGTCACCATCACGACGCCGAGGCCGACGGAAATCACCGTCGCCGGCGTCGACAGGCAGCAGGTCGGCGAGGTCGCAGCGCAAATTCGCGAGTTCCGCCCGCCTGAGCCTTACAAGGGCAAGGGCGTCAAATACTCCGGCGAGTTCATCTTCCGCAAGGAAGGGAAGAAGAAGTAATGGGCAAGCACCTTTCCCCCACCGAGCGGCGCAAGGCGCGTGTGCGCCGAGGCCTGGCGGCCAACGGCGGCGGCCGCCCGCGGCTCAGCGTATTCCGCTCTTCGGCGCAGATTTATGCGCAGATCATCGATGATTCCAAGGGCGTCACCGTCGCTTCGGCCTCCTCTCTGGAGAAGGCGATGCGCGAGGAGTTGAAGACCGGGGCGAACATCGACGCAGCCAAGCGCATCGGCCTGGCGCTGGCCGAGCGCGCCAAGGCGGCCGGCATAACACAGGTCGTCTTCGACCGTGGCGGCTATATCTATCATGGGCGCGTCAAGGCGCTCGCCGAGGGCGCCCGCGAAGGCGGCCTCGACTTCTGAAGACCCAGCGAGCGGGTGCAAGCCCGCGCAAGTGACGGTGATATATTATGGCGCGTGAAGATGGCGGCCGCGGCCGCAGGGATGACCGGGAGGAGCGCGACAGCGAGTTCGTCGATCGCCTCGTCCACATTAACCGCGTGGCGAAGGTGGTGAAGGGCGGACGCCGTTTCGGCTTCGCCGCGCTGGTCGTCGTCGGCGATCAGAAGGGCCGCGTCGGCTTCGGCCACGGCAAGGCGCGCGAGGTGCCGGAAGCGATCCGCAAGGCGACGGAGGCCGCCAAGCGCGGCGTCGTCCGCGTGCCGCTGCGCGAGGGCCGCACGCTGCATCATGACGTCTACGGCCGCCACGGCGCCGGGCGCGTCATCCTGCGCGCCGCGCCCGCCGGCACCGGCATCATCGCCGGCGGTCCGATGCGCGCGGTGTTCGAGGCGCTCGGCGTCCACGACGTGGTGTCGAAGAGCCAGGGCTCGTCGAACCCCTACAACATGATCCGCGCCACCTTCGCCGCGCTCGCCAACGAAGACAGCCCGCGCTCCGTCGCGGCTCGGCGCAGCCTGAAGGTGTCGACGATCCAGTCGCGTCGCACCGGCGTCGAAGCCGACGCCTCGGATTCGTGAGGGGAGACGAACCATGACCGACTCCCACATCACTGTCGTCCAGGTTCGCTCGCAGATCGGCCGCCCGGGCGATCAGCGCGCGACGCTGAAGGGCCTTGGGCTCGACAAAATCGGCCGCGAGGCGCGCGTGCAGGACACGCCCGCCAACCGCGGCATGATAAAGAAGATCGCGCACCTCGTGCGCGTCGTCGAGGGTTAAGACCATGAAGCTCCACGACGTCAGAGACAACGACGGCGCTCGCCCCGCCCGCATGCGGGTCGGGCGCGGCATCGGCTCCGGCAAGGGCAAACAATCTGGCCGCGGCGGCAAAGGCCAGACCGCGCGCTCGGGTGTGCGCATCAAGGGTTTCGAGGGCGGCCAGATGCCGCTGCATCGCCGCCTGCCGAAGCGTGGTTTCAACCCAATCGACCCGCGCGACCTCAACGAGGTCAACCTCGGCCGCGTGCAAAGCGCGATCGACGCTGGCAAACTCGACGCCGGCAAGCCGGTGACGGTGGAAGCGCTGGTGGCGGCGGGCGTCTGCGCCCGCGCGCGCGACGGCGTCAAGCTGCTCGGCAACGGCGAACTCAAGACCGCCGTGCATTTCGAAGTCTTCGGCGCCTCGAAGGGCGCGGCTGAGGCGATCGAGAAGCTCGGCGGCTCGGTCAAGAGCCTGGCGGCGCCAGCCGCTCCGGCTGCCTAGGCCTGTTGTTTTGGGAGCGGCGGCACGCAGTTCCCAACCCAGCGGCAAACCCTTCTCGGGGTCGACATTGCGGTTCAACTGAACCATATGCACGGGGCGGCGCGTCGGAACCGGCACGCCGCCCCTCGCGCGTCGGGACGCGCGAAGACTAGCGGAGCACCCACATGGCGTCTGCGGCCGACCAGCTCGCGGCAAATATCAATTGGGCGGCGTTCGGCAAAGCCGAGGAACTCAAGAAGCGCATCTGGTTCACGCTCGGCGCGCTCGTCGTCTTCCGCCTCGGCACTTATGTGTCGCTGCCCGGCATCAACGCCGACGCTTTCGAGAAGGCGTTCACTGGCCATCACCAGGGCGTGCTCGACATGTTCAACATGTTTTCGGGCGGCGCGGTGCAGCGCATGGCGGTGTTCGCGCTCAACATCATGCCCTACATCTCGGCCTCGATCATCATCCAGCTCTTGAGCTCGGTGATCCCGTCGCTGGAGGCGATCAAGAAAGACGGCGAGGCCGGGCGCAAGACGCTCAACCAATATACGCGCTACCTCACCGTCATCTTGGCGGTCTTCCAGGCCTACGGCATCTCCATCGGGTTAGAGGCGCAGACCGGCATCGTCGCCAATCCCGGCTTTCTGTTCCGCTTCTCTACTGTGCTGACGCTCACTGGCGGCACGATGTTCCTGGTCTGGCTCGGCGAGCAGATCACCTCGCGCGGCGTCGGCAACGGCTCCTCGCTCATCATCTTCGCCGGCATCATCGCCCGCCTGCCGCAATCCTTCGCGCAATTGTTCGAACTCGGCCGCCAGGGCTCAATCTCCACCGGCTTGGTGTTCGGCGTGCTGGTGATGGTGATCGCCACCACCCTGTTCATCGTGTTCATGGAGATGGCGCAGCGGCGCGTGCCGATCACCTATCCGCGCAAGCAGATCGGCAACAAGATGTACGAAGGGCAAAGTTCCTTCCTACCGCTTAAGCTCAACACGTCCGGCGTCATCCCGCCGATCTTCGCTTCCTCGCTATTGCTGCTGCCGACCACCGCCGCCAATTTCGCGCAAGGGGCGGCGAATAACACCTATCTGGGCACGGCGCTGGCGATTCTGTCGCCGGGCGGCCCGATTTATCTCGTCATCTATGTCGCGCTCATCGTCTTCTTCACCTTCTTCTATACCGCGACGGTGTTCAACCCGCAGGACACCGCCGACAACCTCAAGAAACACGGCGGCTTCATTCCGGGCGTGCGTCCGGGCGAGCGCACGGCGCAATATATCGACCATATCCTGACCCGCATTACGGTTTTGGGCGCTGCCTATCTGGCGCTGATTTGCGTGTTGCCGGAGATGTTGAGATACGATGCGGCGGGGTTCTTTGCCTTTGGCGGCACGTCGCTATTGATCGTCGTCAACGTAACGATGGACACGGTGGCTCAAATTCGTGGACACTTGCAGGCGCATCAATACGAAGGCTTGATTCGCAAAGCCAAGCTGAGGGGGAGGAAGAGATGAGGCTGATACTGCTCGGGCCGCCCGGCGCCGGTAAAGGCACACAAGCCGCGCGATTGACCGAGCAATACGGCATTCCTCAGCTCTCCACCGGCGATATGTTGCGCGCCGCCGTCAAAGCGGGCACGGCGATCGGCGTCAAAGCCAAAGCGGTAATGGACTCCGGCGCGCTCGTCTCCGACGAGATCGTCGTCGACATCATCGCCGAGCGCGTCGAACAGGCGGATGCCCGCAAAGGTTTCATCCTCGACGGCTTCCCGCGCACGGTGAAGCAAGCCGAGGCGCTCGATGCGCTGCTTGCCGCCAAGGGCGTGAAACTCGATGCGGTGATCGAGCTTGCGGTCGATGCGCCGAAACTGGTGGCGCGCATCGTCAACCGGGCCGCAGAGGCCGCCAGGGCTGGCCAGCCGGTGCGTAAAGACGACGACCCGCAAGTGTTCAAGACCCGGCTGGAGGCCTATTTCCGCGACACTGCCGCAGTTACGCCGTATTATCGCGTGAAGGGAATCCTGCGGGAGGTCGACGGCATGGCGAGCATCGACGGCGTTTCTATGGCTATAGACTCGGCTCTGGCCAGCGCTTCGTGACAGTGGAACAGCAAGTCATCGTCGAAAGGCGCGGCTGCGCCGGGTTCATTATTCTCAATCGCCCGCAAGCGCTCAACGCGATCACCTTGCAAATGGTGCGCGACATCTCGGCGGCGCTCGACGATTTCGAGCCCGACGCCGGCGTCGAGCGCATCGTCGTCACCAGCGCCGCCGAGCGCGCCTTTTCCGCCGGCGGCGATATCCGCTGGCTCTACGAGCGCGGCCGCGCTGGCGATTACGCCGCGCAATCGGCGTTCTTCCGCGAGGAATATACGCTCAACGCGCGCATCAAGCGCTACCCCAAACCCTATGTGTCGTTGATTGACGGCGTCGTCATGGGCGGCGGCGTCGGCGTATCGCTGCATGGCGCGCACCGGGTGGTCTCGGAGCGGGCAGCGTTCGCGATGCCGGAAGTCGGCATCGGTTTCTTCCCCGATGTCGGGGCGACCTATGCGCTGCCGCGCCTGCCGCATCGCTTCGGCGTGGCGATGGCGGCGACGGGCCTGCGCGCCAGGGCCGCCGACATGGCGGCGCTCGGCCTCGCCACCGCCTATGTCGAGAGCCAGCGGTTCGCCGCTTTGCGCGAGGCGCTGCAAAGGCCCGGCGACACGGGCGCCATCATCGGCGAGTTCGCTGGCGCGCCGCCGCCCTCGCCGCTGCTCGCCGAGGCGCCGAAGCTTGCGAGCGCTTTCGCGCAAGCCAATGCCGCCAGCATCGAGGCGGCGCTGAAAGCCAACGGTTCGGATTTCTCGCACTCGCTGTTGGAGATGATGGCGGCGAAATCGCCGACTTCCATCGCGATTGCGCTGCGGCAAATGCAACTCGGCGCGGATCTGTCGTTCGAGGAGGCGATGCGGGTCGAGTTTCGCATCGTCACCCGCGTTTGTCGCGGCCACGATTTCTATGAGGGTGTGCGCGCCACGATCGTCGAAAAGGACAATCGCCCGCGATGGCGCCCGCCGGCCGGCGCGCGTCCCGTCCCGGGCGATATCGATGCCTATTTCGCGCCGCTCGGCGCTGACGAGCTGAATCTGGCAGGAGAGGCCGCGTGAGGTACCAAATGCGCCAGAGCCGCGACGGCGTGATCCGCATCGTCGATCAGGCGCCCAACCCCGCTGAAGGCGGCAAATTCGCCGCCGCGCTGCCCGACGCGGCCGAGGCGCTGGTGTGGTTCATGCGCACGATGGCCTGCGTCTGGGTCGCCAAGGGCCTGTTCAACTGGGCAGTGTTAATGGGCCTTAACCCGCGTTTCGGCGATTTCACGATGCTGCCGCGGGCTTTGCAAACCACGATCGTGTTTTTTGCCGGCGCCGATCTGCTGGCGGCGATCGGCATGTGGCTGGCCGCGCCCTGGGGCGGCGTGCTGTGGCTGATCTGCGCGGCGCTTGAGGCGGTGTCGCCGTTTTTCGGCGGTCGCACGGCGGCGCTCGGCGCCGTTGGCATCGCGCTAAACGTAGTGCTGATCGGCGCCTATTTCACGCTCAAGTGGCGCGCCGACCAGGAAAGAAGGTGAACGGCTAGCAACGTTTATCTATAGTAAATGCGTCGCAAGCGATGCTCTTGGTTAAGCGAAATCCATAGTAAATTTCGCATTGAATTTAGACCGGATTTACCCAAAGCAGGAAACTCTGGATTCATCTTGTCCTTTAAACTCAGATTCAGTCCCACTGCCGTATAGTCCTCTCATCGAAGGCCGGACAAGTATATCGGTCGAGGCGGAACGGAAAGGCGGGATCGACATGAACATGCTTGCGAAAAAGGAAGATGGCCACCCTCGTGCGGAGCGCATTGCCGCGGTGCGGCCGCTCTATTTGGAAACCCTGAACATGGTCGAGCGGCTGCATCGCCGCCTGCTCGACGTCATCAAGGATGAGTTCGACCGTCGGGGCCGCTCCGACGTCAATGCCGTGCAAGCCTTGCTGCTCTACAACATCGGCGACAAGGAACTGACCGCCGGAGAGCTGCGCACGCGCGGCTATTATCTTGGCTCGAATGTTTCCTACAACGTCAAGAAGCTGGTGGAGATGGGCTATCTTCATCACGCCCGTTCTCGCGTCGACCGCCGGTCGGTGCGCATCAGCCTGACTGACAAGGGCCGCGACGTGCACAAGATCGTCGTCAGCCTCTACGAAAAGCACGCGATGACGGTGGAACAGATCGGCGGCGTCGTCCCCGACGACTTCCAGCGCATGAACCAGTCGCTGGCGCGGCTGGAGCGCTTCTGGACCGATCAGATCAAATATCGTCTCTGACTGGGTTCGGCCCTCCGCCGCAACTCCAAGGCGCCGCAAGGCGCCTTTTTTTGCGCCCTTTTTCAATGACCGTTGCACGTCGCGTTTCAACATGCGGCGACGATCGGCTCGGCTTATTCCGCCGCGATGCGCGATGCCGGCGACTCTGGCCGCCGCGCCCGCCGCGCCCGCCGCGTCTGCGCCTCACGTTCGGCCGCGCGCTCCGCCAGCATCGGCGTCGGGTCGAGCCCGAGCGGCAGCGCGGTGACGTCGCGCAGGTCCTGGCGCGACAGGCCAATGTCGGCGAGACCCCGGTCATCGAGCCCACCGAGCGCCGCCAGCACGCGGCGGTTCTCGGCGATGCGGGCTGGCCAAAGCAGCAGCGACAGGGTGAGCGAGGCGAAACGGCGAAGCATGGGACGAACTCCTTCCGCCTCCTGCTTGCCGCGCGACGCCACTTGACGACAGACACACTTTGACGACAATCTTGGAAACCGTACTGGTACAATTCTCGGACAACCCGGATGGATATGCTCGACATCCCGACCAGCCGCGTCAATTTCGTCGTCGCCGCGCTGCGCGCCCGCATCGATTCCCGCGCCCTGCCGCGCGGCGCTCGGCTGCCCTCGGTGCGCCGGCTCGCCGAAGATCTCGGCGTGTCGAAATCCACCGTCGTCGAGGCCTATGACCGGCTGGCGGCGGAAAGCGCGGTCGAGGCGCGGCGCGGCTCCGGCTTCTATGTCGCCGCGCCGCCGGCGCCGCTAAAGCTCGCCGACGCGCCAGCGCTCGATCCCGCCGTCGATCTGCTGACCCTGGTGCGCCGCGCCCTGCACGACGAGCCCGACGCCCTGCATCCCGCCTCCGGCTGGCTGCCGGAAAGCTGGTTGCCGGGCGAGGGCGTCGAAAAGGCGGTGCGGGCGGTGGCGCGCGGGCCGGCGCTCACCAAGTTGCGCTACGATTGTCCGCGCGGCTTCGAGCCGTTGCGCCGGCTCATCGCGGCCAGACTTGCCGAGCGCGGCTCGCCGATCGACCCTGCGCAACTCATGCTCACGGATTCGGCGACCCAGGCGCTCGACCTCGCGCTGCGTTTCTTCGTCTCGCCGGGCGACCAGGTGGTGATCGACGATCCCCGCTATTTCAATCTTGTGCCGCTAATCAATGCCCAGCGGGCCGAAATCCTCTGCGTGCCTTATACCCGCGAAGGCCCGGATACGGAGGCGCTAGAGGCGATCTTCGCGCGCGCGCGGCCGCGCGTTTATCTGATGCTGGTCGGCCCGCACAACCCGACGGCGGCAACGCTTTCCGCCGCCGTGGCGCATCGCGTGTTGCGGCTGGCGGAGACCTACGACGTCGTCATCGTCGAGGATGACGTCTACGGCGACTTCGAGAGCGTCGTCTCGCCGCGGCTCGCCGCCCTCGACGGTTTCTCGCGCGTGCTCCAGGTCGGCGGCTATTCGAAAACGGTGACGGCGGCGCTGAAGATCGCCTATATCGCCGGCCGCGCCGAATGGATCGAAGCGCTGGTCGATCTCAAGCTCGCCACGACGCTTGGCAATTCCTCGTTCGCGGCGGCGACGGCGCACGCTTTTCTCGCCGAGGGCGGCTACCGGCGTCATCTCGACGCGCTGCGGCCGAAACTGGCCGCCGCCACCGGCCGGCTGATGACGAACTTCAAGGCGCTGGGCGTCACGCCCTATGTCGAGCCACGCGCCGGCATGTTCGCTTGGGGCCAGTTGCCGGACGGGCTCGACGCGACCGAAGTGGCGCGCGTCGCCCAGGAGCGCAACGTCGTGTTCGCGCCGGGGCGCTCGTTCTCCGCCGATCCACGCTGGCGCGGCTACATGCGCTTCAACGTCGCCGTCAACGATCCGCGCGTATTCGAAACCCTGGACTGGGCGATGGAGAAGGTGCGCCGCGCTCAAGCCCCGTAAGCGCCGCGATACCAGGCGACGAAGGCGCGCACCCCCGTCTCCACGCCGGTCTCAGGGACATAGCCGGTCAGCGCCCGCAGCAGATCCGGCGAGGCCGCGGTCGACGGCACGTCGCCCTTTTGCATCGGCAGCAGGCGGCGTGCGATCGGCTGGCCGAGCGCGCGCTCGACGGCTTCGATGAAGGCCAACAGCCGGACCGGCCGGCCGCCGCCAATATTGACGACGCGATAAGGCGCGGCCGGCGACAGTGAGTCCAGCGGCCCAACGGGCGCGCCCTCCACGGGCGGAAGGGCGATCAGCCGCCGCACCGCCTCGACGAGATCGTCGATATAGGTGAAGTCGCGCTGCATCCGCCCTTCGCCATAGACGTCGATGGGCTCGCCGCGCAAAGTCGCGGCGACGAACTTGAACAAGGCCATGTCGGGCCGGCCCCAGGGACCGTAGACGGTGAAAAAGCGGAAGGCGGTGGTCGGGGTCTTCCACAAATGCGCATAGGCGTGCGCCATGTCCTCGCCGGCCTTCTTGGTGGCGGCGTAGAGGGTCATGGGATGGTCGGTGCGGTCGGTCTCGCGAAACGGCGTCGCCGCATTGGCGCCGTAGACGGAACTGGTCGAGGCGAGCAGCAGATGGCGCACGCCGCGCGCCAGCTCCAGCACGTTGAAGGTTCCGATCAGATTGGCGTCGACATAGGCGCGCGGGTTCTCCAGCGAATAGCGCACGCCCGCCTGGGCGGCGAGATGGACGACGATGTCCGGCCTCAGTTCGGCGAAGGCGTTCAGCGCGGCGGCGTCTTCCAGCATGGCGATCTGGCCGCGAAAGCCGGGCAAACGGCCAAGCTCGGCCCAGCGCGCCTGCTTCAGGCGCACGTCGTAATAGGGCGTCATGCCGTCGTAGCCGTCGACCTCGAACCCCTCCCCAAGCAACCGCCGGCTGAGGTGAAAGCCGATGAAGCCCGCCGCCCCGGTGACCAGAACCCGCATCGCAAACCCTCCGCCCGTTGCGTTATAATCGGCGCGCAATGACCAAATCCCTGCTCACCCTCGACGTTGGCTCGTCCTCGCTCAAATTCGCGCTGGGTTGGCGTCAAGACGGCCTTAACCTGGACTGCGTCAAATAGGCTGAAACGCACGCAGAGGTTGTGTCGCGATGTTCGTGCCCCCGATTGGCCCCTACGCGCCGGTCGCCCCCGTCAGGCCGGTTGCGCCGGTGACTCGCAAGAGCAAGGCGGCGAAATCCGCCGAGAAGCACGCCGCGACCCACGCGGCGCGGCCGGCCAGCGCGCTCGCCTCGCATTCGACGCGCACCGCGCTCGACGAGATCAAGCTCGGCGGCTGAACGCCGGATCATCGCCATCGGCGCCGCCCAGGAAGCGGATAGATCATTAGCCTCTCCTCCAGCGAACGCCCGTTCGACCCAGCGTATCTTACGATGCCAAGCCGCGAGTGGTTCGGTCGGGCTCGGCCTGGATGGCGAGGGCCCTTGCGCGAAAGGCTCGCCGAGCGCCTTCTCGCGGGCAATCGGCTTGGCGGCCCGAGGCAAGCCGCGCCGCCGCCGCGGCGCTAGACTGGCCGCCAATCGAGGCCCGGCAGGGCCGCATGCGGCGCGAAACGGGGGAGCGGCACATGACGTCGGATCTGCACTACGAATCGCTGACCGATGTCGCCGACCTCATGCGGCGGCGAAAGCTGTCGCCGGTCGAAGTCACCGAGGCAATGCTGGCGCGCATCGACCGGCTCGACGGGCGCCACCGCGCCTATGTCACCGTGCTCGCCGAGCGCGCGCGCCGACAGGCCAACACCGCCGAGGCGGAAATCGCGCGCGGGCTCTGGCGCGGGCCGCTGCATGGCGCGCCGATCGCCGTCAAGGACCTCTGCAACACCACTTTCGCGCCGACGACCTCGGGCACGACGATATTCAAGGATTTCACGCCCCGCTTCAACGCCACCGTAGTCGAGCGGCTGGAACAAGCCGGCGCCGTCATCCTCGGCAAGCTGCGCATGACCGAGGGCGCCTACACCTCGCACCACCCCGCGATGCCAGGGCCGCTCAACCCCTGGAACGCAAACTATTGGGTTGGTTCGTCGTCCACCGGCTCCGGCGTCGCCACCGCCCTCGGCCTCTGCTACGCCAGCCTTGGCACCGACACCGGCGGCTCCATCCGCTTTCCCAGCGCCACTTGCGGCCTCACCGGCGTCAAGCCGACCTGGGGGCGGGTCAGCCGGCATGGCGTCTTCCCGCTGGCGGAATCGCTCGACCATATCGGCCCGATGGCCCGCAGCGCCGCCGACGCCGCCGCGATGCTCGGCGCCGTCGCCGGCTACGACGTCAACGACGCCACCAGCTACGCCGCCGCGCCGCCCGATTATCTGGAAACCCTCGGCGATGGTCTGCGCGGCCTGCGCATCGGCGTCGATCGCGGCTATGCGACCGACGGCGTCGAGCCGCAGGTCGCCGTCGCCTTCGATGAAGCGCTCGATGTTCTGGCCGGCCTCAAGGCGAGCGTGCGCGAGGCGCGGTTTCCGCCGTATGAGAAGCTCGTCAGCCAATGGATCGCCATGTGCTCGGCCGAGACCGCCGTCGCCCATCTCGACACTTATCCCGCCCGCAAGGCCGAATACGGGCCGGATCTGGCGGCCCTCATCGACCAGGGGCGCGCCATCTCGGGCATGGAGATCGCCGAGATCAACCTTGAGCGGTTCGGCTTCATGCGCCGGCTTGCCGCCATGTTCGAGTCCGTCGACGCCCTGCTGATTCCCACCATGCCGATGCCGACGCCGAGTCTGGCGACGATGCAGGCCTATGGCGAAGACCCCAACGTGCTGCTCGGCATCCTGCGCTTCACGGCCCCGTTCAACTTCAGCGGCAGTCCGACGGTGACGTTGCCGAACGGCTTCGATGCGGCCGGCATGCCGCTCAGCATGCAGATCGTCGGCCCGCATCTCTCCGAGGCGACGCTGCTGCGCATCGCGCACGCCTTTCAATCCGCAACCGACTGGCACAAAGCCCGCCCGGCCGCGGCTTGACGACGGTGCGCAATCGGCGCGAGATTGACCGCCCAGGGAGACGATGATGTCGGAATGGTTTTCCTCGTCCTACATGGCGCGAAGGGGTCTGGCGAAAGGCCAGGCGGGGAAGGTCCATCACCTCACCGAGGCCGCGCAAGGCGAGTACAAATATGTCTACGGCGCTTATGCCGAGCCGGTGCTGAAGGTCTCGCCCGGCGACGTCATCGTCGCCGAGACGCTCGACGCCTTCGGCGGCGCGATCAAGTCCGTCGACGATCTGCCGTCGCAGAAGCTCACTTTCCCTTTTGTCAATCCGCAGAATGGGCCGATCTTCGTCGAGGGCGCCGAGCAAGGCGACGTCTTGTGCGTCAAGATCGAACGCATCGTTCCGCGCGGGCCCCAGCCGGCCGGCACCTCGGCGCTGATCCCCGAATTTGGCGGCCTGGCCGCCAATGCCGGCACACCGATGCTCAACAAGCCGTTGCCCGAGCGGGTGATGAAATACGAAGTCACCGAGAACGGCGTGCGCTTCAACGCCAAGATCATGCTGCCCTACGAGCCCTTCATCGGCACGCTCGGCGTCAGTCCGCAAATCGAGGCGGTGTTGTCGCTGCAACCCGATTACTGGGGCGGCAACATGGACCTGCCCGACGTCGCGCCGGGCGCGATCCTTTATTTTCCGGTGCAGACCAAGGGCGCCTATCTGTTCCTCGGCGATTGTCACGGTCGCCAGGGCGATGGCGAATTGTGCGGCGTCGCCGTCGAAATCAACTCGACGACCACCGTTCAGGTCGATCTCATCAAGACCTGGACGATCGGCTGGCCGCGCCTCGAAAACGCCGAGTTCCTGATGGCCATCGGCTCCGCCCGACCGATGGAGGACGCCGCGCGCATCGCCTATCGCGAATTGATCCGCTGGCTCGTCGCCGATTACGGTTTCGACGAACTGGAAGCTTATTTCCTGCTCACGCAGGCCGGCAAGATGCGGGTCGGCAACATGGTTGACCCCAAATACACGCTCGGCGCCTCGATCCGTAAGGATTTCTTGCCGTCGGCTTGAGGAGACAGGGATGGACTTGGGTCTTAAAGGACTGAACGCCGTCGTCACCGGCGGCAGCAAAGGCATCGGCCGGCGCTGCGCCGGCCTGTTCGCCGACGAGGGCGCCAATGTCGCCATCTGCGCGCGCAACGCCGGCGAAGTCGCCGACGCCGTCGCCGCGCTCAACGCCAAGGACGTAAAGGCCTATGGCGAGAGCCTCGACGTCGCCGATAAGGCGGCGCTCGAAGGCTTCGTCGCCGCCAGCGCCAAGGCGCTCGGCGGGCTCGACATCGTGGTCGCCAATGCCTCGGCGCTCGCGGTGCAGGACGACGAGGACGCCTGGCGGCGCGCCTTCGACACCGATATGCTGCACACGGTGCGCGCCATCAACGCCGCTTTGCCCTGGCTCGAAAAGTCCAAACATCCGGCGATCGTCATCATCTCCTCGGTGTCGGGGCGCGAGGTCGATTTCACCGGCCCCGCCTATGGCGCATTCAAGGCGGCGCTGATCCATTATTCGCAGCACCTCGCTTTCAAGCTGGCGACGAAGGGTGTGCGCGTCAACTCTGTCTCGCCCGGCAACACCTATTTCGACGGCGGCGTGTGGCAGAACATTGAGCGCAACGTGCCCGATCTGTTCAAGGAGGCGATGGCGCTCAACCCGACCGGGCGCATGGCCAAGCCCGAGGAGATCGCGCGCGGCGTGGTGTTCCTCGCCAGCCCGGCGTCGAGCTTCACCACGGGAACCAATCTGGTGATCGACGGCGCTCTGACGCGCGGCGTGCAGTTCTGACGCGGCTTGCCCTTTCGCGCCAGGCAAGCGGCTTGGCGGGCCGAGGCAAGCGCGGGCGGCGCGGCGCGCTTATCTTTGGCGAAAGACTGGCAGGCTTGGCGAGCGGCCCGCTGCTCACAGGGGTGGCCAGGGCGCCGGCGGTAAATCCTTAGAAATGAGAAAATCCAGCGCGCCGGGTTGACAAATATAGGAAAGAAATGAACACTCAAAAGTGAGTGACTTCGGCTGATCGGCGGCTTCGCCGATCAGTACGAGAGCGTGCATAAGTAAAATACGCCAACTATCAACGATAGCGCGCAGCCATTCGCCGTCATGCGTAGTTGGGGCCAACATTAACGAAAACTTGGGGAGTGAGAGATGAGCTTCAGCCGCAGACAGTTCCTGACCAGCACCGCCGCAGCGTCCGCGGCCTCGCTCATCGGCTTCCAAGGCGCATCGGCGGCTGAGCCGATCCCGGTCGCCAGCCTTCTCGACCTCTCCGGCGGCCTCGACATCTACGGCAAGCCGATGATTGACACGATGACGCTGGCGGTGGAGGAGATCAACGCCGCCGGCGGCCTGCTTGGCCGGCCGCTCAAGCTCATCAGCTACGACACGCAGTCGAGCATGCAGCTTTACACCCAGTTCGCCCAACAGGCGGCGCTGAAGGACAAGGTCGCCGTCGCTCACGGCGGCATCACCTCGGCGTCGCGCGAGGTGGTCCGCCCGGTGTTCGACCGTTTCAAGACCCTCTATTTCTACAACGTCCAATACGAAGGCGGCGTCTGCGACCGCGGCCAGTTCGAAACCGGCGTCACTCCGGCGCAGACGGTCGAGAAGCTTGTTCCCCATGCGATGAAGAAGTGGGGCAAGAAGGTCTACGTGGTCGCCGCCGACTACAACTACGGCCAGATCACCTCGCAATGGGTGAAGAAATACGTGACCGAGAACGGCGGCGCGGTCGACGCGATCGAGTACTTCCCGCTCGACGTGACCAATTTCTCCTCGACCATCGCCAAGATTCAAGCCGCCAAGCCGGATTTCGTCTGGTCGGCTTTGGTCGGCGGCGCGCATATCTCGTTCTATCGCCAGTGGGCGGCCGCGGGGATGAACAAGTCCATCCCCATGGCCTCGACCACCTTCGCGGTCGGCAACGAGCAGATCGTGCTGTCGCCGAACGAATGCAACGGCATGCTGGTCTGCTACAACTATTTCGAGAGCGTCAAGAACCCTGAGAACACAGCCTTCCTGGAACGTTTCCACAAGCGTTTCGGCGCCGATTATCCGAATGTGACGGAGTTGGCGATGGGCACCTATCAGGGCGTCAAGCTGTGGGCGGAGGGCGTCAAGAAGGCCGGCAGCATCGACCGCATGAAGGTGATCGAGGCCTTGGAGACCGGCATCAGCATCAAGGCGCCGTCGGGAACCGTAACCATCGATCCGCCGACCCACCATTGCGTCCTCGACGTCCATATCGCCGAGGTGAAGGACAAGAAACTGCTGCTGGTTGAGGATTTCCCGCAGCAGAAGCCGTCCGATACGGCGGCGGTGTGCAACCTCATCAAGAACCCCAACGACAACCAGCAATATGTAATCAAGATCTGAGACCGGCGCCGGGATCGCAGCCGTGGACCTCGCAGCGCTCCTGGGCGTCCAGGTTCTTTACGCCATCGCCAGCCTCGCGCTCATCAGCTTGGGGCTGGCGATCATCTTCGGCATGATGAAAGTCATCAACCTCGCGCATGGCGAGTTCCTGATGCTGGGCGGCTACGCCGCGATCGAGGCCAACAGGTTCGGTCTCAACATTTGGATTGCGATATTGGTGGTGGCGCCGATCGTCGTCGGCGCCATCGGCGTCGTCGTCGAGCGCACCATCATCCGCTGGCTTTATGGACGGATCATCGACACCATGCTCGCCACCTGGGGGCTGAGCCTGTTCCTGGTCGGGCTGACGACGGCGATCTTCGGCAACACCACCGTCGGGCTCTCGGCGCCGCTCGGCAGTTTCGAGATCGGCCGCTACCGCATGAGCGCCTATACGTTGTTCGTCATCGCCGTGGCGGTGGCGGCGCTCGCCGGCGTGCTGGCGGCCTTGCGTTATACCCGCGCTGGGCTCATCGCGCGCGGCACGATGCAGAACGGAGCGATGGCGGCGGCGCTCGGCGTCAATCCCGGCCGCGTCTATGCCGTCACCTTCGGCGTCGGGGCGGCGATCACCGGTCTCGCCGGGGCCGTGCTGGCGCCGGTGTCGGGGGTGTTTCCCTCCATCGGCGGCGCCTATGTCGCCAAATCCTTCATCACCGTCATCGGCGGCGGCGCCGCCATCGTCACCGGCACGACGAGCGCATCCATCCTGTTCGGCGCGATCAACCAGCTTGCGACTTATGCGACGACGCCGGTGTTCGGCGAGGTCGCGCTGCTCGGCGCCGCTGTCGTGCTCATTCGCGTGCTGCCGCAGGGCATCACCGGACGTTTCTTCCGGAGGAGCCTGTGAGCGGGCGCGATCTACTGGGGCTGGTTGTCGCGGGCGCGGCGGGCCTCGCGGTGCTGATCCTGACGCCGATCTATTTCGAACTCGACACGGTGCTCAATCTCACCGTCTATATGATTATGGCGGTGCTGGCGCTGTCGCTGGCGCTGGTCTGGGGCTTCGGCGGCATTCTCTGTTTCGGCCAATCCGCCTTCTTCGGGCTTGGCGCCTATACCTACGCCATCGCCATAATAAATATGGGCGAGAGCACGGCGCCGCTGCTGCTCTCGATCCTCGTGCCGGCGCTATTCGCGGCGGCGCTCGGCTATTTCATCTTCTACGGCCGCATCAGCGACGTTTATCTCGGCGTCATCACATTGACGGTGACGCTGATCCTGTTCAACTCGATCAACTCGACCGCTGGTCCCGAATTTCACATTGGCGCGGCGCGGCTCGGCGGTTTCAACGGCATTCCCGGCATCCCGCCGCTCAACTGGCCGTTGCAGAAGGATAAGCCGGTCGATCTCCAGGGCATGTTCTATCTGTCGACGGCGTCGCTGATCGTCGTCTATTTCGGCCTGCGCGCCCTGCTCGCCAGCCGCTTCGGCCATATCATCGTCGGCATCCGCGAGAACGAGCGGCGCGCCGAACTGCTCGGCTACGATCCCCGCGCCTACAAACTGGCGACCTTCGTCATCGGCGCGGCGCTGGCCGGTTACGCCGGTTGTCTGTTCGCCAATTGGGGCGCCTTCGTCAGCCCCACCATCTTCGGCCTGGCGCAATCGGCGCAGATCATCATCTGGGTGATCGTCGGCGGCCGCGGCGCGCTGATCGGGCCGATCCTGGGCTGCATCGGCATCCAATGGCTGACGGCGGCGCTGGGCGCCAATGCGCCGACCGGCGCGGGCGGCTTTGCCGCCGTGCTCGGCAATGCGCCGCTGGTGCTCGGCGCCATCCTCATCGCCTTCGTGCTGCTGGTGCCGAAGGGCCTGGCGCCGACGCTGGCCGATCTCACCGGCCAACGGATGCGCGCCCGATGACGGCGCTTCTGCTGGAGACGCGCGGGCTCGGCATGCGCTTCGGCGGCGTGCAGGCGGTGCGCGATGTCGATTTCCGGCTCGCCGAGCGCGAGCTTCGCTGCCTGATCGGCCCCAATGGCGCCGGCAAGAGCACCTTCTTCAAGCTGCTGACCGGGCAGTTGCAACCGACCTCGGGCGAGGTGCTGCTGCGCGGCGAGAATATTTCTCGCCAGCCGCCGCATCAGATCGCGCGGCGCGGCATCGGCATCAAGACCCAGGCGCCGACCGTGTTCGAGGGCCTCAGCGTGCGCGAGAACCTGTGGCTTTCGGCGGCGCGCGTGGCGCGCGGGCGGCAGGCGGGCGCCATCGTCGAGGACATGCTGGAGCGCGTGGGCGTCGGCGAGGTCGCGGGACGCATCGTCGGCGAACTCGCCCACGGCCAGCGCCAATGGGTGGAGTTGGGCGTCGTGCTCGCCACCGATCCCGACCTGGTGTTGCTCGACGAGCCGGCGGCGGGCATGACCGACAAGGAGGTGCTGCGCACCGCCGATCTCGTGCGCGAGATCAACAAGACCAAAGCGCTGATCGTCGTCGAGCACGACATGCAGTTCATTCGCATGATCGCCGGCAAGGTGACGGTGTTCAACCAGGGCGCGGTGCTGGTCGAGGACGATGTCGAGGCGATCCTGAACAACCCGACGGTGCGCGACGTCTATCTCGGCAAGCAGGCGGCGGCGTGATGTTGGAGGTCTCCGAACTCAGCGCCGGCTATGGTCGCATCCCGATCCTCAACAAGGTGACGTTCTCGGTCGCTGAGGGTGAGTTCGTCGGCGTGCTCGGCCACAACGGCATGGGCAAGACGACGCTGTTGCGCGCGCTGATGGGCTATCTGCCCGCCACCTCCGGCCGCATCGTCTTCGCCGGGGCCGATTTCACCCGCGCCGAGCCCTACAAGCGGGCGCGCGCCGGCCTCGGCTACGTGCCGCAGGGGCGCGAGATTTTCCCCGGCCTCAGCGTGCGCGAGAACCTGCGCATGGGCGCCTTGAGCCGCTCCGACGAGGCGAGCGTCATCGAGGCGGCGCTGGAGCAATTCCCGCGGCTGAAGCGGCTGATCGACCGGCCCGGCGGCGCGCTCTCCGGCGGCGAGCAGCAATTGCTGGCGATCGCGCGTTGCCTGGTCGGCGCGCCGAAGCTGATCCTGCTCGACGAGCCGACCGAGGGCATCCAGCCTTCGATCATCGACGAGATCGTCGAGACGCTGCTGCGC
Source organism: Roseiarcus sp. (assembly GCA_035606915.1). GTDB lineage: Bacteria > Pseudomonadota > Alphaproteobacteria > Rhizobiales > Beijerinckiaceae > Roseiarcus. The sequence continues at coordinate 14,937 of DATNDU010000040.1, read as the reverse complement.
CTGCGCGAAAAAGGCGGCCTGACGATGATCCTGGTCGAGCAGAACCTCGATTTCATCGCCGCGCTGTCGCAGCGCGTGCTGATGATCCAGAAGGGCGTTATCGTGCGTTCGGCCAAGCCCGAAGAGTTGCACAATGTCGGGCTCATGCATGAGTTCATCGGCGTCGCCGAGTAGCGGCGTCTCAGGTTAGATCGCAAGGGAGGTAATCATGACGGTCAGGCGCCCCACGCTCGAACAAATGATGGATATCGTCGACAGCTTCGGCATGAGCATGCCGTCGGAGCGGGTGGCGGAGTTTCTCTCGCTGATGGAGCCGAACTTCGCCGCCTACGACCTCATCGACCAGACGCCCGACGAGATTCCGGTGGTCAAATATCCGCGCACCCCCGGCTACCGCCCCTCGGCCGAAGAGAACCCGCTCAACGCCTGGTACGTGAAGACCGACATCCAGGGCGCGTCGAGTGGCAAGCTCAAGGGCAAGACGGTGGCGGTGAAGGACAATGTCTGCGTCGCCGGCGTGCCGATGATGAATGGCTCCTCGACGCTTGAAGGCTATATGCCCAACATCGACGCCACCGTCGTCGCCCGCCTGCTCGACGCCGGCGCGATCATCAAGGGCAAGTCGCATTGCGAATCGTTCTGCCTCTCCGGCGGCAGCCATACCAATTCGCTCGGCGCCGTGCATAACCCGCACAAGCACGGCTATTCCGCCGGCGGTTCGTCCTCGGGCAGCGGCGCGCTGGTGGCGGCCGGCGAGGTCGATCTCGCCGTCGGCGGCGATCAGGGCGGCTCGATCCGCATGCCCGCCGCGTTCTGCGGCGTCTACGGCATGAAGGCGACGCACGGCCTGGTGCCCTACACCGGCGCCATGCCGATCGAAGCGACGATCGACCACCTCGGCCCGATAACGGCGACGGTGGCCGACAGCGCGCTGATGCTCGAAGTGATCGCCGGGCCGGACGGGCTCGATCCCCGTCAGTACGCGCCGCAGGTCGGCGATTACGTCGGTGCGCTCAAGCGCGGCGTCAAGGGCCTAAAGATCGGCGTCGTCTCCGAGGGCTTCGGCCATCCCAACAGCGAGGCGGACGTCGACGCCAGCGTGCGCGAGGCGGCCAAGCGCTTCAAGACCCTCGGCGCCGTGGTCGAGACCATCTCGCTGCCCGCGCACCGCATGGCGCCGGCGATCTGGACGCCGATCGCGCTCGAAGGCCTGCAAGCGCAGATGATGAATGGCAACGGCATGGGCTACAACTGGAAGGGCCTCTACACCGTCAGCCTGCTCGACGCGCACGCCAACTGGCGCAACCGCGCCGACGATCTCTCCGACAGCCTGAAGATCTCGATGATGGTGGGGCAATATTTCCTCACCCATTACAACGGCCGCTTCTACGCCAAGGCGCAGAACCTGGCGCGCCGGGTCCGCGCCGCCTATGACCACGCGCTCGGCGATTTCGACCTGTTGCTGATGCCGACGCTGCCGGTGAAGGCGACGCCGCTGCCGCCGGCCGATGCGCCGCTGGCGCTGTATCTGCAACGCGCCTTCGAGATGATCGGCAACACGGCGCCGTTCGACGTCACCGGCCATCCCGCCATGAGCGTGCCCTGCGGGCTCGGCGACGGCCTGCCGATCGGCGCCATGCTGATCGGCAAGCATTTCGACGAACCGACGATCTACGCCGCCGCCGCCGCCTTCGAGGCGTCCGGCGATTGGAAGACGTTCTGAGACCATTTTTCAAGGAGCGCTGCTCGTCGCGCTTCTTCTGCGCACGAGCGCGGGCGCGCTTCGCGCTTCGACATAAAGCGATGATCGGAACCGATCATCGAGTCCTTCCGGGGCGGCCCATCCGCCCCGGCACAAGCCTTGCTTGACTCATAACCGCTGCGGTGAACATGATGTAACTTGCATAATATCGAGGCGGGTCCGGCGTGAGACAGAGCTTGACGACCTCCGATAAGAGACCCGCCGAACGTCTCGAATATTGGCAGGAGGTCGTCTGCAAGAAATACGTCTCGGCCTCCGCCGCGACCGATCTCGACAACGAGGATTTCAGCGCCAGCCTGATCAGTCGCGAGCTTGGGCCGCTGACGGTGGCCGAGTTGGAAGCGCCGCTGCATTTCTGGTCGCGCAAGCCTTGGCATGTGCGCAACGACGGACAGGAGGTGTTCATCGTCTCGCTGATCCGCAGCGGCGGCGGCGAACTCACGCAGCGCGGTCGCAGCGTGCGGCTGTCGGCGGGCGACCTGACGATCTATGATTCATCCGCGCCGTTCGATTATGCGCTGCAAGCCAGCACCCAACTCATCAAGATCCCGAAACCGCTGCTGGAATCGAAGCTTGGCGACGCCCGCGATTTCCTCGCCTGTAAGGTCGAGCGCGGCAATCCGCTCTCGACGATTCTCGGCGACCTGCTGGCCAAGAGCCTGACCATCGAGTTTTCCGACGCCAGCGGCGCCGCCGCCGCCAAGCGCCTGTCCGGCGCCATTGTCGATCTCGTCGCCTGCGTCTATGATCTGCGACGCGAGTCCACCCCCGCCGCCGCCTCGTCGCGGCCGCTGGAAAAGGTCATGCGCTATGCGCGCGCGCATCTCGACAGCGACGAACTGACGCCCGAGCGGCTCGCCGCCGCCGGCGCCATTTCGGTCCGCACGCTCAACCGGCTGTTCGGCGGCATCAGCACGACGCCGATGCGCTGGGTGTGGGCGCAGCGGCTGGAGGCGAGCCGCGCCGCACTTGCCGACGGGCAGGTCGCCTCCGTCACCGAGGCGGCCTTCGCACACGGATTCAGCGAGCTCGCGCATTTCAGCCGCAGCTTCAAAAAGGCCTTCGGCGTCACTCCGCATGAGATGTTGAAGAAGTAGAGGCGCCGCCGAAGCGACGTCTTGACAAGCGCGCATTGCGGCGTGATCATTTGCATACAAACGAATTCGTCGGCGCGAGTCTTGATAAACGTCCGCCCTGCCCCGCATGAGGAAACGCTCGACCGGCTTGGCCGGTCGCTGCCGGCTTTCAGTAGCCGCCTGAGGTCGCTCTCCCGATGAGCGAGACCGACGACAAGATCCGCTGCGACGCCTGCCCGGTGATGTGCTACATCCGGCCCGGCATGACGGGCGCCTGCGACCGCTACGCCAACGAAGGCGGCCTGCTGGTGCGCGTCGATCCGCATGTGCTGCTCGACCGCACCTTGGCTGAGGGTGGCCGCGTCGCCGCCTTCGCCGGCGCCAGCGAGACCTGGAGCGGCGACATCGTCGGCGGCCCCCGCCATTTCGTCACCGCCATCGGCGCCGGCACCACCTACCCCGATTACAAGCCGGCGCCCTTCATCGTCTCCTCGCAGGTCGAGGGCGTCGATATGGTGACGGTAGTGACGGAGGGCATCTACAGCTATTGCGGCGTCAAGCTGAAGATCGACACCGACCGCCACCTCGGCCCCGAATGTGCATTGGTGCGCGCCGAGGGCGAGCCGGTCGGCCACATCACCACCGGCGAATACGGCTCGCAGATGCTCTCGCTCGGCGGCGTCAACCATCTCACCCATGGCGGAAAGAAAGAGGGCCGCGTCACCTGCCAGGCGCTGCTCGATCTCTGCAACGGCAAGCCGGTCGAGCTGAGCGTCGACGGCGGCGCGACTGTCGTCGTCGAGGCCGGCAAGCCGCCGATCGTCAACGGCCAGCTTGAGCAGCGAATGCGCGTGGGGTGCGGCTCGGCGACCATCGGCATGTTCGCGCGGCAATGGTTCGGCAAGGTCGACGAGGTGGTGGTGGTCGACGATCACATCACCGGTGTGTTGTCCGAGCATCAGGCCGGCAAGTTGCTCGGCGCGCGCGAGACCGGCATCCGCATGAAGGGCCGGCGCTCGACGCCGGGCCGCTATTTCCACGTCGCCGAACCCGGCACAGGCTGGGGCGGGGCCAATATCAGCGATCCCCTGGAGATCGTCGCCGGCTTCAACCCCAAGCACGCCTGGCCGGGGCTGACGATGCTGATGGTCTCGACCACCGGCGAGCAACACGCCTTCTATCGCCTCAACGCGGAGTTGAAGCCGATCCAGGAGGAACTGCCGGAAAGCTTGCGCGTCTCCGTCGAGCGGGTGACGGAGAATTGCGAGCCGGCTTTGTGCTCGGTGCTGTTCATGGCCGGCGCCGGCGGCTCGCTGCGCGCCGGCGTCACCGAGAACCCGGTGCGGCTCACCCGCTCGGTGCGCGCCGCGCTGACGACGGTGACGGCGGGCGGCGCGCCGGTTTATGTCTGGCCCGGCGGCGGCATCACCTTCATGGTTGACGTGACGCTGCTGCCGAGGAACGCCTTCGGCTATGTGCCGACGCCGGCGATCGTCGCGCCGATCGAATTCACCATGCGGCTCGACGATTACGCCGCTCTCGGCGGCCATGTCGAGGAGGTGCGTCCGCTCGCCGAAGTGCTGGCGCAGCGCGAGGCGCGCGCCACCAATGTGTTCGTCGACGGCGTCGTCGCCCGCTCAGGCGCGACCAAGTGAGCGTGCGCGCACAATTCGCCACGCTGCCTGACGGGCGTCGCCATTTCCACGATGGGCCGATCGACCTCATCCTGGAAGCGTCCGGACCTTTGGCGGCGCGCGCCTATGATGCCGCCGCCACGCGCTTCGCCACTATTCTCGACGAACTCTGTCTCGAACTGCCGCGCCTGCGCGCCGCCAGCGGAGGGCGCCCGGAAGGCGTCGTCGCGCGCCGCATGGCCGACGCCGTCGCGCCGTTCGCTGAGTCGCGCTTCCTGACGCCTATGGCCGCCGTCGCCGGCGCCGTGGCCGAGGAAGCGCTCGCGGCGATGACCGAGGCGGCGCCGCTGACGCGCGCCTATGTCAACAACGGCGGCGACATTGCGCTGCATCTGGCCCCTGGCGCATCCTTCGCCATCGGCCTCGTCGCGCGGCCCGACCGTCTAGCGCTGTTCGGCAGGGCGCGCATTACGGCTGACAACGCGGCGCGCGGCGTCGCCACCTCCGGCTGGCGCGGGCGCAGCTTCTCGCTCGGCGTCGCCGACGCCGTCACCGTCATCGCCCACACGGCCTCGTTGGCGGATGCGGCGGCGACGCTGATCGCCAACGCCGTCGATCTGCCCGGCCATCCCGCCATCCGGCGCGCCCCGGCTTGCTCGCGCGATCCGCAGAGCGATCTCGGCCAGCGGCTGGTGACGCTCGCCGTCGGCTCCTTAAGCGGCGACGAGATCGCGCGGGCGCTCGCCAGCGGCGCGCGCGAGGCCGAGCTTTGGCTCGGCCGTGGCCTCATCGAAGCCGCCGCGCTGAGCCTTGGCGGGCGGACGCGGCTTGTCGCGGCCGACGCAGCGCCCTACACGCTTGCCGCCCCTCCCCTCTCGACGGAGTCTCGCTATGCCCTCGGTTGAACTGCGCAAGCGGGCGATCCAGATCGAGGAAGTCTTCCACGAGGGCGGCCCGGTCGCCGCGATCCCTTATCGCCGCGCCGCGATCCTCGCCGTCATCAAGAACCCGTTCGCCGGCCGCTATGTCGAAGACATCGTCGGCTTCTCCGACGACCTGAAGCCGCTCGGGCTCGAAATGGCGCAAGCGCTGATCGCAGCGCTCGGCGGCGATCCGAAGGCCATCGAGGGCTACGGCAAGGGCGCCATCGTCGGCGCCGGCGGCGAGATCGAGCACGGCGCGCTGTGGCATGTGCCCGGCGGCTATGCGATGCGCGAGGCGCTCGGCGGCGCGCTCGCCATCGTCGCCTCGGCCAAGAAGGTCGCCGGCCCCGGCGCCCGGCTCGACGTGCCGATCACCCATATCAACGCCTCCTACGTGCGCAGCCATTTCGACGCCATCGAGATCGGTCTGGTTGATGCGCCGCGCGCCGACGAGATGCTGCTGGCGCTAGCGATGACCACCGGCGCGCGCGTCCACAACCGCGCCGGCGGGTTGAAAGCCTCTGACATCAAAGCCAGGGATGGTCTCAGATGAAAGCCAGGATTCGCAAGCTCGCGGTGTTTCTCGAAGAGACGCACGAGGAGGGCGGGCGCGCCGTCGAGCCGCCGACCCGCCGCGCCGCGGCGGTGGCGGTGATCGAGAACCCGTTCGCCGGTCGCTATGTCGAGGATCTCTCGGAGCTGATGGACATCGGCGAGGAGCTTGGCGGCCTGTTGACTGAGAAGGCCGTCGCCGCGCTCGGCATTCCCGGCGCGCGTGTGGAGAGCTATGGCAAGGCCGCCGCCGTCGGCGAGAACGGCGAGTTGGAGCACGCCGCCGCGATCCTGCATCCCAAGCTCGGCGCGCCGATGCGCAAGGCGCTGACCAAAGGCGCGGCGCTGATCCCCTCGTCGAAGAAACGCGGCGGCCCCGGCGTGGCGCTCGACATTCCGCTCGGCCACAAGGACGCGGCGTTCGTGCGCAGTCATTTCGACGGCATGGAGGTGCGCCTCAACGATGCGCCGCGCGCCAATGAAATCATGGTGGCTGTCGCCGTCACCGATTCTGGCCGCCCGCACGCGCGTGTCGGCGGCCTGAAAAAAGACGATATCAAAGGCGTCGACGGGTTGAGGTAAGGAGGGTCGCAATATGGCTTGGTTTTCCGGCATTCTTTCGGCAGCGGTACTGGCGGCGGTTTTTGCGAGCGCACCGGCGCGCGCCGACGATACAATCAAGATCGGCGAGATAAACTCCTATTCGGCGCTGCCTTCGTTCACCGCGCCTTATCGCAAGGGCTGGCAATTGGCGCTCGATCAGATCAACGCCGCCGGCGGCGTCGACGGCAAGAAGCTTGAAGTGATCTCCAAGGACGACGGCGGCAAGCCCGCCAATGCGGTGACGGAGGCCAACGAACTCGTCGAGAGCGACCATGTCGCGATGTTGGCGGGCACGTTCTTCTCCAACATCGGTTTGGCGGTCTCCGATTTCGCCAAGCAGAAGAAGGTGATGTTCCTGGCCGCCGAGCCGCTGACCGACGCCATCACGCTGTCGAAGGGCAATCGCTACACCTTCCGCCTGCGCCCCTCCAACTACGAGCAGGCGGCGATGCTGGCGGAGGAGGCGGCCAAGCTGCCGGCGAAGAAATGGGCGACGATCGCGCCCAACTACGAGTACGGCCAGTCGGCGGTGAGCGTGTTCAAGGCGTTGCTCTCCAAGGCGCGGCCGGACATCCAGTGGGTCGGCGCGCAATGGCCGCCGCAGGGCAAGATCGACGCCGGCGCCGTGGTCGAGGCGATCGCCAAGACCAAACCGGATGCGATCCTCAACGTCTGCTTCGGCCCCGACCTGGTGAAGCTGGTGCGCGAAGGCGAGACGCGCGGCCTGTTCAAGGGCCGCACGGTGGTCAGCTTCCTCACCGGCGAGCCCGAATATCTCGATCCCTTGAAGGACGAGACGCCGACCGGTTGGATCGTCACCGGCTATCCCTGGAACAACGTGAAGATCCCCGATCACGCGGCGTTCCTGAAGGCCTATCAGGACAAATATCACGATTACCCGCGCCTCGGCTCCGTCGTCGGCTATTCGACGATCAAGGCGGCCGCCGCGATCCTCGCCAAGGCGAAATCCACCGACACCGACAAGATGATCGCCGCCGCCGAGGGCATCAAGTTCGACACGCCGTTCGGCGAAGTGACGTTCCGCGCCATCGATCATCAATCGACGCTCGGCGCCTTCGTCGGCAAGACGGCGCTGAAGGACGGCAAGGGCGTGATGACCGACGTCGTCTTTCACGACGGCTCCGGCTATCTGCCGCCCGAGGCGATGGTGAAGGCCGAGCGGCCGAAGGATTGAGCGGGCTTTGCGGCAAGAAACTCATAGACCGGGGGCGGCGCAAGCCGCCTTCAATCAATCTCCAACGAAGTCGAGGGAGCGGCGACGTCCGCGTCGTGACCGGGCTTGTCCCGGCCGTCCACGCGGAAGCGCGCGCGTCCGGCGCCACATACGTCATTGCGAGCGCAGCGAAGCAATCCATCTCGGCGTGATCGTCAGCCAATCGGAAAGGGCGGCGTCGCCGAAGCGTGGATGGCTTCGCTTCGCTCGCCATGACGGGTGCGTTCAATCGCGCTACGTTCCAAAGGCCTCGCAAAGCTCCGGCGCGCTGACGTGAGCTTCTACATCGTCCAGTTCATCACGGGGCTCGCCAGCGCCTGCTCGTTGTTTCTCGTCGCCTGCGGCCTGTCGATCATTTTCGGCGTCACCCGCATCGTCAATTTCGCCCATGGCGCCTTTTATATGCTGGGCGCCTATGTCGCCTATACCGCGATCGAGCGGCTTGGGCCGACGATCGGCTTCTGGCCTTCGGCGCTCGTCGCCTGCCTCGTGGTGGCGGCGATCGGCGCTGTGACCGAGATGACGCTGCTGCGCCGCATCTACGACGCGCCGGAACTGTTCCAACTGCTCGCCACCTTCGGCATAACGCTGGCGGTGGAAGACTTGGTGCTGCTGATCTGGGGCCCCAACGAACTGCTCGGGCCGCGCGCGCCGGGCTTCAAGGGCGCCGTCGACATTCTTGGCCAGCCGTTCCCGACCTACGACCTGTTGCTGATCGCGCTCGCGCCGACGGTGCTGATCGCGCTTTGGCTGTTGTTCCGGCGCACCCATTGGGGCGTGCTGGTGCGCGCCGCGACCCAGGACCGCGAGATGGCGGCGGCGCTCGGCGTCAACCAGAAATGGCTGTTCACCAGCGTCTTCACGCTCGGCGTCTTTCTCGCCGCCCTCGGCGGCGCGCTGGCGTTGCCGCGCGAGGCCGCCAGCCACGACATGGACATCACGGTCATCCTGGAATCGCTGGTCGTCGTCGTCATCGGCGGCCTCGGCAGCTTGCCGGGCGCGTTTCTGGCCGCCGTGCTGGTCGCCGAGTTGAACGCCTTCGGCATCCTGGTGCTGCCGGGCGTGTCGATGGTGCTATCGTTCGCGGTGATGGCGGTGGTGCTCGTCGTGCGCCCGTGGGGTCTGCTCGGCAAGCCGGAAGCGCTCTCCCGGCCGCCTGGCGGCGCGGCGGCGATGCGCTGGCGCCCGCTCGACGCGCGCGGCCGCCTCGCGCTGCTGCTGATGCTGGCGCTGGTCGCGGCGCTGCCGCTGGTCGGCGGCCCCTATGCGCTCAACGTCGCCAGCGAGGTGGCGATCTTCGCGCTGTTCGCGGCGAGCCTGCATTTCCTCGTCGGCGGCGCCGGGCTGGTCTCCTTCGGCCACGCCGCCTATTTCGGCCTCGGCTCGTATGGCGCGGCGCTGGCGGTCAAGATCCTGGGCTTGAGCATGGCGCCGGCGCTGGTCTGCGGCGTCGCTTTGGCGCTCGCCGGCGGCATCGTCTTCGGCTGGTTCTGCGTGCGCCTCACCGGCGTCTATTCGGCCATGCTGACGCTCGCCTTCTCGCAGGTGGTGTGGTCGGTCGCCTTCCAGTGGACGGATGTCACTGGCGGCGACAACGGCATCATCGGCGTCTGGCCGGCGGCCTGGGCGTCGAGCCCGCAGCGCTTCTTCTGGCTCTGCCTCGCCCTCTGCGCCGTCGCTGCGGGGCTGTTGCGCGCCATCCTGTTCTCGCCCTTCGGCTACGCGCTCCGCGCGCTGCGCGATAGCGAGGCGCGCGCCGAGACCATCGGCGTCGCCCGTCAGCCGATGCAATGGGCGGGCTTCGCGATCGCCGCCGCCTTCGCCGGCCTCGCCGGCGCGCTTTACGCCTTCCTCAAGGGCAGCGTGTTCCCCGACACGCTCGGCATTCCGCTCTCCATCGACGGCCTGGTGATGGTGCTGGTCGGCGGCGTCGACACCATCTCCGGCGGCATCGTCGGCGCGGTGCTGTTCCGCTCGCTGTCGATCTGGACCATCAGCCACACCGATTACTCGCGCCTCGTCAACGGCGTGCTCATTGTCGCGCTGGTGCTGATGTTCCCGCGCGGGCTCATCGGCACGCTGTCGGCGAGGCTCAGGCGATGACGGCGCTGCGCGTCGAGCGGCTGAGCAAATCCTACCGCGGCTTTGTCGCGGTGAAGGACGTGTCGTTCTCGCTTCAGCCCGGCGAGATGCTGGCGCTCATCGGCCCCAACGGCGCCGGCAAGACCACCTGCTTCAACATGATAAACGGCCAGATTAAGCCGAGTTCCGGCGAGATCCGCATCTTCGAGCGCCGCGCCGATGGGCTCAGCCCACGCGCCATCGGCCGGCTTGGAGTCGGCCGCACGTTCCAGGTCGCGGCGACCTTCGGCTCGATGTCGCTGGTCGAGAACGTGCAGACCGCCCTGCTCTGCCGCCACGGCGAGTTGTGGCCGTCGCTGCGCTCGGCGATGCGGCGGCGGCGCGACGAGGCGGTCGCCATCCTCGCCCTTGTCGGCATGGCCGACGACGCCGAGCGGCTGACGGCCGAGATCGCCTATGGCGACGTCAAGCGCCTCGATCTGGCGATGGCGCTCGCCGGCGAGCCACGCCTGTTGCTGATGGACGAGCCCGCCGCCGGCATGAGCCCGAGCGAGCGGCGCGGCATGATGGCGCTCACCGAACGGCTGGCGCGCCAGCGCGGCATCGGCGTCTTGTTCACCGAGCACGACATGGACGTCGTGTTCGGCCACGCCGACCGGCTGCTGGTGCTCAACCGCGGCGAGTTGATCGCCGAGGGCAAGCCGGAGGAAGTGCGGGCGCGCCAGGACGTGCGCGACATCTATCTCGGCGCCGGTTCGCTGGAGGGCGGCTCGCGATGAGCGCCGGCCTGACGGTGCGCGATCTCAACGCCTCTTATGGCCGCGCACGCGCCTTGTTCGACGTCGCGCTCGACGTCGCGCCGGGCGAGGCGGTGGCGCTCATCGGCCGCAACGGCGCCGGCAAATCGACGACCTTCCGCGCCATCCTCGGCCTGATGAAGACGCGCAGCGGCGCCGTCGGCTTCGACGGGCGCGACATCGCGCGCCTGCCGACACACGCCATCGTGCGCCTGGGGCTGGGCTATGTGCCGGAGGACCGTCGCATCTTCTCCGACCTGACGGTGGCCGAGAACCTCAGCGTCGGCCGCCGCCCGGCGCGCGCGGGCGATGCCTGGACGCCGGAGCGGCTCTACGACATCTTCCCCAATCTCGCCGAATTGCGCCATCGCGCCGGGGCGCGCATGTCGGGCGGCGAGCAGCAGATGCTGGCGATCGCGCGCACATTGATGGGCAATCCCTCGCTGCTGCTGCTCGACGAGCCGTCGGAAGGGTTGGCGCCGCGCATCGTCGAGCAGATGATCGAGGCGATCGGCCGCATGAAGCGGCAAGGTTTGGGCATGGTGGTGGCGGAGCAAAATCTCGCCTTCGCCCGCCTCGTCGCCGAGCGCGTCTATGTCATCGAGAAGGGCGCGGTGCGGTTTTCCGGCACGATGGCCGAGTTCGACGCCGCGCCGCAGGTGCGCGACGCCTATCTCGCGCTATGAGCGGGCGCTACCGGCTTGACGAACAGGTCGGCTTCGTGCTGCGCCAGGCGCAGCAGCGCCACACCGCGCTGTTCTCGTCGCTGATGATCGAAGGCCTGACGCCGACGCAATGGGCGGCGATGGCCAAGCTCGCCGAGGTCGGCGCCTGCTCGCAGAACCTGTTGGGTCGGCACACGGCGATGGACGCCGCGACGATCAAAGGCGTCATCGACCGCCTGACCGTTCGCGGCTTGACTCGCGCCGTCGCCGACGCCGACGACGCCCGCCGCCGCCTCATCGACCTGACGCCGCTCGGCGTCAATCTTTACACGCGCGCCGCGCCGATCGCGCACGAGATCACCGCCCGCACGCTGGCGCCGCTGAACGAGCGCGAGCAGCGCCTGCTGGCGGCGTTGCTCAGGCGGATGGCTTAGGGCGCGCTCACTTGCCGACGATCGCCGGCGCGCGGTCGGCGGGCGGCGTGTTGCGGCTGCGCTGGCTGCGCACGACGCCGTCGATCACCGTCATGCCGACGCCGGGCAGGTCGCCGAGCCGCACGCTGTCGAGCATTGACTTGCCGGCGGAATGTTGCGCCCGGTCGAGGAAGACGAAATCGGCGGCCTTGCCGACTTCGATCAGCCCGCAATCGAGTTCGCGCAGCCGCGCCGTATTGCCGGTGGCGAAGCAGAACGCGGCCTCGGGCGCGACCTCGCCAAGCGACGACAGCAGCGAGATCATGCGCAGGATGCCGAGCGGCTGCACGCCGGAGCCGGCCGGCGCATCGGTGCCGAGGATGACGCGCTCCAGTTGGCCGATTTCCTTGGCCGTGCGAAGCGTGTAGAGCGCCGCGCGCTCGTTGCCGTTGTGGACGAGTTCCAGCCCGCGCCCGCAGCGCTCGCACAGGCAGCGGATCTGATCGTCGGGCAGCGCGGTATGGCCGCCATTGATGTGGCCGATGATGTCGGCGTCGGCCTCCAGCACGATGTCCTTGTCGATGAGGCCGGAGCCGGGGATCGACGGGCCGCCGGTGTGGATGGTGCTGCTGATGCCGTATTTGCGCGCCCAGGCGACCATCTTGCCGGCGGTCTCGCCGTCCTTGACGCCGCCGAGCCCGACCTCGCCGAGCAGCTTGACGCCGGCGGCGGCGAGTTCGGCGAAATCGCGCTCCTCCATGCCGTGTTCGAGCACCGGCGCGCCGGCGTGGACCTTCACGCCAACGGCCTTGAAATTAGAGAACATCCGCTGCGCCGAAATCGCCATCGCCTTCAGGCCGACGATGTCGCGCGGCCGGCCCGGCGTGTGGACCTCGCCGGCCGAGATCATCGTGGTGACGCCGCCGTGCAGGCAGGAATCGATCCAGCCAAGCTGGTTCTGCCTTGGCGTCCAATCGCCGGCGACCGGGTGGACGTGGCTGTCGATGAGGCCGGGCGCGAGCGCTGTGCCCATCGCATCGACGATCGTCGTCGCGCCCTCGACATCGACATCTTTCAGCCGTCCGATGGCGGTAATGCGGCCGTCGATGGCGACCAGCGCATCGGCGTCGAGGATCGGGCGGCCGAGATCGCCGCTCAGCATCAGGCCGATGTTACGGATCACCAGCTTGGTCGGCTTGGCCGGGGCGGAGCTATCGTCGTGCGCCATAGGGGGGTCTCGCATCTTTCGCGCGTCGCGGAATTGTTTGCACACAAATAATGGCGCCGCCGCCGGCCGCTGACAAGCGCGCCCCGGCATTGGCTTTGGCAAGCGCTTTGCGTATTGTTTTGCGGCTTGTGGAAAGGGACAGCGCGATTTGAGCGATGCGATGAGCGAGGCAGTGCAGGAGCGCCCGTGCGAGGCGCCCGATTTCTGGGTCTTCGCCTATGGCTCGCTGATCTGGAACCCGGGCTTTCCCTATAAATCGCGGCAAGCGGCGCGGCTTGCCGGCTATCGTCGCGGCTATTGCATCCGCTCGATGATCTATCGCGGCACGCCGCAGGCGCCGGGCCTGGTGTTGGGCCTGGAGAAGGGCGGCGAGTGCGAAGGCGTCGGCTATTGCGTCGCCGGCGAGCTAATGGCGGCGACGATGGACTATCTACGCGAGCGCGAACTCATCACCTCGGTCTATGACGAGGCGCTGGTCAGCATCGAGACGCGCGAGGGCGCGCGCCATGACGCCTATACCTACGTCGCCAATCCCGCCCACGCCCAATATGTCGAGATGCAGGATTTCGACGCGGCGGTGGCGATCATCGCCGCCGCCGCCGGCGTCGCCGGGCCGAACTACGAATACGCCATCAATACTTGGGCCAATCTCGCCGGCCTCGGCATCCGCGATGCGCTGGTCGAGCGCGTCGCCGACGCACTGCGGGGGCGGGAGGGGGCGGGGGCGCGAGAAAGCGCTTAGTCATTTGAAACTATCACTCGGCGCCCTACGGCAGCGGCGCGAAAGGGCGCATTGCGGATATTTGCGACTGGATTCTGCGTCACGCAAAGCGTTGATTTTATAAAAGGCGCTTTGTGTCTCAAAATTCTTGAATTTTGAGACAGCACAGAGGACCGCTTAGGCTCGATTCCAAACGTCGCGCTACAATCCCGGCCGCCGCCAAGCACCAGCCCCACTCCCCCTAAAACGCCAACTGCACCTTCATCGAGCGCGAGCGATCCGTCGCCAACTCGAACGCCGCTGTCGCGTCGGTGAACGGCACCGTCGCCGAGATCAGCGGCTTGACGTCGATCAGCCCCTTGCCGATCAGTTCCACGGCGAGCGCGAATTCCTCGTGGAAGCGGAAGGAGCCTCTGAGGTCGATCTCCTTGGCGGTGATGGCGTTGATCGGCAACTTCATCTCGCCGCCGAGGCCAAGCTGCATGATGATTCCGCCCGGCCGCACCACCTCGATCCCCGAGCGCAGCGCCGCCTCAGCGCCCGAGGCCTCGAACAGCACATCGAAATAGCCCTTGTCAGCCTTGTAGGCGTCAAGCGCTGAGGGTTCGCGCGCGACATTGAGCGTGCGCTCGACGCCGAGGCGCTCAGCGAAGCCGAGCGCGCCGTCGGCGATGTCGGTGACGACGATCTCGGCGGCCCCCGCGCGGCGCGCCGAAAGCGCGCACAGCGCGCCTATCGGCCCGCTGCCGCTGATCAGCGCGCGCTTGCCGAGCAGGCCGCCGGCGCGCCGCGTCGCATGCAGCGTCACCGCCAGCGGCTCGCACATGGCGGCCTCCTGAAGGCTCATGCCCTCGGCGACGCGATGCGCCTGCGTCTCCAGGCAGACCAGGGTTTCCCGGAACGCCCCCTGCACGTGCGGAAAGCGCATCGCGCTGCCATAGAAGCGCATGTCGAGACACTGGTTTTGCTTGCCCTCCAGGCAGTAGCGGCAGGCGTTGCAGGGCACGCTCGGGCTCACCGCGACGCGATCGCCGGGCTTGACGCGCTCGCATTGAGCGCCGACCGTGTCGACGATTCCCGCGATCTCATGACCGAGGATCATCGGCTCGCGCAGTCTGACCGCGCCGAAGCCGCCGTGATGATAGTAATGCAGGTCCGAGCCGCAGACGCCGCCGAAGGCGATGCGCACGCTGACGTCGTGCGGCCCGAGCGCCGGCTCCGACCGCTCTTCGATGCGCAAATCCTTG
>DATNDU010000037.1:0-37614 GCA_035606915.1 Roseiarcus sp. | reverse complement strand
CAAGCGCATCATCCTGCTGTCGGAGGGCCGCCTGGTGAACCTCGGCAACGCCACCGGCCATCCCTCGTTCGTGATGTCGGCCTCGTTCACCAACCAGACGCTGGCGCAGATCGATATTTTCACCAAGCCCGGGCAGTATGGCCGGCAGGTCTATACGTTGCCCAAGCGCCTCGACGAGAAGGTTGCGTCGTTGCATCTGAACAAGATCGGCGCCAAGCTCACCAAACTCAGCGACAAGCAGTCGGCCTATCTTGACGTGCCGGTCGCCGGGCCGTTCAAGCCTGACCATTATCGCTACTGAGCGCGGGCGCACCCGGCGCGCCGGGTGCGCGGCGCCGCCAAACACAGCGGCGCCGCGCGAGCGGCCCCACACCTTCAGCCGGGCGAATGCAATCCATCATTTTCGAAACCGAACATCTCCTGGTCTCGCAACAGCGAACGTCCGAGACGCCGACTTCGGTTGTCTTTGTTACTTTGTGTGGGCTTTCGTGCGCAAGGCGGCCCTAGTCGAGGCGGAGCGGCGGCTCGCCGATCTTATGATCGGCGTAAACACCGGAGCCTTTATCCGCCTGCACGCGGTTCGCAGCTATATCAGCCTCAATCTACCGCAACTCGCGCGGCAGGCCTTGCAGGACATACTTGATGCGGATGGCCTTGCGGTTCCGGCCATTGCGCGAGTCATCGCCGATTTGGCCCATCAACTCGGCATGCCGGACGCCGAGCGGCGGTCCCGGGATAGGCTTGCGGGCGTGTGACCGCGCGTCGCGCTTGCCGCGGCAGCCCCAATCTGCGAGGGGTGGGCCTGAATTGAGAGATTGGGTTCGCCTCCGCTGATGAATGTCGCCGCTTCCGCGCCGCGCGGCTGGCTCGGCCTGCATCCGCGCAACCTGACGATCATCGGCGCACTGGTGTTCCTCGTCGCGCTCGCAGCGCTCGCGCCGGGCTTCACGTCGGCGAAGAAAATCTACTTCGACGAAACCTGGTACGTGCCGACGGCGCGGCAATGGCTCGCCAATGGCGTCATGCTCCATCCCGAGCATCCGCCGCTCGCCAAGATGCTGATCGCGGCGGGCATGAAGCTGTTCGGCGACAATCCCTTCGGTTGGCGGGCGATGCCGCTGGCGTTCGGCGCGTTGACGGTGACCGGCGTCTGGCTGTGGACGCTGGCGCTGACCTCGGACGTCGCGCTGGCGTTGTTCTCCGCGGCGATCACGCTGTTGGATGGCGTGGTGTTCGTACAATCGCGCATCGCCATGCTCGATATCTTCATCATCTGTTTTTGCGTGTTGGCGCTGGCCGCGTTCACGGCCGGCGAGAACGCCGTCACGAAGGGCGGCGCCTTGCGCTGGCATCTCGTCGCCGGCTGCTGTCTGGGGCTCGCCGGCGCCTGCAAATGGTCGGGCTGGTTCCTGGCCTTCGGACTCATCGCGCTGAAACTGACGATCGCGCTGCTGCGGGTCTGGCGCGCCCGCTTCGAGGATGCGCGCACGGGCGATTTCTACGCCCCCGGCGCGCCGGCGATCGGCGTCGCCGGGGGGCTAGCCGCCTATCTCGCGGCGCCGTTCCTGGTCTATTTCCTCTGCTACGTCCCGCAGTTGATCCATGCCCACAGTCTCTACGAATTCATCGCCACGCATGAGAACATGATCGCCATCATGACCGGCAAGTCGGCCGATCATCCCTATAAATCGCTGTGGTGGACGTGGCCGGCGCTGTGGCGGCCGGTCTGGTATTTGTTCGATGCGCCGGACAAGGCGGCCGGCGGCTGGAGCGAGACCGGCAAGGCGGCGGCGGTGGTCGGCCTGCCCAACCCGTTCGTGTTGTTTGCGGGTGAATTGGCGATCCTGTGGACGCTCTACGCCGGCGTCATCCGCCGCGCTCGCGCGCCGCTGATCGTCGCCACCGCCTTCTTCGCGCAATGGCTGCCGTGGGCGGTCAATCCGAAGGGGCTCGAATTCTACTATTACTTCTACCCCTCGATCGTTTGCCTGGGGCCAGCGCTGGCGCTGGCGGCGGGCGCGCTTGAGCGGCCGTGGCGCGACGCCTTCGCCTGGGCGACGCTCGGCATCGCGATGGCGATGTTCGTGTTTTTCCTGCCGGTGCTGGTTTCCGCAATCGGCATCGGGCCGGCGGCGTTCGAGCTGCGGATCTGGTTGCCGAGTTGGCGATGACGCTTCGTCGCGGCGGTCCCGGCTTTGCGCGGGTGGTCGCCGCCTTCTTCGTTGGCGGCTTTGCGATTTTCGAGCTGCTCTATTGCGTGCAGCCGATCCTGCCGGAATTTTCGCGACATTTCGATGTGTCGCCGGCCGCGGCGAGCCTGACGGTCTCGGTGTCGACGGCGGTGATGGCGTGCGCGCTGTTCTTCGCCGGCTTCGCCGCCGAAAAATTCGGCCGCAAGACGGTGATGGCGGCCTCGCTGGTCGTCTCGGCGCTTGCGACGCTCGCCGTCGCCGCCGCGCCGACTTGGGGGGCGCTGCTGGCGTTGCGCGGGCTGATGGGGTTGGCGCTCGCCGGCTTGCCGTCGTTGGCGATGGCCTATCTCGCCGAGGAGGTCGATGGGCCGTCGCTCGGCTTCGCCATGGGCATGTATATTGCCGGCTCGACGCTCGGCGGCATGTTCGGGCGGCTTGTTGTAGGGTTCCTTGCCGATTACGGCGGCTGGCGGCTGGCGATGGTCGGCATCGGCGCCAATTCGCTGCTTGGGGCGGCCTTTTTCGTCCGCGCGTTGCCCGCCGAGCGGCGGCCGGCGCGCGGCGGCGGCGATTTCGCCAGCCTGGTCAAGCTGACGCGCGCGCATTTCTCGGACGCGGGGCTGCGTTGGTTGTTCGCGGTCGGTTATCTGGTCATGGGCGCCTTCATCTGCACGTACAACTACATCGGCTTCCGCCTTGCCGCGCCGCCGTTCCGGCTTAGCCAGACGCACATCGGCCTCATCTACACGCTGTATCTGCTCGGCGCCGCCAGCTCGGCGATCATGGGCGATCTCGCCGCCCGCATCGGGCGCCGGCGCGTGTTGTGGATCGCGCTGGCGATCGGCCTCGTCGGCGTCGCGCTGACGCTGCCGGATCATCTCATCCCCACGATTCTCGGCGTGGCGCTGGTGACGTGGAGCTTCTTCGGCGCCCATTCGATCGCGTCGAGTTGGGTCGGCTTGCGCGCCAATGCGGGGCGGGCGCAGGCATCGGCGCTTTATCTGTTCTTCTATTACGTCGGCTCCAGCTTCAACGGCTGGGCCGGCGGGCTCGCCTATCAGCATTGGGGCTGGAACGGCGTCGCGGCGATGATCGCGGCCTTGCTCGGGCTGGCGCTGCTGGCGGCGCTGAAGTTGGCGCGCACGCCGCCGCCGCCCCACCTTCGGCGCGGCTGAGGCTATTTTCAATGCACGCTGATTGATCGGTTCCTCGCGGCGAGTCCTGGTATAAGCCGGCGATGGAATGGCGCGACGAAGGCGTGGTGATCGGCTGCAAGCGGCTCGGCGAAGGCTCGTCGGTGCTGGAGACGATGACGCGCGCGCATGGGCGCCATCTCGGCCTGGTGCGCGGCGCGCGCTCGCCGCGGCTGGCGGCGGTTTTGCAGGCCGGCAACAGCGTTGGCCTGGTCTGGCGGGCGCGGCTCGACGAGCATCTCGGCGCCTTCGCCGTCGAACCGCTGACGCTGCGCGCCGGGCGCTTCCTGCCGAGCGCGACGGCGCTGGCCGGGCTCGGCCTGATCGGCGCGCTGTTGCGGCTGCTGCCGGAGCGCGATCCGCACGAAAGCCTGTTCGAGGCGCTGCTTTTGGTGATCGAGACGCTCGACGATGAGGCCAGCGCGCCGGCGACGCTGGCGCGTTTCGAGGCGCGGATGCTCGGGGAATGCGGTTTCGCGCTCGATCTGTACGAATGCGCGGCGACCGGGGCGCGCGAGGGCCTGATCTATGTATCGCCGAAATCGGGGCGGGCGGTCAGCGCCGAGGCTGGCGCGCCCTATCGCGAGCGGCTGTTGGCGCTGCCGGCGTTTCTGCGCGAGGAGGCGGGCGAAGCGCCGTCGGCAAACGATATCGCCGACGCCTTCCGCCTCACCGGCCATTTCCTGGAGCGCGAGTTGTTCGCGCCGCGCGGGCTCAAGCTGCCGCAGGCGCGGGCGGCGATCGTCAGCGCGGCGCGGCGGCGCTGACGCGCCGATGCGGCTCGCTCGGCTCGCGCGGCAGCGATTTCATGGTCAGATAGAGGGCGAAACGATAGCTGCGCGAATGCAGGGCCGGCGGCAGTTCGAGATCGGCGCCGAAGTCATAGACGCGCACGCCGAGCCTGCGGCCCGTGAAGGCGCGGAACTTGACGCTGACTGCGAGCAGGATGAAAAGAACCAGCGCGACGACGCAGAGGGCAAGCATGCCATAGGCCGGTTCTGTAGGGTCGGGCATTGGCGTCGGCCTTGTCGTTCGCGATGTTGAAAATTTCCTACAACATGATTTACGATTCGTAAACTCTTATCGACGAGTTTTCCACATATTTTCGCCTAGGTGGTTAACGTATCGTTAAGTTGATAGGCGTGCACCTCGTTATGTTCTTGGTATGTACACTAATTGTCTAAAAATTCGCATGCCCGATCTCGCCGCAATGTTGTCTTGTTGTCAGGTGCGAAGATTGGTAGTAGAAAATTTACACTTAGCGTTTGCGTTGGGGGCGGGGCGGGCATGGCCGCGACGGAGTTCGGCGATCGGACGGCCATCGTGCGGCTGAAGCAGCAGCTCAACGACGCCGTCGAACGCGCCTATGCCCTGGCGTGGGCGGTGGCGCGGCTGGAAGGCAAGCCGGAAGGCATCGAGGCCGAGCGCGCCGCCCGCGACGCGATGATGGACGCGCTGGCGCCAACGGCGCAGGCGCTCGACTCCAATGTTGTAAGTTTTGGCCGGAGCGACGTAAGGAGCGTCGACAACGCGCGCCCCGGCGACGGCGGCGCGAGCCCGCAGGAAATGCTGCTCGCCATTCTCAAGGAGAACGAGGCGTCGGTGCGTGAATTGCAGACCGCGCTCGATGATTACGGCCTCACCGTCTCGCCCGGCAATCTCTCGGTCATCCTGTCGCGCATGAACCAGGCGGGGCTGATCCAGCGCACCGGGCGCGGCATGTACCGCTATTCGCGCTAACCTTTTGGCGCCTCGACCATGCCGCCCGCCTTGCGCCAGGCGCCGAACCCGCCGACGCCGGGCTCCTGGGTGATTGGCGTTCTTCCCAACAATCAATCGTCGGTCGGGGGGCGATCCGTCGCGCCCATCCGTCAATACTTTCCTCGCCCAGCCCTTTGTCAACTATAACATGCCGTACGGCTGGTTTCTGACGTCGGCGCCGATCATGACGGCGAACAGGCGCCGGGGGACAACAAATGGACCGTGCCGCTTGGCGGCGGCGGTGGCCGTGTTTTCAAGCTCGGCGATCAGCCGGTCAACGCTTCGCTGTCCGGCTACTACAACGTCGTGCGCCCGGACGGCGCGCCGAACTGGCAGTTGCGCGTCAGCCTGGCGCTGCTCTTCCCGGCGAAATAAGCGAGCCCGCCGCTACAATTCCCACCCCGCCCAATGTGCGATCTCGCCGATAATGCCGCGGCGAAACAGCAGCACGCAGGCGACGAACACCGCGCCCTGGATCACCGTCACCCACTCGCCCGATTGGGCGAGATAGTTCTGCATCGACACCACCACCACCGCGCCGACCACCGGGCCGTAGAGCGTCCCCATGCCGCCGAGCAGCGTCATCAGCACCACCTCGCCCGACATCTGGAAGCCGACGTCGCTGAGCGAGGCGTTCTGCACCACCAGCGCTTTCGTAGCCCCGCCGAGCCCCGCCAGCGCCGCCGACAGCACGAAGGCCGTCAGCTTGTAGAGCTGCACGCGATAGCCGAGCGAAATCGCCCGCGGCTCGTTCTCGCGGATCGCCTTCAGGATCTCGCCGAACGGCGAGTTGACGGTGCGATAGATGATGAAGAAGCCGACCAGGAAGACGATCGCCACGAACGTGTAAAGCTGCATCGTTTTGGACAGATCGAGCAGGCCCAGCACATGGCCTTGCGGCACCGACTGGATGCCGTCCTCGCCGTGGGTGAACGGCGCCTCGACACAATAGAAATAGACCATCTGCGACAACGCCACGGTAATCATGGCGAAATAGATGCCCTTGCTGCGGATCGCCAACGCGCCGGAGACCAGGCCGAGCCCCGCCGCCACCGCGACGCCGCTGGCGATCGACAGCAGCGGGTCTAAGCCCCAGACTTTCGCGGCGTGCGCCGAGACATAGCTCGCCAAGCCGAGAAACATCGCATGGCCGAACGACAGCAACCCGACATAGCCGAGCAGGAGATTGAACGCACAGGCGAACAGCGCGATGCACAGCATCTCCATGACGAAGAACGGATAGGCGAAGAACGGCGCGGCTGCGATCAGCGCCACCATCAGCACAGCGGCGATGGCGTAATCGCGGCCCTCATGCTGGGCGCGCGCCGGGGTTGCGGTGAGCGCGGTCATGTCGCGCGTCCGAACAGGCCCGAAGGCCGGATGATGAGCACGATGGCCATAATGACAAACACTACGGTATTGGAGGCCTCGGGATAGACGACTTTGGTCAGGCCCTCGATGACGCCGAGCGCGAAGCCGGTGAGGATCGAGCCGAGGATCGAGCCCATGCCGCCGATCACCACCACGGCGAACACCACCGCGATAGTGTCGGCGCCCATGCCGGGCCTGACCTGATAGATCGGCGCCGCGAGCACGCCGGCAAGCGCCGCCAGCGCGACGCCGAAGCCGTAAGTGGCGGTAATCATCAACGGCACGTTGATGCCGAAGGCGCGCACCAGCGTCGGGTTCTCAGTTGCCGCGCGCAGATAGGCGCCGAGCCGCGTCTTCTCGATGGCGAACCACGTCGCCATGCAGACGACGAAGGAACAGACGATGACCCAGGCGCGATATTTGGGCAGATACATGAACGGCAGCAGATAGCCGCCGGAGAGCAGGGCCGGCGTCGGGTAGGGTTTGCCGGAGGAGCCGAACTCGTTCTGGAACAGGCCCTCGATGACCAGCGCCATGCCGAAGGTCAGCAACAGGCCGTAGAGCGGGTCGAGCATGGCGATGCGGCGAATGAACAGCCGCTCGCTGAGCGCGCCGAGACCGCCGACGATCAGCGGCGACAGGATCAGCGCCCACCAATAATTGGCGCCGGCATAGTGCAGCAGGAAATAGGCGGTGAAGGCGCCGACCATATAAAACGCGCCATGAGCGAAATTGACGACGTTGAGCATGCCGAAAATGACGGCGAGGCCGAGGCTCAGCAGCGCATAGAACGAGCCGTTGATGAGGCCGATCAGCAACTGGCCGAACAGTTGCATCGGCGAGATGGAGAGGGTCAGCAGCATTGCGCGACCTTGGCGCCCGCCGCGCTCTCCGTCATGCCCGGGCTTGTCCCAGGCATCCACGCCAACGAGCGCAACGCCGTTGGCGGGACGGGCCGAGGCGCCGGCAGCATGGGCGCGTCGCAAGGCACAATGCGCGGCGTCGCGTCGCGGCGTGGATGCCCGGGACAAGCCCGGGCATGACGGCGCGGGGCGTTGCGGCGGGGCTCAGACGCCGAGATAGTCATGCAGCTTGTCCATGTTGGCGGCGAGATCGGCGGCGGCGAAGGCGTCGATGATCTTGCCATGCTCCATCACGTAGAAACGATCCGCTAGCGTCGAGGCCCAGCGGAAATTCTGCTCCACCAAGAGGATCGTGAAGCCGGCTTTCTTAAGCTCGTTTACGGTGCGGCCGATCTGCTGGATGATGACCGGCGCCAGGCCCTCCGTCGGCTCGTCGAGCATCAGGAAGCGTGCGCCGGTGCGCAGGATGCGGGCGATCGCCAGCATCTGCTGCTCGCCGCCCGAAAGCTTGCCGCCGCCGCTCGAAAGCCGCTCCCTCAGGTTGGGAAACAGCGCGAAAATCTCATCCAGCGTCAATCCGCCGGTGGCGGCGATGCGCGGCGGCAGCATCAGGTTCTCGCGCACGTTGAGCGAATGGAAGATGCCGCGCTCCTCCGGGCACAGCGCCACCCCCAACCGCGCGATGCGATCCGACGACAGGCCGACGGTCTCGCGCCCCAGATATTCGGCCGAGCCCTTGCGCTTGGCGACGATGCCCATGATCGCCTTCAGCGTCGTCGTCTTGCCAGCGCCGTTGCGGCCGAGCAGCGTCACCACCTCGCCGGGGCGAACTTCGAAATCGACGCCATGCAGAATGTGCGATTCGCCGTACCAGGCTTGCAGCCCCGCGACGTTCAGCAGCGGCTCAACCATTCCCGACCCCGAGATAGGCGGCTTTCACTTCCGGGTTCTCGGATACGGTCGCATAATCTCCCTCCGCCAGCACGCGACCGCGCGTCAGCACCGTGATGACGTCCGAGAGATGTTGCACCACCTGGAGATTATGCTCGACCATCAGCACCGTGCGGTTGGCGGAGACGCGGCGGATCAGTTGCACGATGCGGTCGATGTCCTCATGACCCATGCCGGCCATCGGCTCGTCGAGCAGCATCATCTCCGGCTCCAGCGCCAGCGTGGTGGCGATCTCCAGCGCGCGCTTGCGGCCATAGGAAATCTCGCTCGCCAGCGCATGGGCGAAATCGGCGAGGCCGACCTCGGCGAGCAGTTCGCGCGCCCGGGCGTCGTAGCGGGCGAGGATGCGCTTGGAGCGCCAGAAGTCGAAATTGTCGCCGCGCTGACGCTGGAGGGCGACGCGCACGTTCTCCAATGCGGTCAGATGCGGGAAGACGGCGGAAATCTGGAACGAGCGGACGAGGCCGAGCCGCGCCACATCCGCCGGCGCGGTGGCGGTGATGTCGCGGCCGTTATAGACGATCCGTCCTTCGGTTGGACGGATGAATTTGCTCAGCATGTTGAAGCAGGTGGTCTTGCCGGCTCCGTTGGGCCCGATCAGCGCGTGGATGGAGCCGCGCCGGACGCGCAAACTCACATCGGAAACGGCCTTGAAATCGCCGAAGGACTTGCCGAGCCCCTCAGTGACGAGGATATCGTCCCCGTTTGCCTGCACGCTGCGCCCCCCATGCCCCGCGGGCGTGTCAAATCATCGTCGCCAGCGCTTGTAAAGGCCCGCCGCCTCGTCCGGCGCGGCTTTCTCGACCGCGATGCGGCCGGCGCCGGTCTCCGGGGCGGCGCCGGCTAACGCGCCCCCGCCGCCAGCCGAAGAACCGTTTCGTAGACCGTGCGCGCCGCCGGCGACAGCGGCCGGCTGCGCGCCGAGACGAGGCTGAACGGCTGCACGACGAGCGAGAACGCCGTCGGCAGCACCGCCAGCGCCCCCGGCGCCGCAGCCTCGCAGACGAAGCGCGCCACCTCATGGCTGACGGCGGCGATGGCGTCGGCCCTGGCGACGGTCATCATCGTCATCGTCAACGAGGTGGTGGCGAGCAACCGGCGCGGCGGCGCGAGATTGGCGGCCAGGAACAGGCCCTCGATGGCGCGCCGGAGCGGCGTGCCGCGCGGCTGCATCACCCATTCGAAAGCCGCGACGTCCGCCAGCTTCGCCACGCCACGCGCCAGCAGCGCATGGTCGCGCCGCACGATCAGACGCGCCTCCTCGATGCCGAGGGCGTAAGCATCGAACTCATCGGCGTCGAGATCGTCGGGCACGCGCGCCAACATCAGATCGAGCCGTCCGGCGAGCAGATCGCGCGCCAACACGTTGGAACTGTCGATCTTCACCGACAGCTCAATCTCGGGCGCCCGCGCGCGCACTTCGAGCACGGCGGCCGGCATGACGTCGAAGGCCGGGCCGCTGACGGCGCCGACGAAGACCGCGCCGCGCCGGCCCTCCTTGAGATCGCCTAGCTCGCGCTCGGCCTCTGCCAATTGCAACAACACCGAGCGGGCGTGGCGGGCGAGCGCCGCGCCAACCGGCGTCAACCGCACGCCGCGCGCCAACCGCTCGCACAACGAGGCGCCGAACGCCGCCTCGACCTCGGCGACCAGGCGCGAGGCTGCCGGCTGCGACATGTTGAGCGCCTGGGCGGCGGCGCTGACCGAGCCGCAGTCCTCGATCGCCGCCACCAGCCGCAATTGCGCCAGCTTCAGCCGGCTCTGCGGCGGCGGGCGCAAGCGGGGTTCGGCCTTGGGCATGGGCGGACTCGCGAAAGGACGCATACTTATAACAGAAGTGGATAGGTTGCGTCACTCATCGCATTTGACTGTCATACCGAAGTCTCTACGAAGACCAGTCACGGGCGCGGCGGGGTTACCCGGCGCGCCGGTCGGTCGCGCGCCTAAGCGGGCTCGGGCAGCATCACTCGACGGGAGGAAACGCATGGGTATCAAGACGCTCGCGACCGCGGTCGCGCTCGGCGCATTGGCGTGGGCCAGCATGGCTCAGGCGGCGGACAAGGGCACCATCGGCATTTCCATGCCGACCAAATCCTCCGCGCGCTGGATCGCCGACGGCAACAATATGGTGAAATCGCTGGAGGCGATGGGCTACAAGGCCGACCTTCAATACGCCGACAACGACATTCCGACCCAGCTCAACCAGGTCGAGAATATGATTACCAAGAAGGAGAAGGTGCTGGTGATCGCGGCGATCGACGGCACGACGCTGTCGGACGCGCTCCAGCAGGCGCATGACGCCGGCATCAAGGTCATTTCCTACGACCGCCTCATCGTCGGCTCAGCGAACGTCGACTATTACGCCACCTTCGACAATTTCCAGGTCGGCGTCGAGCAGGGCAAGTCGGTGTTGCACGGCCTCGGCGTCGACGCCGGCAAGAAGGGGCCGTTCAACCTCGAACTGTTCGGCGGCTCGGCCGACGACAACAACGCCTTCTTCTTCTACAACGGCGCGATGAGCGTGTTGCAGCCGGAGATCGACAACGGCACATTGGTCATCCAGTCCAAGCAGACGGGCATGGACAAGGTGGCGACGCTGCGCTGGGACGCGGCCACCGCGCAGTCGCGCATGGAGAACCTGCTCTCCGCCTATTACACCAAGCGGCACGTCGACGCCGTGCTGTCGCCTTATGACGGCTTGTCGATCGGCATTCTGGCGGCGCTGAAGAGCGTCGGCTACGGCACCGCCGGGACGCCGTTCCCGATCATCACCGGCCAGGATAGCGAAATCCCGTCGATCAAGTCGATTATCGCTCACGAGCAATACTCGTCGATCTTCAAGGACACCCGCAACCTCGCCAAGGTCGCCGCCGACATGGTCGACGCGGTGCTCCAGGGCAAGCAGCCGGAGATCAACGACACCAAGACCTATAACAACAAGGTCAAGATCGTTCCCTCCTACCTCTTGAAGCCGGTGCTGGTCAACGCCTCGAACTGGAAGCATGTGCTGGTCGACTCCGGCTATTACAAGCTCAGCCAGCTTCAGTAATAGCGCGGCGAACTCCTGGGCCCGCGCTCGCGCGGGCCTTTTTTGACTCTGGCGCCGCGTCACGGCTTGCGGCAGACTGACTCCCAGGGAGGGCGCATGGCCGCGATTCTGGAAATGCGGGGCATCACCAAGACGTTTCCCGGCGTGAAGGCGCTGAGCGACGTCAACCTGATGGTCGAAGAGGGCGAGATTCACGCCATCTGCGGCGAGAACGGGGCTGGCAAATCGACGCTGATGAAGGTGCTTTCGGGCGTCCATCCGGCCGGAACCTACCAGGGCGATATCGTCTATCGGGGCGAGGTGCGCAAGTTCGCGGCGATCGGCGACAGCGAGCATCTGGGCATCATCATCATCCACCAGGAACTGGCGCTGGCGCCGCAATTGTCGATCGCCGAGAACATTTTCCTCGGCAACGAGACCGCCGCCGGCGGCGTTATCGACTGGACGCAATGCTTCCAGCGCGCGCGCGCCCTGATGACGAAAGTCGGCTTACGCGAATCGCCCAACACGCTGATTACGAATATCGGCGTCGGCAAGCAGCAACTGGTCGAGATCGCCAAGGCGCTCGCCAAACAGGTGAAGCTGCTCATTCTCGACGAGCCGACCGCCAGCCTCAACGAGGCCGACAGCGCCGCGCTGCTCAATCTGCTGCTGGAGTTCAAGGCGCAGGGCATGACCTCGATCCTGATTTCCCACAAACTCAACGAGATCGCCAAGGTCGCCGACAAGATCACCATTCTGCGCGACGGCTCGACGGTGGAGACGCTCGACACCGCCAAGGAGCCGATCCTCGAAAGCCGGATCATCAAGGGCATGGTCGGGCGCGAGATGACCGACCGCTATCCGCCGCGCAACGTCGAGATCGGCGCGGAGTTGTTCCGCATCGACGATTGGTGGGTCGAGCATCCGCAACACTCTGGGCGCGAGGTCATCAAGGGGGTGAGCCTGCATGTGCGGCGCGGCGAGGTGATCGGCATCGCCGGGCTGATGGGGGCAGGGCGCACGGAACTGGCGATGAGCGTGTTCGGCCGCGCCTATGGCCGCAACATCAGGGGCACGGCGACGCTCGAAGGCCGCAAGCTCGATCTTTCGACGATCGAGAAAGCGATCGCCCAGGGGCTCGCCTATGTCACCGAGGATCGCAAGGTGCTGGGGCTGGTGCTGACCGAGGAGGTGCGCACCAATATCACGCTCGCCAATCTCGAAGGCGTCTCGCAGCAGGGCGTCATCGACGAGGCGCGGGAAGTGGCGGTGGCGAGCCGCTACCGGCAGGCGCTGCGCATCCGCACGCCGAGCATCCATCAGCGCGTCGTCAATCTTTCCGGCGGCAACCAGCAGAAGGTGGTGCTGGCGAAATGGCTGTTTACGGAACCGAAGGTGCTGATCCTCGACGAGCCGACGCGCGGCATCGACGTCGGGGCCAAATATGAGATCTACGGCATCATCAACGAGCTGGCGGCGCAGGGCAAGGGCGTGATCGTGCTGTCCTCGGAGATGCCCGAGTTGCTCGGCGTCTGCGACCGCATCTATGTGATGAACGAAGGCCGCTTCGTCGACGAGATGCCCGCCAGGGAAGCAAGCCAGGAGAAGATCATGGCGTCGATCATGCGTCAATATGGGACCAAATCATGACCGCGCCCGCACTCAACACCTCCGCCACGCGCGAGATGCGCTCGGAACTGCTGAAGGACAGTCTGCGCGACTACGGCCTGCTGTTCTCGCTGCTGCTGATCGTCGCTTTCTTCTATGTCATCACCGAGAATCACGTCTCGGTCGCCCCGGTCAACATCACCAATCTGGTGATGCAGAATTCCTATGTCGTCATCATGGCGCTGGGCATGTTGCTGGTTATCGTCGTCGGCCACATCGATCTGTCGGTCGGCTCGATCGTCGGCTTCGTCGGCGCGGTCGCCGGCTCGCTGATCGTCTACCAGAAGATGCCGTATCCGCTGGTCATCGTCATCAGTCTGGCGATCGGCGCGGCGATCGGCGCGGCGCAGGGCGTGCTGGTCGCTTATGGCCGGATGCCGTCGTTCATTGTCACCCTCGGCGGCATGCTGATCTTTCGTGGACTCACCGGCAGCATGCTGCTCGGCCAGTTCGTCGGCCCGTTCCCCAGGGGCTTTCAGGACATAGCATCGGGCTTCATTTCCAACGCAACCGAATTCGCCTGGATCGACAAGGCGTTGGGGGCGTGGGGGCACCTCAAGTGGGTGTCGCTGATTGTCGGCGTCGCCGGCGCGGTGGTCATGTTCGCGATGTCGCTGCGGCGCTGGACGCGGGCGCGCGCCGGCAACATGGACGCGGAGCCGCTGCTGCTGTTGCTCGGCAAGAACATCGTGTTCGCGGTCATCATCATCGCCGTCGCCTACAATCTGGCGCTCTATAAAGGCCTGCCGGTGATCCTCGTCATCATGGGTGCGCTGACGCTGTTCTACGGCTTCGTGACGACGCGCACGGTCGTCGGCCGGCGCATCTATGCGATTGGCGGCAATAGTCTCGCGGCGCGGCTCTCGGGCGTGAAGACCGAGCGGCTGATCTTCCTCACCTTCGCCAATATGGGGCTGTTGGCGGGGCTGGCGGGTCTGGTGGTGGCGGCGCGGCTCAATTCATCGACGCCGAGCGCCGGCAATTCGTTCGAACTCGACGTCATCGCGGCCTGCTTCATCGGCGGCGTCTCGGCCTCGGGCGGCGTCGGCAAGGTGATGAACGTCGTCATCGGCGCGCTCTTCATGGGCGTCATGAACAACGGCATGTCGCTGATCGGCCTCGGCATTTTCTGGCAGCAGGTGGTCAAGGGGTTGGTGCTGCTCGCCGCCGTCGGCATCGACGTCTATCAGAAGAGCAAGGGCTGACCGACGCCGCGAGGCGCCGGCCGCTAGTTTCACTGCCCGTATTGCGCCTCCTGCGGCGTCGGCAGGCGACCGTTCGGCGTCAAGTTGTGGACAAGCTGCGGCAGCACCTTCGACAGCCCTTCGACGAGTTGCTGTTGGCTGAGCCCGGTGCGGGCGCTGAGCTGGGCCATCACGTCCGGCCCCAAAGCCTGGCCGAGATGGCCGGGGTCGATCGGCTGATTGGCGCCGTTGCCGATCCAGGAATTGGCCTGCGCGCCGGCGCCGGCGTTGGTCAGCGAGTTGACGAGGCCGCTGAGGCCGCCAAGCAAGCCGCCGCCGTCGAGGAAGCTGCCCGACCCCGCCTGCGGGGCAGGGGCGGGCGCCGGCGCTGGGGCCGGCGTGGGCGCGGGTTGCGCGCTGGAGCCGCCGAAGAAATGGTGCAGCAGCAGTGCGCCGGCGGCGATGGCGATCGGCGTGGCGATATTGCCGCCCGGCACCGCGTCCTGAAGCGCGTTATCAAAAATGCTCATGCGTTCCTCCTCGGGAAAAGATTTGGGCACGCGCCACCGTAAACTTTAGCTTCTTGCCTTTTTCGCGTCCATCGCGTCAAATCTGAGGGCGGGGCGCTTGCGGCGTCCGAGTCTCAAGGGGGAATTGCCAATGGGATGGATCGCCTGGATCATTCTTGGTCTCATCGCCGGTTTCATCGGCAGTAAGATCGTCAACAAATCCGGCTCGGGCATCATACTGGATGTCGTCATCGGCGTCGTCGGCGCCGTCATCGGCGGCGAGATCGGCGCCAGGCTCGGCTTGGGCGGCGTCAACGGCCTCAATCTGTGGAGCCTGCTGCTCGCCGTCATCGGCGCCGTCATCGTGCTGCTGATCTACAACGCGGTGGCGCGGCGCGCTTAATGCGATTTTTGAATAAGCGCGCCTCGTCGCGCCTATTTCGGCAGCAGTAGCGCTCGCTCGTCGCGCCCGACCGCGGATTTGATCCGAGGACGGGCGCCGAGCCCGCCGTGCGTCTAGGCTGCGACCCGCACTGTGCGTTCCGGGTAGCTCAACTGCTCACGCGCGCGCCAATCATGGGTGACGTAATTGAGGATCACCGAGCGGCGCACGCCCTCGATGCTGCGCTTCTCGAAGCCGTGCCAGGTGTTTTCCCCGGGCACGAACACCATTGCCCCGCCGCGCTTGAACGGCGACACGCCGAAATGCTTCTCAGGCGTCTCGTAAATGTCGGTGCCGAGCGTCTCGTGGCCCGGTCCCTGCGAGAGATAGATCAGGCAGGTGAACTTCTTGACGCCGAGGTCGGTGTGCGGTTGCAGCCAGAAGCCGTCGACGTCCTGGGCGTATTCGAGGCGCAGGAACGTATCGTCGATGTCGGCGTCGAAGGCGTCGTGGATGGCGCTGACGAGTCGCCGCGATTGCAGCGCCTCGGCGACCGCTCCCATGACGGGGAAGCGCGCCACGCCGCCGGCGTCGAAATAGCTGCGCTGGTCGTTGTGCAACTCGCGCTTGCCGGAGACGCCGTCGAGCACCGGCGGCGCGAACGGCAACTCGGCCAGCGCATCGGAGACTGCGGTCGGAAACACATTGTCCAAGAGGTAATGGGGATAGGGACGGTCGAAGCTGCGGCGCGCCGCCATCGAGGCCTCGAAGGCCTGCGCGATGCGCACGGCGGCGGGGCTTAGAGTTTCTGTCAAGTGCGGACCTCCGGTCAGTTGGCGCCGAGAGCGGCGAGGTAGAGATCGATCAGCGTCTCCTCCTCCACCCTCTTGTCGGGGTCTTGGCCCCGGATCGAGATGATCTTGCGGATGATTTTGGTGTCGAAGCCGTTGCCTTTGGCCTCGCCATAGACTTCCTTGATGTCCTCGCCGAGCGCCTTGCGCTCCTCGTTGAGCCGCTCGATGCGCTCGATAAAAGCGCGAAGCTGACCTGAATTTACCGCGTCCGTCCCGGTTTCCGCCGGTCCCTTGTCCCTGGCCATGTCACCCGCGCCCCGAAAGAATTGTCGCGACGGGACATGGCCGGCCAAGCGGGTTCCGTCAAGCCGGCCGTCTGGCGGGGCTTGCGCGGCGGACGGCCGGCGCCCCAAAGTCGCCGGGGCCGAAGGGGGCGGGATGGGCGGCATTTTCAGAGACGCGAGGGCGAGGTCCGTTTTCTATCAGGCGGTGCTGTTCGCCCTGCTGGCGGCGCTCGCCGTCTTCGCCTGGCGCAACGTCGTCGCCAACATGACGGCGCGCGGCATCCCGATGGGCTTCGGCTTCTGGAACCAGACCGCCGGCTTCGACATCAACCAGTCGCTGATCTCCTATTCCGCCGTCTCCACCTATGGCCGCGCCTTCTGGGTCGGGCTCATCAACACGCTGCTGGTCGCGGTGCTGTCGATCGCGCTGGCGACGCCGCTGGGCTTTCTCGTCGGCGTGGCGCGGCTGTCGCCCAACTACCTGCTGTCGCGGCTGGCGCTGGTCTATGTCGAACTGATGCGCAACACGCCGCTGCTGCTGCAATTGCTGTTCTTGTACAATGCGGTGCTGAAGACGCTGCCCGGCCCGCGGCAATCGCTGTCGCTCAGCGGCGTCGCGTTCCTCAACAACCGCGGCCTCTATCTGCCGCGCCCGGTCTATGGCGACGGCGCGGCGGGGGTCGGGCTGGCGCTGCTGGTTGGAATCGCGGCGGCGGTGGCTTACGGGCTCTACGCGCGCCGCCTCCAGGCGCGCACCGGCCGCATTTCGCCGCTCGCCGCTATGGCGCTGCTGGCGGTGCTGGCGCCGCCGATCGTCGCCTATTTCGCTTTTGGCCGCCCGATCTCCTTCAGCTACGCCGAACTGCGCGGCTTCAACCTGCGCGGCGGCGTGCAACTTTATCCCGAGTTCGTGGCGCTGGTGTTCGGGCTTTCGACCTATACCGCCGGCTTCATTGCCGAGATCGTGCGCGCCGGCGTCGCCTCGGTGCCGCGCGGGCAGAGCGAGGCGGCGGCGGCGTTGGGGCTGCCGCGTGGCCGGGCGCTGCGGCTCGTCGTCGTGCCGCAGGCGCTGCGGCTCATCATCCCGCCGCTGACCAGCCAATGGCTCAACATCGTCAAGAACTCGTCGCTGGCGGTGTTCGTCGGCTATCCCGATCTGGTGCTCGTCTTCGCCGGTACGGTGCTCAACCAGACGCAGGCGGCGATGCAGGTGATGGCGGTGACGATGGGCGTCTATCTCGCCATTTCGCTCGCCATCTCGCTGGCGCTCAACGCCTTCAACGCCCGCGTCGCGTTCAAGGAGCGCTAGCGTCATGAGCCTCGCTTATGTCCGCGCCGCCCCGGAGCCGGCATTGTCGCCGCCGGCCGCGAGCGTCGGCGCGCTCGCCTGGATGCGCGCCAACCTGTTCTCCTCGCCGGCCAACGCGGCGGTGACACTGGCGCTCGTCGCGTTGGCGTTCTGGCTGATCCCGCCGCTGATCGCCTGGGCGACGGTCGATGCCGTGTGGATCGCCCCCGATGGCGCCTTGTGTCGCGCCCATCAGGACGGCGCCTGCTGGGCCTTCATTGGCCGCAAGCTCGGCTATCTGCTCTATGGCTCCTATCCCGAGCCGTTGCGCTGGCGCGTCAATCTCACCGAAGCGCTGGGCGCGGCGCTGATCGTCTGGCTGTTGTGGCCGGGCGCGCCGCGCCGCGGCCTCGGCGCGCTGCTGTTCTTCGTCGTCTATCCCGTTGTCGCCTTTGTGCTGCTTTGCGGCGAGCCAGCGCTCGGGCTCGCCCGCGTCGACACCATTCTCTGGGGCGGCGTATTCGTCACCATGCTGACCGCGCTGGTCGGCATCGTCGTCTCGCTACCGCTCGGCGTGTTGCTGGCGCTCGGGCGGCGCTCGCGCATGCCGTTGGTCAGCGCGGCGAGCGTCGTCTTCATCGAGGTGATGCGCGGCGTGCCGTTCATCACCGTGCTTTACATGGCCAACAACATGCTGCCGCTGTTCCTGCCCCCCGGCGCCGAGTCCGACCGCTTCCTGCGCCCGTTGGTCGGCATCGCGCTGTTCTCGGCCGCCTATATGGCCGAGGAAGTGCGCGGCGGCTTGCAAAGCCTGCCGCGCGGCCAATACGAAGGCGCGATGGCGCTCGGGCTCGACTATTGGCGGATGACGGCGCTCATCGTGCTGCCGCAGGCGCTGGTGCTCGTCATCCCCGGCATCGTCAACAATTTCATCGGCCTGTTCAAGGATACATCGCTGGTCTCGATCGTCGGCGTCAACGATGTCCTGGAAGCGCTCGACCACGCGATGAAAGACCCTGTCTGGGCGGGGCCGACGATCTTCACCACCGGCTACGCTTTCGCCGGCTTGTTCTATTTCGCCATCTGCTACGCGATGTCGCGCTATTCGGCGGCGATGGAGCGCCGCCTCGGCCAGGGACGCCGCCGATGAGTGAACTGCACGAGGCCGCCAAGACCGGCTTCTCCGCCGGTGCCGGAAAATACGCGTCCGGCCGCCCGGATTATCCCAGCGAAATCGCCGGCTGGCTGAACGCCGCGCTGCGCCTCGGCCCCGGCCGCACGGCGGTCGATCTCGGCGCCGGAACCGGCAAGTTCACGCCAAGGCTGCTCGCCACCGGGGCGCGCGTCATCGCCGTCGAGCCCGTGGCGGAGATGCGCGCCCGCATCGCCGAGGCCGCGCCGGGCGCCGAAATCCGCGCCGGCGACGCCACCGCGCTGCCGCTCGCCGACGGCGAGGCCGACGCTATCGTCTGCGCGCAGGCGTTCCACTGGTTCGCCACCGCCGCCGCGCTCGCTGAGATGCGCCGGGCGCTGAAGATCGGCGGCCAACTCGGCCTGGTCTGGAACGAACGTGACGAAAGCGTGCCCTGGGTGGCGGCGCTGGTCGCGATCCTCGCACTCTACGAGGGCGATACGCCGCGCTTCTCCAGCGGCCGCTGGCGCGAAGCGTTCCCGGCGCCGGGCTTCGCCCCGCTTAGCGAGCAGGGCTTCACCCACACCCATGTTGGCCCCGCCGAGCGCGTCGTCGTCGACCGGTTGCTGTCGACCAGCTTCGTCGCCGCGCTCGACGCCGCAACGCGCGCCGAGATCGCCGATAAGGCGCGCCGCGTGCTCGCCGCGCACGGCCTCGGCGCGACGGTCGCGTTTCCTTACAAGACGCGCGTTTTTGCGACCCCGCGCCCTAGCTGAGCGGCGCGCCGACCGCCTGCCGCCACGGCTTGATGTCGATGCTGGCGAACAGCCCCGCCCGGGCATAGGGAGAATCGGCGAGCAGGGCGGCGATCTCGGCCTCGTCCGCGCCTTCCAGGATCAGCAGCGAGCCGAGCACGCTCGCCCGGTCGGCCGACAGCAACGCGCCGGCGGCCTTCACTTTCGACCCGAGACCGTTGAGATAGGCGAGATGCTGGGGTCGGGCATCGAGCCGCAGCGCGCTTGAGCCTGGCTTGTCGGTGCAGATGGCGACGAACAGCATGCGGTCTCCCTCGACCGCGCCTTATATCGGCCCGATCGCCTCCGGCAAGGCGTCGCCTTGCTCGGCGAGCGAAATGAGTTCCAGCGGCGCCGATTTGCCGCGCAGCGCCACCGGCGCCAACCGCCTGATGCTGAGACCCGCCGGCGGCGCTCTCATACTCGCGTAAAAGGGCGCCGAGATCAGCACCGCCGCGCCGGTCTCGCGCGCCGCCTCCAGAATCCGCGCCGCGGTGTTCATGGCGTCGCCGATCAGCGCGATTTCCTTCTTCTGTTCTCCGAGTTCGCCGATCACCACCGCGCCCTCGTGGATCGCGGCGCGAAAATCGGGCGTCACGCCGAACGCGGACAGATAATAGGCCGTGCGCCGCGCGATCCGCCGGCGCGCCGCCAAACAGGCGCGGATCGGGCGGGCCGGGTCCGTCCCGGCGCGCCAAACCGCGATCACCTCATCGCCGACATATTTATGGATCTCGCCGCCTTCGGCGACGATCTCCCCGGTCACATCGGCGAAAAAGGCGTTGAGCAGATCCATAAATTTCATTTCGCCCAGCTTCTCAGTCAGCGTCGTTGAGCCGCAGAGGTCGATATAGAGCAGTACGCGCACCTCACGCCGCGGCCGACGATAGCGCCCGGCGACAAACGCGAACAGCACCCCGGGGCCGAGCAAATTGTTGACGCCGAACAACAAATTGGCGCCGACCGACATGACGATGGAGAAGCCGAAGTCGCCGCGGGCGAGATTGTCGGTAATCGAGTTGCGACCCGCCAAACCCGTCACGGCGAGATCGACGGCGACGATAGTCGTTACGTAGATGACGACGCGCAACGCGAAATAGACGGCGAAAGGCAAGCTCGACAACGCTCGCCGCGCCCATCCGCCGAAAACGAAAATCTCCAGAAACGACAGCAGGCCGCCGGTCAGCCCACCGGTCGCCGCGCCGATGAGCACGCCGCCGATACGCGCACCGTAGAGGGCGCCGGCGACGGTCGAAATCGTAATCACCCACGCCCACCGCCGCATTACATCGTAGTCGCGGCGCGGCAGGCCGACGATCACTTTGTCCCGAACATGCGGTCGCCAGCATCGCCCAGGCCTGGAACGATATAACCGTGATCGTTGAGCTTTTCGTCGATCGCCGCCGTCCAGATGGCCACCTCCGGATGCGCCTTCGACAACCGCTGGATGCCTTCCGGCGCCGCCAGCAGGCAGACGAAGCGGATGTCGCGGACGCCGCGCGCCTTCAGCTTGTCGATCGCCGCCACCGCCGAATTGGCGGTCGCCAGCATCGGGTCCATGACGATGACCAGCCGCTCGGCGACGTCGGCCGGGGCCTTAAAGTAATATTCCACCGCTTCCAGGGTCTCCGGGTTGCGGTAGAGGCCGATATGGGCGACGCGCGCGCTCGGCACGAGGTTGAGCATGCCGTCGAGGAAGCCGACGCCGGCGCGCAGGATCGGCGCAAACACCAGCTTCTTGCCGGAGATCGACGGCGCCATCATCGTGGCGATCGGGGTCTCGACCTCGACCATCTCCAGCGGCAGGTCGCGCGTCACCTCATAGGCGAGCAACATGCCGATCTCGTTGAGAAGCTGCCGGAACCCCTTGGTCGACACCGTCTTGTCGCGCATGAGGGTCAGTTTGTGCTGCACCAGGGGATGAGCGACGACGTGGACGTTCGACATGCGGCCTCCTTCACGAAAGTCTCTATTTAAGACATTCGGGGCCTTCGCGGCGAGGCCTCTCTATCCCCAGCTTTCATTCAATCGCAGCGGGTCTATTGACGGGCCGGGGGGGAAACTGTCACTTGGCCCGCTTATGGTCGAAGCGAAAACCGCCGCCGCCGGCGGTCATCTCAGCCTGCCGAATCTTCTCACCTACGGCCGCGTCGCAGCCGTGCCCGTGGTCGTCGGCCTGTTGTTCTGGCCGGATCAGGATTGGGCCAACTGGACCGCGCTCGGCTTGTTCACCGCCGCCGCGATCACCGATTTCTTCGACGGCTACCTGGCGCGCGCCTGGTCGCAGCAATCTTCGCTTGGCCGCATGCTCGATCCGATCGCCGACAAGCTGCTGGTCGCCGCAGCGCTGTTGATGCTGTCGGCGGACGGCACCATCGCCCACGGCAGCCTGTGGGCGGCGGTGGTGATTCTCTGCCGCGAGATTCTGGTCTCGGGCCTGCGTGAATATCTGGCGGAACTGCGGGTGTCGGTGCCGGTGACGGCGGTGGCGAAGTGGAAGACCGCCGCCCAGCTTGTCGCGCTCGGCTTCCTCATCGCCGGTCCGGCGGGCGAGCGGGCGTTGCCGGGGGCGCACACAATCGGAGTCGTGCTGCTGTGGATCGCGGCGATGCTAACGCTTTACACCGGCTGGGACTATATGAAGGCCAGTTACCAGCACGTCGGAGGTGAGTGAACCGATGAAGGCCGTCTATTTCGCCTGGGTGCGCGAGCGCGTCGGCAAGGCCGAGGAAGAGATCGCGCCGCCGGCCGAAGTCGCCACCGTCGCCGATCTCATCGCCTGGCTCAGCCGCCGCGATGAAGGTTACGCGCACGCGTTCGAGAACCCGAAAATCATCCATGCGGCGCTCGACCGCGCTCACGCCAAGCCCGAGGCGCGGATCGCCGGGGCGCGTGAGATCGCTTTCTTCCCGCCGATGACCGGGGGCTGAGGCTTGGCGATGTCTTCGGAAATCAGCGTCCAGCGCGAAGATTTCGACGCCGCCGGCGAGGCGCGGCGGCTCACCGAGGGGCGCGCCGACGTCGGCGCGCTGGTCAGCTTTGTCGGCCTCTGCCGCGACGACGGCGGGCGCTTGGCGGCGTTGGAAATCGAGCATTATCCCGGCATGGCGGAGGCGGAAATCGCCCGCGTCGTCGAGGAGGCGCGCACACGCTGGCCGCTCCTGGGCTTGCGAGTCATCCACCGCTTCGGCGAGATCCGGCCCGGCGAGCAGATCGTGCTCGTCGTCGCCGCCGCCTCGCATCGCGGCGCCGCCTTCGCCGCCGCCGAGTTCCTGATGGATTATCTGAAGGCGCGCGCGCCGTTCTGGAAGCGCGCGCGCCGCGCCGATGGCGGCAGCGAGGGCTGGGTGGAGGCCAAGGAGGCCGACGACGCCTCCGCCGCCCGCTGGGCGCGCGCTTTAGACTGATACCCAGCCGCCGGTCGCTTGCAATGCCCGCCTTCGAGCCGAGCGGGCGGTGTCTGCGCCACCCCCTCATCCTGAGGAGCCCCGAAGGGGCCTCGAAGGACGCTCGTTGGCCCGGCCTGTTCTGCAATCAACCGCTGCCTCGCACAACCGGCGGCGCAAGCTGGAACGCCCTTCGAGGCTACGCTTCGCTTCGCGCCTCGCTGAAGGCGTGTCAGCCGGCTACGCCGTGGTAAGCTCGTGGCGTCGTCATAAAAACGAACAATCATTCCATCTTGACAACGGAATGGAATTTTTGTTTCATATTCGTGCAAGAAGGCGAGGGAGTGCGCTTTGGGCAGTCTGCAAGGCAAGTATGCGGTCGTCACCGGCGGCTCGCAGGGGCTCGGCGAGGCGATCGCGCGCCGATTCGCCAACAGCGGCGCGGCCGGCCTGGTGCTGTGCGGCCGCAACGCCGGCAATGGCGAGCGCGTGGCGCGCGAGATTAGCAACGGTGGTTGCCCGGCCTATTTCGTGCGCGCCGATCTTGCCAAGGTTGCCGACTGCCGCAAGGTGATCGAGGAGGCGGACCGCCGCTTCCACCGCCTCGACGTGCTCGTCAACGCCGCTGGACTGACCGACCGCGGCACGATTCTCGACACCACCGAGGAGCGCTATAACGAGATTTTCGACGTCAATGTGCGCGCGCCGTTCTTCCTTATTCAGGGCGCCGCCAACCTGATGCGGCGCGACAAGATCGCCGGCGCGATTGTCAATATCCAGTCGATGTCGGGCCATGGCGGCCAACCATTCATCGCCGCCTACAGCGCCTCCAAGGCGGCGCTGGCCGGGCTGACCAAGAACGTCGCCCATGCGCTGGTGCGCCACCGCATCCGCGTCAACGGCCTCAATATCGGCCACATGGCGACGCCGGGCGAGGACCGCATCATGAAGACTTACCACGGCGCCAAGGACGGCTGGCTGGAGGAGGCGGCGAAGGCGAAGCCGGTCGGCCGGTTGATCGATCCCGACGAGGTGGCGCGGGCCTGCGTCTATCTCGCTTCCGACGAATCGGGGCTGATGACCGGGGCCAACATCGATTTCGACCAGAACGTCATGGGCGGCGGCGACGCGCCGCTGGAGCCGTGAGATGGACGCCAAACTCGATCTCATCGCCATCGGCCGTTCGTCGGTCGACCTCTACGGCGCGCAGGTCGGCGGCCGGCTGGAGGATATGGCGAGCTTTTCCAAGGCGGTCGGCGGCTGCCCGACCAACATCGCCATCGGCACGGCCCGCCTGGGCCTGAAGAGCGGCCTCATCACCCGCGTCGGCGACGAGCACATGGGCCGCTTCATCCGCGAGCAAGCGCAGCGCGAGGGCGTCGACGTGACGGGCATCAAGACCGACCCGGCGCGGCTGACTTCGCTCGTGCTGCTCGGCATCCGCGACGACAAGACCTTTCCGCTCATCTTCTATCGCGAAAATTGCGCCGATTCCGCGCTCGACGAGAGCGACATTGATGAGGCCTATATCGCCAGCGCCAGGGCGATCGTCGTCACCGGCACGCATTTCGCGCAGGCTAACACCGCCGCCGCGCAGCATTTGGCGATCCAATATGCCAAAAAGCACGGCCGCAGGGTCGCCTTCGACATCGACTATCGCCCCAACCTCTGGGGGCTGGCCGGCCACGGCGCCGGTGAGGCGCGCTATATCAAGTCCGATAATGTCTCGCAGCGCCTGCGCCCGATCCTGGCCGCCTGCGACCTCATCGTCGGCACCGAGGAGGAGGTGATGATCGCCGGCGGCATCGACGATCCCTTGCAAGCGCTGCGCGCCATCCGCCAGCTTAGCGCCGCAACGATTGTCATGAAGCGCGGGCCGATGGGCTGCGTGGTGTTCCCCGGCCCGATCCCGGCTTCGATTGAAGACGGCGTCAAGGGGCCGGGCTTCCCGGTCGAGGTCTATAACGTGCTCGGCGCCGGCGACGCCTTCATGTCGGGCTTCCTGCGCGGCTGGCTGCGCGACGAACCGCTGGAGACCTGCTGCGCCTTCGCCAATGCCGACGGCGCTTTCGCGGTGTCGCGGCTGCTGTGCTCGGCGGAATATCCGACCTATCCGGAGATGCGGCGCTTCCTCGACAACGGCTCGTCGCAGCGGGCGTTGCGCCACGACGAGGCGCTGAACCACATCCACTGGGCGACGACACGCCGCGCCGAGCCGGCTGAGATCATGGCGCTCGCCATCGACCATCGCGCGCAGCTCGAACAGATCGCCGACGACGCCGGCGCGCCGCGCGAGCGCATTAGCGGCTTCAAGCTGCTGGCGGTCGAGGCGGCGGCGCGCGTCGCCAACGGGCGGCCGGGCTTCGGCATGTTGCTCGATGGCAAATACGGGCGCGAGGCGTTGTTTCGCGCCGACGAACTCGGCTTCTGGATCGGCCGGCCCGTCGAGGCGCCGGGCTCGCGGCCGCTGGATTTCGAGTTCGGCGGCTCGCTCGGCGCCAAGCTGATCGAATGGCCCGTGAGCCACACCATCAAGTGCCTGTGCTTCTATCGCCCCGACGATCCCGAGGAACTGAAGGCGCGCCAGGAGCGCGAGCTTCTGCGCCTCTACGATGCGGCGCGGCGGATCGGTCGGCAATTGCTGATCGAGATCGTCGCCGGCAAGCACGGGTCGCTCGGCGACAGCACGGTCGCCGCCGTGATCGCGCGCCTCTATGAGATCGGCGTCAAGCCGGATTGGTGGAAGCTCGAAGCGCAGACACCGGCCGCTTGGGCGCTGATCGACGCGGCGATCGCGGCCGGCGATCCGCTATGTCGCGGCGTCATGGTGCTGGGGCAGGAGGCGCCGGAGGCCGAGCTCGCCGCGGCGTTCCGCATCGCGCGGGGTTGTCGCCAAGTGAAGGGTTTCGCGGTTGGACGCACGATCTTCGTCGAGCCGGCGCGGCGCTGGTTTGCCGGGCAGGGCACGGACGAGGACGCGGTGCGCAGCATGGCGGACGCGTTCGCGCGGTTGTGCGGGCATTGGGAGGGCGCTTCGCGCTGCCCTTGATCTTCCCCCTCTCCCCGCTTGCGGGAGAGGGCCGGGGCGAGGGGTGGCGCCGCGCAGGCGAGCGTCGGTATAGCGCAGGCGCCCCTCACCCTTGCATGTTGCGGTGAGCGGCGAATCCATCGTCGCAGAAGCTCTAAGCCGCCGGCAGGATGAGGCGGAACGTCGTCCCGGCGCCGAGGCGGCTCTCGATCTCCAGCCTCGCCCCGATCCATTCCACCAGTTCGTGGCAGAGCAGCAGGCCGAGGCCGGCGCCGCGCTCGCCCGCCGTGCCGGTCGAGGTCGAGCGGCCTTCGCGCTCGAACAAGCCGGCGATCTGCGCCTCGTTCATGCCGACGCCGGTGTCGGCGACGGCCAGCGCAACGCTGTCGCCGCGGTTTTCCGCAGACAAGGCGACGGTTCCCCCGGAGGCGGTGAACTTCAGCGCATTGGCGATGAGGTTGCGCAGGATCGAGGCGGCGGCGTCCTCCTGCGCCAGCACACTGACGGCGCTCGCGCCGACGATGAGCCGGACGCCTTTGGCGTCGGCGGGCTCCTGCAAGGCTCGCCGGCAATCCTCGAACAAAGTCGCGACCGCGATCGGCGCCGGCTCGGCGCGGGCGCCCATATGCAGGCTCGCCCAGGCGAACAGGCTCTCCATCAGGCCATGCGCCTGATTGGCGGCTTCGTACACGCCGGCGGCGCGTCGCGCCAGCGCGTGGGGATCGCCAGCGCCAGCGGATTCGGCGAGCGA
Source organism: Roseiarcus sp. (assembly GCA_035606915.1). Taxonomy (GTDB): domain Bacteria; phylum Pseudomonadota; class Alphaproteobacteria; order Rhizobiales; family Beijerinckiaceae; genus Roseiarcus. The sequence continues at coordinate 11,052 of DATNDU010000037.1, read as the reverse complement.
CCGGCTCATGCCGAGCAGCGTCTGGAAAGGGTTGCGCAGATCGTGGGCGAGGATCGACAGGATCAGCGTCGTCTGCCGGTTCAGCCGATCGAAGGCGCGCGACTTGGCCTCGGCGTCCTGCCGGGCGGCCTGCAAGGCGACGACGAAGCCGTGCCGCGCTTTGGCGTAGCGGATGGCGCGGGCGAGATTATACGGGCTGGCCTCGCTGCGGCTGAGCGAACTGAGTGCGCCGGCGCTGAGCAGCGCCAAAGCGTCGCCCGGCTCACTCTCGCCGGTCAGCACGATGACGGCCTGCGAGCCGCCCTCGGCTGAGGCGAGACGGGTCAACAGAGTGGGCAGGTCGACGCCGGGCAAGCCGCCGTCGAGCAGCACGCAATCGAAGGGCTCGGCGCTCGCCGTCGCCAAGCCGGAGACGGCGTCGGCGCGCGTGATCAGTGTGTAGTTGAGATTCGAACCGGCGAGCGCAGCGCCAATCGCCATCCGATCCGGCTCGGCGTCGTCGATCAGCAATATGCGGGTCGGTGTCGGCAACGGCTGATCTTCACCAAGCGGCGCGGGAGATCACAGCGGGAAGCTCGACGGTCTGTCCGCGTGGCCGCAAGCCGACGAGATGGCAGATCGCGTAGACGAGATCGGCGCGATTCATCGTGTAGAAATGCAACTCGGAGACGCCGCGGTCAATAAGGTCGACGACCTGTTCGGCGCACACCGCCGCGGCGACCAAGCGGCGCGTCGTCACGTCGTCTTCCAGCCCCTCGAAGCGGTCGGCCAGCCATGCCGGCACACTCGCCCCCGCCCGCTTGGCGAACCCCGTGGTCTGCTTGAAGTTCTGCACCGGCACGATTCCCGGCACAATGGGTATCGTAACCCCGGCCGCCGCTGCAACATCGAGATAGCGTAAAAACACTGAATTATCGAAAAAAAATTGGCTGATGGCGCGATCGGCGCCGGCGTCCATCTTGCGCTTCAACATGTCGATGTCGTGCAGCAGCGTCGGGCTTTGCGGGTGTTTCTCGGGATAGGCGGTGACGGAAACCTCGAAATCGCCGATGCGCTTGATCGCCGCCACCAGATCTTCGGTGCGCTGATAGCCTTGCGGGTGCGGCACATACGGCGCATCGACGCCGCCGGCGGAATCACCGCGCAGCGCCACGATATGGCGCACGCCGGCGTCCCAATATTCGCGGATCACGTCGTCGACCTCGCCGCGCGAGGCGCCGACGCAGGTGAGGTGGGCGGCCGGGCGCAGATAGGTTTCGCGCGCGATCTTCTCGACCGTGGCGTGGGTGCGGGCCCGCGTCGAGCCGCCGGCGCCATAGGTGACGGAGACGAAATCCGGGCTCAGCGGCTCCAGCCGCGTGATCGCCTCCCACAGCGTCGCCTCCATCTCCTGCGACTTTGGCGGGAAGAACTCGAACGAGGCGCGGATCTGCGAGCCGGAGCGGCTGAGACGGGGCGGCGCAGGCAACATCAGGCGAACTCGCGCGTGGAATGGGTGAGATCGTCGGAGATGAAACGCGGATCGCGCGCCAGCCAGACGACGACGGTAAGTTTGCCGGTCTCGCCCGGCGCGGGGGCGACGCGGCGCGTCTCGGCGAGGTCCAGGCCCGCCTCTTTCATCAGTTGGGCGATCTCCTCGCCGCTGAAGCCGAGGCGGCGGTGGGCGAAATGCTCGCGCAACGCCTCCTCCTCGTGGGCGGCGAAATCGACGACGATGAGGCGGCCGCCCGGCCGCAGCAAATGCGCGGCCTCGGCGAGCGCCCGGCCGGGATCGTCGAGGAAGTGCAACACCTGATGGATGACGACGAGGTCATAGGCGCCGCGCTCGACCGGCGGGGCGTAGATGTCGCCCTGGCGAAGCTGGACATTGCGCAGGCCGCGCTCGCCGATGCGGGCGCGGGCGAGATTGAGCATCGCCGGGCTGAGATCGACGCCGACGGCGCGGACGGCGAGCGGGGCCAGCAGTTCGAGCATGCGCCCGGTTCCGGCGCCGAGATCGAGCAGCGACTGGAGCGGCGCGTCGCCGACGAGATCGAGGATCGCCGCTTCAACCTGCGCATCCGGGGCATGCATGGCGCGGATGCGGTCCCAATCGGCGGCCTGGGCGGCGAAATAGGCTGCCGCCTGCTTGCGCCGCGCCTCGCGGGCGAGGTCGAGCCGGGCGCGGTCGGAGGCCAGCGTCGGATCGTCGTCGACGACGCGGGCGACGAGGTCGCGCGCCAGCGCGCCGCCGGGCTCGGCGAGGCGGAAGAACGCCCAGGCGCCCTCGCGATGGCGCTCGGCAAGCCCGGCGTCGACCAGCAGCTTGAGATGGCGCGAAATGCGCGGCTGCGACTGGCCGAGGATGCCGACGAGTTCGCTGACCGTAAGCTCGGCTTCGCACAACAGGCCGATGAGACGCAGCCGGGTGACTTCGCCGGCCGCCTCCAGCGCGTCGAGCAACGAGTCGAAAGAGAGGTCGGCCGCTGGGTGAGGGGAGCGAAAGTGAGACATAAAGATATGTTTATGTACGTCTTAGGAATTCCGCAAGCCCCTTCGGCGACGCCCTGGTCAATATTCGCACGCGCAGATGCCGTGGATGCGGCCGCTGGCGTCGCAACGCGCTCATGCTTTAAAATTATCGCCACATCACAAGGCTCGGGAAACGTCTTGACGGACCGCCGATCGAGCGCCGATAGTGCCACCGTCAAAGGACGAAGGCTCCGAAGTCTTCAAGATCCGAATTGGGAGGATGCAGCGTGCCGAATGAGACGCTCGCGCCGGTCGTTGATCGCCGGACTTTTGTCAAAACCGCTCTGGCCGTAGGCGCAGCGACTGTCGCCAGTCCCTATATTATCCCCGCCCGCGCCGCCGACGTGGTCAAGCTCGGCATGGCCAACCCGCTCACCGGCACCTATGCCGCTTTCGGCAAGAACGAGTCGATCGGCTGCCAGTTGGCCGTCGAGGAGATCAACGCCAAGGGCGGCATTCTCGGCCGGCAGGCTCAACTCATCATCGAGGACTCGACCAGCGGCGACGCCGGCACCGCGGTGCAAAAATCGCGCAAGCTGATCGACAGCGATCGCGTCAATTTCCTGCTCGGCAACGTCAATTCGGCTTTGGCGCTGGCGATGGCGGGGGTCTCGAACGAAAAGGGCGTCCTGCATATCGATCCAGGCGGACACACCGACGCCGTCACCGGCAAATCCTGCCACTGGAATGTTTTCCGCGTCTGCAACACGACGGCGATGGAGGCGAACGCCGTCGCGTCGGCGCTGGTCAAGTCCTATGGCAAGAAATTCTATTACATCACGCCTGACTACGCCTATGGCCACACGGTCGAAGCCGGGCTCATCACGGCGATCAAGAAGCTCGGCGGCGAACGCATCGGCGGCGACCTGGCGCCGCTCGGCACGGTGGACTTCTCGTCCTATCTCATCAAGGCGCAGGCGGCCAAGCCGGACGTGATTTTGTTCCTGGTCGCCGGCAACGATCTGATCAACGCCCTCAAGCAGGCGGTGCAGTTCGGCCTGGACAAAAAATTCCATCTCGCCGGCGCGCTGATGGAGCTCGAAGTGCTGGAGGGCCTGCCGACGGAGGCGCGCATCGGCACCTGGTTGTTGGAGTGGTACTGGAACCAGCCGAACGTGCCGCATCTCGACGCCTTCGTCGCTGGCATCAAGAAGAAGACCGGCCGCGTGCCGACGGCGCGCCATTGGTTCGGATATGTCGGCGGCTGGACCTGCGCGCTCGGCGCCGAGAAGGCGAAATCGCTGAAGGCGCTCGACATTGCCAAGGCGCTACAGGATTTCGCCTTGCCGCCGGAAGTCGCGCTCGGACCCAACAAGGCGTATTATCGCGCCAATCAGAACCAGCTTCTGGACACCATATACGTCGGCTTGGCGAAGGCGAAGGGCTCGGCGCCGGACGATCTGTTTGATGTGAAGACGCTCGTCAACGGCGCCGATGTCGCCATCTCCGGCACGCTTGAGGAAAGCGGCTGCAAGATGACCTGGCCGACCTAAAGGCCGGCGCGCCTGCCATTCGTTCGAGGGCGCGCCGGTCGCGCGCCCTCGTTTTTTGTCTGCGGTGGCCCTCGATCTGCTGATGACGCAACTTATTCTGTTCAACGTCTTCAATGGGCTGATCGTCGGCGCCTTTTACGCGCTGATGGCCCTCGGCCTGTCGCTGATCCTCAACCTCAGCGGCGTCATCAATTTCGCCCACGGCGGTTTTCTCGCGCTGGGCGCCTATTTCGCCTACGCGCTGATCCCCTATGTCGGCTTCTGGGGCGCATTGGTGCTGTCGCCGATCCTCACCGGCGTGGTCGGGCTGGTCGTCGAGCGCCTGCTGATCCGGCCGCTTTACGGCCGAGACCCGCTTTATGGCCTGCTGCTGACGTTTGGCCTGGCCTATATGTTGGAGGACGGCGTCAAATATGTCTGGGGGCCGCAGAGCCTGCCGTTCGAGGCCCCGACGTGGCTGATGTCGTCGCTGTCGAACGATTATTTCTTCCTCACCGGCTATCGCTTGTTCATGATCCTCATCGTCGTCGTGGCGGTGGCGGGATTGTTTGGCGTGCTCGGCTATACGCGGCTCGGCATGCGCATCCGCGCCGGCACGCGCGATCTGGAGACGGTCTCCACCCTCGGCGTCAACACGCGGTTGCTGCGCAGCCTCAACTTCGGTCTCGGAGTCTATTTCGCCGGGCTGGCGGGGGTGCTGGCGGCGGGGCAATTGGGACTGGAGCCGACGATCGGCGATGGGCTCATCATGCCGAGTTTCGTCGCCATCATCGTCGGCGGGCTCGGAAGCCTGGTCGGCACGCTGTTCGGCGGGTTGCTGATCGGCGTCGTCTCCGGGCTGACCACCGTGTTTTGGCCGGCGGCGTCGGAGGCGGTCATTTACGTGATGATGGGCCTGGTGCTGTTGCTCAGGCCGCGCGGCCTGCTCGGCGAAGAGGGGAGGATAGTTTGACGCGCGCCCGGGCGCTCGATATCGCGGTGATCGCCGCGCTCGCCACCATGCCTTACTGGATGGCGGCGATTGGCGGCTATACGGAACTGGCGAGCCGCATCGTGGTGATGGGGCTGGCGGCGATGTCGCTCAACTTCCTGCTCGGCTACACCGGCATCCTGTCATTCGGCCACGCCGCCTATTTCGGCCTTGGCGGCTATGGCGCGGCGATGGCGATCAAGTATTTTGGCTGGGGCACGCTGCCCGCGATGGCGCTGGGGATCGTCGTCGCCACGCTCGCGGCGGCGGTGATCGGCGCGCTGATTGCGCGCCGCCGCGGCGTCTATTTCGCCATGGTGACGATTGCCTTCGGGCAAGTGTTCTATTTCATCGCCCTGCGCTGGAATCAGGTGACGGGCGGCGACGACGGGCTGACGGGGTGGCGGCGCGTGCCGATCGATTTCGGCTTCGCCAAGCTCAAAATCGAGCAGAACGACAAGGCGTTCTACTATTTCGCGCTCGTCGTCTTCATCATCTGCGTGGCGGCGATGGCGCGGCTGATCGCCTCGCCGCTGGGGCGTTCGTTGATCGCCATCCGCGAGAACGAGCGGCGCGCGCGCTTTCTCGGCCTGGCGATCGACAGCCGCGTCTGGCTGTCGTTCGTCATTTCCTGTTTCTTCGTCTCGGTCGCCGGCACGCTTTATGCGCTGCTCAACAATTTCATCGATCCACGCGCGCTGCATTACAATCTGTCTGGCAATCTCGTCATCATGGCGGTGATGGGCGGCATGCGCTCGTTCTGGGGGCCATTGTTTGGCGCGGCGATCTTCGTGGCGTTGCAGGACTACCTGTCGAGCCACACCGACAACTGGATGTTCCTGATCGGGCTGGTGTTCGTGCTGGTGGTGCGGTTCTTCCCGCGCGGGCTGGTCGGCGTGCTGTCGCGCGGGAGCGCGGCATGAGCCTGCTCAAGGTCGAGGGCGTCTGCAAAAGCTTCGGCAAACTGACGGCGATCGACGACGTTTCGCTTGGCGTCGAGCCCGGCGAATTGCGCGCCATCATCGGCCCGAACGGCGCTGGCAAGACGACGTTCTTCAACCTCATCAGCGGTTTGTTCGCGCCGAGCGCGGGCGCGGTGCGGTTCGAGGATCAAGACGTGACGAAGCTGCCGCCGGAGGCCCGCGTGCGCCTCGGCATGGCGCGCACGTTCCAGATCACCGAGATTTTCCCCGAACTCAGCGTCACCGACAATCTGCGCGTGGCGGTGGAGCGCGCCGCGGGCTACGGCTTGGCGCCGTGGCTCAGCGCGCCGGCGCGCCGCTACGTCAACGAGCGCATCGACGAATTGCTGGCAACCGGCAATCTGGTCGCCAAGCGCAACATCCTGGTCGGCGCGCTGAGTCATGGCGACCAGCGCGCCGCCGAAATCATGATGGCGCTGGCGCTGAGGCCGCGCCTGCTGCTGCTCGACGAGCCGACCGCCGGCATGGGCGACCAGGAGACCTACGATGTCGCGCGGCTGGTGCGCCGCCTGCATCGCGACGGAGGCCTGACGATCATGCTGATCGAGCACGACATGCGCGTGGTGTTCAACCTCGCCGATCGCATCATGGTGCTGGCGGAGGGCCGCGTGCTGGCGCAGGGCACGCCGCAAGAGATCGCCGCCGACGAGACCGTGCAGCGCGCCTATCTCGGCGAGGCGGCGAAATGAGCGCGCTCGCGGTCGAGGATTTGCACAGCTATTACGGCAAGAGCCACATCCTGCACGGCGTCTCGCTGGAAGTGGGCGAGGGCGAGATCGTTGCGCTGCTCGGCCGCAATGGGGCCGGCAAGAGCACGACCTTGAAGAGCCTCATCGGCCTTGTGCGGCCGCGTCAGGGCCACGTCGAAATGTTCGGCGCCGAGACCACGGGGCAGCCGCCGTTCCGCATCGCGGCGATGGGCGTCGGCTACGTGCCGGAAGGGCGGCGGGTGTTCGCCAATCTGACGGTCGAGGAGAACCTGCGCGTGCCGGTGGAGCGTGCCGGGCCGTGGACGCTGGCCAGGGTCTACGAGGCGTTCCCGCGCCTTGCGGAACGGCGCGCCAACAAAGGCAGCCAGCTTTCCGGCGGCGAGCAGGAGATGCTGTCGATCGCCCGCGCGCTGCTGTTGAACCCGAAGCTGCTGATGCTCGACGAGCCGAGCCAGGGGCTGGCGCCGCTCATCGTCGCGGATGTGTTCCGCATCATCGTCGCGGCGCGCCGGGAGGGCGTGTCGGTGTTGCTCGTCGAGCAGAACGTGCGCGCGGCGGTGGAGATCGCCGACCGCGCCTATGTGCTCGACGACGGCCGCATCGTCTATGAGGGCGCGGCGCGTGAGTTCGCCGCCGACGAGGCGCGGGTGCGCGAGTTGGCGGGGGCGAGCGCCGAGATCTGGGACATGGGGGACTGAGGCGCGGTTGCGCCGCGCGTCGGATCGATGCAGAATTGCGGCGGCGCGGCCGCTGGGGCGGTTTTGCGCGATGCCCGCGTCAAGCGGGAGGTGCGGATGGCCAAATCCTCGGTTTTCGCCGACTTCGCCTTGGCCGCGTTTCTGCTTGGGGCCGCTTGGCCCGCCTTCGCGGCGACGACGGTCATCGACGCCGCGTACACGGAAACGCACCAACGGCTGGGCTGTAATTGCGCCCCCGTCACATGGACGCGGCGCGTCCACATCACGCTCTCCGGCCGCAACTCGGTGCATGAGCAATGGACGCAGACGTCCAGCCGCAACCAGTCGCGCTCGGTCGAGCACGACCGCGAACTCGGCAAGAGCGCCGGCCGCGCGACTTGGCGGGTCGCTGGACCCAATCGGCTGGAGCGCACGCTGAACTATCCCCAGCACCTCACGATCATGGTCATCACGACGCGCGGGGATCGCTGCGACCTGAAGGTGGAATATCGGCTGAAGCCCGGGTTCTCCGATATATTGGGCAAGAGCGCTTTGACGCACGAATGGACGCATTTCTCCCTGCCGCAGGTCACGCAAGAGTCCTGCCAGATTCGATGACAGCTCGCCGCGCCGGGGCGAGGCACAGGGCGGACCGTAAAGATTGAGGGTTGCGGACGTCCGCAACATCGTGGACGTCGACATGGATTATTGACTCATGCCGCCGCTTTGGGTCCGATGGCTTCTCGTCTTGTTGCTGACGGCGCTCCCTGCCGCCGCCCTGGCCGATGCGCGCGTCGCACTGGTGATCGGCAACGGCCGCTACGCCAACACGCCTCAACTCGTCAATCCCGCCAACGACGCCGAAGACGTCGCCCGCGGCCTCGGCGCGCTCGGCTTCAAAGTCACGCTGTTGAGGGACGCCGGCAAGCGCGCGTTCGACACGGCGCTGGCGCAATTCGCACGCGACGCCCGCGGCGCCGACGCGGCGCTGTTCTACTACGCCGGTCATGGCATGCAGTACGAAGGCCGCAATTACGTGATGCCGGTCGACGCGGTGTTGAGGGACGAGATCAGCCTGCGCTACGAAATGACCTCGGTGGATGACGTAAAGGCGGCGCTCGAAGAATCGAAGGGCGTCAAGATCCTTGTGCTCGATTCCTGCCGCGACAATCCGCTGGCGGAGAAGTTCGCTCGCTCGATCGTCGCCAAAACGCGCGATCTGCCGAGAACCCAGGGGTTGGCGCCGCCGGAGCGCACCAACGGCATGGTCATCGTCTATTCGACCCAGGCCGACGATGTCGCGCACGACGGCCTCGGCCGCAACAGTCCGTTTTCGCAGGCGTTCCTGAAGGAGCTGGCCGTGCCGGGGGTCGAAGTCGGCGTGTTGTTCCGGCACGTCGAGGAGGATGTGTTCGCGTCGACCGATGGTCGGCAGTCACCAGAGCTCTCGATCTCCATGGCGCCGGAGTTTTATCTCAACCAGGGTGAAACCGATCGGACGGCGTGGGCGCGGCTGCGCGAAAGCAAAAGCAGCGGCGCCGCCGCGCTGAGGGCTTTCCTGGCGCGCTACCCTACCAGCTTCTACGCCCCCGATGCCCGCACTCGGCTCGAACTCGTCGAGCGCATGGCCGAGAAGGCGCCGGAAGTCGCCGTCGCGGACGTCAAACCGGCGATCCCGGCATCGCCGCTTCCCGTGGCGCGGGGGGTGGGCGCCGCCAAGCCCGCGCCGGTCGAGGCGAAGCGCGTCGCGGTGGCCGAGCCGCCGCCGCACTCGCCCGCGGCCGTCGTCCCGAGCCCCGACCTACAGCCGGAAATCCTGACGGAGCTGCGACGGATGGGATGCTTCGTCGGCGAACGTCCCGCCGCAGCGGCATATCGCGAGGGCGTCGCCAAATATGCGCACTACGCACGTCTCGGCAGCAGCGATCTGGCGCCGGATCAGGCGCTGCTCAACCTGTTGAAGCAGCGCCCGGCCGGATTCTGCCCGCTTGAATGTCCCGCAGGTGAGCGGGCGGCGCGGGGTCGTTGTGCGCGCAAGGGTTGCGGTCGCGGCGAACTGATGACCAAGAGCGGGATTTGCGAGCCGCGCCGGGCGACGGTGACGCCGGCGTCCCGCGCCCAACGCGAGGCCGCCGCGCCGACGGCGCCCCGCCGGGCGCGCGCCGAAGGCCAGTCCTCCGGGGCAGGCAAGCGCTGCTTCGTCTTCGGCGGCAACAGGTACTGCGAATGAAGACCATCGGCTTCGCCTTTGTCCTTGCCGTCCTGGTCGGCCTTGCGGCGCCCGCCGTCGCCGCGCCCGCGGCGCTGATCTGTCTGGCGCCGAAATCGCTGTTCTGTGCGGATTGCGCGACGCAAATCACGTTCCGCGCCGGCGCTGACGGCAAATGCCACATCGCCAAGCGCAGCGGCGACAAGGCGGCCGCGCCGCCGGGATATGTGCGCATCCGGCTCGAGGCGCCGATGCACCCGTGGCGGCGTCCGCTCGCGCCTGTCGCCGGGCCGACGCGCGACCGCTGCTTCGTTTTTCGCGATCGCCGCTACTGCGAATAGCGCCCGCGCCGCCGGCTCACGAGGCCGTCGTTTTCGCGTGCGAGACCTGTCCTCGCAAAGGGAGCCGCCAAAATGGAAGATCTGATCGTCATCACCTATTCCTCGGAAGCCCGCGCGGAGGAGATGCGCAAGAAAATCCTGGAGCTGCAATCGGAGTACCTGATTGAGGTCGGCGACGCCGTCATCGCGGTGATGCAGGAGGGCGGGCACGTCAAGCTCAACCAACTCATCCACACCACCGTCTCGGGCGCGATGATGGGGGCGCTGTGGGGGGCGATCGTCGGCACGATCTTCTTGATGCCGCTGGCCGGCGCGGCGCTCGGCGCCGGCGCGGGGGCGCTGTCGGGCGCGCTGACCGATCTCGGCATCGACGACAATGTCGCCAAGCAGATCGCTTCGGCGCTGAAGCCCGGCGATGCCGCGCTGTTCCTGCTGGTGCGCAAGATGACGACCGACAAGGTGCTCGACGCGCTCAAGGGCACAGGCGGCCTGGTGCTGAAGACCTCGCTCGACCGCCAGAAAGAGCAGGCGCTGCGCGACGCGCTGGCCGGGGCGTCGAGCGCGGCGGCGCTCGCGAGCTAGGGGTTCAAGGCGCGGGCGCGAACAGCTCGTGCGGCTTGTCGAGCCCGCGCAGTTCGAACGCGCCGAGGCTCGGCAACTCGCTGCAATAGCCGTGGGCGCAGGCGAAATCGTCGGAGACGATCAGCGACAGGTCGCGCGCCTTCGCCACCGCCTCGATGCGGCTGACCAGATTGACGGCGGGGCCGATGACGGTGAAATCGACGCGGTCGGCCGAGCCGATATTGCCGTAAGTGACCTCGCCGAAATGCAGCGCGACGACGAGCGGCATCGGCGCCTCGTCCGGCGCCGCTTGCCGCGCCGCGACCGCCGCGAGCGTCTCGCGCGCTGCGGCGATGGCGCGGCGGGTGGCCTCGCGCGCCTCCTGCGCGGTCGCCGCAGGAAAGATCGCCAGCACCCCGTCGCCGACGAACTTGAGGATTTCCCCGCCGTGCGCATGGATGGCGCGCGCCTGCAAATCGAACAGTTCGTTGAGCACGGCGATGACGCGCTCGCTCGGCGCGTGGTCGGAGAAGGCGGTGAAGCCGCGCAAGTCCGAGGACCAGATCGCCGCCGAGATGCGCTCGCCGCTGCCGCGAC
>DATNDU010000036.1:0-23804 GCA_035606915.1 Roseiarcus sp. | reverse complement strand
GTCGCCTCCATCTCGCGCAACAGGGCGTTCATCTCCTCCGGCTTCAGCAGCCGCCCGGTGCGCACGGAGTGGTGGCAGGCGAAGGTGGCCAGCCGATGGTCGAGCCGGCGCTCCAGCGCCTCCGCCCCGTCCTCGGCGCGCAGCGTATCGGCGAGGTCGCGCGTCAGGCCGGCGAAATCGGCCCCGGCGAGCAGGCTCGGCGTCTCGCGCACCAGCACCGCGCCGGGGCCGAACGGTTCGACGACGAGGCCAAGCTGCGCCACCGCCGTCGCCGCCTCGGCGAGCGCCGCGACGGCGGCCGGCTCCAGCTCCACCACCAGCGGCGTCAGCAGGATCTGGCGCTCGACGCCGCTCGCCTCGCGCTGGCGCTTCAGCCGCTCGTAGACGATGCGCTCGTGCGCGGCGTGGCCATCGACGATCACCACGCCGTCGCGGGTTTGCGAGACGATGTAATTGCCATGCAATTGCGCCCGCGCCGCGCCGAGCGGGGCGTCGAGTTCGGCCGGCGTCGGCGCCGCCTCAGGCCGCGCCGAAGGGGCGGCGAGCGCGGCGAAGGCGGCCTGCGCGGGTTCAGAGAGGCCCGGCCCGTTCAAACCCGGCGCGGCGGGCGAGGCGCGCCAATCCCAGCGCATCGGCGCGACCCCGCGCGGCGTCCAGGCGGGGGCGGCGAGCGAGGACAGCGCCTGCGGCGCCGCCGCTCGTCGCAGCGCCGCTTCGAGCGCCCGCTTCACCGCGCCGACCACCAGCCCGCGCACCAGCGCCGCGTCGCGAAACCTCACTTCGGCTTTCGCGGGATGCACGTTGACGTCGACCTCGCGCGGATCGAGGGTCAGAAACAGCGCCGCCGCGCCGTGGCGTTCGCGCGGCAGATAATCGAGATAGGCGCCGCGCAGGGCGCCGGCGATCAGCTTGTCGCGCACGGCGCGGCCGTTGACATAGACGAACTGGCTCAGCCCATTGGGCTTGTTGAAGGTCGGCGTGGCGGCGAAGCCCTCGATGCGGACGCCCTCGCGGGTTTCCTCGATGCGCAGCGCGCTGTCGAGGAATTGCGCGCCCAGCGCCTGGCCCAGCCGCTCGCTCAGCGAACCCGCCGGCCAGTCGAAGCCAGAGCCGATGTCGGTGGCGAAGATGAAGCGCGCATCCGGGCGGCCGAGCGCCAGCCGCAGCACGGCATCGTGACAGGCCTGCGCCTCGGCGCGGTCGGTTTTGAGGAACTTGAGCCGCGCCGGGGTGGCGGCGAACAGGTCGCGCGCCTCGATGCGCGTGCCGGCGGGGTGCGACGACGGCGCGATCTCGGATTTGGCCCCGTCTTCGACGGTGAGCTGGAAGGCTTCGTCCGCCCCCTTGGCGCGCGTGCGGATTTCCAGCCGCGACACCGAGGCGATCGACGGCAGCGCCTCGCCGCGAAAGCCGAGCGTGGCGATCGCCGAGAGATCGCCGTCCGGCAGCTTGGAGGTGGCGTGGCGCTCGACGGCGAGCGTGAGATCGGCGGCGTCCATGCCGGCGCCGTCGTCGGCGACGCGGATGAGGTCGCGCCCGCCGGCGGCGACGGTCGTTTCGATGCGGCGTGCGCCGGCGTCGAGGGCGTTCTCGACCAGTTCCTTCACTGCCGCCGCCGGCCGCTCGATCACCTCGCCGGCGGCGATGCGGTCGATCAGCAGCGGGGCGAGGCGACGCACGGGCATGGGAGGGGAATTAACCGATTCGGCGGCGCGCGGCTACGTCGCGCTGCGTCAACGCCGAAGCGAACCGGTTTTGCGCGTCCTCGGCATTTGCCGGGGCGAAACGCCTCCGATAAGGTGAGTCGCGATGGTTCCCCTCGGGGATCAAAAGGGAACACGGCGCCGGCCGAAAAGCCGATGCCGTGGCTGCCCCCGCAACTGTAAGCGGTGAGACGACGCCACTTATGATCACTGGGAAACCGGGAAGATCGGCGTCCGTCGTTGACCCGCGAGCCAGGAGACCTGCCATCGCTCGTGCAGCCGATCTCGGGCGAGGCGTACCGATGGTCTGTTTCTATTGCGGCTTCCCCCGCGATCGCGCTGTTTTTCCTGAACAGCATGCGAGGGTGTCATGCCTGGAATCGTCTCAAGCGTCCTCAATGAGGGCGGCGCCGATCTGCGTCGCCGACTGATCGCCATCTATGCCGTACTGATCGGCGGCAATGTTTTCATCTGGCTGTGGGCGGTCGTCGTCCTTAGAGACAAGCCGGTCCTGTTGGGAACGGCGTTGCTTGCCCATACGTTCGGGCTGCGACACGCGGTCGACGCCGACCATATCGCCGCCATCGACAACGTTACGCGCAAACTGATGCAACAAGGCCAGCGCCCGGTCGGCGTCGGCTTCTTCTTCTCGCTCGGCCATTCGGCCGTCGTCGTGGCTTTGTCGGTCGGCGTCGCCTTCGCCGCGGCGGCGCTGACCTCGCGCTTCGATTCGATGAAGGAGATCGGCGGCATCATCAGCACCTGCGCCTCGGCGCTGTTTCTGTTCGCCATCGCGCTCATCAACATCCTGGTGCTGAGTTCGGTTTATCGCACGTTCCAGGCGGTCAAACGCGGCGAGCCGTTCGTTGATGACGATTTCGACATCCTGCTCAATCGCCGTGGCTTGCTGTCGCGGCTGTTTCGGCCGTTGTTCGGGCTGGTGACCAAGAGCTGGCACATGCTGGCGATCGGATTGCTGTTCGGGCTCGGGTTCGACACCGCCACCGAAGTCGCGCTGTTCGGCATTTCGTCGGCGCAGGCGTCAATCGGCATGTCGTTCAGCACGATCATGGTGTTTCCGGCGCTGTTCACCGCCGGCATGTCGCTCATCGACACCACCGACGGCGTGCTGATGCTGGGCGCCTATGGTTGGGCGTTCATGAAGCCGATCCGCAAGCTCTATTACAACATGACGATAACAGCGGTTTCGGTCGTCGTCGCCGTCGTCATCGGCGGCCTCGAAACCCTCAACCTGATCGGCGATCAGCTCGGCCTCACCGGCGGCGGCGGTTTTTGGGGCGCGATCGGCGCCATCAACGACAATTTCGGCATCCTCGGCTACATGATTATCAGCGTGTTCGTGCTGACCTGGCTCGGTTCGGTGGTTTTCTACAAATTCATGCGCTACGACGAGCTTGAGATCAACACCGCCAGCAGCGTCTGATATTCGCCAAGACTTCGGTTGCTGCCTCGCGCAGCGACCGGACGACCGAGGGGAAGTGCATGTCCGTCGCTCGCTCCCCTGCCTTTCCGGGCGTGCCGCTGGCGCTGGCTTCCGCAGCGCTATTCGGGGCGACGCCGCCGCTCGCCAAATGGCTGCTGAACGCCGTTCCCCCCTTGCTGCTGGCCGGGTTGCTCTATCTCGGCGCCGGCGTCGGATTGGCCGCTTACCGTCTGGTCGACAAGGCGGCGGCCAGCGAGGCGCGGCTCAATCGCCAAGATATGCCGTGGCTCATTCTGACCATCGGCTTCGGCGGCGTGATCGCCCCGGTGCTGCTGATGTTCGGCTTGCGGCTGAGCGGCGCGGCGAGCAGCGCGCTGCTGCTCAACCTCGAAGGCCTGGCGACGATGGCGATCGCTTGGCTGGTGTACCGCGAGAATGTCGATCGCCGCCTTCTGCTCGGCGCCTTGGCGATTCTGAGTGGCGCGGCGCTGCTGTCGTGGCAAGGCCATGGGGTGGCGCTTGAACCCGGCGCCTGGCTGGTCGCCGGCGCCTGTGTGGCGTGGGGAATCGACAACAATTTCACGCGGCGGATTTCGGCCGCCGATCCCGTCGTCACTGCCATGCTGAAGGGATTGACGGCGGGCGTCGTCAATGTCGGCCTCGCCTGGTTCGCGGGCGCGCGCCTTCCCGAGGTCTCGACGCTGCTCGCCGCCGGCGTGGTCGGCGTGTTCGGCATCGGCGTCAGTCTGGCGATGTTCATTCTGGCGTTACGCTGCCTCGGCGCGGCGCGCACCGGGGCCTATTACTCGACGGCGCCGTTCATCGGCGCGTTGATCGCCGTCACCGTCCTTGGCGAGCCTGTGACCGTCAGGCTGATGATCGCGGGGTTGCTGATGGCGATCGGGCTCTGGCTACACCTTTCGGAACGCCACGAGCACGAACACGATCACGAGGCGCTCGAACACGAGCACAGCCACGTTCACGACGAGCACCACGGGCATCACCACGACGGACCCGTGAGCGAACCGCATTCGCATTGGCACAAGCACGAGGCGATGCGGCACAAGCATGTCCATTACCCGGATTTGCATCACCGGCATGGCCACGGTTCGGGTGGATAGAACGCTCAAGTGCGCGTGAAAGCGCACGCGAGTTTTCGCACTGCAAACCCTCACCTCACCCCGCCGGCCGTCCGACCATCACCACGCTCAGCGCCCCGTCGCCGAACAGCGCCTGCGCCGCCCGCCGCGCGTCGGCGAGGCTGACGGCGCGGATGCGCTCGTTGCGTTCGACCAGCCATTCGCGGCCGTAGCCGTCGAGCTGCATCTGCACGAGTTGGCCGGCGATCTTGCTCGAAGTGTCGAAGCGCAGCGGATAGGAGCCGACGAGATAGCGCTTGCCCTTCTCCAGTTCCTCCTCGCTGACGGCGTTGTTCGCCATGTCCAAGATCTCGGCGCGAATGACGTCGAGCGATTCGCGCGCCCGCTCGTTCTTGGTCGTGGTGCCGCCGGTGAGGTAGCTGGCGTGGTCTTGGGTGGCGAGGCCGGCATAGGCGGTGTAGGCGAGGCCGCGCTTCTCGCGCACCTCGCGAAACAGCCGCGACGACAGCCCGGTGCCGCCGCCGAGGATATGGGCGAGCACGAAGGCGGCGATGTAATTCTCGTCCTGGCGCGTCGGCCCCGGACGGCCGAAGCGGATCGTCGTCTGCGGCACGTCGAGGTCGATCACCTGCTCGGAGCCGAGGCCGAGGAACGGCGCCGGGCCGATCGGGTCGAGTTGCGCCTTGGCCGGCAGATGCGCGAACGTCTCGTCGAGGAGCCGCCCGGCGCGCGCCGCGTCGAGCGCGCCGACGACGCCGATGAACAGTTGATCGCGCGCCAGCAGCCGCTGGTGCAGCCGCCCGATGTCGGCGCGCTGCAGCGCGTCGAGCGTTTCCGGCGCGCCGTCGCTCGGGTTCTGGTAAGCATGGCCCTTGAACACGCGGGCGTGAAAGCCGCGTCGGGCCGCCGCGTCGGGATCGTTGCTCTCGTGGCGCAGATGCGCCTTGATCTGCTCGCGCACGCGTTCGAACGGCTCATCGTCGAAACGCGGCGCGTTGAGCGCCAAAGCCAGCAAGGCGCCGGCGCGGTCGAGATGGCGGCTGAGCGTGCGCATGCGCCCGCCGACTTTGTCGGCGTCGGCGTGGAAGCCGATCTCGATCGCCTTTTCGTCGAGCGCGCGGTGGAAGGCCTGGCTGTCGAGGTCGCCGGCGCCCTCGTCGAGCAGGCCCGAGAAGATGGTCGCCGCGCCGCCGCGCCCCTTGGGGTCCTGCGAGGCGCCGCCACGGAACGCCAGTTCGACGCTGACGATCGGCACCGCGTAATCCTCGACCAGCCACGCCTTGACGCCGCCGGGGGAGACGATCTCGCGGACGTTGACCGCGCTCGTTGCGGCGGCAGCCGCCATGGGCTTGTTCATGCGGGCGTTTCCTAAAAATGCCGGCGGTTCAGGCCGCCTGTTGGTCGGGATGGGTCAGGAAGCCGGTGACGGCGCGCAGCCGGTCGAGCCAGGTTTTGGCCGCCGTCAGCACCGCTTCCGCCGTCACCGCTTCGATGCGCGCCGGCCAGGCCCGCACATCGGCGATGGTCTGCCCGGTGGCGAGCGAGGCGCCGTACCAGCGGGCGAGCGAAACCTGGCTGTCCTGGGCATAAACCGCGTCGGCGACGAGCCGCGTCTTGCCGCGTTCGAGTTCGTCGGCGGCGACGCCCTCGGCGATGAAGCCGGCGATGGCGGCGTCGAAGGCGGCGTCGAGCGCCTCCAGCGTCACCTCCGGCGGCGGCATGCCGTAGAGGAAGAAGCGGGTGTCGTCGAGGGCCGCGCCAGCATAATAGGCCCCGGCCGCCACCGCCTTGTGGCCGTCGATGACCAGCGTCCGGTAGAGATAGCTGGTCGGGCCGCCGCCGAGCAGATGGGCGAGCACTTCCAGCGCCTCGGCCTCGCCGGGCGCGGCGGTGGCGTGGCTCGGCACGAGATAGACGCGCTGCCAGGCCGGCTGCTCGACCTTGTCGTCGGTCACCGTCACCTCGCGCTTGGCGACCGGTTTTGGCTCGCGCGGGCGCTTGCGCACCGGCGGCTCGCCGCGCGGACGGATCGGGCCGTAATGCTGTTCGGCCAGCCGCAGCGCCTCGTCCGGCTCGACGTCGCCGGCGACGATGAGGATGGCGTTCTCCGGCGTATAGAAGCGGCCGTAATAGGCGAGCGCGTCGTCGCGGCCGAGGTCCTCGATTTCGTGGCCCCAGCCAATCACCGGCGTGCCGTAGGGGTGATGGGTGAAGATGGCGGCCTGCATCGCCTCGTTGAGGCGCGAACTGGGGTCGGCGTCGCAATGCATGCGCCGCTCCTCCATCACCACGTCGCGCTCCGGGGCGACGATCTCGTCGGTGAGGATGAGGCCGGTCATGCGGTCGGCCTCGTAGGCCATCATCAGGCCGAGATGCTCTTTGGCGACGCGCTGGAAATAGGCGGTGTAGTCGTTGCCGGTGAAGGCGTTCTCCTGGCCGCCGATCTCCGCCACCGCCTCCGAGAACGCGCCCTTGGGATGCTTGGCGGTGCCCTTGAACATCAGGTGTTCGAGGAAATGGGCGATGCCCGACTTGCCCGGCGGGTCGTCGGCGGAGCCGTTGCGATACCACACCATATGGGTGACGACGGGGGCGCGGTGATCGGGAATGACGATCACCGTCATGCCGTTGCCAAGCTTGCGCTCGACGATCTCGGGGCCTTGGTCGAGGGCGGCGGAAACGGCGGCGGGGGCGGCGTTGAGCGTCATGTTGAGCGTCCTGCGGCCTTCATGGAGTTAGGCTCGGCCCGGCGACGCCGCGGCCTCAGTCCCATATAAGGCGCTGATTCGCGCCCGGCTAGTCGGCTCACTGCTGGCTCTCATAGGCGCGTACGGTCATCTCGGCGATCTGGCGCATCAGCGGGATGTTGTCGAGCGCCATGCCGGCGGCGATGTCGCGCCCGACCAAGGCAAGGCTGCGGCCGAGCCCGCCATGGGCCTTGGCGTCGAGTTGCAGCACGAACGCGGTCAGCGCGCAGTTGCGCGTCCAGAATGCGCGCCGTTGTGGCAGATGCGTGGCGAGCAGCGCCTTGGCGCGCGCCTTGGCGCCGCGGATCGGCGCCAGCAGCCGTTCCACCGGCTCGCCGGCTTCGAACCATGTCTCCTGCAAGGGGCCGCCGAGCACCGCCTTGTGGGCCTTGAGGAGCGCCGCCGCGTCCTTGCCCGCCTGCGGCAGATGCTCCAGCATCTCGGCGATGAGATCGGTGGGCGAGACGAGGCGCGGCGCGATCGGCCCGAGGCCGAGATTCTCGACGAAGGCGACGAACTTGAACGGCGGCGGCAAATTCGAGGCCAGGTTCTCGCCGAGGATCAGTTGCAGATAGCGGGCGATTCCGGCGGCATCGGTCTGCGCCGCCAGCACGTTGTCGCGCATGCCGCGCACGGTGGCGTCGGCCTCCGACTTGCGCAGGCCCTCCAGGCTAAGGACTTCCTCGACGCCGGCCGGCTTGGTCATGGCGGCGACGAACCGCCAGCCGTCGGCGGCTTTGAGGCTGGCGAGCGCGCCGCCGGCGCCCGATCCGTCGCAAGCCATGACGAAGCAGCGCGCCGCCTGCGGCCGTTCCGGCTCGACCGGCGCCAGCGCGTGGGCGCGCAGCGCCCGGATCGCCTCGTCGAGCGGCGCCTGGCGATCGGCCGGCAGCCACGGGCGCATCCTGACCAGCCGCTCGACCAGCAAGCTCTCGACCCGCTCGCCCTTGGCCGCGCGCTTCAATTCCTCGATAGCGGCCATGGCGAGTTGCGGGTCGCGGTGCATGGCGAAGCCGGCCAGCGTGTGCAGCAGCACCGGCGCGCGCGCGTCGCCGAGGGTCGAGACCATGCGCGCCGCGGCCTGCGAGGGAAACGCCGCCAGCACCGAATTGAGCGCGTCGTAGGAGGCGAAGGCGTCGCCCTCGGCAGCCTCGGCGATGTCGCCGAGCGCCGATTTGAGGTCGCCGAAGCTGGTTCCCGAAGGCGCGGATTCCGCGCTCTCCAGCAACTCGATGACCCGCGATTTCAGCGAATCCGGCACGCTCCAGCCGGAATCGCTGAGGATCTTGGCGACCAGCACCAAGCCGGCGGCGTCGAGCCCGGCCGCCGCCAGCGTCTCGTCAAGGGTTTGGTAAATGGCGCTGCGCTGCTCGCGCGCCCGCGCATCGCCGCCGTTGGCGTCGATCGCGACCTCGCTCAGCGTGGCGACGATGTCTTCGAAAAGCTCCTCGTCCTCAAGCCCCGGTTGCTCGGCCGCGCCCTGCACCCGGCGCAGAAACTCGCTGAACAATGCCGGCGGATCCTCGTCATCGTCGCCGTCGAGGCCGATTTCGGCGCGCAGCGTCTCGCGCAGGCGCGCCAGCGTCTCCTCATCGAGCGCTCCGAGAAGGTCGGCAAGGGGCGCCAGATCGTTCTCGCGCCGGCGCGAGGGCGACTGTCCCGGCTTGCGGATCGGCGGTTTTTTGGGCAACGGCTGGCTCCGTGAACAGGGATCAGCTTAAGGTTTAGCCGAGGAAGCGGCGCAAGCAAAACGTCGAAACCGACGAAATGTCGTCTGCGCTCGCCTTGACCTTCGCCTGGTCGGACCGCATTTGACATCGTGACGGCTCGCTTCTAGGGCTGTCGCATGATTTCGGGCTGCGTCCGAGCCTGCTCCGCGGACGGTCAAACGCTCGCAGGCGCGAGGCGAAAGCTAAGGCTCGCGGGCGCGAGACATAGCGGGCGCGAGACATAAAGGTCGGGGAGTTATGCCGCTCAGGGTTTCCGGCAAGAACCTGGATATTGGCGAGGCCTTGCGCACCCACGTGACGGAGAAGCTGCAGGCGCTGATCGCCCGCTACTTCGACGGCATGATCGGCGGCCATGTCGTGCTCTCCCCCGAGGGCTCGGCGTTCCGCACCTATTGCTCGCTGCATCTGAGCTCGGGCATGAACCTCCAGTCGGAGGGGCGCGCGCATGACGCCTACGCCAGCTTCGAGCAGGCCGCCGACAAGATCGAGCGCCGCCTGCGCAAATACAAGAAGCGCCTGAAGGAGCACGCCGCCGGGGCCGAGGCGGCGACGGCCGAACGCCAGTTGCGCGAGGTCGCCAAATTCGTCATCGAGGCCCCCGCCGAGGACCAGGAAGAAGCGCCAGCCGATTTCGCCCCGGCCGTGGTCGCCGAAGGGGCCAACCCGCTGAAGATGATGTCGGTCGCCACGGCGGTGTCGGAACTCGATCTGACCGGCGCGCCGGTGGTGGTGTTCCAGCATGCGACAAGTTCACGGGTGAATATCGTTTATCGGCGCCGCGACGGCGCCATCGGCTGGCTGGACCCGCGCTGAGCGGCGGCGCGAGTTTTGCTCTTCGGGAAAACGGAGCGTCGGGGCGGCGGTCCAATTCGACGACGAGGTCAGGGCGGGGTATTGAGTTTCTCGGAATGTCCCTCGACAAAATTCTGACGCAGGACGCGGTGATCGCCGCGTTGCGCGTGAATGGCAAGAAACAGGCGTTGCTGGAGCTCTCGGAGCGGGCGGCGGCGGTGTCGAGACTGCCGGCGCGCGAAATCTTCGACGCCATCCTGCAACGCGAGCGGCTGGGGCCGACCGGCGTCGGCGATGGCATTGCCATCCCGCACGGCAAGCTGCCGCGCTGCGAGCGCATTTGCGGCGTGTTCGCCAGACTCGAACGGCCGATTGATTTCGAGGCGTTCGACGGCCTGCCGGTCGATCTCATCTTCCTGCTGATCGCGCCGGAATCGGCCGGCGCCGACCATCTCAAGGCGCTGGCGGCGATCGCGCGGGCGTTGCGCCGCCCCGGCTGCGCCGAGCAATTGCGCGGGGCGCGCGACGCCGCGGCGATCTATTCGCTATTGACCATCTCGCCGGCCTCCAACGCCGCCTGAAGCCGAGGGATTGCAATGAAGACCAGGGTCGTCGTCACCTTGAAGCCGAGCGTCCTCGACCCGCAGGGCAAGGCGATCGAGGGCGCGCTGAAGGCGCTCGGATTCACCGGCTTTGCCAGCGTGCGCCAGGGCAAGGTGTTCGACATCGAACTCGAAGCGGTCGAGGGCGAGGCGGCCGACCGGTTGTTGCGCCAGGCCTGCGAGAAGCTGCTCGCCAACACCATTGTCGAAGATTTCGTCATCGAACATGACTAAGCCGCTGAAAGCCGCCGTCCTGCTGTTTCCCGGCTCCAACCGCGAGCGCGACGTCGCGCGCGCGCTTGCCGGCGTCGGCGCCGAGGTCGAGATGGTCTGGCACGAATCGGCGCGGCTGCCGCCGGGGACCGATCTCGCGGTGCTGCCGGGCGGTTTCTCCTATGGCGACTATCTGCGCTGCGGGGCGATCGCGGCGCGGGCGCCGGTGATGGCGGCGGTGGCCGAGCACGCGGCGCGCGGCGGCCTCGTGCTCGGCATCTGCAACGGCTTCCAGATCCTGTGCGAAGCCGGGTTGCTGCCGGGGGCGCTGATGCGCAACGCCGGCCTCAAGTTCATCTGCCGCTTGCAGACGCTGCGGGTGGAGACCAACCGGACGCCGTTCACGCGCGGCTATGGCGCCGGCGTCGTCGTCACCTATGCGCTGGCGCACGGCGAGGGCGCCTATGTCGCAACCGCGCAGGAGATCGAGGCGCTGGAGCGCTCCGGCCGCATCGCCTTGCGCTATTGCGACGCGCAGGGCCAGGCGAGCGCCGCCGCCAATCCCAACGGCTCCATGCACAACATCGCCGGCGTCTACAACGCCGGCTTCAACGTGCTGGGCCTGATGCCGCATCCCGAAAACCTCATCGACGCGCTGACCGGCGGCGTCGACGGGCGGCCGCTGTTCGAGGCGCTCGCCGCGGCTTGAAGCGCCGCCGCATTGCGGCCACCTTCCAAGTTAACAACGCTGCATGATGAGGAACCGGCTTACCGTTGCTAGCGCTGCAACCCTGACGCTGCTGACGGCTGGCGTTTTCGGCCCCGCGCGCGGCGAAGGGACGACGCCGCCGCCGCAGGAGAACGGCTTCGAGTTCTGCGCGATGGGGCCGGGGGCGAGCGGCTGCCTGCGCTTCCAGGGCTATATTTATGCCGGCCGCAATCCCGCCACAGCGCCGGCGCCGACCGATGGCGCGGCGACGCCGGTCGCCGACCCGCCGCTTGGCGACGAGCGCCTCTATATCCACATCGGCGGCGCCGACGCCCGCTAAGGGCGCGCGTCGGCTATCCTCACCCGATTTTCGTAAGGCCGGTAAGGCCTCGCGTCAGTAGAGGCCGCCGGTGCCGGAGCCGAGCCGGCGCTCGACCTCGTCCGACGGAGCACTCTGCGCCACGGCGCCGCCGCCGTAGGAAGTCGGCGGCGCGGTGCCGGGCTTGAACGCCTCCAGGATCGAACCCGGGCCGGTCGAGCGCATGCCGGTATGGACGTCGACCGAAATGAGCTTGATGCCCGGCGGCACGCGGAACGGCGTATCGGGCGTGTCCTTCAGCGCCATCTTCATGAAATCGCGGAAGATCGGCGCGGTGTAGAGCGCCGCCTGGGCGCTGCCGCCGAGCGAGCGCGGCTTGTCGTAACCCATGAACACGCCGAAGGCGAGATTGGGCGAATAGCCGACGAACCACAGGTCTTTGGCTTCGTTGGTGGTGCCGGTCTTGCCGGCCAGATGCTTGCCCACCTCCTTGATGGCGATGCCGGTGCCGCGCTGGATGACGCCTTCCATGATCGAGGTGATCTGATAGGCGGTGAGCGGATCGGTGACGAGATTGCGCGGATCCTTGCGCTTGTCGATCAGCTTGGGTTCGGGTTGGTTGTCCCATTTGACGGCGTCGCAGCCTTCGCAAATGCGCTCGTCGTGCTTGTAGATCGTATTGCCCCAGCGATCCTGGATGCGGTCGATCAGCGTCGCCTTGATCGGCATGCCGCCGTTGTCGAACATCGAATAGCCGGTGACCATGCGCAGCACGGTGGTTTCGCCGGCCCCCAGCGACATCGACAGATACGGCGGCAGGTTGTCGTAGATGCCGAATTTCTTGGCGTATTCGGCGATCAGCGGCATGCCGATGTCGCGAGCGAGGCGCACCGTCATCTGGTTGATCGAATGTTCGATGCCGTAGCGCAACGTATGCGGGCCGCCGGACTTGCCCTCGAAGTTTTGCGGTGTCCAGGTCTGGCCGTTGCCCTGGTCGATCGTGATCGGCTCGTCGAGTTCGATGGAGGAAGGCGTGTAGCCGTTGTCGAGCGCGGCGGCGTAGACGAACGGTTTGAAGGAGGAGCCGGGCTGGCGCAACGCCTGGGTGGCGCGGTTGAACTCGGACTGGTCGAAGGAGAAGCCGCCGACCATCGCCAGCACGCGGCCGGTGAACGGGTCCATCGCCACGCAGGCGCCGGAGACTTCCGGAATTTGGCGCAGCCGGTATTGCCCGCTCTTGCCGACGATCGGCTCGACGTAAAAGGCGTCGCCGGGCTTCAGGATCTGGCGGAACCGGCGATAGGGGAACTGCTTGGCGACGAAGGTCACCGTGCCGGTGGCGCGCTCCGGCGAGAGGTCGCCGGAGGGCTCGTGCGGCGGTTGCAGGCCGATGCGGATCTGGGTGTCGGTGACGTCGAGGGCGACGGCGAGCCGCCAGGGCTGAATGTCGGCGAGTTCCGGCAGTTTGCCGAGCGCCACGCCCCAATCCTGGCCGAGGTCGATCGCCTTGACGACGCCGTGCCAGCCATGCGCCTCGTCGTAGCGCACGAGGCCGTCGACCAGCGCCTTGCGGGCCATGAGCTGCATCTTCGGGTCGAGCGTGGTGTGGACGGAGAGGCCGCCCTCGTAGAGCTTCTTCTCGCCGTAGCGGTCGAGCAGTTCACGCCTGACCTCCTCGGCGAAGAAGCCGCCGGCGATCGAATCCGGCCTCAGCACGCGCGGATGCACGACGAGCGGCTCGGAGCGCGCCTCGGCGGCCTGCGCGTGGGTGATGTAGCCGTCCTCCTCCATGCGGCCGATGACATAGTTGCGGCGCTCGGTGGCCCGCGCGCGGTTGCGATACGGATTGAGCGCCGAGGGCTCCTTCGGCAGCGCCGCCAGATAGGCGACCTCGGCGATGGTGAGTTCGTGTACGGACTTGTTGAAATAGTTCAGCGCGGCGGCGGCGACGCCGTAATTGCCGAGGCCGAGATAGATTTCGTTGAGGTAGAGTTCGAGGATCTTGTCCTTGGAATAGGCGGACTCGATGCGCAAGCTGAGCAAGATCTCACGGATCTTGCGCTGGATCGTGCGGTCATTGGTCAACAGGAAGTTCTTGGCGACCTGCTGGGTGATGGTCGAGGCGCCCTGGATGTGGCGGTGGCCCTCCAGAAACACCACCGCGGCGCGCAAAATGCCCTCGGGGTCGACGCCGCGATGGTTGTAGAAGTTCTTGTCCTCGGCCGAGATGAAGGCTTCCTTGACCAGCGGGGGGATGGCGGAGGAGGGCAGATAGAGCCGGCGCTCGTGCGAATATTCGGCCAGCAGGCTGCCGTCGGCGGCATGTACGCGCGTCATCACCGGCGGTTCGTAGTTCTTCAGGTGGCTGTAGTCGGGCAGGTCCTGTTCGAACTTGAAGATGACCAGCGACGCCACGGCGGCGACGACGACGAAGACGATGGCGCCGGTGGCGAACAGAAATCCCAGGAGTCGCCCGATGGCGCGCATGTCCAATACCCCGAACTTCGCTAAACCCCGCCGCCCGCCTGCCAATTCGCGGCCGGCGCATCGTCGCCGAGCCCAATGGCCGTGTCGAGCCTAGTTGCGGCGAAACTAAGGAGAGGGCTTGAGCGCCGGCGCGCTCGCCGTCAGCGCCTCGGCGCCGCGATCGACCTTGGCGAAGAAGCCGTCGATCGCCTCCCGCATCGCCTGCGCCGTCTTGTCGCGCCATTGCGGCGATTCGAGATTGGCGACGTCCTGAGCGTTGGAGAGATAGCCGAGTTCGACCAGCACGGAGGGGAAATCCGGCGCCTTCAGCACGACGAAGCCGGCCGAGCGCTCGGGATTGTGGTTCAGCGCGCCGGCAGCGCCGAGCCGCGCCACCAGGCCATGCGAGAACAGATGCGCATAGGCGCGGGTCTCGCGGCGCTTGAGGTCGAACAGGATGTCGGCGACGCCGGGATCGGCGGCCTTGGGGGCCTCGCCGGCCTCGCGGTCGGCGTCGTTCTCGCGCTCGGCGATGCGCTGCGCCTCGGCGTCGGAGGCGCGATCGGAGCAAGTATAGACCGTTGTGCCGGAAACGCCGGCCGACTCGCGCAAAGTATCGGCGTGAATGGAGACGAACAGCGCCGCGCCGGCGGCGCGCGCCTTGGCGACGCGGTCCTCCAGCGAGACATACTGGTCGCCGACGCGGGTCATGACGACGCGGTAGCGCCCCGTCGCTTCAAGCTTGGCGCGCAACACCTCGGCGAAGGCGTAAACCAGCGTCTTCTCCACCGCGCCGTCGAGGCCATCGGCGCCGCCGTCGACGCCGCCGTGGCCGGGGTCGAGCACGATGACCGGCAGGCCCGGGTCGGCGGCGGCCGGCGGCGGCGCCGGCGCGGCGGCGAGGCGCGGCGGCGCGTGATCGAGCGCGGCGGCGGCGAAGGCGGTCTGCGCGCAGGCGCGCAAGGCCAGCGTCAGGCGCGCCGGAGCCTGCCCGCGCACCAGGCGGCGAGTCTCGACATTGGCGACGCAAGCCGGCCGCGCCAGATCGATCACCACGCGCGATTTGCCGGGGCCGAACAGGCCGAAGCGGAACGCTTTGACCAGCGCGTCGGCGCGGGGCGCGACAACCCGGCCGACCTCGGGCTTCAAGCGGAAATCGACCTCCGGCATGTCGAGCACGATACGGTCGGGGTTGACGATTTCGCGCGCCCGGGCCGTCAGCGGCGCCGAGAGATCGAAGGAAAGGCGGGCGCGAGCGCCGTCATCGGCGAGATGCACGGTCGTCGCCGCCGGCGGCGTTTCGCCGGCACGGGCGAGCGCGGCGCTGAGCGCGACAAGCGCCGCGACCGCTGGCCACAGGTGGAAAATGCGCGTCATCCCGGCTCCCGCTGAGCGCTCTTAGCACTAAAGCCAACTCCGGGTTAAGCTTGTGTTGACGAGTTAAGCTTGCCTTGCCGGCGTTGGGTTACGGCCCCGGCGAGGTCATGCGCTCGCGAACCGATCGCCCTCATGCGGCGCGCTTTTGTTCGCCGCCGTCGGGAACCGCGGCGCATCGCGAAGCGTAGACTCACAATCATTTGGCTTCGCAGGAGACGCGCATGAACACGCTACGCAAATTCGCCGCCATCGCCGCCGCCTCGGCCGCGCTTGGCTTGGTCACGCTCGGCGCAGGGCCGGCGGCGGCGCAGGATAGGGTCGTCCAGGGCTGGCAATATTACGGCAATCCGACCTGGCAGGAACAGCAGCAGCCTTACGTCAACCGCGATTGGGACGGCTATGGCGATCCGCGATATAGCGACGGCTACGCTTATGGCTACGGCGACCCCGATTTCGAATCCGGGACGACCACTATCGCCATCTGCCCCGACGGCTATCGTCTCGACGTCTCCGGCCGCCTGTGCTGGCCGGACTAAAATCTGTCGCGGAGGCTGTGATGGCGTGCTATCGCCGCGAGGCCTTGGCTCCTTGCGAACAAGAGGAAACAAATAACGGCTAGCTCGGCGATTCTCTCCGGCGGCGGCTTGGCGCAGCACTCCTAGATTGTCTACTCATGGCGAATGACGATCTTGTCCTGCTTATTCCGCACACCCTCGGCGCGATCGAGGCCAAGCGGCGCGTTGCTGCGGGCATAGCCACCGCCGAGAGCAGGTATGGGCGGTATCTGCACGCCACAGACCTTAATTGGGACGCGAACCGTCTCCAATTTCGCGTCCATGCTCTCGCGCAAACGGTCCAGGGAAGCGTGGACGTCCAGGACGAGTTCGTCGAGCTAAGGGCGCAATTGCCGCTCGTCATCCGGATGCTCGCGAAGAAGTTTTTGCCGGTGGTCAAGGATACGGGACAGAAGCTTCTCAAATAGCCTGGCATTCCGGTCGTTTGGGGACCTCGCGCGGCTGGCCGGGCTCAGCCTGCGCGCGCCCGGCCGACAATCTCGCGCCCTGCTTTCCGGATGCTTGCCGAACCCGGATTCACTCGCCCATATCGTCGAGTCTTCCAGCCAATAACCCTTTGAAACTTCAATGGTACCGCCACCCCGGCTCGAACGGGGGACCTCTAGATCCACAATCTAGCGCTCTAACCAACTGAGCTATGGCGGCGTACCGGAGCGGCGCGGAACCTAGTGTCAAACCCGCGCCAAAGCAAGCCGGTCAGCCCTCGATCGGCTCTACCTTGGCGATCTCGACGCCGAAACCGGCCAGGCCGACGTATTTGCGCGGCGAATCGCTGCGCAGCCGGATCGAGGTGACGCCGAGGTCGCGCAGGATCTGCGCGCCGAGGCCGACCTCGCGCCACAGCGTCTGGCGCGTGTCCTCGGTGCTTTCGGCGCCGGCGACGTTGAGCGGCACGCCGGCGGCGCCGTCGCGCAGATAGACGAGTACGCCGCGCCCCTCCTCCTTGAAGCGCTTGAGGCAGCGCTCGATCGAACCGCCGCCGAAAATGTCGTTGAGGATGTCGGCGCGGTGCAGGCGCGCCGGCACGTCGCGCCCATCGCCGAGCGAACCGTGGACAAAGGCGAAATGCAGCACGGGATCGAAACGGGTGCGATAGGCGTAACAGGTCAACTCGCCGATCGGCGACTGCACTTTATGCGCGGAGACGCGCTCGACCAGCTTTTCGCGCGCCTGGCGATAGGCGATAAGCTCGGCGACCGAAATGCGCTTCAACTTGTGCTTATCGGTGAAGGCGCCGATCTGCGGCCCGACCATCACCGTGCCGTCATCGTTGGCGAGTTCGCAGATCACCGCCACCGGCGGCAGGCCGCTGAGAGTGCAGAGGTCGATCGCCGCCTCGGTGTGGCCGGAGCGCATCAGCACGCCGCCATCCTTGGCGACGAGCGGGAAGACATGGCCGGGGCGAACGAAATCGCCGGCCCCCATGTTGCCGTTGGCGAGCGCGCGCACGGTGTTGCAGCGCTGCTCGGCGGAAATGCCAGTGGTGAGGCCATGCTTGACATCGACGGAGACGGTGAAGGCGGTGCCGAGCGGGGCGTCGTTGATCGCCACCATCGGCGCCAGGTGCAGCCTCTTGGCCTCGTCGGCGGTCAGCGGCGCGCAGACGATGCCGCAGCCGTTGCGGATGATGAAGGCCATTTTCTCCGTCGTGCAATGCAGCGCGGCGACGATCATGTCGCCCTCGTTCTCGCGATCGTCGTCGTCGGTGACGACGACGATCTCGCCGCGGGCGAAGGCTTCGAGGGTGGCGTTGACGCTGTCGCTCATGGGGCGCGGCTCCGGGAGGTCAAGGGCGAGAAAATCATTGGGGGTGACGGCGCCGCGAGTCTCGGCGACAATGCGCTCGGCGGTTTCGCGCGATATCCAGGCGCGCTCGCCGCGGCAGATGAGGGTGATCGCGCCCGGCGACACGCCGATGGCGCGGGCGAAATCGACGCGCTTGACCCGATTATGCGCGAGCCAGTCGGCGATCTTCATTGTCGCTCAATAGATGGAATGTCTTTTTAGTTCAACTCAAATTTTCGTTTCGCCGACGCCCTCTCGCGTGGCGCGTGGATTATGATAAAGGCATGGCGACCAGGAGAGTGCGATGCGGGGGGGGTGGGTGGTCGCGGCGGTGGCCGCGTTGGCGGCGATCTCAGCCTCCAACCTCGCCTGGGGCGATTTCGCGCGCACCCTGACGGGTTCCGCCGCCTACGGCGATTGGCGAATCGACGCTCCGGGCCTCAGATTCCGCATCACTCCGGCCGATCTGCCGCCGCCCAACCACAGCCCGTCGACCGCAAATCCCGCCGAAGTCGTCGTGCGCCCGGCCTCGGCGCTGCCCAAGGCGCCCTTCGGCTTCGCCGCAGACGCGCTGGCGCAGGGCTTCAACAAGCCGCGCGTCCTGCGCACCGCGCCCAACGGCGACGTGTTTGTCGCCGAAAGCGGCGCCGGGCGGGTGCTGGTGCTGCGCGGCGTCGACGAGACCGAGAAGCCGCCTGAGGTCAGCGTCTTCGCCGCCGGTCTCGACCGACCCTATGGCATCGCCTTCTATCCGCCGGGCCCAGCGCCGAAATTCGTTTATGTCGCCACGCCCAAGCAAGTCTACCGATATCCGTACAAATCCGGCGATCTCGCCAGCACCGGCAAGGCGCAGAAGATCGTCGCGCTGCCGGATGGCGGCGGCCATTGGACGCGCGACCTCGCGGTCGCCGCCGATGGCAAGACGCTGTTCGCCTCCGTCGGCTCGGCCTCCAACGACGCCGAGGAGATGAAACCGCTGGCCGGGCTGGAAGCGTTTCGCAAGACCCATGTGCTCGGCGCCGCCTGGGGCCCGGAGGCGGGGCGGGCGGACGTGCTCGCCTTCAACCCCGACGGCGGGGGGATGCGGGTGTTCGCGACCGGCCTGCGCAACTGCTCCGGCCTCGGCGTGGAGCCGCAAACCTCGGCGCTATGGTGCGTCGTCAACGAACGCGACCATCTCGGCGACGACTTGCCGCCGGATTTCGCCACCACCGTCGGCGACGGCAAGTTCTACGGCTGGCCATGGTATTATATCGGCGACCACGAACAGCCGCGACGCGGCAAGGAGCGGCCGGACCTCAAGGGTCATGTCACCGTGCCCGACGTGCTGCTGCAACCCCATTCGGCGCCGCTGGCGATCGCCTTCTACACCTCCTCGCATTTCCCGCAGAAGTATCGTGACAGCGCCTTCGTCGCCATGCACGGCTCATGGAACCGGGCCAAGCCGACGGGCTACAAGGTGGTGCGGCTGGTGTTCGACAATGGCCGCCCGACCGGCGAATACGAGGATTTCCTCACCGGTTTCGTTACGGGGGAAGACGGCGTTTGGGGGCGCCCCGCTGGCGTCACCGTCACCAAGGGCGGCAACCTGCTGGTTTCCGACGATCTCGGCGGCGTGATCTGGCGCGTGCGCTACACCGGCCTCGAGGCGACCCCGCGCTGAGGCGGGGCCGGCGGCGAGCCGAAGCGCTCAGCGCGCCAGCAGCGTGCGACGATCGCGGTCGCGCTCGCGGCGGCGATCCTGCGCCGGCTGATAGGCGAGCTTGCCGTGGTGCTGGCAATAGGGCGTGCCGGCGTGCGAGGGCGAGCCGCAATAGCGGAACTCCGACGAGGAGGGATCGCCGATCGGCCATTTGCACATCGACTCGCGCAATTCGACGATCGTGACCTTGATCGACAGCGGCACCACGACCGCTTCCGGGGCGCGCACCGGCCTGGCCGCCTCGGGCGTCGGCTCGGCGATCGCCAGCGCGGTGTTGCCCTGCACGAGCGCGGCCGGCGCGGGGGCGCTCGCCACGGCCGCCACATGGGTCGAGACCCGGCGCGACACGCCCACCACCTCCTCCACGATCGTCTCGCCGCGGCAAGCCTTGCTCGCCTCGTCCGGCTCCGGCGCCGGGGCGCCGACTTTGACGCGGCCAGCCAGGCCGAGGCGATGCACTTTGCCAATCACCGCGTTGCGGGTCAGTCCGCCGCCGAGCGCCGCCGCGATCTGACTGGCGCTCCGACCTTCCAACCAGAGGCGGCTCAGAACCTCCACCCTCTCATCCGTCCAGGACATGTCTTGGCCTCATTGCAAGGCGCTTCGCGTCGGCCTCCCCGGCGCGGCGAAACGCGATTGTCTAAAGTCTGCCGAATCCCCCCGCCCCGCCCGCCCAGCAGCCGCCGGCGGAGACAACGCAAAGCGCTCTCCTGTGCGACACGCCGCGAGATGTCGTAGCGGGTGACCCAAACGCTACACTAGTCCTTGAATCTCGCGCAAGAGTCGGGCCCGGCAAGGGGCCGAGTTTTCCCCAGCCTGGCGATGACCGGCCCCGCCTCGGCGTCCGCGCCGGCGCGGATTGCGCGAGTCCAAACAAAGCTTTGCGCCTCGCCTTGCACAAAGCTGGCTAATCGTGGGTTTTCGACAATTTTTTTGCAAGACGTGGCGATTTGACCGGCCCGCCGCCTTTCACTATAGACTTCTGCCGACAGCGGCCGTCCCCTACAGGGGCGGCGTTTTTGTTTCGAGGGCAGCGTTCCCGCCGTTGCCGAGCCTGCAAGGAGGTAAGCCCTTGTCCTCTGCCATCGTTCCCGCCTCTGTAATCGTTCCGCCTTCCGCTATCGTCCCCACCTACGCGCGCGCCGATCTCACCTTCGAGCGCGGCGAGGGATCGTGGCTGACGACGGTGGCGGGCGAGCGCTATCTCGATTTCGGCGCCGGCATCGCCGTGGTCGCCCTCGGCCATAGCCATCCCCATTTGGTGAAGACGCTGACCGAGCAGGGCGGCAAGCTTTGGCACATCTCGAACCTGTTCCAGATGCCGGAAGGCGAGCGGCTGGCGCGACGCCTCGCCGACGCGACCTTCGCCGATCTCGTGTTCTTCGCCAATTCCGGCGCCGAGGCCAATGAGGCGGCGATCAAGATGGCGCGGCGCTATCATTATGTCGGCGGCCACCCCGAGCGCTTTCGCGTGCTGACCTTCGAAGGCGCCTTTCACGGCCGCACGCTGGCCACGATCGCCGCTGGCGGCCAGGCCAAATATCTCGAAGGTTTCGGACCGAAGGTCGAGGGCTTCGACCAGATCCCGATCAGCGACGCCGAGGCGGTCGAGGCGGCGATCACGCCGGAGACGGCGGCGATCCTGATCGAGCCGATCCAGGGCGAGGGCGGCGTGCGCCTCGTCGCCCCGGCGTTCCTGCGCGCGTTGCGCGACATCTGCGACAAGCACGGCCTGTTGCTGATCTTCGACGAGGTGCAGAGCGGCGTCGGGCGCACCGGCAAGCTCTATGCTTATGAACTCGCCGGCGTCACGCCCGATATTCTGACCTCGGCCAAGGGGCTCGGCGGCGGCTTCCCGGTCTCGGCCTGCCTGGCCACCACCGAGGCCGCGCGGGGCCTCACGGCGGGAGTTCACGGCACCACGTTCGGCGGCAATCCGCTCGCCATGGCGATCGCCAACGCCGTGCTCGACGTCGTGCTGGCGCCGGGCTTCCTCGACAATGTCGCGCGGCTCGGGCTCAACGCCAAGCAGAAGCTCGCAGCGCTTGCCGACGCGCATCCCGAGATCATCGAGGAAGTGCGCGGCGAGGGGCTGATGATCGGCCTCAAGCTGCGCGTGCCGCCGAACGATTTCGCGGCGCTGGCGCGCGCCCAACATCTGTTGTCGATCCCGGCCGGCGACCATGTGCTGCGGCTGCTGCCGCCGCTGACCGTCAGCGACGCCGAGCTTGACGAGGCGGTGAAGCGGCTCGACGCGGCCTGCGTGGCCGCAGAGGCGGATCTGGCGCAGGCCGCCGCATGAACGGCGCCGCCAAACCCCGCCATTTCCTCGATCTGCTCGATCATTCGACCGAAACGCTGCGCGCCATCCTCAAGGCGTCGGCGCAGATGAAGGCGGCGCGGGCGGAAAACCGCCGCGCCGCCGGCCGCCCACTGGAAGGCAAAATCCTGGCGATGATCTTCGAGCGGCCCTCGACCCGCACCCGCGTCTCGTTCGACGTCGGCATGCGCGAACTCGGCGGCGAGACCATCATGCTGACCGGCGCGGAGATGCAGCTCGGCCGCGGCGAGACCATCGCCGACACGGCGCGCGTGCTGTCGCGCTATGTCGATGCGATCATGATCCGCATCCTCGATCCCGGCGATCTCGCCGAACTCGCCGCCCATGCGTCGGTGCCGGTCATCAACGGGCTCACCAAGCAATCGCATCCCTGCCAGGTGATGGCCGACATCCTCACCTTCGAGGAGCATCTGGGCCCCATCGCCGGCAAGAAGATCGCCTGGAGCGGCGATTACAACAACGTGCTGTCGTCGTGGATCGACGCCTCGGCGCGCTTCGGCTTCGACCTCGCCATCGCCTGTCCCGAGGCGTTGCAGCCCTCCGCCGGCCGCATCGCCAAGGCGCGGGCCGCCGGCGCCCGCATCGTCGTCAGCGACGATCCCGAACTCGCGGTCGCCGACGCCAGCGCCGTCGTCTCCGATTGCTGGGTGTCGATGGGCGACGAGGACGCCGGACGCCGGCACAATCTGCTGTCGCCCTATCAGGTCAACGCCAAGCTGATGCGCCACGCCGCCAAGGAGGCGATCTTCCTGCATTGCCTGCCCGCCCATCGCGGCGAGGAGGTGACGGACGAGGTGATCGACGGGCCGCAATCGGTTGTCTTCGACGAGGCGGAGAACCGCCTTCACGCGCAGAAAGGCGTGCTCGCCTGGTGCCTGGGGGCCTTGCCGGCATGACCGACGCCATCCGCGACGTCAGCGACCTCGGGCTCGACGACATCGTCACGCCCTACACCGTCGAGGGCCTGTCGACGCGCGGCCGCGTGACGCGGCTCGGGGCGACGCTCGACGCCATCCTCAAGCGCCACGATTACCCGCCCGCCGTCAACAAGCTGGTGGCGGAGGCGGCGACGCTGGCGGTGCTGCTCGGCTCCTCGCTGAAGCAGCAGGGCCGCTTCCAGTTGCAGACGCAGAGCGACGGGCCGATCAGCATGGTGCTGGTGGATTTCGACGCGCCCTCGAACCTGCGGGCGCTGGCCCGCTATGACGAGAAGGCGGTCGGGGCGCGGGCGGCGAGCGGCGAAGATCTGCTCGGCAAGGGCTATCTCGCCTTCACCATCGAGCCGGACGGGCTGTCGTCGCGCTATCAGGGCGTCGTCGAACTGGATGGGCGTGGCCTGCAAAGCGCGGCGGCCGGCTATTTCGAGCGCTCCGAGCAGATCCCGACGCTGACGCGGCTCGCCGTCGGGCAAATGCTGACCGCCGAAGGGCCGAGCTGGCGCGCTGGCGGCCTCATCGCGCAATTCCTGCCCGAGAGCGAGGCGCGCCGTCGCCGCGCCGATCTCGACCCCGGCGACGCGCCGGAAGGCTTGGCGCCCGCCTCCGCGCCCGAGGACGATGCCTGGGTGGAGGCCAAGGCGCTCGCCGTCACCGCTGAGGACCACGAATTGCTCGATCCGACATTGTCGAGCGAGCGGCTGCTTTATCGGCTGTTCCATGAGCGCGGCGTGCGGGTGTTCGAGCCGACGCCGCTCGCCGACGTCTGCCGCTGCTCGGCCGAGCGCGTCGACGCCATGTTGCAAAGCTTCTCGGCGGCCGAGCGCGGCGCGATGGTCGGCGACGACGGCATGATAGGCGTCACCTGCGAGTTCTGCTCGGTCAAGCGCATCTTCGATCCCCGAGACTATCCCGAATGAGCTTCGCCCAGCGCCTCAACGAAGTCGCCGAGACCGTCGAGGCGGCGCTCGACGCCGTGCTCGCCGACAAGCCGCTGCCCGGCGAGATCGCGAGGCCGAAACGGGTGCTCGACGCCATGCGTTACGGCGCGCTCGGCGGCGGCAAGCGGCTGCGGCCGTTCCTGACCATCGAGACCGCCCGCGCGCTCGGCGGCGACGCGGCGGCGGCGCTGCGCGCCGGCTGCGCGATCGAATGCGTCCACTGCTATTCGCTGGTCCACGACGACCTGCCGGCGATGGACGACGACGACCTGCGCCGCGGCCGTCCGACCGCGCACAAGGCCTTCGACGAGGCGACCGCCATT
>DATNDU010000197.1:0-8153 GCA_035606915.1 Roseiarcus sp. | reverse complement strand
GCAGACGATGCGGCCGACAAGCCACAACCCAACCAGCCCGGCGAGCGCAGCGCCGCGGATCGGCGGCCGGCCGGTCCAGGTGGGAATGGCGGTCAGCATAAAGCCGGCGATCGCGGCGAGCACGAAGCCGAACAGCATGGCGTGGATGTGCCAGGTGAGCGGATCGAAACGGCTCGTCAACGTACCGCCGCTCATGAACAGCACGGTCCATAGCGCCAGCGCCAGCGCCGCCCACGAACTGGCCGCGAAAAAGAACGGCCGGAACGCCAGCGACCACAAGGCCGCGGGCTCGCCGCTCACGTTTTCCGTCGCCGGCATCGCCATCACACGTCCCGCCCGCCGGCTGCCGCTTCCAGGCTCAAAGATGCCCAGCCCGCCGTTGGCGGAAAAGCCCGATCCCTCATATAGCCTCTTTACGCAAAGGGGACGCGCGACGATTTGCGCCGGCGCAACCCCAACTCGGACGCAGCGCGTCAATCGGCCGCGGCCTCGGCGATCCGCAGCAGCGCGGCCGGATTGCGAAGCGTCAGGCGTTGGCTGCGGCTCGTCAGCAGTCCCGCCTTCTCCCAACCGGTCAGGATGCGGCTGGCGGTGTAAAGCGTGGCGCCGGCGATGTCGGCGACATCCCTGCGGCGCAGCGGAAACGCGATCGCCGTGCCGGTGATCGTGCTGTGCCCGGCTTGCCGCGCCAGCCGCAGCACGGCATGGGCGACGCGCCGTTCAACGCGCTGGGTGGCGAGTTCGCGCACGCGCTCTTGCACCTCCTGTAGGCGCTTGCCGATGACGCGGATGACATTGATGGCGATTTGCGGATGCTGGCCCATCAGATCCAACAGTTCGGCTTCGCCCCAACTCGCCTCCAGGGTTTCGGCGACGGTGACGGCGTCGGCGGGATAGCGCCCGTCGGTGAACAGCGCCACGGTTCCGAACATCTCGCCGGGGCCGACGAAGCGGATCACCACTTGCGCGCCATCGCTACCCGATTGCTCGATGCGCACGCCGCCTTCGATGACGCCGTGGGCGCGCGCCTCCGCGTCGCCCTGGTTGAAGATGCGCAGATCCCTGCGCAGCCGCCGCACGCGCGCGCAGGCGGCGGCCGCCTCCAGGGCGGCGCCCGGCAATCCGCGAAACATCTCCATGGCCGCGAGGGAGTGC
Source organism: Roseiarcus sp. (assembly GCA_035606915.1). Classification (GTDB taxonomy): domain Bacteria; phylum Pseudomonadota; class Alphaproteobacteria; order Rhizobiales; family Beijerinckiaceae; genus Roseiarcus. The sequence continues at coordinate 6,998 of DATNDU010000197.1, read as the reverse complement.
GCGTCGAGTTGGGGGTCTCTGATCATACCGAGAGCTTACCCTCCGACACGCGGTAAGGGGAGCGGTTTGCGCCAGCGCAAACACCGCGGGTCGACGGTGCGGTAGCGTTGTCGAAATATAGCGGAGGCGAACTCATGCACGCACGGTTTTGCTCCGATAGCCCGCCTGGCCCGCTCGCTTCAGCCCGGGGGCGCGATCATGGATGACATCATTGCCGCCCGCGCGCTGCATGTGCTGGCCGTGGTGATATGGATCGGCGGCGTGTCGATGGCGACGACGGTGGCGTTGCCGGCGGTGCGGCGCGGCGATCTAGGGCCGGATAAGCTGCGCGCCTTTCAGGCGATCGAACATCGCTTCGCTTGGCAGGCGCGCGCCGCCGTCATCGTCGTCGGGTTAACCGGACTATACATGGTCTGGCGGCTCGATCTGTGGGCTCGCTTCGAGACCCTCAGCTTCTGGTGGATGCACGCCATGGTCTGCCTGTGGCTCATCTTCGCCTTCGCCCTATTTGTCGGCGAGCCGATCATCCTGAAACGCTATTTTCCCCGCCTGGCGACGGAGCGGCCGGATTTCGCCTTCACCCTGCTGCATCGCGTGCATGTCGTGCTGCTGGCGCTGAGCGTGGTGACGATCCTCGGCGCGGTGGCGGGAAGCCAGGGATGGTCGATCTTCTGAAGGATCGGCCGGCTGGCAAGCCGGCCGATCCTTCCGCGCGGCGTGGATCGTCCTATGTTAGGCGAGGCGTCGCCGTTGCGCCCCCACTTCGGAACTGGCTGATGACATGACCAAGACCGCGGCCGACATCCGCATCAAACGCATCTACGACCCGCCGGACGCGGCCGATGGCGCGCGCGTGCTGGTCGACCGTCTATGGCCGCGCGGCGTCAGCAAGCAGAAGGCGGCGCTGGCGTTGTGGCTGAAAGAGATCGCGCCCAGCGACGAGTTGCGCAACTGGTTCGACCACGATCCCGCGCGCTGGCCGGAGTTCGTTCACCGTTACCGGGCTGAACTGAAGACCAACGTTGAGGCGGTTGGGCAAATCGCCGATCTGCTCAAGTCCGGTCCGGTGACGCTGCTCTACAGCGCCCATGACACGGCGCACAATCAAGCTCTCGCGCTGGAGGGGTATCTGCGCGAGCATCTAAGGAATGGTAATGTCCAGCATTCTGCATAGGCCGGTCTGCGATCTGTTGGGTTGCGCTCTGCCGATCGTGTCGGCCGGCATGGGCGGCGTGGCGCGTTCGGAACTGGTCGCGGCGGTGACGGCGGCCGGCGGCTTCGGCTTTCTCGGCATGGTGCGCGAACCGCCTGCGTTGATCCGATCGGAGGTCGAGAGTTTGCGCGACCGGGGCGTCGAGCGCTTCGGCGTCAACATCATTCCGGCGGCGACCGACCGGGCGTTGCTCGATGCGCAAATCCTTGCCTGCATCGATCTCGGCGTGCCGGTCGTCTGCCTGTTTTGGGATGCGCCGCTGAAGCTGGTGGCGCGATTGCGCGCCGAAGGCGTGATCGTTGTCTGCCAGGTCGGTTCGCTGGCCGAGGCGCGGGCGGTGGAGCAGGCCGGCGCGCAGGTCATCATCGCGCAAGGCGTCGAGGCCGGCGGCCATGTGCGCGGCGACCGGCCGCTTTATGACTTGTTGCCGGAGATCGCCGGCGAAACCGAACTGCCGGTTCTCGCGGCGGGCGGCCTCGCGGACGGCGCCGATCTGGCGACCGTGCTGTCCTTGGGCGCGCAAGGCGCGGTCTACGGCACGGCGCTGATCGCCACGCCGGAATCCTTCGCCCACGATTTCCACAAGCAGCGCCTGATCGCGGCGAGCGGCGACGACACCGTGCTCACCGATGCCTTTCACATCAACTGGCCGCGCGGCGCCAAGGTGCGGGTGCTGGCCAACAGCGTCACCCGAGGCGAGCGCGGCGACGCGTTTACCGACGCCCGAACCGTGATCGGCGATGAAGCCGGCCGCCCGATTTATCTGTTCAGCACCGATTCGCCGCTGCGCTCGATGACCGGTGCGTTCGAGGCGATGGCGCTTTACGCTGGCGCCGGCGTCGGACGCCTCACCGCGATTGTCGGCGCGACGGAGCGCGTGCGGGCGATCGCCGCCGAGGCCTCTGGGTTGCTGGCGGCGAACGGGGCCGCGGCGCCCGAAGTCGGCGAATTAGCGTCGCCGGCGTGTTTCGCGCACGAGATGGACGATCGCTACATGGGCTTTGCGTCGCGCGATGAACTTCTGCCGGCGCTGAACGAACTCCTTGAGGCCGAACGCGCCGGCGCGCGCGTGACGCTGCGCACCGCACGGGAAATCGCCGAACCCGATCTCAATGTCCTTGTCATGGCCATTCACCGCGACGAGGCGCGCTGGTGCGGCGTGCTCACCAAAGCCATTCTCCAGCTTCAAGGCGCCCCGTCGCAAAAGACCGGCGCCTTTCACGATAAGGCGATGGCGATCGCGGATATTCCGGCGCGGCTCGCTTTCCTTAACCGCGGCCAGGGATGGGTGGCGCGTAAACTCAAGGCTTTGCTGCCAATGGTTCGAAACGAAAACATACATGCCGATCTCGCGGCGATGCTCGATAGTCACGAACGCAATATCGAGCGTGTCGCATCGCGATTGCCGGAAACAGCGTCGACGGGAGCGCGCGCATGAGCATCGATGTGAAGTCGGCGCAGGCGCGGCGCGCCGCCGTTGTCGCGCAGATCCAGGCCGACACCGGCATCGACGAGGCGATGATCGAGCGCCTTGTGCGCGGCTTCTATGTGCGGGTGAGGGCGGATGCCGTGCTCGGCCCGATCTTCGCTTCGAAGATCCAGGATTGGGAGCCACACCTGGAAAAGATGTTCGCCTTCTGGTCCTCGTTGGCGCTGATGAGCGGGCGTTACCACGGCCAGCCGATGGCCAAGCACCTGCCGTTGCCGGTCGATGCGCGGCACTTCGACCGCTGGCTGGCGTTGTTCGAGGAGAGCGCGCGCGAGCTTTGTCCGCCCGAGGCCGCCGATCATTTCCTCATGCTGGCGCGTCGCGTGGCGGAGAGTCTGGAGCTAGGCATCGCCGGTGCTCACGGAGTGCTCGTCCTTAAGGGCGAGCGCTTCTTGATGAGATGAGGCGCGTGCTGAACTAGACGCTGGGGGTTTCGCGGCGCGCCAGAGAAGACGAAGCTGAGAGCTCGAAGCGGTGTTGCTAAGCGTGCAAGCGCCCGCGCGGATGTTTTCTTGACAAAATGTTCTTGTTATGTTCTCGGCGATGGAGCGGGGAAACTCTTTGTTACCATCGAAACGGCTCTCGAATTGGCGCGTAGCGTGCACCGAAGCGTTTACGGCGCGGATGACTTATCAGCGAATGAACCGCTGACTGCGAAAGCAGATGGGGACAATTGGATCGTTCAAGGATCAAAGAAATTGCAAGAACCAAAGGCCAACGAGCCACTTGACGGTCCCATGATAATGAAAATTTCGAAATACGACGCGCAAATACTTTCATATATGTTTGGAATTAAGCCCCCTACAGGACCTAGCAGTGGAACCACAGTTGCCCGAAAATGACTTATATTGGCGCGCCCGGCACGATTCGAACGTGCGGCCTCTACCTTCGGAGGGTAGCGCTCTATCCAGCTGAGCTACGGGCGCCAATAACGCCAAGCTCCATAGCCGACTTTGGCCGCCGTTTCAAATGCCGTTCGCGCCGCAGGGGGCATGAATCCGTCTCAGCGGCGCGCGCTTGCATGGGGGCAGGGGGCGGCCTAAACCGCGAGGCAACCGGCGCGCGCTGGGAACGGCGGAAGCTGGCTTCGCGGCTTGCGCGCCAACAGGGCGCCCCCGGCGGGTGGGCTTGGCGAAGCTGCGGGAGAGCCGAATGGCGCACAAGATTCTGGTCGCGCAGGGGGGAGGGCCGACCGCCGTCATCAACCAGTCTCTGGTCGGCGTGGCGCTGGAGGCGCGCCGGTTTCCTAGTGTCACCCACGTCTACGGCGCGCTGCATGGCGTGCGCGGCATCCTCAACGAGGATTTGATCGACCTCGGCCAGGAAAGCACTTTGCATCTCGAAGCGGTCGCCGCCAGCCCAGCCGCGGCGCTCGGCTCGACGCGCGACAAGCCCGACCGCAAATATTGCCAGGAAATCCTCAAGGTGCTGCGCGCGCACGCGATCGACACCTTCCTCTATATCGGCGGCAACGATTCCTCCGACACCTTGCGGATCGTCGCCGAGGAGGCGGCGCGCGAAGGCCATGCGTTGCGCGCCATCCACGTCCCGAAGACCATCGACAACGATCTCGTCGGCTTCGACCATACGCCGGGCTATCCCTCCGCCGCGCGCTTCGTCGTGCAGGCTTTTATGGGGGCCAACCTCGACAACAACGCGCTGAAGGGCGTCTATTGCGCCGTCATCATGGGCCGCCACGCCGGCTTTCTTACCGCCGCCTCGGCGCTGGCGCGCAAATATCACGACGACGGGCCGCATCTGATCTACCTGCCGGAGCGCGTATTCTCGCTCGACCGGTTCCTCCATGACGTTAAGGCGGCGTTCGACAAGCACGGGCGCTGCATGATCGCGGTCAGCGAGGGCATCCACGACGACAAGGGCGAGCCGATCATCTCGCACCTCGCCAAGACGGTCGAGAAGGACGCGCACGGCAATGTGCAACTGTCCGGCACCGGCGCGCTGGCCGATCTGTTGTGCGAACAGGTCAAGGAGAAGCTGGGGATCAAGCGCGTGCGCGGCGACACCTTCGGCTATCTGCAACGCTCGTTCGCCGGCTGCGTCTCCGACGTCGACGCCCGCGAAGCCCGCGAGGTCGGCGAGAAGGCGGTGCAATACGCCCGTTTCGGGACCGCGGACGGCTCGGTGGCGATCCGTCGCGTCGGCGACTACGCCGTTGACTATCCGTTGATCCCGCTTGAGCAGGTCGCGGCCAAGACGCAAGTGATGGAGGATCGCTTCATCAATGCGCCGGGCAACGACGTCACCGGGGCCTTCCATGATTACCTGCGGCCGCTGCTGGGCAGCGGCCTGCCGCAGATCGCGCGGCTGCGCGCGCATCAGGTCGCCAAGACTGCGACCTGAGCGACATAACCGCATCGCCGACGCCGGGCTTAGGGCAGGGCGGCGGCCCTGCCCTTTGGCGGCGACCGCGCATTTTTTTTCGAAAGTCGGCGCCGGTTTTCCGGCAATCCTGCCTAGAGGTTTCATGACCGTCATCGACAGCCACTGCCATCTCGATTTCCCCGATTTCGCCGAGGAACTCGACGCCATCGTGGCGCGGGCGCGGGCGGCGGGCGTCGAGCGGATGGTGACGATCTCGACCCGCATCGCACGCGGCGGCGCCTATCAGGCGTTGGCCGAACGCTTCGCGGAAGTCTATTTCTCGATTGGCACGCATCCCCATCAGGCCGCCGAGGAGGCCGACATCGACGCCGAGGCCGTGCGCCGATACGCGGCCCATCCGAAATGCGTCGCCATCGGCGAGGCCGGGCTCGACTATCATTATAATTACGCGCCGGCCGACGTTGCCGAGCGCGTGTTTCGGGCCCAAATCGGGCTGGCGCGGGAGCTAAAGCTGCCGCTCGTCATCCATGCCCGCGACGCCGACGCGGATGTCGCCCGCATCCTGCGCGAGGAGACGGCCGCCGGGCGCTTCACGGCGCTGCTGCATTGCTTCACCTCGTCGCGCGGGCTCGCCGAGACGGGGCTGGAACTCGGCCTCTACATCTCCTTCTCCGGCGTGCTGACGTTCAAGAACTCGGCGGACCTGCGGGCGATCGCGCGCGATGTGCCGCTCGACCGCGTGCTGGTGGAGACGGACGCGCCCTATCTTGCCCCGGTTCCCCATCGCGGCAAGCGCAACGAGCCGTCGTTTGTCGTCGACACCGCCCGCATGCTGGCTGAGGCCAAGGGCGTCGGCTTCGACCGGATCGCCGCAGCGACACGCGCCAATACGCTGAGAGTGTTTGCAAAAATGGACGAGGGCAGGGCGTGAGCTTGCGCTTCACGATCCTCGGCTGCGGCTCCTCCGGCGGCGTGCCGCGCGTGGCGCAAGGCTGGGGCGCCTGCGACCCTAACGAGCCGAAGAACACGCGCCGACGCTGCTCCGCCTTGATCGAGCGCATCGGCGCCGGCGGCAAAACCATCGCGCTGGTGGACCTATCGCCGGACTTGCGCTGGCAACTGATCGACGCCGAGATCGCCCGGCTCGACGGAGTGCTGCTGACCCATCCGCACGCCGACCACACGCACGGCATCGACGACCTGCGGCCGCTGACGATCGCCTCGCGGCGGCGGATCGACATTTACATGGATGCGCTGACCTCGCGCGAGGTGACGACGAAGTTCGGCTATATCTTCGCCACGCCGCAGGGCAGTTCCTATCCGCCGATCGCCCGCGAGCATCGGCTGACGGCGGGCGCCGCGGTCGAACTCACCGGCCCCGGCGGCGCGATCTCGGCGACGCCGTTCGCTGTCGAACACGGCGATATTCCGGCGCTGGGCTACCGCATCGGCGGCCTGGCCTATACGCCCGACCTCAGCGGCGTGCCAGACGCGGCCTGGCGCTACCTCGAAGGGCTCGACGTCTGGGTGATCGACGCACTGCGCTATTCGCCTCATCCCTCGCACCTGAGCCTCGACGAGGCGCTGGCGCTGATCGAGCGCATGGCGCCGAAGCGCGCCGTACTGACCAACCTGCACACCGACCTCGATTACACGACCCTGGCGCGGCGACTGCCGCCTCGCGTCACGCCGGCCTTCGACGGCATGTGCATCGAGGGCTTCTAGCGGCGCGCGAACGCGCCGGGAATAGCGGCGACATCGCCTCCGGCGGCGCTGGAAATGCGCCGGCGCCGGGTGCGGAACGAGAACGTATGCGGACCGGCGACAGCCTCGCGCAACCCGTGGGCGTCTAGTCGTATGATATCTCTGGCCTATCTAAATCGTTCTCTTAGTTCCATAATATACATTATGCGAATCAGCCCTCAGATCGGCTTTTGCCGTCGTTTCGTCCCC
>DATNDU010000206.1:0-4330 GCA_035606915.1 Roseiarcus sp. | reverse complement strand
TGCTTGACGGCCTTGGTGCGCAGCAAACCGAGATCGGTGCCGCAGTGCGGCTCGGTCAGGTTCATGGTGCCGGTCCATGTTCCCGCCACCATTTTGGGCAGATATTTTTTCTTCAGCTCCGGCGAGGCGTGCACGATCAGCGCGGCGATGGCGCCTTGCGTGAGGCCGGGATACATGGCGAAGGCCATGTTGGCCGAGCAGAAGAATTCGTTGACGATCGAAGTCAGCGTGGCCGGCAGGCCCTGGCCGCCGAATTCCTCCGGCGCCGAAATGCCGATCCAGCCGCCTTCGACCAGTTGTTTGAAGGCGTCCTTGAAGCCGGCCGGCGTGCTGACGCTGCCGTCGGGATGGCGCTCGCAGCCCTCTTTGTCGCCGACCCGATTGAGCGGGGTGAGCACCGCCTCGCTGAATTTCGCCGCCTCGCGCAGCACGGCTTCCACGGTGTCGGGCGAGGCCTCGGCAAACCCCGGCAGGTTGCCATAGCGGTCGAGGTGGAAGACGTCGTTCAACAGGAACAGCGCGTCGTCCACCGGCGCTTTGTAAGTCGGCATTCAGGTTTCCCCCACCCGGGGCGCATGATGGCGCGGCCGGGTTTACATCGGGGTTAAAGCCGGGAAAAGCGGCGGAACGGAGGGGTTTTCGCCCGTCCAGGCCGCGCCGCGCGCGCCGGTTAATCGGCTTGACCGGCAGTTCGGCCGGTCGGCGGCCGAATGCCGTCGCCGGGCCGGTAAGTCGCTCCACCGCGAATTTGCCGGTTATGTCCGGGACTTCGGCAAAAGTTAACCGCCTGTTTACCGCGAACAGGAAAAAGTCGGGGGGTGGCCAAGGGGACCCGGCCGTTATCCACCCGCCGTTAACGCGCGCCGGTTCCGCAGGAGTTGCCTGGCGACTCTTTGCGATCCCCGAACCGGGGTGAGAGAGCATGAGATTTGGCCTGCCGTGGCGAGCGAAGGGCAGCGAAGGTGCGCCGTACGCGCCCGCCGAGGAGACGGCCGGATTCCACCGGCGGCTTGAAGGCTTGACGCGCCACAGCGATCGTATCCCCCCGCCCGAGGCGGCGGCTTATGCCCCGCCGCATTTGCGCGCACCGGTAGTATCGCACGAGCCGGCCCCGCCGTCTTTGCCGGCGCCGCCGGCGCTGCCGCCCGAGCTCGAGCGCGCCTTGGCCGAAATCGCCGACCGTCAGCGCATGCTGGCAGACGCGCCCGCACCGCTGCCGCTGCCGCCGCTGACGCCGGCTCCCCCCGCCACGCCACGCAATCTCGGCGGGTTGGAACAGCAGTTGCGCAAGATCACCGCCCAGATCGAAACCCTGCGCGCGCCCGGCGTCACGGAAGCGATCCAGGCGCTGCGCGAGGAATTGTCCGAAATCGGCCGCGCGCTAAATCAGGCGATGCCGCGGCGCGCTTTGGACGAGATCGAATTCCAGATTCATGAGCTGGCGCGGCGCATCGCCGAGGACCGGCAGGCCGGCGCCGACGCCGGGGCGCTCGCCGGCATCGAACGCAGGCTCAGCGAAGTGCGTGACGCACTGCATGGACTGACACCGGCGGAGAACCTCGTCGGCTATACCGACGCGGTCGCCAAGCTGGCGCAGAAGATCGATCTGATCGTGGCGGAGAGAGACCCCGACACCTTGCGCCAGTTCGAAAGCGCGGTCGTCGCCCTGCGCGGCATGGTCGACCACGTCGCCTCCAACGAGACGGTTGGGCGGCTGGCGGCGCAGGTGCAGGCGCTCTCCGACAAGATCGAGCGCATTGGCCACCCCGGGCCGGAAGGCGACGTGCTTGCCAATTTGGCGCTGCGCATCGACGCGCTGACCTTGGCACTGGACGAGCGGGCGCACGACGCCGCGCTGCCGGCGCGGCTGGAGACGTTGGTCGCCTCGCTCGCCGACAAGATCGACCGCATCCAGAACGCGCGCGAGCCCGCGGCGGCCGGCCAGTTGGAGGCCATCGAACGCCGGCTCGCCGACTTGCTCGGCCACATCGAGCAATCGCGCGGGCCGGGCGCGAACGATACGGCGCTCGAAGCGTTGCGCGAGGACGTTGTCCGTACGCATGAGACGCTCGACGCCATGCAAGACACGCTCGGCCTGGTGGTCGATCGTCTGGCCAGTATCGGCCACGATATCCGCGCCGAAAACCCGCTGCGGGCGGCCGAGGACGAAGTGCCGCTCGAACTGCTGCATCCGGTCGGCGCCGAGCCAATATTGGCCGATGCTCCGACGCTGGCGCCCGAGATCCCGCCGATGCCCGCTGCGCCGGCCATCCAACCGCCGCGCAGACCGGCGCCGCGGCGCGTGCCGGCGCCGGCGCCATTGACCATCGAGCAGGGCGCCGACGCCGACCAGCCGCTCGAGCCCGGCTCCGGGCCGCCGCCGGCACGCGGCAATCCGGCAGCCCGCATCGCCGCCTCGGAGGCCGCGCTCGGCGGCGCACTGCCGGCAACGCCGCGCGCCGGCCATTCGAGCTTCATCGCCGCCGCCCGCCGCGCCGCGCAGGCCGCTTCGCAGGAGCCGGACAGCCGGCGCAGCGCCGGACCGGCGGTCGCCGCCCACAACCCGTCTTCGGTGCGCGGCAAGATGATGAAGCGGGTCAAGTCGCTATTCATCGCGGCCAGCATTGTCGCCTTGGTGGTCGGCTCGCTGCAGATCGGCGGCAGCATGCTCGGCCTCGGCAGCCTGTCGCGGCTGGCGCACAAGTCTGCCCCCGTCACCGACGACAAGACGGCGGCCAATGCCGCGCTGGAAGCCGCCGAGGACGAAGACGACGACGCGCCGCTGCCGGCGGCGCCCACGCTGCCTAAGCTCGCCGAAAAGCAGTTGCAGCCGGCACGCGATTCCGGCCTTGGCCTAACGCCGCCTGCCGCCGGCACCGATTTGATCAAGTTGCCGCCGGCCACAATCGCGCCGCCGCCTGCTGCAGCCGCACCGGCCGCGGCCGCCGATCCGCGCCAGGCGCTCACCGCACCTTCCGCCGAGATCACGGGCTCCATCCCCAGCCCGAAGGCCGCGCCGGCCCCGGTGGCGCCGCAGCCGCCGGCGGCGCCCGACCTCGCCAATCTGCCGCCGTCGATCAGCGCGTCGTTGCGCATGGCCGCCGCCGCCGGAGACGCCGCCGCGGCCTACGAAATCGCCACCCGCTACGCCGAAGGGCGCGGCGTGCCGGCGAACATGGAGGAGGCGGCGCGCTGGTTCGAGCGGGCGGCCGCCAAGGGCCTCGTCCCGGCGCAATTCCGCTACGCCAGCCAACTCGAAAAGGGCTTGGGGGTGAAGAAGGACCTTGAGGCCGCGCGCCGGCTCTATCTGGCGGCCGCCGCCAAAGGCAACGCCAAGGCGATGCATAACCTCGCCGTGCTCTACGCCGAGGGCCCCGACGGCAAGCCGGACTATGAGAGCGCGGCCAAATGGTTCCAGAGCGCCGCCCGCCATGGCGTCGCCGACAGCCAGTACAATCTCGGCGTCCTCTATGCGCGCGGCATCGGCGTCGGCGTCGACTTGGCGGAATCCTACAAGTGGTTCGCGCTGGCCGCCGCCGGCGGCGACCCGGAGGCGGGCAAGAAGCGCGACGAAGTCGCCGCCCATCTGGATGCCGCGGCGCTGGCCGGCGCCCGCCGCGCGGTCGAGAGCTTCTCGGCCGAGCCGCAACCGGCGGCCGCGATCACGGTGCCCGCGCCCGCCGGCGGCTGGGACAAGGCGGCGGCGCCCGCCCACGGCAAGCCGCCGCGCACCGCCCTCAACCTCGGAAAGCGATGAGCAGAGGGGCGGCCGTTTACCCTACGACGTGATCGGGGACGTTTCCGCCGCTAAGATCGTTTGTACTGACGAGCAGCCGGTACCGCCGCGACCCGCGCGGCGGCGCATCGAGCCATGAGGCCGGACCACGCCCTTTGCAGATCTATCTCCCGATCGCCGACATGCCGGTCAACGTCTTCCTCGTTTTGGGGATGGGGCTGGCGGTCGGATTCATCTCCGGCATGTTCGGCATCGGCGGCGGCTTCCTGATGACGCCGCTGCTGATCTTCATCGGCGTGTCGCCGGCGGTCGCGGTGGCGAGCGTGTCGACCCACATCGCCGCCTCTTCGTTTTCGGGCGCGCTCAATTATTGGCGGCGCGGCGCCATCGACGTCGCGCTCGCGCTCATGCTGCTGTCGGCCGGCATCATCGGCACCGCCACCGGCGTCTGGCTGTTCACCACATTGCGCGCGCTCGACCAACTCGATCTGATGATCGGGCTGTCCTACGTGACGCTGCTCACTTTGGTGGGCGCCTTCATGATCTACGAAAGCGTGCTGGCCGAGCTGCGCGCGCGCAAGGGCATGCCGGCGA